>JANNLH010000135.1:0-38958 GCA_031396725.1 Gemmatimonadaceae bacterium | reverse complement strand
CCGCCGTCGCTGAGGTTCGCGACGGCGGCCTTCGTGCACTGCGGACCCGCAGACCTGCGGACTAGTTGCCGCGGGCTGCCTGGTTCGCGAAGATCGCGACCTCGATGCGGCGATTCCTCTGGCGTCCCGCCTCGGTGCCGTTGGAACCGACCGGCTCCAGCTCGCCACGCCCGGTCGCCCGGACGCGCGTGGACCCGACACCGTACGAGCCGAGATAGCGCATCGCGGCGTCGGCACGACGCTGCGAGAGGGCCTGGTTGTACTCGGTGCTGCCGAGGTCATCGGTGTGACCGACGATGAGCAGCGCCGTGTTGGGGTACTTCTTCAGGCTCGTCGCGAGATTCTGCAGGTTGGCGCCTGCCTCGGCCCGGATGCCGTCGGAGTCGAAGTCGTAGATCAGGCCCGAAGCGAACGTGACCTGGATGCCCTCGCCGACGCGCTCGACGGTCGCGCCCGGGATCTCGAGCTGCAGCTCCTTCGCCTGCTGGTCCATCTGGTGGCCGATGATGGCCCCGGCCGCGCCGCCGATCGCAGCGCCGATGATCGCGCCGCGTGCCGTCGAGCCGGTCTGGTTGCCGACCACGCCGCCGACGGCGGCGCCGGCCGCCGCGCCGATCGCCCCGCCGGTCTCACGCTTGCCCCAGCTGGCGCAGGCGGTGGAGCCGACCGCGACCGTCGCCAGCAGCGCATAGCGCGTGTAGCGCGCAAGGCGGATCATCCTAACTGAAGTCCTGGTGTTCATTTGAAGCCTCAATGAAGAATTGCGAACTGCGTGCGTGCGAACGGGTTCGTGCGGCCCCGCGCTCGCGTGCCCGGCCATGCCGGCGCCGGCCACGCGAAGCGGCCTGTTGAAACCCTACACGACCTTTCGTCCCGACACGATCCGCAGGATGAAGACGATCAGGGCGATCACCAGCAGGATGTGGATCAGGCCGCCGGCCACGAACCCGCCGAAGTATCCGAGGGCCCACAGGACGACCAGGATGATGATGAGGGTCTCGAGCATGGTGAACTCCTGATGGAAGGGTGAGGACCGCGGACTACGGCTTGACGAGGTACGGATCGGCGATCAGGAGACGGAACTGGCCGCGGCGGTTGGCCGCGTTGGCGACCTCGCCCGGACCGGCGACGAGCAGGTTGTTCTCACCGCGCGTCGAGATCTCGATGCGGTCGGCGTTGACGCCCTGGGAGACCAGGTACGCCTTGGCCGCGGTCGCGCGGCGGAAGCCGAGCGCCATGTTGTAGGCGTCGGTGCCCGGCGAGCTGGCGTAGCCGGTGATGACGATCTTCATCTCCGGGTTCGCATTGAAGATCGCGACCTTGTCGCGCAGGATCGCGCGGGAGACGTCATCGAGATCGGACTTGTCGCGCTCGAAGTTGATCATCTCGAGCATCGTGGCGAGGGCGGCCACGTTCGACGGCGAGATGGGCTGCGCAGCCGGGACGCGGCTGAGCGAATCGCGCAGGCGACGATACTCCGCTTCGGCGGCACGGAGGCGACGCGTCTCGGCGGCGCTCACCGAGTCCGCGTGCATCGGCGCAGGGGCGGCGGCGGTCTGGCGATAGACCGTCGTCTCCTTGCCGGACGGGTTGCGGTACAGGCTCAGTCCGGCCTTGAGGACGCGGTGGTTCGCGCCGCCATTGAAGTAGGCCGTGTAGTCGACGCGGAGCGCCGCCTTCTCATTGATGGCGAACTTGCCGCCGACGAGCGCGTGGTAGCCGTACGACTCGTCCTCGACGAAGGACTCCACGTTCGCGTCGGTGTGACCACCGCCGGCGCCGACGAGCAGCGCGAGGCGGCCGACCTTTACCGGGTTGAACAGCACGCGGGCATCGATGAATCGGAACGAGCGGTCGGCCAGGCCGGACGGGCGCCCGGCGGTGCCGCCGTTGCCCTCGAACTCGAGCGACCAGCGCGGGGCCAGGAAGGCGCCGACACGGCCGCCGAACCCGATCGCGTTGTCCATCCGGTAGGCGTTGTCGAACATGTTGCTGCTGACGAAGGCGCCGAACTCGAGCGTCCCGCGTTCCTGCGCCGCGGCGGGGAGGGCCGCGATGAGGACCGCGGCGCCGATGGTGAATGTGCGAACGAACATGGTATCTCCTGAGTGAGTGAGAGCGGCCGGACTACGGCAGCGTGATGGTGTTGTTGGTGCCGAGCGAGACCGCACCGTTGCGGGCGAGGGCGCGGCCGAGGAGCGTCGCGCTGTCCACGAGGGTGATGCTGGTCAGGGCGAGGATGTTGCCCTGCCACTGCGACCCGGTGCCGATGGTCGCCGAGGAACCGACCTGCCAGTACACGTTGCGGGCCTGGGCGCCATTGATCAGCACGACATTGCCGGCCGTCGTCAGCGACGTTCCCGCCTGGAAGACGAAGGTCGCATTCGGGTCGCCGCCGCCGTTGAGCGTCAGGGTCCCGGTCACGCCGATGCCGATCGCGGTGCAGTAGACGCCCGCGGCCAGCGTGGTGCCGCCGAGGTTCGCGACGATCGCATTCGCCGGCGGGCAGGGGAGCCCAGCGAGGGTGTTGTAGGCCGTCGTCAGCGCGTTCTGCGCGGTGGCCGCGGTCGCGTTGCCGAGGTTGGTGACGCCTGAGAAAGTGCACGGACCGAAGCCGGTGAGCGTGCTCCCCGGGCTGATGCCGATGTCGGCGTCGATGAAGCCGCCGGTGATGCAGGTGACCGCGGTGCCGGCGAGGATGCCGTATGGCGAAGCCGCGCCCAGCGGGAAGACGGGCGGCGTGACGACCGTCGGGGTCACGAGGACCGTGGCCGAACCGAAGATCGTGCCGACCGTCGCGCGGACCGTGTTCGTGAAGAGCCCGGTCGCGTTCCCGGCGGTGAAGGTGCCCGTCTGGGCGACGGTGCCGCCGCCATTGGCGACCGACCAGACCGGCGTGATCGGGACGATGACGTTGGCGGCGTCACGGCCGACCGCGACGAACGGCGCCGACGTCAGCACGTTCAGCGTGTCGCGGTTCGGCGTGACCGTGATGGTCGCGAGCGGGCCAGGGGTGACAGCGCCGCCGACGAGGCTGTGGACGTCGCAGCCGGAGATCGACAGGCCGGCGACCGTGAGACCGAACGCGACTTTCGTCGTTCGGGAAAGCGTTCGAAACAGCATAAAGGGACTCCTTGGTCCAACGGGACGTGTGGTGACCTCACTACAACTATGAGATTACGCACCAGCAAGGGGCGTTCCCATCGGCCGTCGGAGGGGTTTCCGGGGGATGCTCGCGAGCGGTAGGCCGCGCGCGGCGTACTCACCCCGTCGGACTAGTTCTCTTGGGGGATGTCCGACTCACCGGACGCAACGAGCGGTTGCTCGTTCGGCACGGCGAGGGGTACGGTCACCGCGTAACCGGCGTCCACGGCGCGCAGGGCGGCCTCGATCCGGTGATTCGCGGCGAGGTCGAGGTCGGGGGTGTCGCTCAACACCAGGATGTGCGCGATGCGCTCATCGACGACCAACCGGCCTTCCCAGGTCGCATCGCGCTTCACGGCGTCGCGATGCTCCTGCTCGAGCAGCGCCTTGACCTTGCGCAGCTGCGCGACGGGCAAGGGCGGGACCAGGCGGTACGAGTAGGCCCAGATGATGCGCGGCGGATGGGGCATGCGCGGAACCTAGGCCGCACGTTCGGACCGCGGTATCGCACGATGGGATGAGGGCGAACTACTTCCGCAGCTCGCTGTTCGCGTACGCGGCGATCTGCAGCCGCGTGTGCAGCGTCAGCTTCTCCATCACGTTGCGCACGTGGCTCTTCACCGTGTGCGTCGCGACGTGCAGCTTCCCCGCGATCTCCTTGTTGCTCATCCCTTGGGCGATCAGGTTGATCACCTGGCGCTCGCGGGGCGTCATCCGCACCGACTCCATCACCTCGGGGCGGCCCCGGTCGATCGCATCACGCGCGATCTGCGAGAAGAGCGTGTTGATCATCGTCGGCGGGAGGACGCTGGCGCCGGCGTGCACCGAGCGAATGGTGTCCACGAGGTCCTCGAGCGTCGCGTCCTTCATGATGAAGCCCGAGACGCCCGCGTTCACGAACTCCACGATGTCCTCGTGCGCCGGCAGCAGGTCCATCACGATGACCTTGGCGTCCGGGAACTGCGCCCGGACCTTCGCCGCGATCCGCAGGCTGTCCCCCTTCCGCAGGCCGATGTCGAGCAGGATCACCTGCGGACTGACGCGCTCCAACGCGGTGACATTGTCGCTCGCCTGCTCGGCCACCACCTGGATATCCGGCAACCGGTTGAGCAGCGCCGTGATGCCCTCGCGCACCAGTCGGTTGTCCTCGATCAGTGCGACGGCGATCGTCGCGATCGAGGGGTCGGCCGGAGGGGACACCGGGACGGAGGGCATCGGTTCAAACATATACCGAAGAACGCTCGTTCGGCATCGGCGTTCGCCTCACTCCCGCACCAGCGCGAGCACCAGCCGACTCAGGTCGGCCAGGTCGCGCAGGTCGAGCACCTCGCCCGGCGTGTGGGAATAGCGCCCCGGCCAGGAGAGCCCGACATTCGGCGCGCCGTAGGGAGTGATCGCCGACCCGTCGGTACTGCCGTGCGTGGTCCCCACCTGTAGCGGGATCCCCGCAGCCCGCGCGACGCGCTTCACGCGGTCCATCTCCCCCGTCGGCGCCATCGCACCGTCGTCGAGCCCGCGCAACACCGGCCCCTTCCCCAACCGCGTGAAGGCGAACGTCGGGAGCTCGAGCGGCGTCTCGCTCGAAACGAAGGTGTCCACCGAATAGATGCGCGAGAGCGAGGCGCCGTGCTGGCGGCCGAAGTAGCGCGCCCCCACCAGTCCGCCCTCCTCCCGCACCGACCAGGCGAAGATCACCCTCCGCCGGAGCGTCGCCGGGTCGAGCGAACGGATCGCGAGCAGCAGCGCCGTGGAGCCCGTGCGGTCGTCGCTCGAGCGGCCGGTGATGCGCGTGCCGGCGAGCCGCCCGGCGCGCTTGTACGATGTGACGCCCAGTCCCACGCGCACGCCGCGCGCCGCGAGTTGTGCCGAGTCCATCCCGAACCAGGCCGTGAGCTCGCCCGGGTTCTTCACCCGCGCCGAGTCGCGCGGCACGAAGATGCCGCGCAGCGAGGGTGCCGCCGCTCCCGGAGCATTCGCCGCGGGGTCGAAGTGCAGCAGCGCCGTCTGGCCTTCCCAGGTGCTCGCGACCGAGCCACCGCGCCGGCCGAGCGAGATGATGCCGTCGCGCGAGATGCGCTCGACCTCGAACGCCACCTCGTCCATGTGCGCCATGAACAGGACCGAATCCCGGTCGGGACCCGCGGCGACGATGAGGTTGCCGATCGAATCCACGACCGCGGCCGCGCGCGCCCACGCCGGGAGCGACCGCAGGATCTCCTCGCGCACGGCGTGCTCGTGCCCCGGCACGCCGGCGATGTCCGCCAGCCGGAAGAAGGTGCGCTCGGCCTCGCCGTACGCATCGCGGCGCGGGGCGAGCCGCTGCGCGGTGTCGAGCGGGAGCGCGACCCAGGGGCGCGCTGCGACGGTGACACCGCCGGCGTCGGCGACCGCGCCGAGCAACGTCTCGGCGTCCCGCGCGTGCACACTCTCCACGAAGCTCCCGCCGAAGCGCACGCGAGGCGCGAGCACGCGCGCCGAAGCGAGTGACATCGTGCGCGAGACCGCCGGCGCCGGCACGCGCGCCGCCGGCAGCACCTCGTCCACCGCCTCACGCCGCCCGGCGTCCACGAGCGTCAGCGCGTCGATCGGGCCGAGTCGCGCCAACACGCCGCTCAAGCCGACCCACCCGAAGGCGCGTTCAGTGGAGAGCACCCAGATCGTCTCGCCCCGCGCCGGCGTCGCGGTGGCGGCGGTCGCGACCGCGGCGCACGAGGCGCGGGCGCCTGCGGCCGGGCCCGCGGCCTGTCCTTCGTACTCCCACGCCGGACGATCGGCGAGCACCGGGTCGAGCAGTTGGATGCCGAGCCCCTCGGCCTCCGCGCGCGACGACGCGCCGACATCCACCCAGAGCTCATCCACCCAGGTGACCGTCGTGTCACCGCGATGCTGCCGTGCGAAGTGCCCGTTCGCCACCGCGACCACGCCGGCGTGCACGCCAGTGCGCGTGAGCACCGTCACGCGCTGCGCCTCGTGGAACTGGTCCCAGAGCGGATGCCGCGCAGCGGCGTTCCCCGCCCGATGGAGGCGCAGGTAGCCCTCGTCGGTCACCTGGCTCACGACGTACTGCGGGATGTCGAGCGCGCAGGCCACCACGCGCCGAGGTGACCCGCGGCCGCTGCGACGGATCAGGTTGCCGCTCGCATCGGCGGTCCAGCCGGGGAGCGCGCGCGCGAGCGTCGCGGCGGTCTGCACGTCGCGCCCCGGGGCGACCGGGACGGCGATCCAGGTGGTGAGCGCGCGCGCGAGGTCTGCGTCGGCCGACGATTGCCCGGCGGTCTCGCCGGGAAGCAGCGCCCCGCCGAGCAGGGCGGCGATCAGGTGGAGCCGGTGGGTCCGGTGGGTTCGCATCGCGGGGAGCCGGGAGAAGGGATCGGAGGGATGGCGCGAAGTATGGGACCGACCGGCGCGCGGGTCCATTGCCCCTCCGCGCGTTCCGTCGCAAAATACGCGGATGACGCCGCCACGGTCCCCTCGCGCACGGGCGCACTCGTGAACGAACTGCTCGAGCGCCTGCAAGGCGCGCTGGGCGACGCATATCGGATCGAAGAGGAGCTCGCGGGGGGCGGCATGAGCCGCCTCTTCATCGCCGTCGAGGCGTCCCTGAACCGCCGCGTCGTGGTGAAGGTGCTCCCGCCGGAGTTCGCGAGCGAGGTGAGCGCGGCGCGCTTCAAGCAGGAGGTCGAGCTTGCCGCGCGCCTGCAGCATCCGCACATCCTGCCGGTCCTCTCGGCCGGAGCGCGCACCGGACTGCTCTGGTACGTGATGCCCTACATCGCGGGTGAGTCGCTCCGGCACTGGATGCAGCGCGAGGGCCCGCTCCCGGTGGTGGACGCGCAGCGGATCCTCTTCGAGATCGCCGACGCGCTCGCCGCCGCGCACGCCGGCGGGATCGTGCACCGCGACATCAAGCCGGAGAACATCCTCATCGAGGGGAAGCACGCCGTGCTGGCCGACTTCGGCATCGCGCGCGCGATCCTGCAGTCCCGCACCGGCAACGCACTCACGTCCACCGGCACCTCGATCGGCACGCCCGGATACATGTCCCCTGAGCAGCTCGCCGGCGAGCACGTCGATGCGAGCACCGACGTCTATGCCCTGGCGGTCGTCGGCTACGAGATGCTCGCCGGCCGTCCCCCGTTCGCGGGGGGGAACCCGCAGGCGTTGATCACGGCACATCTCACGGAGACGCCCGTCGCGCTCCACGAGCTGCGCCCCGAGGTGCCGTCGCACGTGAGTGCCGCGCTGGCCCGCGCACTCGCCAAGAATCCCTCCCAGCGCTTCGCCTCGGCCGCCGCGTTCGCGGAGGCGATCGATCCCGTCGCCAAGGTCACGGGACCCGCGCCGGAGCGGACGCAGCGGTACGCACGTCCGATCGGGAGGATCGCCGCAGCCGTCGTCGCCCTCCTCGCGTTGGGCGCCGTGCTCTTCCTCACCCGGCGCGACCGCGTCAGCGAGGAGGATGCCGCGCGCATCGCCGTACTGGCCGACTCCGGGCGGTTCGACGACATCGTCGCGCTGCTCGGCGAGGCCTCGCACGAGGACTCCCGGCTCGCGGGGAGTGCCGCGCGGTTCGTGGGCGAGGCGAGCATCGCGTTCGTACGCCCGGGTCGCGTCGCGACGCTCACGCGCGCGACGCCCCTCGACGGCTTCGCAGCGCGCGCGCCCGCCTGGAACGGTGCCGGCGACGGCTCGCCCGTGTCGCTCGTCGCCGGCGAGTACGTGCTGCGGGTCGCGCTCGATGCCGGGGACACCCTCGTCACGCTGGTGACGATTCCCGCGGGCGCGCGCGTGGAGCGCACGATCACGCTGCCGCCGGCCGACAGCGCGGCCGCGCGGATGCGCGTCGTGGCCGCGGGTCCCTCACCGACGGGCGACACCGTCGCGGCCTTCCTGATCGACCGCTCGGAGGTCACGAACGCCGACTACCAGCGCTTCATCAACGCCGGCGGGTATCACGACCTCGCGCTCTGGCCGGAGAGCATGTCCGTCGGCGGGATCACCGCGCCGCGCGCGGAGGCCTTGTCGCGATTCGCGGATCGCAGCGGACTCCCCGGCCCGCGATTCTGGACCTCGGGGCGACCGCCCGAGGATCAGGCGGAGCACCCGGTGGTCGGTGTCACGTGGTACGAGGCGGCGGCCTACGCGGCGTGGGCGGGGAAGTCGCTGGCCACGCGCGCCCAGTGGTGGCGCGCCGCCCTCGGCGAGGGGAATGCGATCTACCCGTGGGGACGCGACGGATCGGGGGTCGAGTTCCGCGCGAACCTCGACGGGCGGGCCGCGAGGCGGCGCGGCTCGATGCCGCTGGGCGCGAGTCCCTTCGGCCTCGAGGACATGGCGGGGAACGCCCGGGAGTGGCTGGCCGATTCGACAGCGGACCGGACGCGCCGTATCGTTGTCGGCGGGTCGTGGCAGGACCCGTCCTACATGTTCGAGCGGTCCCACTCCGAGTCTTTCAGCCCAGGGTTCTCGAATGACGCGATCGGTTTTCGCCTGGTGCGCCCGATGCCTCGCCGCTGAGCGCCCCTGTGTGCTCCTCGTCCTCCTCTCGCTGGCGACGGTCGCCGCAGGGGCACAGGGAGGACAGCCGAAGTTGGGTCCGCTCGTGGACCGGTGGGTGCAGCAGCCCGTTGACGATGCGACGTTCCGCTCGTTCCTCTCCTTCTTCCAGTACGATCGGCGCCTGCCCTTCGACGTCCAGGTCAAGGCGAGTTCGGACACCGGCGGACTCCGCCGCGAGCGACTCTCGTTCGTCTCGACGTCCGGCGTGCGCGTCACCGCGAACTTCGTCCAGCCGCTCTCGTTGCCGAGCGCGCCGCAGCCGGCGATCATCTTTCTGCACGGCGGGACACGGCCGGGGAAGGACACGCCGCGCTACGTGGACTTCGTGGACTTCTTCGGGCGTGCCGGGTATCGCGTGCTCTCGATCGACATGCCCTACTTCGGCGAGCGTGCGACCGACCTGATGACGTCGTTCTCCGAGGAGGAGAAGCACGAGCGGCTCTACAACGTGCCGGCGACCTACCTCGGCTTCGTCACGCAGTTGGTGAAGGACGTGGGGCGCTCGATCGACTTCCTGGTGGCCGAGCGTCGGACGGATCCGTCGCGCATCCTGCTGCTCGGCTTCAGCCGCGGCGGGCAGATGGCCTACATCGTGGGGGCAGCCGAGTCGCGGCTGCGGGGTGTCGCCGCGCTCTACGCGGGACACATGGATCACCTCGAGCTCGAGCACCTCCCCGCGGCCTGTCCGGCCAACTACATCGGCCGCATCAGCCCGCGCCCGCTCTTCACGATGAACGGGAACTATGACGCCGACTATTCGCGCGACTCGACCGTGGTCCCGCTGCTGAAGCTCGCGAGGCGCCCGGTGGAGTCGGTCTGGCTCGAGACCGGCCACTCGCTGCCCCCGGACAACCTGCGGGCTCCGCTGATGGCATGGCTGCAGGCGCGGCTCCGCTAGCTACATCTGATCCAGCGCCCGCCGCAGCTCGCCGAGCATCCGGTCGTAGTACGCGCGCTGCTCGCGCTGCAGGCCGGTGAGCGGCGCGACCTCGCCGGCCGCGGATCCGTACAGCCGCTGCGCGCGCGACGCGAGTTCCGTCGCCTCGCGTGAGAGCTCCGCGAGCGCCGTGCGTCGCGCCGCCGGAGCATCCGCCGGCAGCGCCCGCAACGCCGTCTGCGCGCGCGTCGCCAGCGCGCGCGTTCCCGCGCGCAGCGTCGCGAGCTCACGCATCGTCGCCGTCCACGCGCGGCGGACCTCCGCACTCGCCCTGATCCGCGCGTCCGCGCGCACCTCGAGCGTCGTCATCGCCTGCGCGCTCCCGGTCGCGACGCGTACGTTGTAAGTCCCGGGCAGCACGAGCGGACCGCCGGGCGCACGATCCGCCGGCGCGCCCTCCTCGGAGTAGGCGAGATTCCAGGTCGCGCGATTCAGCCCGCGCACGCCGCGCATCTCCACCCGCGCGGCCTCGGCGCCCGCCGCATCGGTGAACGTGACGCGCACCGGTCCCGGCTCGCGGAGCCAGAAGTCCACGATCCCGCCTGCGGGGGGATTGTCGCCCGTGAAGAACACGTCACCGACGTGGCCGAGCGCGTCTCGCAGCCGGACCTGTTCGGCCGGGCGCGTGCCGAACGCGTGTACCGCCTGCGCCATCACCGCGGGCGTGAGTTCCTGCAGCGCGCGCACCTGGTCGAGGATCCAGATCCCGCGCGAGTGCGTCCCGACCACGAGGTCGTGCTCGCGCGGGTGGATGAAGAGGTCGTTGAAGGCCATCAGCGGCATCCCGCCGCGCAGCTCGCCCCAGCTGCGCCCGCCGTCGTTGCTCCAGAAGAGCCCGAGCTCGGTGCCGAGGTAGAGCACATCGGGATTGCGGAGATCCTCGCGCAGCGTGCGCGCGACGCGCTTGGCCGGCAGCGTCGCGTCGAGCCGCGTCCAGGTGCGCCCGTCGTCGTCGGTGCGGTAGACGTAGTTGGCGAAGTCGCCGTTCCGGTAGTTGTTGGCGACGACGTACGCGCGTCCGTCCGCGTGGCGCGACGGCTCGATGCCGTTGATCCACGCGTTGCGCGGCAGGCCGGTGAGGCGCGTCGAGAGCTCGGTCCAGGTGCGGCCGTCGTCACCGCTCCGCTGCAGGTTGCCGTCGTCGGTGCCGATCCAGAGCACGCCGCGGCGCCGCGGCGACTCCGCGATCGCGCTCACCGAGGGCCAGTAGGGCACGCCGTCGTCGAGCGAGCGGGTCGAGGCCTTCGGCATCTCGCCCATGATCGGCAGCGTACGCCGGTCCACGCCGGTGGTGCGGTCGCCGAGCGCGGTCCAGCTGTCGCCGCGGTCGGTGCTCTTCCAGAGGATGTTGGTGCCGGTGTAGAGCGTGCGCGTGTCGTGATGCGAGATGATGATCGGCGCGTCCCAGTTGGCCGGCGCCATCGCATTGCCGAGCCGCTGGTCGGGCGCCTTGATGTCACCCCAGGTGGTCCAGTTGCGACGGGCCGCGATCGCGCCGGTCGGATCGCCGGGGCGGATGCTCCGCTCCTCGCCGGTGACGAGATCGACGCGGCTGAGGCCGAGGAACTGCGACGACGAATAGAGCGTCCGGTTGTCCGAGGTGTCCACGACGTTGAAGAACCCGTCGCCCCCGCCCCACTTCACCCAGTCGGCGTTGGTGATGCCCTCGGCACGCGTCGTCGCCGACGGACCCGCCCACGAGCCGTTGTCCTGCAGACCGCCATAGATGTTGTACGGCGTCCGCATGTCGAACCCGACCCGGTACCATTGGCTCACCGGGAGGTGCGCGACGAAGAGCCAGCTCTCGGCGCGGTCGTAGCTGATGCCGATGCCACCGTCGTCGGCCTTGATGAGGTGCTTCGGGTTGGCCGGATTCACCCACATGAACCGGTCGTCGCCGTGCAGCGACTGTCGCAGCTGGCGCGAGGTCTTCCCGCAGTCCGTGGACGTCGAGAAGAAGTTCATCATATAGATGCGGCAGGGATCGACCGGGTCGAGGATCACCTGGCTGGCGTACATCGGCCGCGGGTTCCAGGTGCTCTGGTGCCCCCAGGTCTCGCCGCGGTCGTCGGAACGGTACAGGCCGGCCTGCGGCTCCTCGTAGTTGGTCGAGGCGGTGTAGCGGAGCCCCTGCTCCACGCTCACGTAGACGATGCGCGGGTCGCCGCGGAAGATCGCGATGCCGATGCGGCCATGGTCGCCCGCGGGGAGCCCGTTCGTCAGCTTGAGCCACGATTCGCCGCCGTCGGTCGACTTCCAGAGTGCGCTGCCGGGACCGCCGCCGTTGAAGCCGAACGCGGTCCGGCGGCGCTGGTACGACGCCGCATAGAGGATGTTCGGGTCGGTCGGGTCCATCGCGACGTCGGATACGCCCGTGCTCGCGTCGACGAACAGGATGCGCTGCCAGGTCGCACCGGCATCGCGCGTACGATAGAGTCCGCGCTCGTCGTTCGCACCCCAGAGCTGCCCCATCGCGGCGACGTAGGCGAGCGACGTGTTCGTGGGATGCAGGACGATCCGACCGATGTGCGCCGACTCGCGCAGTCCGACGTTGCGCCACGTCGTTCCGCCGTCGCGCGAGAGGTAGACGCCGTCGCCCCAGGACGAGCTCTGCCGGTTGGCGCGCTCACCGCTGCCGAGCCAGACGATCGCCGTGTCACGCTGGTGCACCGCGATCGCGCCGATCGAGTGCGTGCCGCCGTCATTGAACTGCGCCGTCCAGGTGGTGCCGTTGTTGGTCGTCTTCCAGAGTCCTCCCGTGGAGGAGGCGGCGTAGAAGACGTGCGGCGCCGACTCGACGACGGCGAGGTCCACGAAGCGGCCCGACATCGCCGCAGGGCCGATGGTGCGGAAGCGGAGGCCGTTCGTGAGCTCGACGGCCGGTGTCTGCGTCGCGGCCGTGCGCGCACCGAGAGCGAGGACCAGGAGCAAGAGGCCGCGGAAGAAGGCGGCGCTGGGGCGATTCGGATGCATTTGTGTCAGGTCCGGACGGAGAATGAGGAAGAAGCTAGACCGACGCGCGCGGCCTAGCCAGACGATCGGTCGTTCGACCGATTGCCGCGCGCACCCGGGAGCCACATACTGGAGCCGTATGCCCTCCGAGGCAGAGCGCCTGACCGAGGCACTCGCGGGCCGCTACCGGATCGAGCGTGAGATCGGAGCGGGCGGGATGGCCACGGTGTTCCTCGCACACGACGTCCGCCACGACCGCGACGTCGCGCTCAAGTTGTTGCGCCGCGAACTCGCCGAGATCATGGGCACCGAGCGCTTCGTGCGGGAGGTCGGCATCGCCGCCGCGCTCGCCCATCCGGGGATCGTGCCGGTGCTCGACTCGGGGTCCGTTGAGCTCGGCGGGCTCGTACTCCCCTATTACGTGATGCCCTTCCTGCGCGAGGAGTCGCTGCGCGACCGGATCGCGCGCGAGCGGCAGCTCCCCCTCGACGAGGCCATCCGGATCGCCCGCGACGTCGCCGAGGCGATCGACTTCGCGCACGCGCGCGGCATCGTGCACCGCGACGTGAAGCCCGCCAACATCCTGCTGGCCGGCGAGCGCGCGATGCTGGCCGACTTCGGGATCGCGCGCGCGGTCGCCGGCGCCGTCGATCGCGGCGCGACGCTCACCGTCACTGGCGTCGCGGTCGGGACCCCCGCCTACATGAGTCCGGAGCAGGCCGCAGGCGACGCGTCCGTTGACGGGCGCACCGACGTCTACGCGCTCGCGGTCACCCTGTACGAGATGCTCGCCGGCGACCTCCCCTTCAGCGGGGTCACGCCGCAGGCGATCCTCGCACGGCAGCTCAGTGGCGACGTGCATCCGCTCTCCACCGTGCGGCCGGTGGCCGTCAACGCGACGATGGATGCGGCGATCCGGCGCGCGCTCTCCCCCGCCCCGGCCGACCGGTTCGCCTCGGCGAGGGAGTTCGTGCGCGCGTTCGAGGCCGGTCGCGCGGCGGTCGCGCGGCCGGCGCCACGGCATCGTCGAGCGCTCCGGCTCGCGGTCGGTGCGGGTCTGGCGCTCGTCGCCGCCGGCGCATTCTGGCAGCTGGCAGGCGACAACGCGCGCGCCGACAGCCGGCTCGGCATCGGGGTGATGCCGTTCCGCTCGATGTCCGGCGCCGAGGAGTTCGCGGAGGCGATCCCCGACCTGCTCGCCACCTTCATCGACGGCACGCCGGGTGTTCGGGTCGCCGATCCCTGGGCGCTCTGGCGGCCGCTGCGCACGACCCGGTCGGCGCCGGCCCGCAGTCCGGATCCGGTGGAGGCCGAGCAGCTCGCGCGCCGCGCGGGCGTGCGCCGCTACGTGCTCGGCACGGTGGTGCGCTCGGGGGACCGGCTCGACCTCTCGCTCCGGATCTACGGCGTCGGGGTGCCGGAGCCGTTGCAGAGCTTCAGCCTGTACGGATCGGTGGACAGCACGGCGGTGCTGGCGCAGCGAACGGCCGTCGGCGTGCTCGAACGGGTCTGGGACGGTGAGGGTGGGCCGTCGGTCCCGCGGATGGAGTCGGTGCTCACGCAGTCCCCCGATGCACTGAAGGCCTACCTCGCCGCGCGGGAGGCGATGCGCCGCGGCCTCCCGGACAGCGCCGACGCGGCGATCACGCGCGCGCTGGCGCTCGACTCGATGTTCGCGCTCGCGCTCGTCGAGGCGACGACGATCCGCAGTTGGGTGCAGTACCTGCGCGGCCAGACCTACAGCGGCCTGCGAGAGCTGGCCCAGCGCGCGATGACCCGACGCGACTCGCTCCCGGAGCGGCTGCGGCTGCGGCTCGAGGCGCAACTCGCGATGATCGAGACCGAGGGCGCGACCGCGGCCGCGCGCTGGCAACTGCTGCTCGAGCGGGACAGCACCGATGTCGAGGCCGTGAGCGGGCTGAGCGGCGCGAGCCTCCTCTACGGATGGCAGTTCGGCGCGAGACTCCCCGACGTGATCCGGCACTCGGACCGCGATCTCGCGCTCGACTCCACCGACGCGGCCTCCTTGTTCCGGCGCGCCTGGCTCTCGCTCTCGACCTTCGATCCCACGGACGTGCGCCGGCAGCTCGCGCGCGTGCGCGCCGACGGGTCGAACTCACCGATGCTCCGCACGGCCGAGCGCTCGCTCGCGGCGCTCCTGGCGTCCGACGCACAGTACGCCGCGATGCTCGACTCGCTCGCCGACGCGCCGACCTACGAGTGGGCGAGCATCCACCGCGCGCTGCGTGCGTTCCGTCCCGATCGCGGCCTCGCGATGTGCTTCCGCACGCTCGACCGCGAAGCGCCCGGTGCCGGTCTCGCCCTCGCGCAATCCGGGACGGTGGGGCTCCTCGTCGCCGCCGGACGCCTCGGCACCGTCGACTCGCTCTGGGACGCCGGGACATTCGCGACCGGCGGCCCGCTCTTCCGCTACGCGCAGCTGATCGTGCACACCGCGCTGATCGGAATCGAGGACACGGCACTCACCGCGCGCGCCATCGGGGCGCTGACCGCGCTCGTTCCGGTCGATTCGGCGGTCGCCTGGTTCGACAAGACTCCCGCCTGGAGCGTCGCGTTCACGCTGGGGGCGTGGCACGCGCAGCGCGGGGACACCCTCGTCGCGCGACGCTGGCTCGAGACGGTGCCGCGCTTCCGCGGCGGCGGCTCGCCCGGCACCTGGCGCGAGGCGATCGTCGCCGACATCGAAGGACGGCTCGCGAGCCGGCGCGGCGACACGGCCACCGCGCACGCCGCGATCGAGCGCGCCTACCGGCTCTGGACGGTGCACACCGGCAACGCCTCGCCCGCCGACCCGGAGCCCGCGCTGCGCTACCGGCTCGCCGAGTCGCTCCTGGCGCGCGGGATGCCCGACAGCGCCGCGAAAGTCCTCGGCTCCTTCGTGTCCCCGTTCTCGTGGCTCGGGAGCTACGTGCCGCTCGTGCACGCGCGCCTCGCCGGGCTGGCCGAACGCGGCGGCGACCGCGCCGCGGCCGCGCGGCATTGGGACCAGGCACTGCAGCTCCTCTCACTCGGGGATGCGGGGGTCGTCGGAACGCGGCGCGCGGCGGCCGAGGAAGGACTCCGGCGCACGCAGCGAGGGACGCTCTACCGTTACGGTCGCTGAGCCCGCCTGGGGGCGCGCCGCCCCCCGCCCCGCCTCAACGCCTCAGCCCCCGCTCCCGATCTGGTACGAGTACTTCACCGTCAGCGACCGCGCGATCGGCTGCCGCCACTGCGTGAAGCTGTCCGCGGTCTCGCCGTCGTTGAAGACCACGAACAGCCCCGTGTTCGCCGTGCTCAGCCAGGCGAAGCGCACATTCGCCGTGAACGCCCCGGCCTGGTTGTTGTACTGCGTCAGCGATTGCAGGAAGACGCGCGGCGTGAAGAAGTACGCGAGTTTCACGCCCAGCAGCTGCCGCACGAAGTCCCCCTGCGGCAGCTGCACGTCCTGATAGTCGAACAGCAGCGAGGACGAGAACGACGCCCCCTGCCGCGCGGTGACCGTCACGCTCCCGCCGGCGCGGCTCCCCGTGTAGAAGTCACCCGCGTCGATCCGGCCGGTGAAGGAGAGCGGTGCGCTCGGGTTCGACGACCAGTCGAGGCCGTAGAGCGCCCAGCGGTACTGCCCCTGCGGGATCACGACGCCGGTCGCGATCTCGAAGTCCTCCTGCAGCCCCTCCGAGTAGAGGTTCAGCTCGGGGCCGAACCGGGCGCCGCTGTTGAACTCGGCCTCTGTCAGGTCCACGTGGACGTGCGAGGACTGCAGGAACCCGTCGCTGCCGACATAGCGCCGGAAGCTCAGGTGCGGATTCCACTGCCGGACGCGCTCCCACGACGTGCGCCGCACGAGCCGCATCAGCATCAGCTCCTCGAACCGGTATCCGGCCGGACGGCTCATGAAGCCCATCTCCGGATTGAATGCCGTGCCGACCTGGAGGAGCCGCACCGAGTGGCTCCAATCGCGGGTCGAGTACGCGAGCCGGCCGCTCCACGAGTACGGGTCCCCCCCACGGCCCGGCGTCTCCGACTTCCCGCCCCACCAGTCGGCGGTCCAGTCCTGTCCGAGGCCGAGGCGTCCGTCCACCGCGTACACACGATTCCGGTCGTCCGCGTCGCCGCGCCGCTGCCGCTGCACCGCCATCACCCCGACCCGTGAGCGTGCCGAGAGTTCGCGCAGCACGCGTGCGACCGTGTAGGAGTTCCCCGCCACACCGTTGACGTCGTCGGTGACCATCTGCAGCGCCCCGACGGTGAGGCCGGCGACCCGTCCGGTGAGCCGCCCGCCGCCGATGATCGGCACCGGCTGGCCCAGGGTGTCGATGCCGATGCGGCGCGTGAAGAAGAGGTCCACCGCCTGCGGCGTCCCCGAGGAGAAGACGCCCGCGTTCTCGAGGAAGAACGGGCGCTTCTCGGGGAAGAAGATCGGGAAGCGCGTCAGATTCGTGCGCTGCTCATCGACCTCGACCTGGGCGAAGTCCGTGTTGTACGTCAGGTCGAGCGTCAGGCTCGGCGTGATCCCGTACTTGGCGTCCACGCCGAACTCGCCGACCGCGCGGTATTCCTGCTGCGTCGCGAAGTCGCGCGACGAGGTGCCGAGCGCGTAGGGCGTGACCGTCGCGATGCGCTGCGAGGGCACCGGCAGTTCCTCGAGCACCCCGGCCTGAGACAGCCGGTTGATGCTGAACTGGCGGGAGACGCGCGACCAGAGCGCCTCCTCGTTCCGGCGCCGGATGCCGCGCATGATGTTGAGGCCCCACGTCTGGGTGGTGCCCTTGCCGTAGCGGATCGTCGAGAAGGGGATCCGGAACTCGGCGTACCAGCCGAGTGAGTCCTGCGAGGTCGCGACCGTCCAGCTCGCGTCCCAGTTGAGGTTCACGCCGCCCATCGACCCCGCCTGCGCGCGGTTCTGCCCGGCCACGAAGACACCGCCGCCCTCCCCCTCGCGGATCACCTGCGCATCGTGCTCGACCCCCGACGGCGTCGTGCCGAACAGGAAGCCGTTCTGGCGGTCGTGATAGGTGTCGAGGATGAAGGCGAAGTAGTCGCTGTTCGTGAGCGTCACGTCGCGGATCTTCTCGCTCGGCACGATCAGCCCGGGCTCGCGGTCGAAGAGCCAGGCGCCGACGTAGAGCGCGGTGCCGTCCGTGAGGATGCGCACGACCGTCCGCTCCGAGACCGGCGTGCCTTCGACCGGCTCGCGCTGCACGAAATCGGTGAAGGGCGAGGCGTCGCGCCAGACCGCCTCGTCGAGCCTGCCGTCCACCGTCGGCACCGTGGTCACGAGTGTCGCGCGTCCGGTGCGCGCCACCGGCCCGGTCTGCGTGATCATCCCGCCTTGCTTCTTGGCGGCGGCGGTCTGTGAAATGAGCGCGAGGAGGACGACCGAGCGGACGAGCGTGGCGGGGATCACGGCGGCTTCTTGGCTGTCTGGGGGAGTGGCCGAGACCGAACGGCGATGGCCGCACGGAAGATGACGGCCCGGGGTCCGGGGCGCCACGGGACGACAAGGCCGGCCATCGACGGGTGCGTCGCGTGCCCAGAGAGGCGGCCGGTGGTCGCGGGGCCTGGAGCGGGTGGACGCATCGCGTCCCCCGCCTTAGGTTCGCGTCGGTCCCCGATCCGGAGAGCGGCTCGATGCGTGCGATGTTCTTCCTCGTTCTCCTGCTGGCGATCACGCCGGCGCCGGCCGAAGCCCAGCGCGCGAAGCGCTGCACCGGCGAAGCACCGGACTCGACGCTGATGGCGGGGACCCCGGTCTACCGCGACTGCGACGTGGACCGGCCCGTGAAGCGGCGGGGCGCCGAACCGCGGCTCAACATGTCTCCCGCATCGATGGGAGCGCTGCCGCGTGAGGGCTGCTCCTACGTCGAACTCGAGATGATCGTGGACACCGCCGGCCAGGTCGAACCGACCAGCCTCCGGGTCAGGCGCAGCGACTCGCGCGAGCTCGAGGACGCCGTGCGCGAGAGCGTCAACTCGCTGCGCTTCGAACCGGCGCTGAAGGACGGGAAGCCGGTCCGGCAGGTCTGGGTCTACAAGCGCTCGATCGGCGTGGTGGTCCGCGTCTCCGGTCAGGGCGGATTCTCCTCGGCCCCCCCACCGCGCTGTTCCTGAGTCGCCCGCCCCGCCGGCGACACCGCTCGTCCCGCCGTGCTTGGACTCGTGGCCGGATCCGCGTTGATTCCGTGAGTACCTCGAGACCCTCAACCGGGATTCCGATGCCCCGTCCTGAACGAACCCTGTTCGCCGCACTTCTCCTGGCCTTTGCGACCGCCCTCGCAGCTCCCGTCGCCGCGCAGACCGCCACGCCGGCGCCCGCCGCCCCGATGGTCCGGGCCGCCGACCCCGCCGACGTCGCCTCACTCGACGCGATCGTCGCCGCTCTCTATGCGTCGATCTCCGGCCCCAAGGGCGCGCCGCGCGACTTCGAGCGGCTCCGCACGCTCTTCGGGCCCAACGCGCGGCTGATCCCGACCGGGATGGGACAGGACGGCAAGCCGCGGCTCCGCAACTGGAACGTGGAGGAGTACATCGCGGCCGCGGGTCCGGGACTCGTCGCGAACGGCTTCTTCGAGCGCGAGATCGGCCGCACGACCGAGTCGTTCGGCAACGTCTGGCACATCATGAGCGCGTATGACTCGCGCAACACGCCGGAGGCCGCTCCCTTCGCGCGTGGGATCAACAGCATCCAGCTCTTCAATGGCGGCGATCGTTGGTACATCATGTCGGTATTCTGGGACAGCGAACGCCCGGGGAATCCGATCCCGCCGGAGCGGATCACGGCACGGCCCGACTGATCCGGCGCGCTCGCCTCCTCGCCCTGCTCTCGGGCGTCCCGGCGCTCTTCCTCGCGCTCGCGATCCCCGCGCCGGCGCCCGAGGTCCCGGCCGCGCCTGGTGGCGCTGGTGCGTTCCGCTGGGACCGGGACTCGCTCTGGCACTCGCTCGAGGCGCAGTTCGCTGCGGCGCGAGCCGACTCGGGCGCGACGGCTTGCCTGGCCGGTCAGGCGTCGCTCGCGAGTGTGGGTGCACTGGTCGACTCGGTCGGTCGCACGCTCCTCACGCCCGCCGCGCCGCTCCTCGACACACTCGAGTCGCGGTTCTTCGCGCTCGCCCCGGTCGTCGCCGCGTGCCCGGTTCACGCCGCGACGTACGTCGCGCTCCACGGGCGGATGCGGGAAGCGGTCAAGCGCCGGTCCGTCGATTGGGACCTCTCGATCCGCGAGACGCGCGACCGCCTCTACCGCGCGCTCTACGGCGGTCGTGCAGCGGTCGAGGCCGTGATGATCCAGCATCCCGGCGAGGTCAGCACGATCCTGCAGGGGTCGCCCGCGCCCTCGGCGACGCCTTCGGCGACGCCCTCAGCGGTCACGCAGGGGATCGCGCTCCATTCCGGCGACATCATCGTCTCGCGCGGCGGCTATCCGACCTCGGCACTGATCGCGCGCGGCAACGACTACCCGGGCAACTTCTCGCACATCGCGCTGGTGCACGTCGATGAGGGCACGCGCGAGGTCTCGGTGCTCGAGGCCCACATCGAGTCCGGGGTCAGCATCTCCACGGTCGAACGGTATCTCGCCGACAAGAAGCTGCGCCTGATGCTGCTGCGGCCGCGCGCAGGCGCGCCGGCGCTGGTCCGCGACCCGCAGCTGCCGCACCGCGCCGCCACGGCGATGCTCGCGCGCGCACGCGCCGGCCACATCCCCTACGACTTCTCGATGGACTACACCGAGTCCGAGCGGCTCTTCTGCTCGGAGGTCGCGTCGTCGGTCTATCGCGACCAGGGACTCACCCTCTGGACAGGCCTCTCGACGATCTCGGCGCCCGGGCTCCGCCGCTGGCTCGCCGCGTTCGGCGTACGGCACTTCGAGACCCAGGAACCGTCGGATCTCGAGTACGATCCGCAGCTCGACGTCGTCGCCGAGTGGCACGACTCGACCGCACTCTTCGACGACCAGCTCGACAACGCCGTGACGGACGTGATGCTCGAGGGGGCCGAGCGCGGGGACGCACTGCGCTACGCGTGGTACGCGCTCCCCGCGGCGCGGATCGCGAAGGCCTACAGCTGGCTCCGCGAGCGCGCGGGCGGCATCGGCCCGGTGCCCGAGGGAATGTCCGCCGAGGGGGCGCTGAGGAGCCGCGCCTACTCGGCGCGTCACGACGCGCTTGTGACCAAGGTCCACACGGCCGCCGCCGCGTGGCGGAGGGAGCGGGGCTACGCGCCGCCCTACTGGACGCTCGTCGCGCTCGCGCGGAACGAGGCGACCCGATGACGCTCACGCGCACGCTCGGAGCCCTGCTGTCCGTGGTCCTCGCGCTCCCCTCGCCCGCGATCGCGCAGCGACCGCTGAATCTCGACTTCGAGACGCCGAGCGTCGCCTACGCCGACCGCCCGTGGGGCTGGGCGCTCGGCTGGTCGGCGTGGGCCGCAGGACCGGGGGCGCGATTCACGCTCGACAGCACGCGGGTGCTGCGCGGGGTACGGAGCCTGCGCCTCACCGCGGCCGACACTGCACCCGGTACCGCACCACGCGCGCTGGCGCTGCAGCTCCCGGCCGCGTTCGCACGCGGGCGCGCCCTCCGGCTCACGGGTTGGACCCGCACCTCCGCGACCGAAGCCCATTCGCTCGTCACACTCGAGGCCTGGGGCGACCGCGTGGTCGCGGCCGCGGACAGCGCCGACGCCGGCGACGCGCAGCGTGCCGGTGCGGACGGGTGGTCGCAGGTCTCGCTCACGATCGCGGTCCCCGCCGACACGTCGATCCACTCCATCGTCATCAGCGTGGCCGTGCAGGGGACCGGGACCGCCTGGTTCGACGCGCTTGAGCTCTTCCGCGACGGTGAGCGTCTCGAGTCGCTGCCGGCCGAGGCGCCGCCACCGACGCGCGCCGAGCTCGCCTATCTCGCGGGACGCAGCGCTCCGCTGCTGAGGGCGGAGATCGGCGCGGCGGGTCCGGGGCGCGACGACGATCTCGCGTCCATCGCCCGGATCGTCGGCGACGCACGCATCGTCGGCCTCGGCGAGTCCACCCACGGCACCCGCGAGTTCTTCCAGCTGAAGCACCGGATCGTCGAGTTCCTCGTGCGCACGCAGGGGTTCGACGTGTTCGCGGTGGAGGCCAACCAGCTCGCGGTCGAGCGGATCAACGCCTACGTGCTCGGCGGTCCGGGCACCGCGCGCGAGGTGATGCGCGCGATGTTCCGCGTCTGGAACACCGAGGAGATGCTCGCGCTGGTCGACTGGATGCGCGCGTACAACGCCGCGCATCCGGAGCGACCGGTGCACTTCATCGGCTACGACCTCCAGGACCAGCGCGGCCCGGCAGACACGCTGCTCGCGTTCGTCACGCGCGCCGACACGGCCCTGGTGTCCCGCGTCGGCGCGCTCACGCAGGAGTACCGATCGGTCACCAACGCGGCCGCCCCGCAGGTGGCCGCGGAGACGCGCGCGCGCTGGAAGGCACAGGGCGATTCGCTCGTCCGCGATATCGGCGCGCGTCGCGCGCCCTGGCTCGCGGACGCGCGCACGAGGGCCGATTCGGTGCGCGTGGAGTGGGCCAGCCACTCCGCCGAGCTCTTCCGACAGGCCGCCACCCTCAACGCCTCGCTCTCCTCTCCCGACCGCGACAGCCTGATGGCGGCGAATCTCGACTGGGCGCTGCGGACCCTTCATCCCGGGTCGCGGGCGGTCGTCTGGGCGCACGATGTCCACGTCAGTCACGGTGGGGACCCGGTACGCAGCTTCAACGGCGGCGCGCAGATGGGCGCGCACCTGAAACGGTCCTACGGCCACACGTACCGGGCATTCAGCCTGCTCACGCGCACCGGAGCCTACAGCGCCACGCGGAGCTTCACCGACCACGCGATCTTCGCCGCTGAGGCCTTCCCCGCGCCGGAGGGCAGTGTCGAGGCCCTGCTCGCCGCGGTGCCCCGTTCGCCGCTGAGCATCGGCCTCGTCGCGGACCTGCGCGTCGGCGAGCGCGATGCGCAGGGGGCCTGGCTCTGGCGCCCGCGGCCGCTGCGCCATGTCGGGTACGCGGCGTACGATTACGCCTTCGAGTTGCGCGCCGTGATGCCGCTCGAATTCGACGGGGTGATCCTCATCGAGAGGACCACCCCGTCACGGCCATTGCCATGATCCCGCCCCAGGTCAGAGCGCGGCGTTCGCCAGTCGGTAGTTGAGCACCGCGATCGTCGCCGAGGCCGAGAGCAACAGGAGCGACGGCAGCATCTTGATCAGCGGGCTCCGGCGCCAGACGTGCGTGGCGAATGCTGCGCTCATCAGGACGACGATCCCCAGGCCGCCGAGGAGCGCGAAGACCGGGCGCTCGATGCCGACGAGCAGCAGCAGCGAGCAGGTGAGCTTGAGGATGCCCACCGGGTCGCGGAGCGAGTCAGGGAGTCCGAGGTCCGCGAACTCGCGGACGATGTTGGCGTTGCGCACCACCCAGACGTAGAAGACGGAGGCGGCAACGAAGCACTGCAAGGCGATCGCGAGGTCCTGCACGGGGCCCTTCCATTCCGGGGTGATCGAACGACGGAGACTCCGCGGTCGAACGCGCTCAGGCGGGGCCTTGTTCCGCTAGAACACCACCTTCGGCTTCATCGGCTTGGTCCCGTTGAGCCGCGGCCGCGCCCCGTTCCCGACTTCGACCGTCAGGTCCTTCAGGAAGCTCGTGATCCGCGCGTAGTGCGGGTAGTCGATGAACTCGGCCTCGTCGCTGCGCTGGTGGTAGTCGCCGTGCAGCCCAGTGAAGAAGAAGGCGATCGGCACGCCCTCGCGCGCGTAGTTGATGTGGTCGGAGCGCCCG
Organism: Gemmatimonadaceae bacterium; assembly: GCA_031396725.1. Lineage (GTDB taxonomy): Bacteria > Gemmatimonadota > Gemmatimonadetes > Gemmatimonadales > Gemmatimonadaceae > Pseudogemmatithrix. Next base: position 15,556 of record JANNLH010000135.1, on the reverse strand, counting down.
TAGAGGTTGTTGTAGCCCGCCCAGGCGATCGGCTCGTCGAACTTGTAGTCGAGCGCCAGCGGCTTCGGCTGCCTCTTGTTCACCGCCTGCACCGCGTCGCCCAGGTCCTTCGAGTCGAAGAACGACCCGATCACGCCGACGAAATCGTCGCCGCCGCCGGGCAGGTCCTCGGCGCGCCCGCGGCCGATCATGTCCACGTTGATCGTCGCGACCATGGAGTCGATCGGCACCGTCGGGTTGCGCGCGAAGAACGCCGATCCGACGAGTCCGCCCTCCTCGCCCGTGTGCCAGATGAAGAGCGTCGAGCGCTTCGGCTTCACCGGCATCGCCGCGATCGCCTCGGCGACCTCGAGCACGCCCATCGAGCCCGAGCCGTCATCGTCCGCGCCGTTGTTGATCGAGTCGATCCGCGCCACCGGGTGGATCCGGCGGATACTGTCCATGTTCACCTTGAACTGGCCGGTCACCTCGATCGTCGGCTGCTTCATGTCGTTGGCGATCATCCAGCGCACGCGCTGGTCGTTGAACGCCTTGAGCGAATCCTTGTCCACCGGAGTGGCGAAGCCGACGTGGTCGTTGTGCGCGCCGATCACCACGTATTGGTGACGGAGACTCGGATCGCTGCCGGGGATCACGGCGATCACGTTGCGGCCGTACTCGGACGGCAGGTCCACGAACTCGAGCGAGGCGTTCACGGTGCCGCCCATCGTGCCCGGCGCGATCGCGTCGAAGCGCGGACGCGAGAAGAGGCGGGCCGCTGCGTCGCGCGTGAGGCGCAGCACCGCCTGCGGCTGCAGCACGGCGAGCTGCGCCTTCAGGATCGCGATCGAGTCCACGACCACGGGGGCGGCACCGGGAGCGGCCGCAGCGGGCGGCGGAGCGCCGCGACCGGCGGTCGCCTGCGCGGCGACGGTCGGTTCGTTGAGTGCCGCGCGCTGGGCCGGCGTCAGGTCGTCGAGGTCGATCGTCGCGACCGCCACGGCGTCGGCGAACCGGTTCGGCGCCTGCGCCGCGCGAGCGCCGGCGAAAGCCGGACCGCCCTGCGCGCCGCCCTGCGGGCCACCGGCGCCGCGCCGTCCCGGCTGCGGGAGCAGCACCACGAACTTGCCCGCAGCCTCCGCGGCCGTGATCTGCGTCGTGGTGTCGCCGGCCGTCCCGCCGAAGATCACCGGCGCATTGAGGATCGGCCGCGGCGCACGCAGCCCCGGCACGGCCACGAAATCGGCGTTCCAGGCCAGCGGATTCCCGTTGACGGTGAGCCGCGAGCTCGCGGTGAACTTCCGCAGGTGGTACGGCAGGGTCTGGAAGTAGGTCCCGTTGTCTCCCATCGGCAGGAGCCCGAGCCGCTTCACCTCGGCGGCGATGTAGTCCGTGCCTTTCTTGTTGCCGTTCCGGCCGACCTGCCGGCCCTGCATCGAGTCGTCCGCGAACTGATAGAGCCGGATCTGGAGGTCGCGCACGGAGACCTCGGCCGTCGTCGGTGCCGGAGTCATCGTCGGCGGGTTGCCGTAGCGGTTGGTGCGCGGCGCGGCCTGCGCCTGGACGAGGCCCGCGGCGAGCGGAAGGGCGAGCGCGAGACGGGTGCAGGCAGTGAACGACATCATCGCTCCAGCAGATGAGGGGAATGCGGTCCCGACGACGAAGTGTACGCGGGAACGGGTCCGGATGCTCGGCACCGCGACCCGGGCCGCGACGCGGCTCAGGGAGAGATCTCAATGCCAAGCTGTGCCGACCGGCCGTCACTGGGCCAGACGCCGGGTCCCGGATAGAATGCCGGACGCTTGGTGAAGTAGCGACGATCGCCGATGTTCGAGACACCCGCACGCAGCCGCAGCCGCTCGCCGATGCGCCGCGAGGCCGTGAGGTCCACCACCGTGTACGACGGAACGATGCCCCGCGCGCCGTTCGGCGTCGGCGTCCGCGTGTTGAGCGCATCCGCGAACGACGCGCTCGTGTGGCTCACCAGCAGGTTGAGCGTCCACGTCCTGCCCTGCGCGACGAGCCCTGTGCGCACGATCGCGCCCGGCACCCCTTCGACGCGATTGCCCTCGAGCGGGACGTTCGTCGTGCCGGACACGGCGGTGCCTTCGCGGTACACCGCATCGAAGAGCGACCCGGCGAGGAACCCCCGCAGCGAGAGCCGCGGCCAGGCGGCGAGCAGCGCGTCAAGCGTCGCCTCCACGCCAACGGTCCTCGCCGAGCCGATGTTCGTCTTGAAGAGGTACGGACCCGCGCCGTCATCACGCAGCAGGCCGCCGAAGCGGTCATCGTAGCGCATGAGGAACGCGCCGATGTCGAAGCTCACCCGGCCGCGCCGCCCGCGCACGCCGGCCTCGGCCGTCCAGCCGCGCGCGTCGCGCATCGCGGGGTCCGTGCGCTCGATCGAGTTCTCCGGCAGGAGGTCCTTGAGCAGCATCGGGCGATACGCCTCGCTCCAGCCGCCATAGAGTTCGGTCGACGCGTCGAGCTCGAACGAGGAGCGGATGCCGAACAGCGGGAAGTCGTGCCGCACGCGGCGTGGCGTGTCGGCCGGATCGTAGTAGGCCAGCACACCGGTCATGTCGGTGCGTCCGCGTTCGATCCTGACCCCCGGCACGACGCGCCAGCGGCGGGTCAACCGCAACATCTCCTCCGCGTACCACCCCCAGCCGCTCGAGCGGTAGTCCAGATCACGGCCGAAATCTCCCGTGATCCGGAGGTCGTAGTCGGTACCGCGGCTGCCGACGCCCTGCTGGCGGCGGCGCAGGTGGTTGTTGGCGAATGTCACCCCGGAGGCGAGCAACGCCTCGCGCCCGCCGATCGAATGCTCGTGCGTGAGTCGCAGCTCCGCGGTCCGGCTGTCGAAGTCGTCGATGTCGACCACCCGTGTCGCGTACTCGCCCGAGAGCGCATCGCGCACGTCCGGCGTCGTCGCGAACCCGACGAACTGCACCGAACTCCGGTCGCCGAAGAGTCCGGAGAGCTGCGCCGAGAGCCGGGTCCGCGGTGAGGGCGTCCAGTCGGCCCGCACGGCTGGCACCACGATGTCGGGACTGAACCAGTTGCGGGTCCGGGTCGCGCTCCGCGGATCGGCCGCGAACATCGCATCGGTGAGCGGACCGGGGATGCGATGCCGGTACCAGCTGCGACCGGACTGCGCGCGGATCGCGAGGGTCGGCCGCGCCCGCCACGTCACCGCGAGGAACTGCGCGTCGTACGACGACTCGGCGCCGTCGCGGAACCCGTCCGAGCCGCGGACGGCCGCGTAGCCCTGCCACTCGAGCACGCCGACGCGACCCCCGACTGCCCCGAAGAGGTTGCGGAGACCGAACGAGCCGCCTGTCACCGACCCATGCGCCGAGAATGCACGCGAAGTGTCTGGCGCGCGCGTGCGGTAGTTCAGCAGGCCACCGAACTGCGCACCGTACTGGAGCGCCGCCGTGCCCCGCACGAGCTGCACCTCCTCCATCGCCTCGAGCGGCGGACTGTAATGGCTCGCCGGATACCCATAGATGTCGGAGTTGATCAGCACGCCGTCCTGGCGCACGTTGAACTCCCAGGATCGGTGCGGGTCGAGCCCGCGCGTCGAGACGTTCGTCTGGTTCCCCGCACCGTCCATGTCGTACACGAGGAGGCCGGGGACACGCGCGAAGACCTGACGCGGCACCTTCTCGGCCAGATTGGCGTCGGTCCCGGTCAGCGTGACGACCTCGCTGCGCGCGCCAGTCGTGTGCAGCGTCCCGAGCAGCGGCAGCGCCGGCCGGACGGCGTCCGGTGCGGGACGATCGAGCACGAGCACACGCCCGAGGGCGGTCGCGCCCGGCCGAAGCACAAAGGCGAGCTCTGCGGTGACGCCGTGCCGCACCTCGGCCTCCCGTCGGACCGCACCGAAGCCGATCGAACCGGCGGTGACGATGTATGTGCCAGCCGGCAGTGGGCCGAGATCGTACCGCCCCATGCGATCCGAGAGGGCCGTCCTGCCCAGCGTGGCGACGTGGATCGTCGCACCGCCGATCGGGGCCCCGGTCGTGTCGAGGACGCTCCCCGTGACCCGACCCTGGGCGGCGAGGCTCCCGGACGAGAGCGAGCAGAGTATCGCCGCCGCGGCGGCGACGGCGCGGACGACGGCCAGTGATCTGGGCACAGCATCCATACGGACAGCGGCGCCTCCGGCGTTGACGCGGCCGGTGGATTCCAGTCCTTTCGGGACAGAGGTCGCCATCCCCTCGAGCCTATCCCCGACACCGCCGATGGCCCAACGAACGAAGGGCGTCAGGGCAACTCGCCCTGACACCCTTCTGCGCCGTCCCCGGAGGATCTGGTCGGCTGTGCCGCGAAGACTCGCAAGCGGTCTTCGTTTTCCGGACCGGCGCCCGATCGAGAGTTGTTCGCGAAACGGGACCTCTCGACGGTGCACCCGCACTGTGGCGGGAAGTAGCAGCGGGTCCGCGCACGCGATCGCCTTCGCGCTTGGCTCCCTGGTTATCAGGGAGGACCGGGACTTGCCGCCCGATCCGCTTCAGGCTTCGCGGAGGCGTCGCCCTCACTCTGCACCCGAACCATCGGTGCTTCCGCCAGCCGGCGCAATGGGACCTTCCCTTGTGCCCCCCGGCGCGCGAAGTTCATTGGGTTGCCCTCTCGAGGACCTCCCGATGGTGCGCAGGTTCCTGATCGCCCTCGCCGCGCTGATCGCCCTCGTCGTCCTCTACCTCGTGGCGTGGCCCGTGCCCATCGCGCCCGTCGCCTGGGATGCGCCGCCGGATCCGGGACACACCGGCGCGTTCGCGACGAACGATGCGCTGGCCGCGTTCGAGACCGTCGCGATCGGCGCGCATCACGGCCCTGAGGCGATCGCCGTCGATCGCGACGGCCGCCTCTACCTCGCCACCGAGGATGGCGTGATCGTGCGGCTCGCCGCCGATGGCTCGTCACCCGACGCGTGGACCGACACCGACGGCCGCCCGCTCGGGATGGCGTTCGACAGCGCCGGCACGCTCTGGGTGGCCGACGGCCTCCGCGGCCTCCTCGCGATCTCCCCCGCCGGGGAGATCCGCGTCGCCGCCACCGAGGCCGACGGCACGCCGATCCGATTCGCCGACGACCTCGACGTCGCCGCCGACGGTCGCGTCTACTTCTCCGACGCGTCCACGAAGTTCTCCGCCGCCGAGTACGGCGGACTCGGCGCGAGCCTGCTCGAGCTGCTCGAGCACGCCGGGACAGGACGCCTGCTCGAGCACGACCCCGCGACCGGGCGCACCACGACGCTGCTCGACCGCCTCGTCTTCGCCAACGGCGTCGCGATGAGCCACGACCAGCGCTCGGTGCTGGTGAACGAACTCGGGAGCTACCGGGTGCTGCGCGTCGAGCGCGACGGAGCGGAGCGCGGCCGGTCCTCGCCGCTGATCGAGGCGCTTCCCGGCTTCCCCGACAACATCACGCGCGGCCGCGACGGCCGGTACTGGATCGCGATGCCGTCACCGCGCAATCCCACCGTCGACGCGCTCTCACGCCGCCCCTTCCTGCGCAAGGTGCTCCAGCGCCTGCCCGCGGCGCTGCGGCCCGCGCCGGTGCACTACGGCCACGTGATCGCCGTCGACGATTCGGGACGCGTCGTCGCAAACCTGCAGGACCCCGCCGGCGGATTCCAGATGCTCACGAGCGCGCTCGAGGTGCCCGGGTGGCTCTACCTCGGCAGTCTCTCCGAGCCGCGGGCCGCCCGCGTCCGATGGCCGTAGCCGCCCTACCGCACACGCTTGGCGCGCGTCAGCGCCCGGTCGAGCGCATTCGCGAAGCGCTGCTTCTCCTTGGCCCCGTAGGCCGCGTGCCCGCCAGTCTGCACGCCGTTGCTCCGGAGCTCGTCCATGAAGTTGCGCACCGAGAGCCGCTCGCCGATGCTCTCCGCGGTGTACTCCTCGCCGCGCGGGTCGATCACGACCACGCCCTTGGGCACAAGGAGCGCCGCGAGGGGGATGTCGGCCGTCACCGCCACATCCCCCGCCTCCGCGTGCTCGGCGATGTACCGGTCGGCCACGTCGGCGCCGCCCTCGACCCGCACGGTGGAGAGATGCGGATACCCGACCGGGAGCTGGAGCCGCATGTTCGCGACGAGGATCGTCTCGAGCGCAAGGCGCTCGGAGACGCGGTAGCAGACCTCCTTCACGTCGCGCGGGGCGGCGTCGGCATCGAGCCAGAGCTTCATGCGGGTCGGGTCGGGGGAGCGCGGGCCGCGCGTGACGAGCACGAAAAGTAGCCCGTCGCGACTCACCCGCACGACGCTCGTCGCCGCCGTCGAGGTACTCACCGCGCGCGACCGCGGGCTCGGCCGCATCGTCGAGGCACACGGACCGCCGCCGCTATGGGCGCGGCCCAGCGGGTTCGCGACGCTGGTGCGGATCATCATCGAGCAGCAGGTCTCCCTCGCCTCCGCAGCGACGCTGTACCGGCGACTCGAGTCCCAGGTCTCCGGCGGGATCACGCCCCCGGCGGTGCTCGCCGTGGGCACGCAGGGCTTTCGCGCGCTCGGCCTCACGCGGCAGAAGTCCGCGTACGTGCGCGCGCTGGCCGAGCAGGTGCACGAGGGCCGCCTCGACCTGCGCCGCCTCGCGCGGGCGTCTGACGCCGAGGCGCAGGAGCGGCTCCTGAGAGTGCCCGGCATCGGGCCGTGGTCGGCGGGGATCTACCTGCTGATGGCGCTGCGGCGTCCGGACGTCTGGCCACCCGGCGACCTCGCGCTCCACAAGGCGCTCGGTGCGATGCGCCGCGCGCCGCGACCGCCGACCAGCGACGAAGCGGCGCGGATGGCGCTGCGATGGTCACCCTACCGCGCGGTCGCCGCGCGTATCCTCTGGCACTCGTACCTCGCGGAACGGAATGGCGACGACGGCCGTAGGGCTCCACGGAGGCCCGACCGATGAGACTGACCGGAGCGTTCGCCTTCGGCATCCTGCTCGCCGCCTGTGCACCGACTGACCAAAAGACCGAGAACGCGGCCGCCGCACGATTCGTCGCGACCGTCGATTCGCTGCGGCTCGCCGCGCACATCCCGGGCCTCGCTCTCGTCGTCGTCCACGATGCGCGCATCATCGCGTCGGCCGGATTCGGGTTCGCCGACGTCGAGCGCGGCGTGCCCGTGACGATGGAAACACCGTTCGACATCGCGTCAGTCACCAAGCCGATCTCGGCCGTCGTTGCGCTGCGGCTCGTTCAGGAGGGTCGGCTCGACCTCGACCTCGACCGCCCGATGCGCCGCTACGCCGGCTTCGTCGAGTACTGCACCGATGCGCGCGGCGCCGGCGGCATCTTCTTCCGCGACTTCGCGTGCGAGGGCGAGCGACTCACGATGCGTCACGTGCTGGGGATGACGGCGAACGGCGCGGAGCCCGGCCAGCGGTTCTGGTACAATCCACCCGCCTACTCCTGGGCCTCGCGCCCGATGGCCGAGGTGGCGGGGCGTGAGTTCTCGGTCCTGGTCGATTCGCTGATCTTCCGGCCCTCCGGGATGCTCCGGTCGGCGCGGAAGCACCGGCGGCTCCCGCTGCGCGAGGATCTCGCCGAAGACCTGGCGCTCCCCTACCAGATCGACTCGTCCGGCCGCGCGGTGCGCGCGGATCCGCCCTCCCCGCAGGGGGACGGCGCGGCCGGCGGCATCGTCGCCACGGCGATGGACCTCGCACGGTTCGACGTCGCACTCGACGCGGGCGATCTCCTCGACGACACTACGCGCGCCCAACTCTTCAGCGCCACGCGCACGACCGACGGGGCGGTCAGTCCCTATGGGCTCGGATGGTTCCTCGGTGAGTTCGAGGGGCGCCGACTCGCATGGCACACCGGGCTCTGGGAGGGCAAGTACTCGGCTCTCTATCTCAAGGTGCTGAGCGAGGTGCCCGCGGAGCGGTTCACGCTGGTGCTGCTGGCGAACAGCGACGGCTTGCGCTGGGAGTCCCGGCTGGACGAGGCGGCGATCGAGCGGTCGCCCTTCGCAGTGGCGTTCCTGCGCGCTTTCCCGCATCAATAGAGGCATGGGAAACGCCGTTGACCCGCTCTTCCTCGAGTTCCAGGAGGCCCTGACGGGCCGCTACTCGCTCGACCGCGAGCTCGGTCGCGGCGGGATGGGGATCGTCTATCTCGCGCGCGAGGTGCACCTCGACCGCTTGGTCGCGATCAAGCTGCTGCCGCCCGTCCGCGCGGAGCAGCCGGCGTTGCGCGAGCGGTTCCTGCGCGAGGCGCGGCTCGCCGCGAAGCTCTCGCACCCGAACATCATCCCGATCCACGCGGTCGAGGACACGGCGGGTTTCGTCTTCTACGTGATGGCGTTCGTGGACGGCGAGACCCTTGCCCAGCGCGTCCGCGCGCGCGGGCCGCTCGGGGCGTCCGAAGGCGCGCGCGTGCTGCGCGAGGCGGCCTGGGCGCTCGCCTACGCCCACGCGCAGGGGCTCGTGCACCGCGACGTGAAGCCCGACAACATCCTGCTCGAGGGGGCCACCGCGCGCGTCCTCGTGGCCGACTTCGGCATCGCGGCCGCGTTCGAGGATGCGATGGCCGACGGGATCGCGGGCACCCCGGAGTTCATGAGTCCCGAGCAGGCCCTCGGCACGGCGCTCGATGCGCGCAGCGACCTCTACGGACTCGGCGCCACCGCCTTCTACGCCTTCTCGGGCCGCTGCCCGTTCGAGGGCGCGACGGCGACCGAGGTGCTGGCCAAGCAGGTGACTGAGCCCGCGCCGGCGCTCGCGTCGCTGGGCGTGGTGCTGCCCCGCAAGCTCGCGGCGCTCGTGGACCGCTGCCTCGCCAAGGAGCCGCATCAGCGTCCCGAGAGCGCGCAGGCGCTCGCCGAGCAGTTGAGCGCGGCGATCGAGCTGCGACGCGAGATGCCGGTGGCGCTGCGCGCGTTCGTGAAGCGCAACGGCCGGCTCGACGGCGGCGGCACGCTGCTCGGCTGGGCGCTGCTGCTCCCGTCGGCCGTCATCGTCTCCGCGATGTACGGGATGACCGCCGGCTTCGCCACGCTGTTCGGCGGCGGTGTGGTGCTGCCCGCAGCGTACTTCGTGCGGGCCGCCCGCAATCTGAGTCGGCTGGGGTTCGCCCATCAGGACCTCGGGCCGGCGTTCAAGGCCGAGATGGAGCAGAATCGCGAGGAACTCGCGGTCGGGCGGGACAGCCGCCCGTCGCGGATGGAACGCCTGCTCCGGAGCACGGCGCGCGTCGCGGCGGCGGTCTCGGCCGTGTCGATCGCCTCGGCATTCCTCGCGCCCCGGAGCGCGATGGATGTGCTGCTCTACGGTTCGATCTACGGGCCCGCGATCACGATCATGGCGACCCTCGGCTCGCTCGCGCTGGCGCAGCGCCACCGCGACGTGGACACGGCGTTCTGGGGCCGGATCTGGATGAGCCGGTTCGGCAAGGCGGTCTTCTCGATCGCGAGGAGCACACTCGGCGGTGCCGCGCCCACCGCGGCGATGACGCATCGTGCGACCGAGCTCTCGCTCGGGCTCGCTGCCGAGCAGCTCTTCGAGCAGTTGCCGAAGGAGACGCGCGCCGCGCTGGGCGACCTCCCCGCGGTACTCAAGCGCCTGCAGGAGGACGCGCAGGCGCTGCGCCGCCGACACGAAGACCTGCACGAGGCGCTCGCCGCCGCCGGCGATGCCGCGACCTCCGAGGGCTACGCCGACGTGCGCGCCGCGCGCGACGAGATCCACGCCAAGCTCGGCGAGACCGTCGGGGCGCTCGAGACGATCCGCCTCAACCTCCTGCGGATGCACGCCGGCGCGTCGTCGGTGCAGCATCTCACGACGCACCTGGGGATCGCCGCGGAGGTGTCGGACGCGGTCGAGCGCCTGATCGCGGCGCACGACGAGGTCGAACGCAGCCTGCGTTTCCCGCGCGAGATCGCGACGACGCCGGTGTAGGCCGCAACGCTGCCCGCGGGCTCCACGCTCGCCTGCCATCACGATGTGAGCCGGCGGTGACTTCGCCCGGCACCCGCGGGTCTACAGGTCGCAACGCACGCGAGCGACCCCAGGGGATCCGATGCCGGTGATCAGCACGTTCCTGATGTTCGACGGCAAGGCGGAGGAGGCGATGCGCGCGTACGTCGCGCTCTTCCCGGGCTCGGCGGTCACGCGCATCTCCCGCTACGGCGCGCACGAGGGCACCAAGCCCGGCGCGGTGCGCCACGCGACCTTCACGCTGGCGGGGCGCGAGTTCCAGTGCATCGACACCCCGGTACCCCACGCCTTCACCTTCACGCCCGCGGCGTCGATCCACGTCGCCTTCGCCGATGCCGCGGAGCTCGACCGCGTGTACGAAGCGCTCGCATCCGGCGGACAGGTGATGATGCCGCTCGACGCCTACCCCTTCAGCCGCCGCTACGCCTGGCTCAACGACCGGTTCGGCGTCTCGTGGCAGCTGGCGCTGGCCTGACCCGCGCAACTACCGCGCGTAGCGGAAGCTGACCGGGGGGTCGCCGTGCGTGAGCCCCTGCTGCATCCGCAGCAGTGTCGGCCCGCCCAGCTCGCCATTCATGCGGTGGTTCTGCAGCCAGGTGGACTCGAACTGCAGTTCCGCTCCGGCGCGCGTCCAGTCGCCATGGTCGTAATAGCCGTACCGGATGCGCAGGGTCGTCGGCGGGCCGCCGACCGCTCCAATCCACTCGCTCGCCCAGGTGCGATGCACATAGCGGCCGTTCGCGAGCACCGCGAGCCGCGCCGAGTCCACGATGAAGTGCACGCTGACCGGTTGACCATCGACCTCAGTGGGATCGAAGACGTAGATCGCGTCCGGGAGCGGCCGGTCGCGAACCGCGCTCGCCTCCCAGGTGCCGGTCGGCGACGCAGGGGGCCGCGTCGAGCGCAGCGTCGTCACGATCACGCCCGGGACGCCCTCCGCGCGCAGGTTCAGCGCGAGCGTCCCCTGCGAGGGGTCGCGCACGACGAACCGCTGGCCGTGCAGGTCGGAGCTGAAGAGGTAGCCGGTGTCGGTCACCACCCACGCGCCGGCATCCTGCCGCGTCACGCGGCCGGTGAGCGCGCCGTCCACGAACTCCACGAGCCAGGCGCGCTGCTCCCAGCGCCCATCGGCGGCGACGCTCACCTGGAGCGAGTCGAGGAAGGTCTGCGCATAGCGTCCCTCGACGGTGCCGTGGGCCGCGAGGGCCGGGAGCTCCGCCCCGTTGGCGCTCTGGACGTGCCAGATGCCCGCCTGGAGCGGCGGCAGCGGCGCGTTCGGGTCGGTGGGTGCGTCGCCGCAGGCGACGAGGGTCAAGGCAAGGAGCGCGGCGGAGAGGGCGCGCGCGAGAGTCGGGATATTCATGTGCCGATCAGACAACGGGGAGGGCTCGAGGGTTGCCATCGAACTACGATGAAGGGTGGATGTTGGATTCATTAGGAATCCGCCGCGGGTATTGTGCGCGCGATCGATCGGGCCAAGCTTGGGCGGCCATGCGAACCCCTCGTTCCCTCACGCTGCCGATCGCGCTGGCCATCGCGCCGGCGATCCTCGTCCTGATGGCGTGCGGTGAAGGTCCCGCCGCTGGATCCGCTGAGCTCGGCATCGTGGACATCCGAAGCGAATCGGCCTGGGTGGCGATCCCCAGCGCGACGCTCGAGCCCGTCGCCCCGCTTTGCGCGCCCGGCACGGAGCTCTGCCGCTTCGGCCCGCAGGCGCTCGCGAAGATCGACTCCGCGGGCGATGTCCTTTTCATCGTCCGCGCCGGACGCCGATCGCAGGTGATGCGCCTGCGCGCGGGTTCCGACGCGCCGACAGCGCTCGGCCGGGACGGGAGCGGTCCGGGCGAGTATCGCATCCCGGCAGTGATCGGTCTCGCGCCGAACGGGGACGCGCTCGTCTACGACCTGCTCGCCCGTCGCGTCGTGCGCTTCGCACCCGACGGACGTCCGGTCGCGACCTCGCTCGCTCCGCTGCCCTCGGCTCCCCTCCCCGCGTTCGATGCCGTCGAGGGCGAGCTGCGGATGCTCGGCACCGAGGTGCCGTCGTCCCCGGGTGACTCGATGCCCGTGCTGATGTTCGCGCTGGACAGTGGTTCCACCGGGGCGCGCCGACTGCACGGGATCGCCTTGCGACAGCCGGCCTTTCGCATCGATGCGATGCGACCGGTGCCCCCGCTCTTCGAGGCGCAGCCACTCTTCGCACTGCTGCCGGACGGCCGCGTGGCGTTCACGGATGCGGACGAACTGGTGATCGACCTGTTCGACGCGGCGGGGCGACACGAGCGGCGCTTCGGCTTCGCATCGTTGCGGCGTGACGTGACGGAGGCGGACCTGGCCGCCGCGGGCACCCGCCGCACCCGAGGCATCACCGACCCGCGGATGCGCAGCGCGATCGAGGCGCAGACCTCCTCCGGCGCGGCGCGCCATCCGGCGATCACGAAACTCGTGGCGCTGAACAACGGCGAGATCTGGGTGCGCGAGACGCCGCGCGCCGAGGGAGACCTGGTGACGTGGATCGCGTTCTCCCCTGCCGGCGACGCGCTGCGCCGCGTCTGGACCGGCGCCGACGACACGATCCTCGGGTGGCGGGGCGACCGGCTGCTGGTCCATCGCACGCGGGAGGATGAGAGCGCGGACTCATCTGGGTACTGGTGGTTCACGGTACGTTGAGGGGACCGTGGATTCCGTCTTCTTCCGCACGCCGCGGCGGAAGGAGAGCATCTGGAGCGCGGTGAATATCCGGCGCGTCGAGGTGCTGACGGCCGAGGGGCGGATGACGCCGGCGGGACTCGCGGCCTTCGCGCTGCGCGATGAGGCGAGGTCGGCGACCTACTCTTTCGACCGCCGGAGCGAACCCGCACTCGACGCGGCCCAACTCAAGACGTTCCGCGCGAAGCCGAAGGCGTGGCGCTTCTGGGAGTTGCAGCCGCCGGGCTATCGCCGCACCGCGACGCACTGGGTCGTGAGCGCCAAGCGCGAGGAGACGCGCGCCAAGCGCTTCGCGACGCTGCTCACGGACTCCGCCGCCGGTCTCCGCATCGCGCTGCTGCGCCGCGAATCGCCTTGAGCACACTCTGTGCCCTCTGTGCCCTCTGTGGTGAAAAGCAGTTGCCGTCCTCGCCTCACGGCCGCCACCCGAGCTCGACCACCTCGAAGTCGTCCGCGGTCAGCGAGTGGAACGCGGGATTCAGCACTCCGTTGTCCCACCCCGGATCCATCGTGCCGGTGACGTACAGGTCGGTGCCGTTGTCCGCGACGATCAGTCCGTAGGTCTTCATCGCCTGGAGGATCTTTCGCACATCGGCGGGATAGCCGCTGATGTCCACCGAGGCCTTGAGCCGCAGGCGCGTCCCCATCGGGGGCGCGCCTGCGGTGCTTCCGGCCGCGTGCGACGCCGGCCACACGTACCCGTTGGTCGCGCGTGTGGTCACGCGGAACGCGTGCGTGATCGGCCCCGCCGCCACCACCTCGTCACGGCGCACGAGCCCGGGGAAGATCGCGAGCCCTGCCGCGTCCGCCGAGGTCCAGCCGTCCGGACGCCGCGCGTTGCTTGAGAGATCGAACACCGCGCCCGAGCCTGCCTCCCATCGCCCGGCCCCCGCGTTCCAGCGCGTCGCCCACGTCTCGTAGAGCATCCAGTTGTCGCGGTCGATCACCAGCAGGTGCCGGTCGCCGCTCGCGCCGCCGCCGGCAACGCCCCCCTCGACGTGATCCGCACGCGTACGCGCATCGCCCGGGATCGGATAACCCGCCGGCTCACCGGGCGCGCCGGCATCGCTCTGGCTGCCGTACAGCACGAAGTTCACCGGCACGAGCGGCTGCGTGCCGCCCACACCGATATACGGGATGCCATAGGGCGGCGGCCCGAAGTCGGGATGCATCTGGCGCGTCGCACCGGGGTTCTGCGCCGTCCGCCCGCTGATGAAGTCGATAATGGCGTCCGACGCCGGATCGACCGGTGCGGCCGAGACGTCGAGGTTCCACCAGTTGTCGGCCGGGAACGCCTGGCGCGCCGAGAGATCCTCGAGGAGGATCACGCCGACCGAGGCCGGTGGCTCGGTCCCTGGCCCGCGCTCCCCGCCGCAGGCCCCGACCGCGGCCATCACCGGAAGGCCCGCGAGCACGATTATCATCCGACAGATGGAACGCACGATCCCCTCCTCCGATTGATCCCCATTCTCCATGACACAGATCGCATTCCTCGGCACCGGACTTCTCGGCGGTGCCTTCGTCGAGGCGGCCTTGGGCCGCGGCGAGAAGGTCACCGTCTGGAACCGCACGTCATCAAAGGCCACAGCCCTCGAGAAGTTCGGCGCCCGCGCCGCCGCCACACCGGCCGAGGCCGTGCGGGGCGCGTCGCGCGTGCACCTCGTGCTGGTGGACGACGCCACGGTCGAGGAGGTCATCGCCGCGTTGCGCCCGGGGCTCTCCCCCGACGCGATCATCGTCGATCACACGACCACGCTGCCCGCGCTCACCGCCGAGCGCGCGCCGCGCCTGAACGCCGAGGGCGTGCGCTACCTGCACTGCCCGGTCTTCATCGGGCCGGCGGCGGCGCGCAAGGCGCAGGGGTCGATCGTCGTCTCGGGACCGCGCGCGCTGTTCGACGCGGTGAAGGTGGCGCTCGCGCGGCAGGCCGCGCACGTCGAGTACCTCGGTGAGCGCCCCGACCTCGCCGCCGTGCACAAGCTCTGTGGCAACGCGCTCATCCTCGGGATCGCCGCGCTCGCCGCCGACGTGCACTCGGTCGCGCGCGGAGCCGGACTCGAGCCGAAGGAGACGATGCGCCTCTTCGACTACTTCGACCCGACTCCCGCGGTACTCGGACGGATGCGGAGCATGGCGACCGGGGTCTCGAACACCCACTTCGAACTCACAATGGCCCGCAAGGATGTCCGCCTCATGATCGAGACCGCCGGCGTCACGCCGCTCGCGGCGCTGCCGGCGATCGCCGCACGCATGGACGCGCTGATCGCCGAGGGCCACGGTGGCGAGGACCTCGGCGTCATCGGACGCGACGCGGTGCGCTGAATGACGGCGCCGGCTCCCCTCCCCTTCGACCAGCTCGGCGGCGCCGCCGGCGTCCGCCGGCTGGTGGACCGGTTCTACGACCTGATGGACGCGTCCCCCGAGGCCGTGCACATCCGTGCGCTGCACGCGGCGAGTCTCAAGTCGTCGCGGGAGAAGCTCTACCTGTACCTCACCGGCTGGACCGGCGGCCCGCAACTCTACGTCGAGCGGTATGGGCATCCGCGGCTGCGGCAGCGGCACCTGCCATTCCCGATCGCGTCGCGCGAGCGCAACGAATGGCTCTGGTGCATGGACCGCGCACTCGCCGAACACGAGATGCCGGAGGAACTGCGCCGACACCTGCGGCAGCGACTGCACGAGCTCGCCGATCACATGCGCAACGTGCCGGATGTTGCCGCAGCGGGCCCCGCGGGCGATAGTTGAAGGCATCGCCACCTTCTCCGGAGTTCGCCCGATGCGCATCTTCCGTCCGCTCGTCCTCGCCGCGACCGTCGTGGTCGTGAGCGCCCCCTCCCCGGCCCCGACGCCGGCCGAGACGATGGGCTTCTTCATCACGAGCGCGGGCCCGGGCAACGGCGCCGACCTCGGCGGACTCGCCGGCG
>JANNLH010000151.1:0-23539 GCA_031396725.1 Gemmatimonadaceae bacterium | reverse complement strand
GGCTATGTGAGCAAGGTCCCCGACGGCGACGTGCTCGAGGCGTTGATCGGCGGGACGGAGATCGCCGCCGCGCTGCTCGCGGACCTCCCGGAAGAGGTCGCGGCGCGGGCGTACGCGCCGGGCAAGTGGACGCTCAAGGAAGTCGTGCTCCACTGCGCCGACGCCGAGCGAATCTTCGCCTACCGCGCACTGCGCATCGGGCGCGGCGACTCGACCGATCTCCCCGGCTGGGACGAGCAGGCCTACGCCCCGCTCAGCGGCGCGGCCTCGCGGTCACTCGATTCGGTGCTCGACGAGCTCCAGGCCGTGCGCGAGGCCTCGGTCCTGCTGTTCGAGGGCCTGCCCGTCGAGGCCTGGCTCCGTCGCGGCCGTGCCAACGGGCAGTCGGTCACGGCGCGCGGGCTCGCGTGGATCATGGCGGGGCATCTGCTGCATCATCTCGATGTCGTGCAGGAGAGGTATCTCAGAGATGAAGCAGGAAGCAGGAAGTAGAAAGTAGAAGGGAGCTGGCCCCTCCTCCTCTCTCCTTTCTACTTTCTACTCAGAGATGTATTGCCCGGCCCAGCGCCCCGAGCGCCGCTTCCTTCACCGCCTCGGAGAGCGTCGGGTGCGAGTGCACCGTCGCCCCGACATCATCGGCCGTGCCCCGGTACTCCATCGCCAGCACGACCTCGGTGAGCAGGTCGCTCGCGTTCGGGCCGATGATGTGGCAGCCGAGGATCTCGTCGGTGCGGGCGTCGGTCACGAACTTCACGAAGCCGCTCGTCTCGCCCATCGTGCGGGCGCGGCCGTTCGCCGAGAAGGGGAACTTGCCGACCTTGTACTGGCGGCCGTTCGCCTTGAGCTCGGCCTCCGTCAGGCCGCAGGTCGCGATCTCGGGCCAGGTATAAACCACCGCCGGCATGTTCTGGTAGTGCATGTGCACCTTCTTCCCCGCGATCACCTCGGCCGCGATCACGCCCTCCTCCTCCGCCTTGTGGGCGAGGAGCTTGCCGCCGACCGCATCGCCGATGGCGTAGACGTTCGGGAGGTTCGTGCGCATGTGCTCGTCCACGATGATCTCGCCGCGTGAGCCGAGCGCGAGGCCGAGGGTCTTGGCGTCGATGCCGGTGAGCGCGGGGCGACGGCCGATCGAGACGAGCACATAGTCGGCGCCGAAGGTGCGCGCCGCCCCGACCTGCTCGGTGCCGATCACGATGCGCGAGCCCTCGCGGTGGCCGCCGGTCACCTTGGTCGAGGTGTGCAGCTCGAGCCCCTGCTTGGAGAAGATGCGCGTCGCTTCCTTGATGATGTCGTCGTCGTTCCCCGGCAGGATCGTCGGCGCGAACTCGAGCACCGTCACCATCGCGCCGAGCCGGCGCCAGACGGAGCCGAGCTCGAGGCCGATCACGCCGCCGCCGATCACGATCAGGTGCTTGGGCACCTCGGGGATGCGCAGCGCGCCGATGTTCGAGAGCACCCGCTCCTCGTCGAACGGGAGGAACGGGAGCTCGATCGGCAGCGAACCGGTGGCGAGGATGACGTGCTTGGGCTTGTACGTGGTGACCGAGCCGTCGAGCGCGCGCACCTCGACGATGTTGCCCGCCTTCAGCTCACCGAAGCCCTTGGCCCAAGTGACCTTGTTCTTCTTGAAGAGGAACTCGACGCCCTTGGTGTTCTGCGCGACGACCTCTTCCTTGCGCCGCATCATGCGCGAGAGGTCGAAGGTGACGCCGTGGAAGTCGATCCCGTGCTCGGCCGCGTGCAGGCGTGCGAATTCGTAGTGCTCGGTGGAGCCGAGGAGCGCCTTGGACGGGATGCAGCCGACGTTCACGCAGGTGCCGCCAAGCGTCTTGTCGAGTTCCACGCAGACGGTGGAGAGCCCGAGCTGGGCGGCGCGGATCGAGGCGACGTAACCCCCGGGGCCGCCGCCGATGACGACGACATCAGGGGTCTGGGAGGAGTCGGGCATGTGGTGCGGGTTCGGGTGCGGAGAATTTAGTCGGTGGGGCGGGGAATCGGTGGCGGTCCCCGGGATCTTGGTGGGGATGGTTCTCCTGCTAACGGCTATTCACCACAGAGGGCACAGAGTGCACAGAGTGCACAGAGGAGGGCTTTTCACTTGCGGGATCCGGATTCGGAGCTGGTCATCGGGGCTGCCATCGCGGTGCACCGGGCTATAGGGCCCGGATTGCTGGAGTCCGTGTACGACTCGTGCCTCAGGTACGAACTGCGGGGGCGTGGGGTTGCCTTCGAGGCAGGCGTGAAAGTGCCGGTGCTCTACAATGGCGTCGCCATGGATGTGCACTACAGGCTCGATCTGCTGGTGGCGGGTCGGCTTGTAGTGGAACTCAAGAGCGTGGACCAGGTCCACCCGATCCACCTGGCCCAGCTGATCACCTACCTCAGGCTAGGTCATTTCAAACACGGCCTGTTGATCAACTTCAACGTCCGAAGGCTGGTCGATGGAGTGACGCGCATCGCCGCCTGAGGTCACCCCTCTGTGCCCTCTGTGTCCTCTGTGGTGCAAGCCGTTAGAAAAGCCGCCCGGGGGCAGATGCCCCCAGGCGGCCTGGACCAGCTCGAAGCCGACTCAATCATCGATCAGCATGGAAGCCGGATCCTCCATCAACTCCTTCACCTTGACCAGGAAGAGCACCGCCTGCTGCCCATCGATCAGCCGGTGGTCGTAGCTCAGCGCGACGTACATCATCGGCCGGATCACGACCTGACCATTGAGCGCGATCGGGCGGTCCTGGGTCTTGTGCAGGCCGAGGATCGCGACCTGCGGGTAGTTGATGATCGGCGTCGAGATCAGCGACCCGAACACCCCGCCGTTCGTGATCGTGAAGGTGCCGCCGGTGAGGTCGTCCATCGTCAGCTTGGCATCGCGCGCGCGCTTGGCGACGGCGCCGATCGCGCGGCTGAAACCGATCATCCCCATCCGGTCGGCGTCCTTGATGTTCGGGACGACGAGTCCGGCCTCGCTCGCCACGGCGATGCCGAGGTTCACGTAGTGCTTGTAGATGACCGAGTCGCCGTCGAGCTGCGCGTTCACGACCGGGAACGCCTTCAGCGCCATGCACGTCGCCTTCGCGAAGAAGGGCATGAAGCTGAGCTTCACGCCGTGCTCCTTCTCGACCTTCTCCTTCATGCGCTCGCGGAAGGCCGACACGGCGGTCATGTCGATCTCGTTGAACGTCGTCAGGTGCGCCGTGGAGTGCTGGGCCTGGAGGAGGTTCTCGGCGATGCGCTTGCGGCGGGTCGTCAGCTTCTCGCGGGTCTCGCGGGTGCCGGCTGGTCTTGGTGCCGGGGGCGGAACGGCCTTCACCACAGAGGGCACAGAGGGCACAGAGGGGGCGCTGGGGGCGGCGGCTGCCGGAGCGGCTGCCGGAGCTGCTGCCGGTGCCGTGGCGGCTGCCACCGCGGGGATCGCGGCCGGGGTCGGGATGCGCGGGGCGGCGGCCGGGTCGCTCGCGATGGCCGGGGAGCGCTCGAGGTGGTCGATCACATCCGGCTTGCTCACGACGCCGCCGCGGCCGGTGCCGGGCACCTCCCGGAGGTCGATGCCCTTCTCGTCGGCCAGGCGGACGGCCGAGGGGGCGGCGCGGACGTCGCCCGGGTGGGCCACGGCGGCCGGTGCGACCGGAGCCGCACCGGGAGCCGCAACGGGAGCCGCCGCGGGAGCCGCCGCGACCGGGGCAGGGGCGACTGCGGCCGCTGCTACGGCGGCGACCGGGGCTACCGCGACCGGTGTGCTCGCGGTGCCGCTCTCGTCGAGCTCCGCGAGCAGCTCGTTCAGCTGCACCACGTCGCCCTCGGCCTTCGCCCGGCGCGTCAGGACGCCGGCATTGAGTGCGGGCACCTCGACGGTGATCTTGTCGGTCTCCAACTCGACCAGCGTCTCACCCAGCGCGACCGCATCCCCTTCCTTCTTGAGCCACCGGGAGATGGTCGCTTCGGTGATGGACTCGCCGAGCGGCGGTACCTTGATCGAGATCATCGCGGCAGATTCGTCGGAGGGGAGGGCTCGCGCCACGGCGCGGGACTCGCCCCACGAATATAACGGGAGGAGGCGACGGTGCGAGCACTGACGATCGATGCGCACGGCGGGCTCGAGCAGATCCGGTATCGCGAGGATCTGCCGATGCCCGAGCTGCGCGGGCCCGGCGACGTCCGGGTGCGCCTGCGGGCCGCATCGCTCAATCGCCTCGACCTCTGGACGGTCGGCGGTCTCCCCGGCGTCTCGATCACGCCACCCTGGATCCTCGGCGCCGACGGCACGGGCATCGTTGATGCGGTCGCGGACGACGTGCGGTTTGTCGCAGGCGGCGATCGCGTGGTGATCAATCCCGGCATCTCCTGCCGCGCCTGCGAGTTCTGCCGGAAGGGGGAGCACTCGATGTGCGTGCGCTTCCGGCTCCTCGGCGAACACTTGCCGGGGACGTTCGCCGAGTACATCACGGTGCCGGCGACGAACGTGCGGCGGATCCCGGCGTCGATACCCGACGCCCAGGCGGCCGCGTTCCCACTGGCGATGCTGACCGCCTGGCGGATGTGCGTGACGCGCGCGCAGGTGGGTGCGGGCGACGAGGTGCTGATCTGGGGCATCGGCGGCGGCGTGGCGCTCGCGGCGCTCGCGATCTGCAAGGCGCGTGGCGCGCGCGTATGGGTGACCTCGTCGCGCCCGGAGAAACTCGAGCGCGCGCGTGCCCTCGGGGCGGACGAGACGCTCGACCACTCGACGACCGACGTCGGCGCGGCGGTGCGCGCGCGCACCGGGAAGCGGGGCGTGGACGTCGTGATCGAGTCGGTCGGGGAGCGCACCTGGGCCCAGTCGCTCGGCGCGCTCGCGCGCGGCGGACGGCTCGTGACCTGCGGCGGCACGTCGGGCCCGGTGCTCGCGATGGACGTGCGCCGTCTCTTCTGGAACCAGTGGTCGATCCTCGGCTCGACGATGGGGAACGACGCGGAGTTCGACGCGATGGTCGCGGAGGTCGCCGCGGGCCGGCTCTCCGTGCCGGTGGACTCGACCTTCCCGCTGGCCGAAGGGCAGGAGGCGTTCGCGCGGATGCAGCGCGGCGAACAGTTCGGGAAGATCGTGCTGACGATCGCCGATGACTGACGCGCCGGAGGACACCGGGAAGCCCGAACGCGCGCAGTTCACCGCGGAGGAGGAGCGCGCGGTGCGCGAGAGCTACGCACGCGACGGGCATGCCGACTGTCCGCGGTGCGCCCTCCGGATGCGCGAGCGATCGATCGGGGGCGGGAGTTTCGGGCTGGGCTATGCTCGGCAGCGCGAGTGGCTGCTCTGTCCGCAGTGCCATCGCAGCGTGCTGTTCGACCTCAAACGGGGGACGCGGACGTGAACCGGAAGAACGGGTGGGAAGGGCACGCGGCATCGCGGACGCTCGGCTGCGCGCTGCGGCGCTCGGTACTCGGGGTGCTCACGGTCTTCGCCGCCGTGGGAGCGCAGGCGCAGACCCCCGACCGTCTCGCGCTCGAGGTGCGCGCGTGGCACCGCGCACACGCGCTCGAGGTGCTGCAGGAGTTCCGCGACCTGCTCGCGATCCCGAATCTCGCCAGCGACTCGGTCAACATCCGTCGCAACGCGGATGCGCTCGTGGCGATGCTCGAGCGGCGCGGGGTGCGCGCGCGGCTGCTGGAGTCCCCGGGGAGCCCGCCGGCGGTCTATGGCGAGCTGCGCGCCGAGGGGGCGACGCGGACGGTGGTGCTCTACGCGCACTATGACGGCCAGCCGGTGGTGGCGGCGGACTGGCGTTCGGCGGGGCCGTGGACGCCCGAGCTGCGCGATGGCCACGTGGAGCGCGGCGGCGCCGTGCGGACGCTCGAGGAGGCGGCGCGCGCCGGCGCGGCCGCCGACGACTGGCGGCTCTACGCGCGCGGCGCGAGCGACGACAAGGGACCGATCATCGCGATGCTCGCGGCGCTCGACGCGATGCGTGCCTCGGGACGTCGGCCGACGGTGAACGTGAAGTTCTTCCTCGAGGGGGAAGAGGAGGACGGGTCGGACCACCTGCGCGAGATGCTGACGACGCACAAGGCGCTGCTCGCGAGCGACCTCTGGATCTTCGCCGACGGCCCGCGGCACCAGTCGGGGATCTTCCAGCTCGTGCACGGCGTGCGGGGCGTGATGGGCGCGCGCGTGACGATCCACGGCCCGTCACGCGCGCTGCACAGCGGGCACTACGGCAACTGGGCGCCGAACCCCGCGGCCGAGCTCGTGCGGCTGCTCGCGACGATGCGCGCAGAGGACGGGACGATCACGATCGCGGGGTTCGATCGGAGCGTGCGGCCGATCACGCCCGAGGACCACGCCGCAGTGGAGGCGACGCCGGCGCCGGACGCCGCCCTGCGACAGGAACTCGCACTCGGGCGCACCGAGACGACGCTGCCGCTCGGGCTCGCGATCCTGCGGCCGGCGCTGAACGTCTCGAGTCTCAGTGCGGGCACCGGCGCCAACATCGTGCCGGCGACCGCGACGGCGACGCTCGACTTCCGGATGGTGCCGGACCAGACGCCGGAAGAAGTGCGGCGGCTCGTCGAGGCGCATCTCCGCGCGCTGGGCTACCACGTCGTGCACGCCACGCCGGACGACGCGACGCGGCGCGCGCATGCGAAGCTCGTGCAGATCGGCTGGGACGTCGGGTACGCCGCGCAGCGCACCCCGCTCACGCACCCGATGGCGCGGGAGCTCCACGCGCTGATGCGCGCGGCCACGGGCGGCGAGGTGGCGCGCGTGCCGGGGCTCGGCGGGAGCCTGCCGCTCAGTGTCTTCGAGGAGGTGCTGGGCGCGCCGATCCTGACGCTGCCGATCGTGAACCACGACAACAACCAGCACGCCGCCAACGAGCACCTGCGGCTCGGGAATCTCTGGGAGGGGATCGAGATGTTCGCGGTGGTGCTCGCGGGACTCGGCGGCGCGCGCTAGGGCACACCCCACTCGAGCACGGCGGTGTGCGCGGCCTGCTGCAGCAGTTGCACGGTCGCCGCCGGGACGTCGAGACGGCGACCCGCCACGACGGCGATGTCCGGCAGGTCGGTCGCGGGGCGGCCATAGAGCATCTCGAAGTGCACGAGCGCCGTGAGGTAGGTGCCGAGCCGCGAGGGGTGGAAGTCGTCGTCGGCGTAGAGGGCGAGCGTCGGGTCGGCGTCCCAGGCGTCGAGCCAGGCGTCGCCGGCGGGGATCAGCATCCCGCCGATCGCCTGCGCCGCGTCGCGGTGAGAGGTGCGCACCGCGACGAAGGGCACCGAGTCGGTCCCGCCGGGCCAGACCTGGTAGATCACCGAGCGCGCCCCGGCAGCGGTGACGAAGCGGTCGAGCTCAGCCGACCAGGAGGCGAGACTCACGGCGCCGATCGTCGAGGCGGACGGTCCCTGCTGCATCACGACGAACTCCCAGTCGTTCGCGCCGATGCGCGACGCGACGTCCTCGTAGTAGTGATCCTCAAGGGCGTAGTTCGGCTTGGCGATGGTGCGGTAGACGAGGGGTGTGTCGTTCACCGACTTGGCGAGGTCGGCGATGGTGCGCGGGAGGTCGTTCGCGTAGGTGAGGCTGTTGCCGATGAAGAGGACGCGAACGCCTCCCTCGGCGGGAAGCGGACTCGTGGAGTCGGCGCACGAAGCGCCGAGCACGGCCGCGGTGAGGATCGTCGCGAGTGGAGCGATGCGGCGCACGGGCATCCGGGAGAGGGTCTTTCGCATTACCCGCGTCGGCGGTCGGGTGTAACTAGATTCATGACATCCATGCTGAAGCGATCCCTGCTCCCGGCCGCGCTGGCGCTCGCCCTCGCGATGCCCGCCGCCGCGCAGCAAGAGCGCACGTCGAATGCGATCCGCAACGCGTTCGTGCGCGACCAGACGATCCTCGGACTACTCGTCTACGGACCGGCCTTCGCGACGATGGTCGGGGAGGACGGGGTCACCGCCACGGCGGGATACCTCGTGATGGCGGGGGGGACGTTCTTCGCCGCCGCGGAGCTCACGCGGCGCGTGAACATCACGGAGGCCCGGCAGATCCTCGCCACGCGGATGGCGTGGCGCAGCGCGGCGGGGGCGCTGTACATCTCGACGGCGGGGGACGCGAACGGCAAGGCGGCCGCCGGCGCCGCGCTGATCGGCGGCCTCGTCGGCACCGGCGCCGGGCTCGCGATCGGTGATGGACTGACGCCGGGAGAGGCGATGGCCACGGTCTTCGGCCACGACCTTGCGGCGATCACGGCGTCATCGGTGATGATCGCGGTGGATCCCTCCGGTTTCGACGACCGGGGGCCCAGCGACCAGACGCGCGCGATCGTGATCACGGCCGCCGGGTGGGCGGGCTATGCGATCGGGCGGCTCTACGCGGGGAATGCGTCGTACAACGTCACCGCGGGCGATGTGTCGTCGCTCTGGCTCGGTGCGGTGATCGGGGCGGCGGCGGCCGGCACGGCGATCGCCGGCAGCGATCCGGCGGCCCAGACGGTCGCGTTGACGCTGCTGGGCGGCGGGCTCGCGGGCACCTACCTCGCCGATCGCTTCCTCGTGAAGCGCTACGATCACACGCGCCCGGAAGGCCGGCTGCTCGCGCTCGGCGGACTCGCCGGCGGGCTGATGGGGGTGGGCGTCGGCGTGCTGGTCGCGGGTGAAGCGGAGCGCGACGGGCCGATCACGGTGGGCTTCGGCGCGGCCGGCGCCGCACTGGGTGTGGTGCTCACCGAGCGCTTCATGCAGCCGCGGCGGGACGAGGGACGACAGTTCGGCCTCGGTCGGCTCACGATCGACCCGGTGGGCCTCGCGGCGGCGGCGGCGACGGGCGCGCGAGGCCATCATTCCCTGGTGCGGTTCACCTTCTAGCCCCCGGCTTCGACACCGGAACCCTCGTGCCATTCTTCGATCGACTCGGCGAGAGCCTGCTTCGCCTGTGGGAGTTCGTCCCCGCGCTCTTCGGGGCCGCGGTGGTGCTGATCGTCGGATTCCTCCTCGCGAAGCTCGTGCAGAAGGGGGTCGCGCGGCTGCTGCGGCGCGCGCAGCTGAATGCGGTGCTCGCCAAGGGAGGCGTCCAGGTCGGGCACGCGGGGGAGCGGGTGAATCCCGCGCGCGTGCTCTCGAATCTCGCGTTCTGGTTCGTGCTCTTCACGGCGATGCTGGTGGCGGCGGACACGCTCGGCATCGACTACCTCGGGCAGGTCTTCTCGGAACTCGTGAGCTATGTGCCGAGCGTGATCGCGGCGGTGGTGATCGTGATCCTGGGGATCGTGCTGGGGGACTTCGTGTCGGCCCTGATCGCGGCGTCCACGGGGTCGCTGCACGGCGGGCAGATCCTGGCGCGGGCGGGGAAGGGGGGCGTGGTGCTGCTGGCGGTGTTCATGTCGCTGCAGGAGCTCGGGGTGGCGACGGGGATCGTGACGACGGCGTTCGCGATCATCTTCGGGGCGATCGCGTTGGCGCTGGCGCTCTCGTTCGGGCTCGGGAACCGGGATCTCGCGGGGGAGGTGACGCGGTCGTGGTACATCCGGTGGCGGGCGGAGCGCGAGGCGATCGCGGCGGAGCAGGATGCGGACGAGATGGATCAGAACTAGGCTGGGTTCGCCGGCAACGGCTGTTCACCACAGAGGGCACAGAGGGCACAGAGGAACTGCCACTGCCGGGGGAACTACAACCGCAACTGCCACTTCTTGGGGGAACTGCAACGACGTTCCCATCGTGCGTCGTGGCGAGGAATTGGGGCTGGCGTCGAGATCTTCGGACGCCGAGCCCCCTTCTCATTTGCGGTGCAGTCCTCGGCACGGTGCGTCGGCGCGAGCGCCGTTCCTCTGTGCCCTCTGTGTCCTCTGTGGTGAATCGCCGTTCCCCTCCCGGCGAGCAGAAATTCGATTGAAATAGCGATGTCCGAGAGCTAACTTCAGGGGTCGCCCGCACCCCCTCTTTCTCCTCTGAAAATGACCGCACCGAACAACCGGGAACGGATCCTCCCCCGCCTGATCCAGGACGAGGTGAAGGAGTCGTTCATCAACTACTCGATGAGCGTCATCGTGAGCCGCGCGCTGCCGGATGTGCGCGACGGGCTCAAGCCGGTGCACCGGCGCGTCCTCTACGCGATGAACGAACTCGGGCTGGTGCCGGGGCGGCCGTACAAGAAGTCGGCGACGGTGGTCGGCGACGTGCTCGGCAAGTACCACCCGCACGGCGACCAGTCGGTCTACGACGCGCTCGTGCGCATGGTGCAGGACTTCTCGCTGCGCTATCCGCTGGTGGACGGCCAGGGGAACTTCGGTTCGGTCGACGGCGACCCGGCGGCGGCCTACCGCTACACCGAGAGCCGGCTGACGCGGATCGCGGTCGAGATGCTGACCGACATCGACAAGGCGACGGTCGACTTCGCCCCGAACTTCGACGACCGGCTCGAGGAGCCGACGGTGCTGCCGTCGGCGTTCCCGAACCTGCTCGTGAACGGCTCGTCGGGCATCGCGGTCGGCATGGCGACGAACATCCCGCCGCACAACCTGCGCGAGGTGGCGGCTGCGGTCGCGGCGATGGTGGACGACCCCGAGCTGACGCCCGAGCAGATCCACGCGCTGGTGAAGGGCCCCGACTTCCCGACCGGCGGCTTCATCTACGGCCGCGCCGGCATCAAGGACTACATCGAGACGGGGCGCGGCAAGGTCGTGATGCGCGCCCGCGCGGTGATCGAGGAGAAGGAGAGCTCGAACAAGTCGCAGATCGTCGTGACCGAGCTCCCCTATCAGGTGAACCGCGCCAACCTCGTCTCGGCGATCGCCGACCTGGTGCGCGAGAAGAAGGTCGAGGGCGTCTCCGACCTACGCGACGAGTCGGACTCGAACACGCGCATCGTGATCGAGCTCAAGCGCGACGCGATCCCGCGGGTGGTGCTGAACCAGCTCTACAAGCACACGTCGATGCAGAGCACCTTCGGCGTGATCATGCTGGCGCTGGTGCCGGATCCCATCTCCAAGCGGCTGGTGCCGAAGGTGATGGGGATGCGCGAGGTGCTGCAGCACTACATCGCGCACCGCCACGAGGTGATCGTCCGGCGGACACAGTTCGACCTCGACAAGGCGAAGGAGCGCGAGCACATCCTCGAGGGCCTCAAGATCGCCGTCGACAACATCGACGAGGTGATCAAGGTCATCCGCGCGGCCGAGGACACGCCGGGGGCGAGCGCGCAGCTGCAGCGCCGCTTCAAGCTCTCGGAGCGGCAGGCCGAGGCGATCCTGAACATGCGGCTCGCCAAGCTGACCGGCCTCGAGATCGAGAAGCTCGAGGAGGAGTTGGCCGAGGTGCAGGCGATGATCAAGGACCTGACCGACCTGCTGGCCGACAAGGCGCGCCGGATGCGCGTGTTGAAGGAGGAGCTGGCGGTGATCGTCGACACCTACGGCGACGAGCGCCGCACCGAGATCGTGAGCGACCAGGGGGAGTTCTCGATCGAGGACCTGATCGCCAACGAGGAGATGGTCGTGACCATCTCGCACGCCGGCTACATCAAGCGCACGTCGATCTCGACCTACCGCAAGCAGCGCCGTGGCGGGGTCGGCACGATCGGCACCGAGCTGCGGACCGACGATTTCGTCGAGCACCTCTTCGTCGCGCAGACGCACGACTACCTGCTCGTCTTCACGCAGGACGGGCGCTGCTTCTGGCTCAAGGTGCACGAGATCCCCGAAGGGGGCCGCGCGACCAAGGGGAAGCCGATCGTCAACCTGATCAACGTCACGCCCGACACGACGGTCAAGGCGATCGTGCCGGTGAAGGAGTTCGTGGACACCGAGTACCTGATGTTCTGCACCCGGCTCGGCACGGTGAAGAAGTCGGCGCTCTCCGACTACTCCAACCCGCGCTCGACCGGCATCAAGGGGATCAAGCTCGACGAGGGGGACGAACTCGTCGACGTGCAGATCACGACCGGCACCAACGACATCGTGCTGGTGACGCGCCACGGGCTGAGCATCCGCTTCCACGAGCAGGAAGCCCGGCCGATGGGGCGCGACACGACCGGCGTGAAGGGGATCGCCCTTGGCGACGGCGACCGCGTCGTCGGCATGGTGATCGTGAAGCGCGAGGCCTCGCTGCTGGTGGTGACCGAGCTCGCGCTCGGCAAGCTCACCAACATCGACGAGTACCGGGTGCAGGGGCGCGGCGGCAAGGGCATCCTGACCGTGCGCCGCACCGAGCGCACGGGGGACGTGGTCGGCCTGCTGGAGGTGCTCCCCGACGACGGGATGATGCTGATCACGCGCGGCGGCCAGTCGCTGCGCTGCGCGGTGAAGGACATCCGCGAGACCGGGCGCGTCGCGCAGGGGGTCAAGCTCAAGGACCTCGAGATGGGCGACGTGGTGGCGGCGATCGCGCGCGTGGTCTCGGATGACAAGGACGACGTCGTGGACGGCGCGGGCGCGCCCGCCGGCGACGGGCCGGACGAGCAGATGGAGCTCAAGCCGAGCGAGTGAAGCGGCGGGGCGCGGGCGCGCTCGCGTTCACATCGATCGGCGTGTCAGGGCGAAAAGAAAGAGGCCGTGAGGGTTCGAGTTCCGCCTGTCGCTTCTATGGAGGCCCGATGACTCGGCGTGCTTCGGGAAGCGTTTCGCACGGGGCCGAACTCGAGCTGGAACGGTGTGAGCGCGAGCAACGCGCCATTTCATCAGCGCGCGGAAGCTCGAAGGTCCAGTCCGGTAAGAACGGGCCAATCCCTGAGCTCATTGGATCGTAGGAAGACCTCCGACCCCCAAGCTGCCACCGCGGTTCCAAAGAACAGCGAATCTGTGGGTCCAAAGCGCACGATCGGTCGTCGACCATGCAGATACTCGTCAACCAGGAGCACACCTGAGCGTCGACCGCCATCAGATCGACTCCACTTAGCGAAGACGCCGAAGCTGCTGCACGCTGTCGATGCTAGTCCAACTCGCCGTCTACCCGAGTGCTCGTCAGGTCCCGTGAGGCCGTCGACCTTTGTAAGGTGTGAGGACTGCACCGAGACATCGTCGCGCGTGAGGTGGTACTGAGTCAGCTCGAATGTCCACGGGTTCAGCGTCACCACGCGAGCGCCGCCGGAAGGATGTGGGGACGAACACATTGGCAGGTCTCTCGTCCATCCCGGCGCCTGATTGCTGGGTCCGATGAGTGAGTCATGGACGAAGCTGCGCAGTGTGAGTCCCGTTCTCAGATCGACGACTCTCAAGTACTCGTGCGCAGCGGGATCCGTCACTTTGCGCAGTACTTCCAAAGACGGGAGGCCAATGGCCACGACCGCCGTGCTGTCGTCGATCAAGCCCATCGAGGTAATCTGAAGCGCATACGGCCCCAATTGGAGCCCCTGCTTCCGGATGGTCGAGCCCCGCAAGTGAAGGAAGTGCAGGGTTCGCTGCTCGGCGACCAATACCGTATCACCTTTGAACGTGATCGCGTCAATTCGGACGAGTTCGCCAGGTCCTCGTCCACATCCGCCGATTCGGCGCAGAAGGCTGTTGTCACGGGTCCGCACGAGGGCAACCTGACACTCGAGGCGATCAACTATCGCGATCAGCGATTCGCCTGCGGTGACGGGTCCCATAACCCCAAATGCGAGCAGCCCGTCGTCGCCGCCGATCTGACGTCGAGCAGCCTGCGCCTGCGATGCGTGAAGCGCGTTTGCGAGCTGAAGCGCAGCGACGCCGACAACGCAGACGATCGCGCGCGAACGCACCGTCGCGACGAACCCCGGTCGCGACACGGCGACCCTAACGCGCCCAGGCAATTTCCACAGACGGGCCGGCACGAAACGCGCGATGGGCATCGCCGACTCCTCACTCGACCCAACAGCCGCCGATTGAGCAGAATATTCCGCCCAGCGACGGCTCGTAACAGCTGCAGTGGGCTCCGAGGATCGACCTCATGCAAACGGGAGGGAGCCACGGATCGCCTTCATGGCACCAGCAGCAGCTGTTCGGTTCTTGCACACACCCCGCGTTCCGTTGGTCGGTCCGACTCCAACCCCCGAGTAGCAGGGCGTACAGAGCGAATACAATCGGGAACGCCATCCGTCGTGTCCAGTCTCTCCGCATTGGATGCCTCCAACTCTCGTCGTTTGTTATCACGCGGACCTCTTCACGGCACCCGATCATCGGAGCGCAACTCAGCGACAAGCGTGTTGACGTCGCGAAGCAGCGCAAGCACATGACCTTCACGAACAACCGCAGCAATCGGCAGTTCGTTGGACGGGAGCAGATCGACAAAGAACCCGCGGGCACCGATCAGTCTTCCCGAAGAAGCTACCTTCGAGGAGCTTGAGGATACCTGTCGATCGAGCACCAGTTCCGTAAGGGCGCTTCTGGACATCGAGTCTACATCCCTGAGGCGGTGCGTCCAATCAGAACAGGACCTACACTCGCTCGCCGTGATCAGGTAGATACCATCTTGTACGGCAATCGTTGTGTCCAACCGTGACCACACGCTGGTTCCAGTGACGATCGAGCCCGCGACGCGATGACGCCGCAACGCCTGCCGATGCCCTGAAAGCTCAGTACGGACCGTCGCGAATCTCCTGTGCATTCGCGTCAGTTCGTCTCGCACTTGTCGCAGTTCCATCCGCTGCGTTCGGATGATCCAAGCTGACATCACCAGGGCCAAGGCTACGGCCACAGCCGCGAACCCGCGCTCGAAAAGAAACTTCTGCTTTCCGCGCCCCTCGGTCGTTTCCATAACAGCTCCCGTCATCGAGCACGTTTCAGTGGCTCTGTATCGCGAAGTGACAACAGGAACGCCGGTCGACTCACATCCAGAGTCGCGATGCCGTTCGTGTGCTGCGCGGAGTCCGAGTGTCATCGCCCCGGGGATCGAAGCTCTTACGGAGAGAAGCGCGCGGCGTCCTATTCAATCAACGCAACTTTACGCCTGCCGCTGACGAACGAATGTGCGGTCACAAACAGAACTCGAGCTCACTGGCAGTCCTCAGCGATGCGTCCACCGATTGCAAGGTTGGATCGAACTCGCCTCCGTTGACCCTGGCACTGGTGGCTCGACTTGTACTCAGCCGCGTGTGTAACTCGCAATTCAGCCGGAACAATGTCAATGGCGAGTTTCGCGACACAATAGCACGATCGGGTTGGTAGCGACGAAGATCAGGTCGCGAGCCGCCGACGCGCGCGCAATGACCTAGGTCGATGCTGAGACGACACGGCGACCGCGCGACGTTGGAGCATTGGTCCCGAGCCCGACGCCTCGCCATCGGCTGTGTTGTAAGCCGGCGAGGGGTGTATGCTGATGTCCGCCGCCTCCGCTCGGCCGAACTAGAAGGACAGCGGGTGCCGCGTCAGTCTCTCTATCCCGTCATCGTCGCGACTGGCGATGTAGACCCATCGAGTCCCGAATCCCACGATACGCTCGCGGAGATGCACAGCAATCGTTGTCACGGAACTGCCGGATCTGTCTACGATGTCATAGGCACGCGAGCTGGAGTGTGACGTAAGCATACGCTCAATCGCGATTCGCCCATCGCGCATCGGAACGAGCGCGTCGATGGGAAACGGAGGAACGAAGTCCGGCCATCCCCGAAAATCTTCTACGCGCAGCGGAGGGGCGGGCATTGTCGGCCATTCCCGCGCGATAGCGAATGTGCGTTCCTCCGCATTGGCGCGCTGTCGCGCGCGCTGCAAGGGTGCGCCGACTATTTCTTTTCCGGCAGGATCAATCCAAGAGACGCGATACGGATCGCTGTACACCACAGCGATCCACCCATCAGGGAAGAGCCACGCTTGCTCTTCGACGCCGAACGGGTTAGCGAGCTCGAACTCGATGACGCGGGAGCCAGATGTCCGGCGCGTCACGCCGAGTCCGCGGAAGCGTCCACGCAGGCGGGCGATTACCTCGGTGCGGGCATCCGCTAGCCGTGAGGTGACGACTAACACCGATTCTGTGCGAGTCGGAAGCTGTGCCGACGTCGCGTCGAAGCTCTTGTCACCACCGAGCAGGGGAACCAGTGCCAGAATCCGCCCATCGCGGGCGGCGCCTCGGATCGGGTACTCGAATCTCGTGGCACTGCGCGCGAGTTCCGGGGGAATGGGGATTGGCAATCCTCCCGCGATCATGTAGCTCAGCCGACGTAACTGCGTATCGAACAGTAAGAGAGTATCACCGCCGAGTCTGAGCAATTGTCGCGGTGATCTGTACTCTCCCGGTCCGTCTCCGACTCGCCCGACTGCGGAGGCACGACCGGTCGCGAAATCCGCCACGACTACTCGTCTCGCGCGCGGGTCCGCAATCACGACACGCCCGTCGCCGAGTTCGTGCGCCGACGATACACTCAGGAACTCCTCCGCGACAGTGTCGCGCGCGGGCGCGAGCGACACCCGGGCCTGCGTCCATCCGGGCCGAGGAAGGGCCAGGGATAGTCCGATCAGGAAAACCGCGCGGTAGTTCATTGCTTGCCACGAATGCTTCGCTGAATCCCCGCTTCCGCGAGGATCGCTTCTTCAAGTTCTATCGAATCGGGAGCGGATACGTAGCGCCGACCGTTGACCAACACCGTCGGGGTGCCTTTAACTGCAAGGTCGCGTCCCAGCGCGAGCGATCTGTCGATCTTCACAGCAGGCTCATTCCTCGCGATGCAATCCCGATACTCGGTCAGCGAGGGCACCATCGCACCCGATGCGAGAGCGTCGGTATGGAGCGAGACAAGCGAATCCTGACGGGAGAACGCGAAATCCACGAACCTCTCAAACTTGTCCTGCCTTCCGGCGCACTCGGATGCTACTGCAATTCGACGCGCGGATTCGTGGTAGGAGAGCGGGAAGTGGACGAATGAAACAGCGACCAGTTCGGGATGCTTCTTTCGGACTGCTTGCAGTCCTTCATGAAAAAGTTTGCAAAAGGGACATTCGAAGTCGCTAAAGACGGTGACCACTACGGGCGCGTTCGAAGGGCCAAAGCCTGTGCCTGCGGTCGCGATCTCTCGCCAGTTCTTCGAGTCCACGAATCGCTTCCCCACGTCATCACTCGGTGCGGAGAAGAACTCCCGATGCGTCACCGCCGATGCCACGGCCACCGCCGAAACGACAAGCAACAGGTTAAGTGCTCGATCAAAGCTCATCGACATGAGCGCCTCCGGTTTGAGTCCGGCTTTGAAGCGCACCGACCGGCTACTGCAGATTGGACCGGTCGGTGTGCACATTCAGCGAATCACTGCGATCGCGGAGCTAGCTCACTCGACATTCTCGTTGCAATACACGGCCGCACGACCGTTGCATACCGGAATGCCCTCCGCGCAACCCGGTAGCCCTGGGCAATCCTTCCCGGCGCAGTAGCCCAGAAGCCACTGCTCGCTTGGGCAGCTCGTCTCTTGGATGCAGTACACGATTCCGCAGGCGACTTCGGGTCGCGGCGTAGCGCTCGCGGGCCTCGCCAGATAGAGCGCGCCGACGAGCACTACGAATGCGGACGACAGGCGGAGCTTCATGGCTTTCATCTGGAACCTCCTCTACGGGTGGACCT
The DNA here is from genome assembly GCA_031396725.1 of Gemmatimonadaceae bacterium. Lineage (GTDB taxonomy): Bacteria > Gemmatimonadota > Gemmatimonadetes > Gemmatimonadales > Gemmatimonadaceae > Pseudogemmatithrix. The sequence continues at coordinate 6,076 of JANNLH010000151.1, read as the reverse complement.
CGAGCCTGGCGCGGACACTATGGTGTGACCTGCGCGGGAACTGCTCGCCCGCGAGGGTCGAGCGCCTCAAGGTGCAATAACGTTTAGAAGGCGCCAGAAAAGCGCAATATGTGCCTAGGCCGTTCTGCGCGTGTATGATAGCGGCGATTCGACACGGATTGATGCTCTGAGGCCGGTGTCTCCCGGACGGGCGCTGAGTTGGAGAGCGAGAACAAAGCTGCCGTGACTGGAGGTCGCCCCGCCGGGCGAGCTTGGGGGAGGTCGACGAGGGTGCACACGCGGTGCGGGCTTCGACCATGCAGCCGCTCATCATGGCATCGGGGTCGACCGTCGGCCTTCCGGCCGTAGGTGGAGCTGGCAACCCTCGCCGGGGTGGGGGTGACTCAAGTGGCGTCCCACCCACGTCGGCGTTGCCCGGCGCTCCCAACCCATCGTTCGAGAGTCCCATGATCCCGTTCAATCGTCTCCCGGCCGCATTTCCATTGGTCGCGGCCGCCGTCCTCGCGTCCGTACCCTCTGCGGCGACGGCGCAGCAGCAGCGTCCGCTTCCGACCGCCGAGGCCACGTTCGAGGAGCCGTTCTCGGCCGTCAGCGGGCTGCGTGAGCTGAGCAATGGCCGCGTCGTCGTCGCCGATGCGCGCGACAAGGTCGTGCAGTTGGTCGACCTCGCCGCGCAGAGCGCGACGAAGATCGGCCGAGAAGGGAGCGGGCCCGGTGAGTTCGGCTTGCCGATGCGGCTCTTCGCGGCGCCGCGGGACAGCTCCTACCTCTACGATCCGCTCAATCAGCGCTATCTCGCGATCACGCCCGACGGCAAGGCCGTCGACCAGTTCCGGGTCGAGATCGAGGCCCCGTTGCCGAATGGCGACCGGCCCGTGCAGCGGCAGGCCGGCGCCGCGCCGCAGCAGGCGACCTTCCGGATGGGGATGGACATCCCGCGCGCGATCGACGCGCGCGGGCGACTCTACTTTGAGTCCGCCGGCATCTCGCGCGGACCCGATGGTGCGCCGCGCGGCGCCGACTCGGCCGTGATCACGCGCTACGACCGCTCGGCCCGCAAGCTCGATTCGCTCGGCTGGGTGCGGCTGGCCAAGGCCAACGTGCAGGCGAGCGGTTCACAGGGGAACATGCGCGTGATGGTCGGTGGCGCGAATCCGCTGGCCGTGCGCGACGAATGGACCGTCTTCCCGGATGGGCGCGTCGCGATCGTGCGCGGCGCGGACTATCACGTGGACTGGGTGCTCGCGAACGGCACGCGGCAGAGCTCGGCACCGATCAAGTACACGCCGATCCGCTTCACCGAGGCGGACCGCAAGGAGGAGGAGGCGATGCGCGTGCGCGCGCGCTCCAACGGCATGATGATCACGATGGATGCCGGCGCCGGCGGCACACGTCGCAGCGCGCAGATGGGGCCCGGGCCGAACGCCCCGCCGCTCGAGCCGCTCGACAATTGGCCGGAGGTGAAGCCGCCGTTCCGTCCGGGGCAAGCGGCGCTCTTCGCGCGTCCGAACGGCGAACTCTGGGTGCGCCGGATGGAGCCGGCCGGGGCCAAGGGGATCCTGTACGACGTGATCAACGCGGCGGGCGCGGTCACCCATCAGGTGCGGATCCCGGAGCGCGTGAATGTGGTCGGATTCGGGAATGGGACCGTCTACACGACCAAGGCGGACGAGGACGACCTGCTCTACCTCCAGCGGCATCGGATGTGATCGAACTGCAGGTGTGAGGTGGGAGGTATGAGGGGGGCGCCGGGGACTGCCGGCGCCCCTTCTCACATCCCGGGCGGCCTGGGCGCGCGAGGGGCAGATTAGGAGATGATTAGTGGCTCTTGACGCTCCCGCCGCCGGGGGCCATCTAGGCTACGCCACCCTCGCCACCCTCGCCACCTCGCGCCATGCTGCCGCTCCCCCCGACACTGCGTTTGCTCGGCCTCCTCTCGGTGCTCGCGGCCGGCGCCTCCGGCTGCTCCCGCGCCGACGCCGGGGACCCCGACGTCACGCGCACCGACTCGGCCGGCGTGCGCATCGTCTCGTCCGGGTCCGTCGATCGTGTGCTCCCGTGGACCTTCGAGCGCATCGACGTGCTGCGCGATTCGCTCGGCGAGCCCTGGCTCTTCACCGGCGTGCATCCCTCGAGCGTCCTGGCCGATCGCGGCGGGCGCGTCTACGTGCTGCAGCGCGATCCCGTCGTCCTGCGCTTCTCGCGCGAGGGGCGGCACGAGCGCTCGATGGGCCGGAAGGGCGATGGCCCGGGCGAGATGCAGCTGCCGGTCTCGCTCTCGTCGCAGGGGGACACGCTCGTCGTGCAGGACGTCGTGCGACAGGCGCTCGTGCGGTGGGGGCCCTCGCTCGACCCCACGGGGGACCTGCGGCTCGACGGCGCGCTCGCGCGCGCCGAGCGGATCGCGTTCCGCACCGGCGGACTCTGGATGATCGAGCGCACCTTCAGCGACAGCGGGAGCGGGGTCGCGCTGCGCGGCGACACGATCGCCGCGAGCGCACCGCTGCTCTCGATCGCGCGGCCGAAGGGGATCGCCGCGGACTTCGGGTGCGTCAGCTTCAGCGGGATGGACCCGCTCTTCGCGCCGGGGCTCACCTGGTCGGCGAATGGTCCGCGGCTCCTGGCGAATGTCGGGCCGAACTACGAACTCTGGCTCTACGAGGGCGCGCGGCCGCTCGCGAGCGTCCGACGACCCGTGCCGCTGCGCGCCCCGACCGTCGAGGACGTGCGCGCGCTCTACCCGGATGGGATGCAGGTGCGGTTCGGTGCGGACTCGCGGACCTGCAAGGTCCCGGTCGAGGACGTGCTCGCGAAGCTCGGCACGGCGCCCTTCTTCCCGCAGGTGCACGACCTCTTGTTGCTGCGCGACGGCACCTTCTGGGTGCAGCGCACGATCCGCGGCGCCGGCGAGCAGGTGCTCGATGTCTTCGCCTCCGACGGTGCGTACGCGGGGACGATCCGCGGCATGCAGCTGCCGGTCGCGCTCCTGCCGAATGGCGAGCTCCTCGTGCCGGTCGAGGACGAGGACACCGGCGGAACGCACATCGCGCGGATGCGGGTCAAGAAGTGACCGAGCCGCGTGAGATGAACGGCCGCTTCGCGCGGCAACCCTTGACCGCCGCGGGGGGACCAATCCCCCGCACGTCCGAACGCATCACCTTCCCAACTCGCGCCTCCATGCCGGTCCTACGCCCGCTGCTCCCCGTCCTCGCGGTCCTCGCGGTTCTCATCATCCTCGGCTGCGACAAGGCCGGCGCTGCCGCCGGCGCCGCCGTCGGTGCGGACTCCTCTGCCGCCGCGGTGGACACGGGCGGCTCGGGTCCCTCGAACGTCAGCCTCCCGGTGGTGGCCGAGGACGTCACCGACGGCGACCTGATCCTCTCGGTGAACACGACCGGGCAGGTGCGCTCCGACGCGGAGGCGAGGGTCCGCACGGAGGTCGCGGGACGCGTGGACAAGGTGCTGATCCGCCCCGGTGACCGGGTCAGGAAGGGGCAACCCTTGGTGCAACTCGACCCGCGATCGTTCGACCTCGACATGAAGGACGCCGAGGTCGCGGTGAAGGTGTCCGAGGCCGCGTACGGCGACCTCTATCGTCCCGACTCCGCGATCACGGGCGTGATGCCGCCGCAGAACCGGCTCGACGCGTTCGTGATCCGCTCGGGCCTCGCCGCGGCGCGGCTGCGGCTCGAGCGCGCGAAACTGGACCGCCTGCGCTCGGAGATCCTCGCGCCGTTCGACGGCGTGGTGGACCGCGTGACCGCGGTGCCAGGGGACCTCGTGAGCGGCGGAGCGGAGGTCGCGTCGATCGTGGACTTGCGCAACCTGCGCATCGAGGCGGCGGTGCTCGAGCACGACCTGCCGCTGATCAAGATCGGCGGGACGGCGGTGATCACGAGCGCGGCGGCCTCCGGGGAGGCGTTCAACGGCCGGGTGGTCGCCGTGCTGCCGCTCGTGGACTCGACGACCCGTGCCGGCCGGGTCTTCGTGCGCACGACCGGCACCGGCGCGCTGCGTCCCGGGATGTACGCCGACGTGCGGCTCGAGGCGCAGCGGCTCCCGAACCGACGGCTGGTGCCGACGCGCGCGATCATCCAGCGCGATGGACGCGACCTCGTGTTCGTGATCAAGGGCGGGCGCGCGCAGTGGACGTACATCCAGGCGGGGCGCTCGAACGGACGGCAGACGGAGGTGCTCCCCGACTCGGCGAGCGGACTGATCCCGGTGAATCCCGGTGACCAGGTGATCATCGAGGGACACCTGACGCTGACGCACGACGCGCAGGTGCGGGTGGTGGCGTCGCGCGAGCGTACGGCCGGCGCGCAGGACTGAGCGACCTTCCCCGAACCGCGACCTCCTCCCCGTGTCGATCACGTCCTTCGCAGTCCGTCGTCCGGTGACGACGGTGGCGGCGACGCTTGCCATCGTGCTCCTCGGCAGCGTCTCGCTCTCGCGGCTCCCCGTCACGCTGCTTCCCGACGTGACGCTGCCGGTGCTCACGATCCGCACGCTCTACGACGGCGCGGCGGCGGAAGAGGTGAGCCGGTTCGTCGCGGAGCCGATCGAGCAGTACATCGCGGCGACGCCGGGTATCGTCGAACTGCGCTCGGTGAGCCGGAACGGCGAGGCGGTGACGACGGCGCGCTTCGCGTGGGGCACGCCGATGCAGACGACCGTGCTGCAAGTGCGCGAGCGGCTCGACCAGGCACGCGCGCGGCTGCCGCAGGGCGCCGAGCGGCCGACGCTGCTCACGAGCGATCCCGGTGAACGGCCGATCGCGGTGGTCGGGCTCACGGGGCTCAACGACCTGCGCCTGCTCGGACGCACGGCGCTCGACGTGCACGCGCGGCGTCTCGAGCAGATCAGCGGCGTGGCGAGCGTTGCGGTGGTGGGCGCGCCGGAGGACGAGATCCGGATCGAGGTGGACCCGGAGCGGATGCGCTCGCTCGGGCTTTCGACGGACGACGTGGCCACGGCGGTGCGCGCGGCGAACGCGAATGGCGCGGGCGGCACGGTGCGGCGCGGGCAGTTCCGATTCTCGGTGCGGGCGTTGACGGAGTTCCGGGCGCTCGACGAGATCGCGGACACGCCGATCGGGCCGGTGCGCAGCAACTACCGGCTGCGCGACATCGCGACGATCACTTCCACGGTGGCGGACCCGCGGACGCTGACGCGGCTCGACGGCGGGGCGGCGGTCGGGCTCGTGGTCTACAAGGACGCAGGGTCCAACACGGTAGCAGTGACCTCGCGGATGCGCGAGACGATCGACCTGCTGCAGGCGGAGTTCCCGGACATCCGGATGCACGTCGTGGCGGCGCAGGCGGACTTCGTCGTTGACGCGCTCTCGAACCTCGGGCAGGAGATCGTGCTCGGCGGGATCCTCTCGCTGATCATGATCCTGGTCTTCCTGCGCGACTGGCGGTCGTCGTTCGCGATCGCGGCGATCCTGCCGTTGTCGGTCCTGATCGCGCTCGTCTTCCTGCAGCTCTTCGACGTCACGGTGAACGTGCTCTCGCTCGGCGGGTTGGCACTCGGCGTCGGGCTCCTGGTGGACAACGCGATCGTGGTCGCCGATGCCACGGGACGGCGCCGGGAGGAGACCGGGGAGTCCACCGAGGAAGCGGCGATCGAGGCCACCGAGGAGGTCGCGGGACCGCTGCTCGCGGGGACGCTCACGACGCTGCTGGTGTTCGGGCCGATCATCTTCGTGAAGGGGTTGGCGGCGGCTCTCTTCCGGGATCTTTCGCTGGCGGTCGTGATGTCCGTCGGGGGGTCGCTGATCCTGGCTCTGACCTTGATGCCCGTGATGATCGTTGGGCGGCGGAGGCGGAGTCTTCCTGCAACTGCTATCACCACAGAGGCACAGAGGGCACAGAGGACTGCGGAGGATGGAACCTCACACCCCACACCTCACACCTCACACCCTCCGTCCCGTTTCGCCGGTCTCGACCGTTTCGGCGTCAAGTGCGCCAACTTCTATGAGAAGGGGATGGAGTGGTCGCTGCTCCATCCGCCGGCGATGCTGGGGCTCGGGCTCGGGCTCGTCGCGCTGATGGTCGTGATGCTCCGTGTGCTG
>JANNLH010000111.1:0-7001 GCA_031396725.1 Gemmatimonadaceae bacterium | reverse complement strand
GTCGCGCCGACCCCCGTGGTCCCCGGAGCCCCCGCCGCCGCGCCGACCGTGGCCACACAGGCGGCGGCCGCGGCGCCGGCCGCGCCCGCGACGCCACGCGCCGGCGCGACGATCGTCCGGCAGATCCCCAAGACCGGCGAGTTCGGCGCGTCGCTCAGCGACCACCGCAACGTGCACGCCCATCTCACGGCCGAGGGGGATGCGGCCGAGAAGGACCGCCGCAAGCTCGCGATCCTGCTCGAGGTCTCGAAGGGCCTGACGCGCGCCACCGACGTGCACGCCCTGCTCGTGAAGATCGCCGAGTATGCGTTCCAGACACTCGAAGCGGACCGCTGCGCCATCCTGCTGATGGACGCCCAGGGCCAGTTGCAGCCGAGCATCGCGCGCGACCGGCGGGGCGAGGAGGCGTCGCGGGAGATCCCGCAGTCGATCGCGCGCACCGCGGTCGTGGACAAGGTGGCGGTGCTCTCCGACGACGCCGGCGAGGACCAGCGCTTCACTGGCCAGTCGGTGCTGCTGCAGAAGGTGCGCTCGGCGATGTGCGTGCCGCTGATCGGCAGCGAGGACAAGGCGCTCGGCGTGCTCTACGTGGACAACTTCTCGCTGAAGCGCTTCAACGAGACCGACCTCGACTTCCTGATCGCGTTTTCGGGGATCGCCGCGGTGTCGCTCGAGAACGGGCAGTTCGCGGAGCGCATCCGGCGCGAGTTGCTGGCGCGCAGCAACTTCGAGCGCTTCTTCACGCCGAACCTCGCGGCGCGCATCGCGTCGAGCCCCGATGCGGTGAAGCTCGGGGGCGAGAAGCGCCGCGTCGCGATCCTCTTCTCGGACATCCGCGGCTTCACGGCGATGTCCGAGACGATGAACCCGGACGAGATGGCGCGCCTCCTCACGGAGTACTTCACCGAGATGGTGGAATGCGTGTTCCGCCACGGCGGCACGCTCGACAAGTTCATCGGCGACTCCGTGATGGCGCAGTGGGGCGCGCCGATCGGCGAGCCCGATGACTGCGACCGCGCGATGAACGCCGCGCTCGACATGATGACCGAGCTCGACCGGCTCAACACGCGCTGGCGCCTCGAGGGTCGGCCGACGCTGCAGATCGGCATCGGGCTGAACGTCGGTGACGTCTTCGCGGGGAACATCGGCAGCGACCGCCGCCTCGAGTACACAGTCATCGGCGATCCCGTGAATGTCGCGAGCCGGCTCTGTGGCGTCGCGGGCGCGGGCGAGATCCTCCTCTCCGAGCCGTTGCGGGCCGCCCTCGGGTCCCCGCCCCCGCTCGAGCCGCTGCCGCCGATGGAGCTCAAGGGGAAGAGCCAGGCCCTTCCCGTCTTCCGCGTCAAGCGGTGACGACGCGGGTCTCCAGCGCACCGACGGGCTACGACCGCTTCCGGGCGGGGGACACCACGGTCGTCGCACTCGCTGGCGCCGTGGCCGGGTTGCGCGACGTGCTCGGCGTCTGCCGCACGCTCCACGGCTGGGCCGCGACGCGCCCGGGCGCGACGGCGCATCAGGGACGGACGACCGCATGGGGCGCGCGACTGCCCGGCACCGACCTCGACGTCGTGGTGCGGCACGCACAGCACGGCGGACTGCTCGCCTCGATCACCGGGGACCTCTTCCCCGTCCCCGGACGCGCGCCCTGGGAACTCGAGGCCTCGCATCGCCTGCGCGCGGCCGGCGTCCCGACGCCGGAGGTCGTCGCGTACCTCGTCTATCCGGCGGGTCCGCTCTTCTGCCGCAGCGACGTCGCCACGCGCCGGCTGCCCGACGGGGACGACCTGCCGGCCGCGTGGGCCCGCGCCGACGAGGTCGAACGCGAGGGTCAGGTCGTCGCGGTCGCCGCCCTGCTCCGCGCGCTCGCGCGCGCCGGCGCGCATCATCCGGATCTCAACGCGAAGAACGTCTACCTCTCGCGCGCCGACGGCGCGTGGACGGCCTACGTGCTCGACGTGGACCGCGTGCGCTTCGGTGCGCCCGACGACGCCACGGTCGCGGTGCGCAACCTGACGCGGCTCCTCCGCTCGCTGCGCAAGCGGCGCGCCCAGGCCGCGCTCGCGATCACCGACGACCAGCTCGACCGCCTGCGCGCCCTCTCCGGAGCGGCCGCGTGAGCCGCGTGCCCCTCGACCGCGTCTGCATCGTGATGATGTCCGCCGTCGGCGACGCGGTGCACGTGCTGCCCGTGCTGACCGCGCTCAAGCGCCACCATCCCGCGATGCACCTCACCTGGGTGCTGCAGCCGGGCCCGGCCTCGCTCGTGCGCGGCCATCCGGCGGTGGACGAGATCCTGCTCTTCGACCGCAGGAGGGGCCTGCGCGGCTTCGCCGAGATCCGCCGCGAACTCTCGGCGCGCCGGTTCGACCTCGTCATCGGCCTGCAGGTGTACTTCAAGGCCGGCATCATCACCGGCTTCACGCACGCGCCGGTAAAGCTCGGGTTCGACCGCGCCCGCGCCCGCGACGCCAACTGGCTCTTTACGACGCACCGGATCCCGCCGCGCGCGATGGGGCACGTGCAGGACCAGTACTTCGAGTTCTGCGAGTGGCTGGGCGTGCCGCACGAACCGGTCGGCTGGGGGCTCGGTCCCTGGAACGACGCGGAGCGCGCCTGGCAGCGCGACTTCTTCGCGCGCTTCGACCGTCCCGTCGCGCCGATCGTCGTCGCCACCAGCAAGCCGCAGAAGGACTGGCTCCCCGAGCGCTGGGCCGAGGTGAGCGACGCGCTCTGGCACGACTTCGGGCTGCAGCCGGTGCTGGTGGGCGGGCGTTCCCCGCGCGAAGAGCACGCCGAGCGCGTCATCCTCGGACGCGCCCGCGTGAAGCCGTTCAGCGCGCTCGGCAACGGCGGACTGCGCGGGCTCGTCGGGATCTTCGACGGCGCCGCGCTCGTGCTCTCGCCCGACACCGGTCCGCTGCACATCAGCGTCGCGCTCGACCGGCCGGTGGTGAGCCTGATCGGCTACTCGAATCCCAAGCGCGTCGGCCCCTATCGCAGGTTCCGCGACCTGATGATCGACGCGTACGGCGAGCCGGGCGAGGACTATCCCGTCTCGATGGAGAACCGGCTCGACCGGATGCCGCGCATCACGGTCCGGCAGGTGCTCGACAAGGTGGAGCGCTGGCGGAGCGTGTACTTCCGCTCGAGCGGGAAGGTCGCACCCCCAGCCTGAGGCGCCGCTACTTCCGGGCGAGCAGCGGCTTCAGCAGGTCCGCCGTCATCGCGCCGGTGTGGCCTTTCGTCGCCTCGCGCACCTCGTGCACGTCGTGGGCCGTGACCGCGCTCGCGCTGTTGCCCCAGGACGAGCGGATGTACGTCACGATCGCCGCGACCTCTTCGTCGGACATCACGATGCCGATCCCGTACGCCGGCATCAGGCTGTTGTATTCGGCGCCCTTGACCGTGATCGGCCCCTGGAGGCCGTGCATCACGACCCGGATCGGCACACCGGCGTCGGCCGCGGTCGCGTACTCCGACCCTGCCAGCGCCGGATAGACGCCGGTCGTTCCCTCGCCGTTCGGCTGATGGCAGCTCTGGCAGCGCTGCTGGTAGATCTTCTCGCCCGCAGCCTGCGCGCTGGCGACCGTCGTGGTGGCCTTCGCGTCGTCATCGGTGTCATCGGCGTCCGGCTGCTCACCGCCGCAGGCCGCGAGGAACACCAGGAGCGCGCAGGCGAACGATCGGACGACGGACGAGGAACGGGACATGACGGGCTCTCCGGGGGGATTCGGGGTCAGTGGAACGTGCATCAGAAGTCGCGCCGGAGAAAGCGCCGACGCGCGAAGAACACCGGCAGCGCCACCCAGAGCGTGAGCGCGACGAGCGCGATCGCGGGTCCGAGCGCGCCGCCGAAGGCGCGCCGGAAGAGCGCACCGGTATAGCCCAGCAACGCGGAGGCGTCGAGCGACGTGAGCACGAGCACGCGCGCGACATCCACCGGGTTGCCGAGCATCAGGCCGAGGAGCGGCCGCTCGAGCGGCCACTCGCCGAAGGTCGAGACGACGGCGAGCACCGCGCCGTCGTAGCCGATCGTGAGCAGGAACCAGGCGCCGAGCGCGATCGCCATCCCGCGAAGCCGGTCGTCGGTGCCGAGCGCGATCGCCATCGCCAGCGCGGAGAACGCGGCCGTGAGCAGCGCGCCTCCCGCGGCGAGCAGCAGCAGCGCCCCGAGCGGCGCACCCCCACCAACGCCGTGGAGCGCCATCGGCAGCGCGATCCCCGCGAGGAACGCCCCGGCCAGCGGGATCGCGAGCCCGAGGTAGAGCCCGGCGAACACCGCCCGGCGCGGCAGCGGTTGCGCCAGCAGGAGCTCGACGAACTCGCGCGACGCATACACGTGCATCGTGCCGAAGACGAGCGCCACCAGCGGCACCAGCAGCAGCGTCGCGTTCAGGAGGCTCAGCACCACCTGGTTCCCGGTGCCGCCGAAGAAGAAGAGCGACTCCGTCACCACCGCGAGCGTGATGCCGTAGGCGAGGAGCCAGCGATTGCGCGCGAGGTCGCGGACACCGGCCTTGAGGACGAGGACGAGCGGGTTCACGCGCGCCGTCCCGCGCCACCGGCGCCCGCGGCGCCGCCATCCTCGACCCGGAGACCGCCCAGCAGCGCCGCGATCGCCGGTTCGAGCCGCCGCATCCCCGTCTCGGCCAGCAGCGCCGAGACCGGTCCGCCGAAGCGGAGCCGGCCGTCGGAGAGGAAGGCCACGTCGTCGGCGAGCTCCTCGAGCTCGCTCAGGATGTGCGAGGTCACGAGCACGGTGCGCCCGTCCTCGCGCGCGGTCCGGAGCTCGGCCTTGAGCCGGCCGCTCGCGATCGGGTCCAGCCCGGCCGTCGGCTCGTCGAGGATCAGCACGTCCGGGACGAAGAGGAAGGCGCAGGCGGCGCTGAGCTTCTGCCGCCAGCCGCCGGAGAGCGTGCGGACGGGGGTCGCCCACTCGTTGCGCAGGCCGAAGGACTCGAGCAGCGACTCGTCGGTCTCCGCACCGGGCCGCAGGGCGCGCAGCATCCCGAAGACCTCGCCCACGGCCAGGTTCTCCGGGAAGCGCGGTGCCTGCGGTGCGTAGCCGATCCGGCGCCGGTAGCGGCCCTCCTCGTCGATCGGCGCCCCGTCGAGCAGGATCCGGCCCGCGTCGGGCCGCGCGAGGCCGAGGATGAGCTTGATCAGCGTCGTCTTGCCCGAGCCGTTCGGGCCGACCAACGCGGTCACCCGCCCCGGGAGCAGCCCGAGGGAGATGCCGTCGAGCACCGGGCGCGTGCCGTACGCCTTGCGGACACCGTCGAGCGTGATCATCGCGGGGGCCTCATCAGGGGGCGGGCATCGGCGAGCGCGGGCGTCAGCACCGGGAAGACGCGCTCGGCGGCATCGAGCACCACGAGCACCGGACTCCGCAGCAGGATGAGCGCCTCGGGATGCCGCTCGACCACCAGCGCGAAGAGCCGCACCGGATGGAAGGGCACGTCACCGTCGCCGTCGCGGTCGAGGTCGTAGCCCGTGTAGGCGTCCCACCAGTTCCCCTCGAATGTGCTGCGCAGCGTGCGGCTGTTGGTCGCGACGTCGAAGGCGTTCGCGCGGAAGGTGTTCCCGGTGAAGCGGCTGTCCTCGGCATCGGCCATCAGGCGGATCGCCCAGCCGTTGCGGCTGAAGTCGTTGTCCGCGATCTCGAGGCGCGAGGCGCCCTCCAGATAGAGCCCCGTGGAGCTGCCCTCGAACCGGTTGCCGCGGATCTCGCCGTCCGTGATGTCCTTGAGCAGGAGCCCGTAGGCCGCGCTCCCCCGCGCGTCGAGGAAGCCGTTTCCCTTCATCACGATCCCCTTGCTGTACATCACCGCCACACCGGCGCCGTTGGCGCGGAAGGTGTTCCGCTCGTAGCGGCAGGAGTCGGAGAACATGAAGTGCAGCCCGTAGCGGCGGTTCTCCTCGCTGACGTTCCCCTCGGCGACCGAGCCGCGCGAGAACTCGAAGTAGATCCCGTCGCGCTGGCCGCGGATGCGATTGTCGATCACGCGCGTGCCCGGCGAGTGCCAGAGGTGGACGCCGTTGCCGTTGCTCGTCTCGTCGGTCGCCGCCCCCACGATGTCGTTGCCCCGCACTTCGCAGCCGGCCGCGCGCTGCAGGTAGATCGCGAAGAGCGCGTCCCGGAAGCGGTTCCCCGCGATCAGGCAGCGCGCGGACTCGATCACCCGGAGCGCGGCGCGATCCTCCATGTGGCTGACGCCGGTGTTCGCGAATGAGAGCCCGCGGACGGTCACGTCGTCCGCGCGCACCACGAGCAGCTCCCGCGTGCCCTCGCCGTCGAAGAGGGGCCACCCGTCCCCGACGATGGTGAGCCGCGGCACGCGCACGACGACGGTCGGCTCGCGGTAGGTGCCGGCGCGCACACGGATCACCGCGCCGGGCGCGGCCGCCGCGACCGCTGCGCCGAGCGTGGCATAGCGGGCCCCCGCGCCGACCACCAGCTCCTGCGCGCCGGCCGGCTGAGCGAGCGCGGGCAGCGCGATCAGCGCCACCATTGCGGCTACCCGCGGACGGACGCGCGAGCGCGAAGACACCTCAGGGCGCCCCGTGCGCGGTGATGCCGCCGCTGTCCGTGCGGACCGCGGACCAACTCACCGGCGTGCCGCCGAGCCGTGCCTGCGCCGCGAGCGCCGCCGCCGGACTCGCGAGGGCAACGACGCGTCCCATCGGTGACCGGAGCTCCGCGTCCACCAGGAACCCGGCGTCGGCCGCGGCCACCCACACCCCGCCCCGCTCGGCGTCCGCGACCCACACGCCGCGCGGTGCCTCACCGGTGGACGCGCTCGCGCCGCGCAGGTAGCCCGCAAGGCATTCGACGCTGTCGAACACCTGGACCTTGCCGGTGGCGGTCACCACCTGCGACGCGAAGCGCACATCGCTGATCTCCATGCGGCAGAATCCACACTGGTCCTCGTTGAGCGCGATGGCGCGCGGCCCCGGCGCGGCGCAGCCGCCGATCGCGAGCAGCGCTGCGGCGGCGGTCG
>JANNLH010000100.1:0-11118 GCA_031396725.1 Gemmatimonadaceae bacterium | reverse complement strand
TAACGTGAGCTTCTGCTGCAGCCGATCAAATGAAATGCGGCCGCGCAGCGGCCGCTACCCTAGTCCGGCTGTCAGCAGCAAGCATCGTTATACGGCGGCCTCGCGGACTGGCCGCCATGTGAGCGCAAGCCGCCGACCGGATGCCGCGCAATCGCGCAGATACAGGTTGATCAGCGTCTGATAGGGCAGCTCCGTCTCTTCCGCGAGCGCCTTGAAGTACTCGACCGTGGAGTCGTCCAGGCGAATGGTCACGGAGCGCTTCAGGCGCTTCGCGTAGGGGTTCTTCTTCGCCTTGGAGAAATCGTAATGCTTCTTCATTCGGGCCTCTGGGAAGCGTAGTCGTCGCGCTCGCCGCGATCCGCCTTGCGGGCGGAGACGATGCGAATGACCGCACCGCCTTCGCGCTCGCAATGCACGACGACGAGGACCCGCAGCGCCGCGCTCAGTCCGAGGAGCACGAACCGCTCCTCCCCGACGGAATGCGCGGGATCGGGGATGATGAGCGCCTCATCGTCCTCGAAGACCGTGCGCGCTTCCTCGAACGAGACTCCATGCTTGCGGACGTTGGCGGCCGCCTTCGCAGAGTCCCACTCGAAGCGAAGGGTCATGTCAGAAATGTACGTACAACATACATACTGTCAAGACCCCGGATCCGTTCCGGCCGTATAACGTTTGGTTGTGCCGTGACCGCTTCCATAAAATGCAGGTGAGCGGCCGCGCGCTACCGGAAGGTACGACAGAGCGCGGCCGCTCACCTGCTTCCCTAACGCGGTCATCGGCACCAACCTCCGTTAGGTGGCCTCTATGGCCACGGGTGGCTCTGCAGTCGCTCGATGTCATCGGCGTCGCGCACGGCCGTGTAGATGTTCTTCCTCCCGAATCCTAGCACCCGCTGCGACTCTGGAAGCCTCAGCGTGGACACCAACACGCCGCGGCGATCCACGAGATCATACTCCGTACCGATTGAGCCTGACCAGCGCGCCTTTGCTACCAGTAGAGCACCTTCAGGAGTTGCGAAGAGACCGTTCTCGCGGAACGGCGGCACCTCGTCCGCGAACGGGACGACGTTGGCCCCGAAAGCCAATGGCTTTCCCAGCCGCGCTACCGCTCGGTTTTCCCACGCCTGCTTCTCCGCCTCGGTTACCTTCGGTGCGGTCCATGGAATGGGGGCGCCACGAATCGGCGCCTGCTTGGGCGGATACCACTCAACTCGATACGGCGTTCGTCGAGCGACAGCGACCCAGCCATCGCCGAACATCAAGGCGGGCTCTGGATCGGAGTAGACCACCTGAAACATCATCCGATTCGGATTCGCGGGCGGTCCGGACTCCCGGAACTGCATGTCCCGGCTGCGCATCTGTGTGACTGTGTCGGTCTCGCCTGATGCGCGCCGCACGCGGAGCGCCGTCGCTTCACCCTGAATGACGCCGGACGGAAGCGTTGCGCCGCGTGAATATCGAAGGGTCAGCACCTCGCCAGACTCCGCGGCACCAGAAAGGTTCGCGCCTGCGATCTGGAGCGCGCTATCAGGCGGCGAGATGGTTGCGACGATCTGAGTGCCGACGAGAAGCAACCAGCGCGCACCATTGCCCTGGTCCACCAAGAGAGTACTGTCTGCCGGGAGCGACAAGAGGCGTCCGACACCCTCGAACTCTCCCGGGCCGGCTCCGACAGCGCCGACGCCATCGACTTGGCCAGTGCTCAAGTTCGCGACGACGAGTCGGTTGTCACCCTCATCTGCGATCAACACGCGACCGTCGCGCAGTTCGCGCACGGAGAGAATCGACGTGAACTCGTGATCGAGCGTTGCGTTCACGGGCTGCAGCGCTCGGGGACCGGAGGGCACCGCCGTATCGCATGCACACAGTGCAGTGAGGGCAGTCACGGCAATCCGAGTGCGCATTGCATCCCTCCGAGTGAACCCGGTCCACCTAACGTCAGGTTGTGCTGTGGCCGTTCAAATAAAATGCGGCGCCGCAGGCGCCGCTACCGAAACACGGCCATCTGCACCAACCATCGTTAGGCAGCACACTCGCACCTCGCAGATGGCGCATCCTCGAAAGATCCTGTAGCGTGCGGCCCGTCGCGACTACTCATCATCGATTCGTCGGCGCTTCGACTGGCTGATGATCTCGTCCACCCTAGCGTTGTATTCGCTCGGCTCGAGCGGCAGATCGCGTCCGCAGAATCGACACACCACAGCCTCTCGCTTGATCAGCTCTGCACAGTAGGGGCACTTCTTCATCCGCCCAGACCCTACTTCAGCTCGCTCAATCTCCCCATCTCGACGACCGACGACGAGCGCCAAGAGCAGCCCAAGCGGTCCCAACAGAACTCCAATGAGGAACCAGGCGCACCCGAATCGACCTTTTCCCGTCGCGATGATGGCGCTTGCGATTCCGCAGACTAACCAGAGAACTGCGAGTGCCATTCCGCTCCTCGCGCGTGATGGAGACCGGTCTGCCTAACGTCAGGTTGTGCTGTGGCCGTACAAATAGAATGCGGGGGCGCGGCCCTCGCGACCCCGCCCTAGGCACTTAGCGAGGGCCGCGCCCCCGCTCCCGAAGCACGGCCATCTGCACCAACCGCCGTTAGGCCGCACCGTCACGAAGCCCGGCACACTCGTACGGCTCGATCGCGACACCTGCGTATTCGCGCCCTCGGTCATCCACGATCGTTGCGCGCACAGTCGCATGTCCGTGCAACGTCTTAGGAGCCCTCTCAACGGTGCGGCCGTGTCTGATGGTGACCTCGATTGTCGCCGTCGAGATCATGTCCAGCGCGGAACCGTTCTCGGTGACCAATCGCCCGAAATCTGCGCAGTAGTGTGCGCATGCATCCACGATCGGCTTGGTGAGGAGCTCGACCGGCCCTAGCATGTGCGACATAAGTTCCACGCGCAAGACGCGTTGGCCAGTGAGCTTCGATCGCCGGATGAGATGGCACATCGTGTAGTCGCGACCGAAATAGTTCATCGGGCTCGCAAACGAGTGCGCCAAGTTGTTTGCGACGCCGCGCAGGACTTTGTATCGAGCCATCGTCGAGTAAGACGGAGCGTGTTGTGTCGGCCTAACGTCAGGTTGTGCTGTGGCCGTTCAAATAGAATGCGGGGGTGCGGCCCTCGCGACCCCCGCCCTAGGCATCTAGCGAGGGCCGCGCCCCCGCTCCCGAAGCACGGCCATCTGCACCAACCATCGTTAGCTGGCCGCCGGCGCCGCTGCCGCGTCGGCGCCGAGCGGCGGCTTCCCGCCTCCCGCGCGTCGGATGATCATCGTGGCGGCACCTTCGTGCGTTCCGGGCAGCAGCGACGTACCGACAATGGGATAGTATTCCCGCACCCAGCGCAAGAACTCCGGAAGCGGTATCTCGAGTACATCTCCCCCTGGGATCAGCTTCACGACCGCACTCGGGCCAAGCTTTAGCAGTCGGACTTTGGCATCGAAGTACTCGATGCGGTTCGCGAGTTCTCGCTCCGCCCGCTCCCGTTGCGGAGTGCCGAGTGCGGCCACGGGCCAGATGCCGAAGTATCCCGGTTCCACGAGCGGGGCGACGACGAGCGGCTTGGGCGCCTCCGACAGCAGGGCGCTGGCTTCACTGCGCGTGAGAACGCGAAACGCGGGGAAGGCGCACCAGTGCGGCGGCGCGTCCGCGTCCTCATGCTGCGCGAGGTGTAGCAGTCTCAGTGTGAGCTCCGCGCAGACGTCCATGCACCGCCCTCTCTCCGGTCCAGCTAACGTCAGGTTGTGCTGTGGCCGTTCAAATAGAATGCGGCGGCGCAGCCGCCGCTACCGAAACACGGCCATCTGCACCAACCATCGTTAGGCCGCGGGCTGCGGTTACGCGCGCTCCTCGGGATCCGCCAGAAACCATTCGATTCGCCCGCACGCGGTGCAGGTCAGAATCGCGGCCGAACGATTGGCCCAGTCCAGATTCATAAAGGTCATTCCCGCTGAGTTCAACTGTGCGCGACCCTCGACGAACCGATCCTGCGCGCAGTGCTGACACTTGACGGGCCGATCAGCCACCGTGTAGCGCTCGCCCGCGGGCTGTTCGCCCATGGCCTGGAACCCGCGCCGGACGGCAGTGAAGAACTTGCTCACGTGTACTCCAAGAGTGAGAGGTCGGCCTAACGTGGATTGGCCTGCGAACCCGCCTCAACGCTCACTGCAATGATTGCAGCATTCTCGGGCTCGCCGAAGAATCCTCACCCGCGACCCAAGCTCCGCAACCCCCGCGCTTACAACGACCTAGGCTGTGAACACCGCAGGGCACCGCTCGCGCGGTGGCGCGGATAACGCACCTCTAACCGAATTAGATAGCCACTACCTAATCCCCACTGCGCCCCGACAACGCCAGTCCCGCCCACCCCCGCACCTCCCGCCAAGCCCTGCCAACCGCCCACCCCGCCATCGCCGCAACCTCCTCCACACTCGGCTTCGCCTCCTCCCCGAGCGAGCCGAGGATGCGACTCCGCATCCGCATCACCAACGGCGTCCCCACCTCCACCGCATTGAAGTACGGATCATACCGCGTCCCGATCCCCTCGATCAGCGCCGCCGTCCGCGCGAAGTACACGAGGTCCCGTGGCAGGATCACCGGAAAATCATACAGCGACCGCATCACCCGGTCCGCCATCATAGTCTCCAGCCGCTGCTGCGTCGTGCTCTTGGTCCCCGCCATCGTCACCAGCAGCTCGGCCAGCCGCGCGATCTCCACCGGATCCGCCCCCGGCGCGATCAACCCGAGTTCGTAGAAGCCGGCGGCGACGGCCACCGGATCCCGCCGGATCGACGCGAACACCGTGCGGATCAGCGAGAGCCGGATCTCCGGCTTCACCCGCACCATCATCCCGAAGTCGAGCAGCACGAGCTGCCCACGGGGCGTGAAGAGCAGGTTCCCCGGGTGCGGGTCGGCGTGGAAGAGCCCATCCACGAGCATCATCTGCACGTAGACCTCCATCACCAATCCCGCCAGACGCGACGCATCGACGGACCCCGCCGGCAGCCGGTCCACGCGAGCACCCTCGATGAACTCCATCACCAGCACGCGCTGTCGCGTGAGGTCGTGCATCACCTCGGGGATCACCACCCGCGGATTCCCCTTGAAGTTCGCGCGCACCTCGGTCGCGTACTCCCCCTCGAGCCGGAAGTCCATCTCCTCGCTGATGCGCAGCGCGAACTCCTCCACCAGCGACGCAAAGCCCTGCACGTGAGGCACCGGCCAACGGCGCGCTGCCCACCCGGTGATCGCTCTCGCGCTCGCGAGGTCGCGCGCCACGGTGTCCTCGATCCGCGGGCGCAGCACCTTCACCGCGACATCGCGCCCTTCCCATAGCCCGCGATGCACCTGCCCGAGCGACGCGGCCGCCACCGGCACCGGGTCGATCGCCGAGAACACACTCGTCGGCTTCGCACCATACGCCTCGGTGATGATCGCCTCGATCTCCGGCCACGGCACCGGCGGCACCTGGTCCGTCAGCGTCCCGAGCTCCGACAGATAGGGCTCGGGGATCAGGTCCGCCCGCGACGCGAAGACCTGCGCCAGCTTCACGAAGGTCGGCCCGAGTTCGGCGATCTGCGACACGAGCCGCTTGGCCCGCCGCCGGTGGAACTCGTCCGACCGCGCCAGCGGCGCGCCCCACCAGAGCCACCGGCGCTGGTCGCGCAGGATGGAGAGGACGAAGGGCCCGAGGGCGAGGATGATCCGAAGCGTGTGCACTGGTGTTGAATGAGTAGCGACGGCGACTCGTGTCAGCACCCTCGCGGATGCGGGATTTGTTCGGCAAAAGACTTGCTATTGTGCCATCCCTGTCCGATAATCGCCTACAGGTACCTGTCGGTCCGTCCCCCCCCCGGAGGCGATCCTGCCTCGGAACGTCGTTTCAATAGACCTGAAGCTCCCGCTCCTGACGACCGCCATCGTGCTGGTCATCAGCGGCGCGTTCGCGTGGGCCGCATACCGGGAGTTCACGGGCGTGCTGGTGGAGTCGAGCGCTGAGCGCCTGCGCAACAGCGCCGAACTGCTCGCGACCTCGATCGCGGACGGCGTGCCGGCGACCCGCGACCAGCTCGACATCGTCGCGCGGTCCGCCGGCGTGCGACGGCTGCTCGCCCGCTCCTCCTCCCCGGATCGCGCCTACGACTCGGCGGCCATCGTCGACCTGCTGCCGCCGTCGGCCGACTCCTCGCGCCTCAACTACCGCCTGCTCGACCTCACCGGCCGGAGCCGGATCAGGATCGCGGTCGTCGATGCCCCCCTCGCGCCGGGATGGGCCGAGGCCGCCGCGCTCGACGGTCGCCTCTCGCCGACGACCCTGACCTTCAGCCCGATGCTCGACGCCGGCGGACTGGCCCGCTACGAGATCGCGACCCCGGTCCACGCGCGTGACGAAGGGGAGAGCCTCGTCGGCTATCTCGTCGAGACCCGCGCCGTCCGCGGGCGCGGCGCCGGCGCGATCCGGCGCCTCACCGGCTCGAGCACCCTCCTCATCGGCCAGCCCGGGACCGAGACGTGGAGCGACCTCGAGCGGATCGTCCCCGGGCCGCCGCCGATCGCACGCCTGGACACCGCCATCTTCTTCGACGACTCGCCGCGCGGTGCCGGCATCGGCGTGGCGCGGGCCGTGCGCGGGACGCCCTGGGTCGTCTGGCTGCAGCTCTCGCGTCAGCAGGTGCTCGCGCCGATCGGCAGCTTCGTGCGGCGCATCGTCCCGGTCGCGCTCCTGCTCGCGCTCGCGGGCGCCCTCGTCACCTGGAGCGCGACCCGGCGCATCACGCGCCGGATCACGCGCCTCACGACCGAGGTCGATGCGATCGACCGTCCCGCCGAGGCGCCGGGGACCGCCGTGACCTCGTCTGACGCGCGCGCCGGCGACCGCGACGAGGTCGAGCGCCTCGAGACGGCGTTCCGCAACATGGCGGGGCGCGTCGAGCGACAGCAGCAGATCGAGGCGCAGGTGATGCAGTCGCAGAAGCTCGAGGCGGTCGGCCGCCTGGCCGGCGGCCTCGCGCACGACTTCAACAACGTGCTCACCGTCGTCAGCAACTATGGCGAGATGGTCGCCGCGGAACTCCCGCCCGAGAGTGTCGCCGCGCGCGACATGGAGCAGATCCTGCACGCCGCCGAGCGCGCGGCCCGGCTGACGCGGCAGCTCCTGGCGTTCAGCCGCCGGCAGGTCCTGCAGCCCGTGAGCCTCGACCTCAACGAGGTCGTGCGCTCCGCGCACACCATGCTCCAGCGCCTGCTGCCGTCGCGCGTCGAAGTGCGGCACGAACTCGCGCAGGGACTCGCGCCCGTGCTCGCCGACCCCGGTCAGGTCGAGCAGGTCCTGTTGAATCTCGCGCTGAACGCGTCCGACGCGATGCCCGACGGCGGGCGACTGACCTTCCACACGACGATGCTCGAGCTCGACGACCTGCCCGAGAGCACCGGCGAACTGCCGACCACGGCGCGCCGTCACGTCTGCCTCATCGTCAAGGATACCGGGCACGGGATGGACCGCGAGACCGTGGCGCGCGCCTTCGAGCCCTTCTTCACCACCAAGCCGCTCGGCAAGGGCACCGGGCTCGGCCTCGCGAGCGTCCACGGGATCGTCACCCAGCTCGGCGGACGGATCTGGCTCTACAGCGAGCCGGGAGCGGGCACCACGATCAAGATCTATCTCCCCGTCACCGAGGCGCCCGCGACGGCCCTCCCGGAGCGCGCGCCGCGCCTGCCGACGCGCCGCGGGGCGGGGACCATCCTGCTCGTCGAGGATGACCCCGCGACGCGTCTGGTGACGGCGCGGATCCTCAGCGCGCAGGGGTTCGTGATCGTCGAGGCGTTGCACGGTGCCCAGGCACTGGACCGCCTCACCCTGGAAGGCCTCACGCCGCGCCTCGTGCTCTCCGATGTGATGATGCCGGGGATCAACGGCGTCGAGTTGAGCGCGCGGATCGCGGAGCGCTGGCCCCGGTTGCCCGTGATGTTGATGTCCGGCTATTCGGACACCGACCTGCCGCAGAGTGACGGTCCCGGCCGGCGCCGGACCCTGCTCGAGAAGCCCTTCACCGCGGCGTCGCTCGTCACCGCCGTGTGGGCGACGATCGACGCCGCCTGACGCGCGTCACGCCAGCGCCGCGCAGGCCGAGATGCGCACCACGTTCTTGCCCGCGCGCTTCGCGTCGTACAGCGCCCGGTCGGCCTGCCGGATCAGGGTCTCGGCGTCGATGCCGTGCGTGGGGTAGATGCCGACGCCGGCGCTGGCGGTGATGCGGACCGCGTTCCCTTCGATGTCGTACGGCAGCGCCAACGCCTCCAGCACCTTGCCGGCCACCGCGGCCGCGTAATCCGGGCCACTGATGTGCCGCAGCAGCAGGATGAACTCGTCCCCGCCCGCGCGCGCGACCGTGTCCTCCTCGCGCAGCGTCGCCACGAGGCGACCCGCGACCGCGCGCAGCAGCGCATCCCCGGCGCCGTGTCCCAGCGTGTCGTTGAGCTGCTTGAAGCCGTCGAGGTCGAGACAGATCACGGCCATCGCGCTCGTGTTCCGGCGCGCGTGGACCAGCGCCATCGCCATCCGGTCGGCCAACAGCCGCCGGTTCGCCAGGCCGGTCAACTGGTCCCGCAGCGCCAGGGTCTCGAGCAACTTGCCGTGCGCGCGTGAGGCCTCGTGCAGCAGCCGGACCTCCAGCAGGTTGTGGACGCGCATCAGGACCTCGGCCAGGTCGAACGGCTTGCTCACGAAGTCCTTCGCGCCGGCCCGGAGGGCGCGGAGCTTGTGGGCCGGCTCCGCGGTGAGGGCGAGGACGGAGAGATAGCCGTCCGATTCGAGCGTCCGCAGCCCCTCCATCACCGCGAACCCATCCAGCTGGGGCATCTGGAGGTCGAGCAGGATCAGGTCGAAGTGGTGCGCGCGGTGCAGCGCGCAGACGGCGTGCGGGTCCATCGTCGCCGAGACGCGGTCGTAGCCGGCGCCGCGCAGCACCTGCTCGAGCAGCTGCACGTCACTTGCCTGATCGTCGACGATCAGGATGCTGCCGTGCAGGATCTCGGCGGCGCTGATCACGGTGGCTGCGCGACGGCCATCGCGGCATCCAGCCCTTCCATGAACGCATCGACCTTGATCGGCTTGGTGAGGTACCGGAAGAAGCCGGCTTCGAGGCCCTTCCGGATGTCGTGCGGCATCGCGTTCGCGCTGATCGCGAGCACCGGGATGTGCGCCGTCTCGGGGTCGGCGCGCAGGATCGCGAGCGCCTGGATGCCGCTGATGCCGGGGAGATTGATGTCCATCAGGATCACCCGGGGACGGTGCGCCCTGGCCATGGCGATGCCTCGGGCACCGTCCCCGGCGCTCAGGAGGCGCAGGTCGGCCCGTCGCGCGATCAGTTGCTCGACCAGCTGCATGTTGGCCCGGTTGTCCTCGACGTACAGCACCGTGTGCAGCGCCGGGCCGCTCTGGTCGCGGGACCGTGATGGCGGCAGCCGTTCGATCGTACTGAGCGGAAGCTGCGGTTCGGAGGCCCGCAGCAGTTCGATCCAGAACACGCTGCCGACGCCGACCGTGCTCTCCACCCCGATCGTCCCCCCCATCAGCTCCACCAGCCGCTTGCTGACGACGAGGCCGATCCCGGTGCCCTCCTCGACCCCTCCCTCCTGCCCGAGCCGGTTGAAGGGCTGGAAGAGATGCGCGAGCTTCGCCGGGGGGAGACCTTCACCGGTATCGCGCACGCTGATGCGCACGCGATGCGCCCCGCGCGGCTCGCAGATGATCTCGACCGAGCCCTGCGCGCGATTGTACTTGATCGCATTGGAGAGCAGGTTCAGCAGCACCTGCTTGACCCGCGTGCGATCGGCGTGCACGAACGGCGGCGCGTCGAACCTCGGGAAGGTCATCCGGATCCCGCTCTTGCTGGCCTGCGGCTCGGTCATCGCCTGGCATTCGCGCACGACCTCGGCCAGCGACATCGCCTCCGGCGAGAGCGACGGATTCCCGGACTCGATGCGCGAGAGGTCGAGGACCTCGTTGATCAGGTCGAGCAGGTACCAGCCCGACGTGAGGATCTGGGCGATGCTGTCCTTCTGGGTCGGCGTCGGCAAGGGAGACCCGGTCTCCAGCAGCTGCGCGAAGCCGAGGATCGCGTTCAGCGGCGAGCGCAGCTCGTGGCTCATGCTGGAGAGGAACTCGGACTTCGCGAGACTGGACTTCTCCGACTCCGAGGTCGCGCGCTCCAGCTCGTCGTTCTTCTCCTTGAGCACCTCGTCGAGGCGCTTGCGCTCGGTCACGTCGCGCGCGGCGGCGAAGACGCCCTGGAGACGCCGGTCGCGGTCGTAGAACGTCGTCGCGTTGTACGAGACCACCGTCTCCTTGCCGTCGAGCGCGCGTGCCGTGAGTTCATAGTTGGTGACCTTCTTCTCGCTCAGCACCAGCTTGATCGCCGCCTCGGCCCGCTCGGCGTCGGTGAAGTACTTGCTGAACGGCGCGCCGATCAACTCGTCCCGGGTGCACCCCGTGAGCGCTTCCATCTGCTTGTTCACGTCGGTGATGATGCCGGCGGGGTCGGCCATCATCAGCGCGTCGATGTTGGACTCGATCAGCGAGCGCGTGTAGAACTGCTGGTCGCGCAGCTTCTGGTCGAGCTGCCGCTGTTCGGCCTCGACCTGCTTGCGCGCGGTGTTGTCGGTGCCGATCAGCAGGTAGCCGATGATCGCCTCCTGCTCGTCACGGAGCGCCGTGACCGAGACCACGGCGGGAAAGCGGCTGCCGTCCTTGCGGATGTAGGTCAGCTCGTAGATGTCCTCGATGCCGCGGGAGGCCTTGAAGACGAGCGCCTCGAACCCCGGCGTGATCGGCGTGCCCAGTTCGGCGCTCAGCGCCTTCGCACGCGCGATCACCGCCTGCGGGTCGGAGATGTCGGCCGGCGTGTTGGTGTTCATCACCTCGGCGGCCGTGTAGCCGAGCATCCGCTCGGCGCCGACGTTGAAGATCTGGATCACGCCTTTCTCATCGGTTGCGATGCTGGAGAAGTAGGCGCTGTTGAAAATGGCGTCCTGCAAGGCGAACGTCTTGAGAAGTATCTCCTGACGCCCCGACTCACTGCCGTCGGCGCCGCCCTGCTTTTCGACGGCGCCATCGACAGG
>JANNLH010000070.1:0-5382 GCA_031396725.1 Gemmatimonadaceae bacterium | reverse complement strand
CCTGCGCGAGGTCGCCGCGCGCGAGCAGGGCCTCGCCCAGCGGCAGGAAGACGAGACTCTGCGGATCGGCCGCGAGCGCCTCGCTCATCGCGCGGACGTCGTCAGCGGCCATCGGGCACCTCGCGGATCAGCACTTCACGCAGCCGCTCCGCGGCGGCGATGCCGTCGCGCAACGCCGCCGCGCCGGGGTACGCGGGCGCCGTGCTGAGGAAGTTGCGCCACTGCGCGATCCCCTCGCTGATCTCGCCCCGGCGGAACGCCGCCGCGCCGCGGCGCAGCGGCTCCGGCATCACCGCCACCGGCGTCGGGTTGCTGGGCGTCGGCGCCGGATCGTGCGGCAGCGGTGAGGGCCGCGACGCGCGCTCGGGGACGCGCAGCGTGATCACGCCGGTGCTCACGAGACCGTAGACGATGCGTGCCACCTCGAAGTCGCTCATCGCCACCGCCGCGGCGATCGCGCGCAGGTCGTTCGCGCCGTCGATCATCGCGAGCACCTGCCACTCCGAGGGCAGCAGGTCGAGCAGCGCCGGATGATCGACGTCGGCGGGCGAGAGCTCCGGGATGACGGAGAGATTCGGCACGCGGTGCGCGATGCGCGACCACTCGTCGATGCGGCGCGCGCCCTCCATCAGCAGCGACTCGGTCGAGAGCGGCACGCTGGCGTCGTGGAGCGCTTCCTCGGTGAGCCGGCCGTCCTCGAAGCGGAAGAGGCCCTCGCGCCACGACATCAGTTCGAAGACGACGGCCTCGATCTGCAGCCGCATCTGGCGCTCGATCTCCTTCGGCGTGACGAGCCCCAGCGCGACGAGGATCTCGCCGAGGCGGCGCCGGTCGCCGCTCTCCTGCGCGGCGCGCGCCATCGCCATGTCGGCGTCGGTCAGCCGCCCGGAGCGCACCAGCAGGTCGCCGAGGCGGTGCGGGTTCGACTTGATCGCGGCGCTCACGATCTTGCCGTTCTCGAACAGCACCGTGCCTTCGTTGTCGCGCAGTTCGGAGTAGACGACCAGCGTCCCGGTCTTCCGGCTCAGGTCGAGGAGCTGGAAGACGTCGTGGATGCCGAGTTCGCGGAGCGGGCCCTCGATCGCCATCAGCCCTCCCCGCCGGTGTCGGGGTCCGACGCCGACCCGGTGTCGAGCGCGCGCTGCGCCGCGCGCGCTTCCCGGAAGGCGCGACGCGCATACTCGCTCGCCGGCTCGAGCTCGCCGACCCGCCGGAAGCTCGCGATCGCCTCGCGGAAGCGCTGCTGGCGCACCAGCAGCACGCCCTGCTGGAAGATCGCGCCGACGTGGTCGGGATCGAAGCGCAGGACGCGATGGAAGGCGACCGCGGCGTCCCCGTCGCGCCCGAGCTCGAGCAGCAGCTCGCCGAGCGCGACGAGGCCGTCGAAGCTGTAGGGATCGTGCTCGAGGAAGGTGACGAGGAGCGCGAGCGCCTCGCGCGGCCGGTCCTCGACCCGCAGCAGGCTGGCGAGCGCCAGCGTGGCGTCGGCGTAGGTCGGCACCGACTCGAGCGCGGCACGCAGCTCGTCCTCGGCCTCGGCGAAGTTGCCGCGCTGCTGCAGCAGCGCCGCGAGGTCGTAGCGCACCGCCGCGAAGTCGGCGTCGATGGCGATCGCGTGGCGGTAGGCGGCGATCGCGGCGTCGAGCTCACCCATCGCGCGGCGGATGTTCCCGACGCCGCGCAGGACGTCGGCCCGGCCGGGCGCCACGCGGCGCGCATGGTCGAGCGCCGCGAGCGCGCCGTCGGCGTCCCCGCCCTCGAAGCGCGCCGAGGCGACGAGCATCAGCGCGTCCGCATCGTCGGGCATCGCGGTGACCAGCGCCTCGGCGGCCATCCCGGCGTCCACGCCGCGCCCGAGCATGAGGAGCGATTGCGTTTCGCCGCGCAGCGCACCGACGTGCTGCGGCCGCAGCCGGCGCGCCGCCTCGAAGCGCTCGAGCGCGTCCCCCCACGCCCCCTGCCGGCCGAACGCCTCGCCCAGCAGCACCTGACCGTCAGCGGCGTCGGCCCCGCGCACCATGGCGCGGTTGGTCTCCGCCATCGCGCGGTCGACGAGCCCCTTCGAGAGGAAGTCCGCCGCGAGGGCGTAGGGGTCCTTCTCCGCCACTGCCGCCGTCGGCACGGTCGGGGTCATCGGTGCGAGTGCGCGGAAGATCGAGTCGAGCAGCCCGGGGTCGAACGCGAAGGACTCGATCTCGGCGCTGACGCGATGCTCCCCGCCCAGGTCCGGTACGACCGAGAGCTCGGCGCCCTCGAACTCCAGGTCGATCGCGAGCGAGAAGCGCTGCGCGACGTAATAGGGGTCGAGCTCGAGCGCGCGCCGCGTCTCGCGCAGCGCCCCGTCGAAGTCGCCGAGGTTCGAGAGCGTGAAGCTGAGATTGTAGTGCGCCTCGGCGTAGTCCGGGTCCGCCTGGATCGCGCGCGCGAACGCGGTCCGTGCCTCCTCGAACTTGCGGAGCTCGGCGAGCACCACGCCGATCCCGTTCCACGCCACCGGGTGCTCGGGCTCCCGCTCGAGCACCTGGCGGTAGGCCTCGACCGCCAGCTGGAAGCGCTGGCCGCGGCCGAGGAGCAGCGCGAGGTTGAGTCGCGCCTTCACGAATCCCGGGTCGACCGCCAGCCCGCCGCGGAACGCGTCCACCGCTTCGTCGGGGTGTCCCGCGTGGAAGAGCGCGACGGCGAGATTGTTCTGCGCGAGGGCGTAGCCCGGGTCCACCACCAGCGCCCGCCGATAGCTCTCGGCGGCGGCCTCGTGCTGACCTTCCTGGTGCAGCGCGACGCCGCGCTCGTTCCAGAGCTTCGGGCTCTGCGGCAGCACCTGCAGCAGCTCGTCATAGAGCGCGATCGCCTCGCCCGGCTGCTTCTGCACGAGATGCAACTCGGCCATCGCCTGCAGCACGAGGGCGCGGTCCTCGCCACGCTCCGTCGCGAGCTTGAACTCGCGCATCGCCTCGGTCGGCAGGCCCTGCTGGCGGTACGCGACGCCGAGCGTGTAATGCGCGAGCGGCTCTCCCTCGGCGATGCTCATCCGCGCCAGCGAGCGGCGCGCCTGCCGGCCCGGCAGGAGCTCCTCGTACTTGCGCGGGTCGTACTGGTCGAGCGAGAGGTTCGCCTGCGCGCGCGAGAGCGCCGGGTTCAGCTGCACCGCGCGCTTGCCGGCGGCGCGCGCCTCGTCGTGCCGTCCCATGTCGCCGAGCACGAACGAGAGCAGGAAGTGCGCGTCGGGATTGTCGGGGTTGAGCCGGATGGCGCGCTGCAGCGCCTCGAGCGCGTCGTCGAACGCGCCCTGGTTGTAGAGCGACTCGCCGACGTAGAAGTGGAGCAGGGAGCTGTCGGGCTCGCGCGCCAGCGCCGCGCGGAACCAGTGCAGCGCGTCCCCGAGCCGCCCGATCGCCTTCTCGCTCAGTCCGAGCTGCGTCATCGTGGCGACGTCGTGCGGCCGGTAGCTGAGGATCGCGTTGTACTCCTCGATCGCCGCGTCGTGCTCGCCGAGCAGGGCGAACGCGCGTCCGAGCTCCCAGCGCGCCTCGCGGTCGTCGGGGCGCTGGCGGATCCGCTCGCGGAGCTCCCCGACGCGCTCCTCGTAGTAGCCCGTGCTGAGGTAGGCGACCTCCAGGTTGCGCTGCGCCACCTCCATCTTCGGGTCGATCTCGAGCGCCCGCGTGAACGCCGTCACCGCCTCGCGCCAAAGGCCCTTGTTGAAGTAGAGCACCCCGAGGTTGTTGTGCGCCCCCGCATCCGCCGGGTCGATCCGGCGCGCGAAGCCGCGGAGGACCTCGCGGTCCTTCGCCGACATCTGCGGGGCAGCCGAAGCGGCGCTCATGCGACGCTCACGCGACCTTGATCGCCCGGAGGATCCGCCGCAGGCTCGGCGGATCGGGAAGGAGGAGGAAGAAGCCGCGCAGGCGCTCGACCTGGTCCTGCAGCTGGAACTCGCTCTCCACGCAGAAGACGTAGTCCGACTCCTGCGCGATCTCGAGGTAGGTCGAGTTGAGCACCGCCGCGCTCATGTCGATGGCCATCGACGGCGGCGAGGGGAGCAACGTCATCTGCATGAAGTCGGCGAGCGCGTTCAGGTACGCCGCGCTGAGGATGTTCCCGGCCTCCTTGATCGCCGACTCCTCGATCACGCCGAGCGAGGTCACCGGGCGGCGCATCATCAGGCCCGCGACCTTGAGCGCGATCGGCTGCGGGAAGACGAGCAAGGTGAGCCCCGTGAGGTCGCCCTCCATCTTCATCAGCACGGCCGCGACCGGCTCCTCGGGCGCCGAGACCTGGTTCGGGATCTCGCCGAGCGGCGCGATGGTGAGCTCGGGCACGCTGATCATGATCCGCTGATCGGCGCGCGCGACCGCCGCGTCGGCGCTCGTCTTTTTTGTGCTCGCCATGCAGTGCCTGCCGACACTCGCGGTGACGCGCAAGGAAACGGGCAAGGTGAAGTACGCGGTGGTCCAACTCGCGTATATGTCGGGCCTGGCGTACGTGACTGCGCTCGTGGTCTATCAGTCCATGCGGGCGATGGGGATTAGCTGATGGGCTGGCAGGATTGGCTCGTCACCGGCGTGGCCGTCGTGGCCGCGGCCATCGTCTTCTGGCGCACGCTCGGGTCGTGGAAAGACTCCAAACCCGGGGGCGCCGGCGCGCCGCACTGCGATGGCTGCGCCATCGCAGAAGCGGCGAAGACGCTGCCGCCAGGTCCCAAGGTCCGGTAGGTCCGTCGGTCCCAAGGTTCGATGAGCAGCTTCGCTGGGCTAATTTCCAAACAAAGCCCCGCGCCAAACGGCGCGGCTCCACGAACTTTGGGACCAACGGACCAACGGACTCTGGGACCCTGGGCAGTCTCTATCTATTGATCTCTGCAAGCATTGGATCTGCTCGGACGGTAACGGAGCTCGTATAAACGGTGCCGTTCGCCGTCATCGTGACGCGGTACGTGCCTGGCGTTACGCCAGCGGTTCCACCGCCAAATCCACCAAAGCCACCACCACCGCGCCCGCCGGCGACCGGCGCCGGGTACGGCGCGATGAGACAGGGGCCGCCAATGGCGCCGCCGCGTCCACCACCGCCGAAGCCACCACCACCGCCGGCCGGCGGCGCGGGCGCACCCGCGGGCGGCGCGGGCGTGTTCCACCGCATCGCCCACTCAACCTTCTGGATGCCGGCTTTGGCCGGGAACGAGGCCGAGCAGGTATTGCGACCCGCGGCGTCGCTCACCTCGAACTTGACCTCGCCGGTTACGCGGTCACTCAGGTAGTAATTGATCGCCGCGTTCCGGCTCGGGTTCTGTCCGATGAACGAGATCTCCCCGCCGTTGTGCTGGGGCTGGATGCTGAGCCACTGCGTCGCCACCTTGTTGTCGAACAGATGCGCGGCTGCGCCGCG
>JANNLH010000045.1:0-7230 GCA_031396725.1 Gemmatimonadaceae bacterium | reverse complement strand
TGACCGCGTATTTCTCAAAGCGCCGCCAGCCGGGCGTGGTCTTGCGCGTGTCGAGAATCTTGGTCCAAGTGCCCTTCACCTGCTCGGCAAACTGCGCGGTGAGCGTGGCGACGCCGGAGAGCCGCTGCACGAAGTTCAGCGCCACGCGCTCGCTCTTGAGGATCGAGCCCGCCGCGCCACGCACGACGGCGACACGCGCGCCGGCGGCCATGCGGTCGCCATATGGACGACCACAACCACGACATCGACGGCGAGTTCCACAAGTCGGCCCATGAGGAGATCGCGCGCGCGGTGGGCCCGCTCGGCGACCTGCCCAACGACCACGAGCTCTACCGTTGCTTCTTCACCTTCCCCGACGGACCGCCGACCACGAGCCACGAGTTGAATGGCTGGGGGGACAACCTCGTGCACAAGCACTTGCAGTGCGTCATGGAGGGCGATCGCATCGCGGTGCTCTACAGCAGCAAGGACTACAGTTCGGAGTGGAACTACCATCCGGACAACAAGCGCTTCCTCTCGATCGACAACACGCGATTCGGCGTGAACCTCGTGGTGTATGCGCTCACCCGCTGATCGGCGCGCGCCCTTCGAGCGCGTGGCGCGCGGCGCCGCGATGGCGCTCGTCGCCGTCGCGCTCTGGCGCGTCGTGACCTCCCTCGGCGAGGGCGGCATCCCCCGCGTCCACGTCGTGCTCACCGGCGACCTGACCGCGCGCACCCGCGATTCACTGGCGGCGCTCGCGCGGGCCGGCGTCCGCGTGACCTGGAGCGGCGAGCTGGCGGCCGTCGCGGCGATGGCCGAACCGGTGCGCGAACCGGCGGCCGGATGGCGCGTCTCCGTCATCTCGCGCACCGCGGCCGCGCTCGGCGATTCGCTCGGGCCCCTCGACTCGCTCGAGGCGGGGGGCGCAACGGTCACGGCCGCCGGCGTGCGCGGCGCGCTTGATGTGCGCGAAGGCGCGACCACGGCCCGCACCGCCCCCGGGGACGAGGCATCCCTCGGCCGCGTGCTGGTCTACGGGCGCGCGGGGTGGGAGGCGAAGTTCGTGATCGCGGCGCTCGAGGAGCAGGGGTGGCGCGTGGACGCACGGCTCTCCGTCGGACGGGGCATTGCCGTCACGCAGGGCGGTGCACGCGGTGCCGGCGGCGTGGCGACGGACCCTCCGGCGCCGGGCCTCGCGCGCCACGCCGCCGTCGTGGTGCTCGACACCGCGATCGGTCGCGACGCGGCGGCGATCGTGCGGTTCGTGCGCGCCGGCGGCGGCCTCGTGATGGCGGGTGCGGGCGCCGCCGCTCCGGCGCTCCAGGGCATCGCGCCGGCGCGCGTCACGCGCCTCGAGCCGCCCGAGACGCGCGACTTCGCGGCAGGCGGACCAGGGCAAGGAGCTGCGCACGGCCCGACGCACGCGCTCCCGCTCCATGCGCTCGGCGCGCTGCGGACGGACGCGGTGCTGCTCGAGTCGCGCGACGGGACGCCAGCGGCCGTGGCGCGGCGCGTCGGTGCCGGACGGGTGGTGCAGCTCGGCTACGCCGAGACCTGGCGCTGGCGGATGCAGGGCGAGACCGGCGCGCCGCGCGCGCATCGCGAGTTCTGGTCGGCGATCGTCGGCAGCGCCGCGGCCGCCACCTACGCGCCGCGCGCGCGGCCCCACGCGGACGGCCGGTCGCCATTCCTGTTCTTTGCCGACGCCACGCCACTCGCGTCGACCGTGCACGCCCTCGGCGCGCCGAGCGCCGCTCCCGCGCGCGCGACCGAGCGCGGGCCCGTGCTGCCGCCCTGGCTCGCGCCGCTGATCCTCGTCCTGCTCGTCGCCGAGTGGGCGTCACGCCGCACGCGAGGCGCCGCATGACCCCGCCGCTCGCCTTCATCTCGCATTCCGACGTCGGCCGGCACGACAACGGCTGGAATCACCCCGAGCACGTCGGGCGACTCCGCGCGATCACGCGCGCGTTGCGCTATGCCCCGGAGCTCTTCATGACGCTCGACCATGTCGAGGGCCGCCACGCCACGCCGGAGGAGCTCGCGCTCGCGCACGAGCCCGCCTACATCGCGCGGGTGCGCGACGTCTCGGCCGTCGGCGGCGGGCGCTTCGACGCCGACACGGTCGCGAGCGCGGGCTCCTGGGACGCCGCGACCGCCGGCGCCGGCTGCGTGCTCGAGGGCGTGGACCGCGCGCTCGACGGCCGCGACCCGCGGAGCTTCAGTGCCGTGCGGCCGCCGGGACACCACGCGCTGCGCGCGCAGGCGATGGGGTTCTGCTTCTTCGGCAACGTGGCGGTGGCTGCCCACTATGCCCGCAGCAAGGGGGCGCGGCGCGTGCTGATCGTCGACTGGGACGTGCATCACGGCAACGGCACGCAGGCGCTCGTGCAGGACGAGCCCGACATCCGCTTCATCTCCATGCACCAGTGGCCCTGGTATCCGGGCTCGGGCGCGGCAGAAGACCGCGGCCCGCACGGCAGCGTCTGGAACGTGCCGATGCCGGCGGGGCTCCCGCCGGGACGCTACGTGGACGCCCTGATGGGGGCGGTGGACGCCGCGTCGTCCGGCTGGACTCCGGACCTCGTGTTGATCTCGGCCGGATTCGACTCGATGGCCGGCGATCCGCTCGGCGGCTTCACGCTCGAGGCGGCGCACATCGCCGAGCTGACGCGCGCGCTGGTGGCGCGTG
The DNA here is from genome assembly GCA_031396725.1 of Gemmatimonadaceae bacterium. GTDB lineage: Bacteria > Gemmatimonadota > Gemmatimonadetes > Gemmatimonadales > Gemmatimonadaceae > Pseudogemmatithrix. Next base: position 4,559 of record JANNLH010000045.1, on the reverse strand, counting down.
CCGGGCGGTGGTGCGGCGGCCGTGTGGTGAGCGCCCTGGAGGGCGGCTACGCCCCGGAGCGGCTCGCCGAGGGCGTCATCGCGCACCTCGAGGCGCTGCGGTAGTTTCCGCGGATGCAGAAACGCCGCACCAAGTCGCTGCGGATGCGGAGGTCCCAGGAGCACCGGACCCCGATCCTCGAGGAGAGCCGGCCGCGGTCCTGGTACCGTGACGCGGCAGGGGTCCTGCGCACCAACCTCGATCCGCGCGAGTTCGGCGCCATCGTGGCGTCGGGCACGGGCGTGCTCTGGGTGGACATCGACCTCGCGAGCAAGCATCAGCACGCGCTCCTCGAGAAGGTGTTCAAGTTCCACCCGTTGAGCATCGAGGACACGCTCTCGGCCGACGGGCGCGTCAAGTTCGAGGAGTTCGGCGGCTATGCGCTGGCGGTGGTGCGCGCGCTGCGCTTCGTCGAGGAGACGGAGGACCTGTACGACATCGAGACCTTCAACCTCTGGTGCTTCCTCGGCCGCAACTTCGTCGTCACCGTGCACGGGCCGCACGCGCCCGGGGTCGAGGCGACGGCGGAGCGGGTCGCGCGCTCTCCCGACCAGCTCGAGCGCGGCGCGGCCCGGCTGCTGCACCAGATCCTCGACGCCACGGTCGATGCCTACTTCCCGATCGTGGACCAGCTCAACGAGTTCGTGGACGGCCTCGAGGAACGCGTCTTCGTGACGTTCGACCAAGAGGCGCTGCGGGACATCTTCAGCGTCAAGCGGCTCGTGCTGCAGCTCCGGCGCCACCTCGGTCCGATGCGCGAGGTGTTCAACATCCTGCAGAGTCGCCCCTGCGCGCTCATCGCGTCCGATTCACAGATCTACTTCCGGGACGTCTACGACCACGTCATCCGGCTGAACGAATCGCTCGATACCTATCGTGACCTGCTCTCGAGCACGCTCGACTCCTACCTGATGCAGGTCTCGAACCGTATGGGGCTGGTCACCAAGGGGCTCTCGACCGTGGCGACGCTCAGCGTGCCCTTCGTCGTCGTGAGCGGGATGTGGGGGATGAACTTCGACACGATCCCGCTCTCGGCCTGGCCGCACGGCTTCTGGTGGATGATGGCCCTGCAGCTCGCGCTCGGGCTGGGGCTGATCTGGCTGCTGAAGCGCCGGGGTTGGCTCTAGGGCCGCACTCCCGCCAGATTCCCCCTGTGTTCTGCCCCGACTGCGGCACCTGGAACCGAAGCGCCGTGCGCACCTGCGTGCAGTGCGGCACGCTGCTCCCCGAGCTGCCGACGCCGATCGACGCGCCGGACCACCTGATCACCTCGCTGCGCCAGGCGACCGGGAACCGCTACCGGATCGTGCGGCGCGTCGGTTCGGGCGGCATGGCCGACGTCTACGAGGCGCGACACCACCAGCTCGACCATCCCCTCGCGGTGAAGGTCCTGCACTCGCACCTGGCGCGCGACGCCGAGATGCGGCTGCGCTTTCGGCGCGAGGCCGAGGCGGCGAGCCGGCTCCTCCACCCGTTCATCGCCTCGCCGATGGACTTCGGCGAGACCGAGGACGCGGTCTACCTCGTGTTGCCGTACATCGGCGGCGGATGCCTCGCCGACGACCTCACGGCGCTCCGGGTGATCCCGGCGGTGCGCGCGGCGCGCATCGCGGCCCAGATCTCCAGTGCCCTCGACTACGCCGCGCGGCAGGGCGTCATCCACCGCGACGTGAAGCCCGACAACGTGCTTTTCGACGAGGACGGCAACGCGATCCTGACCGACTTCGGGATCGCGACCGCGTACTTCCACGGCCGCCTCACCGCCGGCGGCCGCGCGATGGGGACGCCGCACTACATGGCCCCCGAGCAGGCGATGGGGCGTTTCGTCGACGGCCGCGCCGACCTCTACGCCGTCGGTGTGATGCTCTACGAGTGTCTCGTCGGCACCACGCCCTTCGACGGCCCCGACGGCTATGCGATCGGCTACAAGCACGTGCACGAGTTACCGAAGCCGGTGCAGGAGGCGGCGCCGGGGACCCCGGCCGGACTCGCGACGATCACGATGCGGCTGCTGGAGAAGGCGCCGGAGGCCCGCTACCAGCGCGGCCACGACGCGGCCACGACGCGGCCGAGGCGCTCTATCACTGGCTCGAGACCGCCGGCGCGCACGGGGAACCCCCGGTGCGCGCGACGCGACCGGCGGGGTGAGCGCCGGTCCTCCGGCGCCACGGCTCGTCGAGGTCGCGCTCCCGCTCCCCCTGCTGCGCACCTTCACCTACGCCGTCCCCGAACGGACGCGCCACCCGCTCGAGGCCGGCAGCCGCGTCGTCGTGCCCGTGCGCGGACGGCGCACGATCGGCTTCTGCGTCGGGGAGGCCGATGCCGCGTCGCTCAAGGGCGCGACCGCGAAGGAGCTGATCGACGTCCCGGACGCGCGGCCCGCCCTCGCGCCCGATCTGCTCGCCACCTGCCGCTGGATCGCCGAGTACTACATCGTTCCGCTCGGACTCGTCTGCCGCGCGGTGCTGCCGGCCACGCTGGGCGTCGCCGCCAGGCCGGAGGCCAAGGGCAAGGCCGAGCGCGTGGTCGCCATCGCCGGCGACCTGCCGACCCTCATGGCGCGCGCGGCCGCGTTCAAGCGCGCCCCGCAGCAGCGCCAGCTCTACGAACTCCTCGAATCGCTTGGCGGTCGCGCGCCGGTGGCGCACCTGGTCGAACGCCTCGGATGCACGCCCGCGGTCGTGACCGCGCTCGTCAAGCGCGGCCACGCACGTATCGAGCACCAGTCGGTGGAGCGCGACCCGTTCGCCACGCGGCCGCCGGGACTGCCGCCGGCGTTCGAGCCCACGAACGCCCAGCGCGCGGCCCGCGACGCGATCATCGCCGGCGCCCCGGGCTCGACCTTCCTGCTCCACGGCATCACGGGGAGCGGCAAGACACTCGTCTATCTGCAGGTCCTCGAGCACGTCGTGCGGACCGAAGGGCGCTCGGCGATCGTGCTCGTGCCTGAGATCGCGCTCACCCCGCAGGCCGTGGACCGGTTCCGCGCCGTGTTCGGGGACTTGGTCGCGGTGCTGCACTCGGGCCTCTCCGACGGTGAGCGGCTCGACGCGTGGCGCGCCCTCCAGCGCGGCGAGAAGCGCGTCGCCGTCGGCGCGCGCTCGGCGGTCTTCGCCCCGCTCACCGACCTCGGCGCGATCATCGTGGACGAGGAGCACGAGTCGAGCTACAAGCAGGCCGAGGCGCCGCGCTACCACGCGCGCGAGGTGGCGATCATGCGGGCCCGCGAGTCGGGGGCGCGCTGCGTGCTCGGCAGCGCCACGCCGAGTCTCGAGAGCTGGGTGAACGCGCGCGACGGCCGGCACACGCTGCTCTCGCTGCCCGACCGCGTCGGCGGCGGGGCGCTGCCGGCGGTGCGCGTCGTGGACCTGCGGCAGGAGCTCCAGGCGGCGCTCCCCGACGAGCGCGCGCGGCGCTCGGTGTTGAGCGCGGCCCTTGAGGCTTCGCTCAAGGATCGCCTCGCCAGGGGCGAGCAGAGCATCCTGCTGCTCAACCGCCGCGGCTACGCCGCCTTCGTGCAGTGCGAGGAGGGACACGTCGCGACCTGCCCGAACTGCTCGATCTCCCTGACCTATCACCGCACCCCCGAGCGGCTCGTTTGCCACTACTGCCTCCACCAGGAGGACGCGGCGCGCGCCTGCACCGATTGCGGCAAGCCCATGCAGCGGCAGCGCGGACTCGGCACGCAGCAGGTCGAGCGGCTGCTCGTCGAGCGCCTGCCCGGGGCGCGGATCGCGCGGATGGACGTGGATACGACGAGCGGGAAATGGGCGCACACCGAGATCCTCGACCGCGTCGGACGCGGCGAGGTGGACGTGCTGCTCGGCACGCAGATGATCGCCAAGGGGCTCGACTTCGCGAACGTCACCCTTGTCGGCGTGATCGACGCCGACATCGGCATCAACCTGCCGGATTTTCGTGCCAGTGAGCGGAGCTTCCAGTTGCTGAGCCAGGTGGCCGGCCGCGCGGGGCGCGGCCCCAAGGGCGGGGAGGTGTTCATCCAGACGCGCGTGCCGTCGCACCACGCGGTGCGCTGCGCGGTCACGCACGACTATCACGCGTTCGTGGCCGAGGAGCTCCCGGCGCGCGAGAGCCCGCGCTACCCGCCGACCCTGCGGATCGCGAACGTGGTCGTGAGCGGCACCGAGGAGGGGGCGGTCGCGCAGTGCGCCATCGACGTGACGGAATGGCTGACCAGGGCGGACCTCCGGTTCGGTCTCGGTGTGACCGTGCTCGGCCCGGCCCCCTGCGCGATCGAGCGGATCAAGACCCGCTGGCGGTGGCACGCGGTGGTCAAGAGCGAGGCCTCGGCCCCGTTGACGCGGCTGCTGCGCGGCGTGATGCAGGGATTCGAGGTGCCGAGCGCGGCGGAGATGCGCCTGGTCGTGGACCGGGATCCCGTCTCGCTGCTCTGACCGCTCGAGTTGAACCCCTCGCCCCCCGAGGCGAGATTACGGGATGCGACAGCCCCCCCTGCCGGCCTCTGACGTCCGCGAGCGCTTCCTGCTCGCGATCGCCGG
>JANNLH010000013.1:0-2940 GCA_031396725.1 Gemmatimonadaceae bacterium | reverse complement strand
CGGCCTGCTGCCGACCTTCGAGGAGGCCCTCCGGCTCTGGACCGCCGAAGGGATCGAGCGCGTGATGAACACATTCAATCGCTGAAGCAGAAGTCCGTTCGCTGAAACCCTCAACCACCCCCCATGCTTGAGAATCTGACCTCGTACGCACTCGGCATCGGCGTCGCGGGCCTCATCGCCTGCTACCTGACCTACCGGGGCGTCGTACGCCACTCGCCCGGCTCGCAGGTCATGCAGGATCTCGCCGAACAGATCCACGTCGGCGCGATGGCCTTCCTGAAGCGCGAGTACACGGTGCTGCTCCCCTTCCTGCTCGTGGTCGCGGGCCTGCTCGCGTACGCGGTGGGCGTCCCGACGGGCATCGCCTATGTGGTCGGCGGCATCTGTTCCGTCGCCGCGGGCTACGCGGGCATGACGGCTGCGACCAAGGCGAACGTCCGCACGTCGGAAGCGGCGCGCGCGACGGGCCAGGCGGACGCGCTGCGCATCGCCTTCGGCGGCGGCGCGGTGATGGGCCTGGCCGTGGCCGCACTCGGCCTGCTGGGCATCGCCGGCGTCTTCGTGTGGCAGCGGGCGCTGCTGGTCGACAACGCGGGCTTCAAGCTCTTCGGCGAGATCATCTCCGGCTTCGCGATGGGCGCCAGCTCGATCGCGCTCTTCGCGCGCGTCGGCGGCGGCATCTACACGAAGGCGGCCGACGTCGGCGCCGACCTGGTGGGCAAGGTCGAGGCCGGCATCCCCGAGGACGATCCGCGCAACCCGGCGACGATCGCCGACAACGTCGGTGACAACGTCGGTGACGTCGCCGGCCTCGGCGCCGACATCTTCGAGTCGTACGTGGGCGCGATCATCGCGACGATCGCGTTGGCGTCGACCTCGGTGCTGATCCCCGACGGCAACCGCCTCGCCTCGGTGATGCTCCCGGTGGCGTACACGGCGGCGGGGCTCGTGGCCTCGCTGATCGGCATCTTCCTGATGCGCATCCTGGCGAAGGGCAACCCCGCCAACGCACTCCGGATGGTGACCTTCATCGCCGCCGGCCTCTTCCTCGTGTTCGCGTACGTGCTGACGCAGCAGATCCCGCTCGACATGGCGGACCTCGCCACCGGGCGGACGTTCCCGCTCCTCGGCCCCTTCTACGCGGTCGTCGCGGGCACCATCTCCGGCGTCCTGATCGGCCTCGTGACGGAGTACTACACGGCGGCCGGCCCGGTGCAGCGCATCGCCAACGCGTCCAAGACCGGCCCGGCGACGAACATCATCGCCGGACTCGCGGTCGGCATGGAGTCGACGATCATCCCGGTGCTGCTGATCTGCGGCGCGATCTGGGTGTCGGTCTGGGCGGCCGGCCTCTACGGCGTCGCCATCGCCGCTGTCGGGATGCTCGCCACCGTCGGCGTCACGATGTCGGTGGACGCGTACGGCCCGATCGCCGACAACGCCGGCGGCATCACCGAGATGAGTCACCTCGGCCCCGAGGTCCGGAAGATCACCGACGGCCTCGACGCGCTCGGCAACACCACCGCCGCGATCGGCAAGGGCTTCGCGATCGGCTCGGCGGCGCTCACCGCGCTGGCGCTCTTCTCGGCCTACACCTCGGCGGTCGGCCTCGATGCGACCGGCCTCAACATCGTTGACCCGATGGTCGTGATCGGGCTCTTCATCGGCGGCGTGATGCCGTTCTTCGTGGGCGCCCAGACGATGACGGCCGTCGGCCGCGCCGCGCAGGGCATGGTGGAGGAGGTCCGCCGCCAGTTCCGCGAGATCCCCGGCCTGCTCGAGGGAAAGCCGGGCGTGAAGCCCGACTCGGCGCGCTGCGTCGACATCTCGACCAAGGCCGCACTCCGCGAGATGATCATCCCCGGCGTCGCCTCGGTGCTGTTGCCGGTCGTCGTCGGCAAGTTCCTCGGCGTGAAGGCGCTCGGCGGCCTGCTCGCCGGCGCGACGGTCACCGGCGTGATGATGGCGCTCTTCATGGCCAACGCCGGCGGAGCATGGGACAACGCGAAGAAGGCGATCGAGGGCGGGATACTCGGAGGCAAGGGATCGGACCCCCACAAGGCGGCGGTCGTGGGCGATACGGTCGGCGATCCGTTCAAGGATACGTCCGGGCCGGCGATGAACATCCTGATCAAGCTGATGAGCGTCGTTTCTCTCGTCTTGGCGCCCTGGTTCATCTCCTGAACCACAGGTGTCAGGTGGTAGGTGGTAGGGGGGAGGCCTTCGGGCCTCCCCTCTTTCCTTTCTCGTCGATTCTCGCGAGCACGCGTTTTCGGAGTCCCTGCATCATCTGCTTCACCTCCGAGAGGCGCGCCTCCAGGTGCGCGTAGTCGCGTACGGTGATCGCATGGAGGTCACGCGCGAGCAGCAGGTGATAGTCCGCTTCGTGAGCCGAGGCGAGTGCGATCTCGAGGAACCGGTTGAATTGCGGATCAGTCATGTGTCCGGCGCCCTCGGCGATGTTTGCCGGTATCGAAGCGATCGCACGTCGCAGCTGCGAGGCGAGACCCGGAAAACGCCGCGTCATGGGACCGTCCGTCAGTTCATAGGTGCGGAGCGTCAATGCGTGCGCTTTCTCCCACACCGCAAGCTTCTTGAAGGGATACATGCCCCGAAGTTGTTCGGGCTCCACCAGGGCGCCGCATCCTTCGATTGCAAGCCGCTACCTTTCATAAGCTCCTACCACCTACCTCCTATCACCTGATGTTAAGTCTTGGAATCGTCGGCCTCCCCAACGTCGGCAAGAGCTCTCTGTTCAACGCCCTTACAGCCGCCAAGGCCGAGGCCGCGAACTACCCCTTCTGCACCATCGACCCCAACGTGGGCGTCGTGAACGTGCCTGACGGGAGGCTCGAGAAGCTCGCCGAGATCGTCAAGCCCGAGCGCACCCTCCCCGCCGCCGTCCAGTTCGTCGACATCGCCGGCCTCGTCAAGGGCGCC
>JANNLH010000139.1:0-26880 GCA_031396725.1 Gemmatimonadaceae bacterium | reverse complement strand
GCGGGCAGCGCGAAACGGTGGCGGGGGAGTTGCTCCTCACCTGGGACCCGACGCCCGCCACCTGGATGTACCAGTGGGACAACGACCTGCGCGAGGATGCGACGTTCGCCGCCAGCGTGGGCTTCACCTTCCGGCACCTGCCGACGACCATGGATGCCGCGATCGGCATCCTCGGCGACGGCCGGACGACCTTCGCCTTCCCCGGCGCCACACCGGCGCGTGACCTCTGGGAAGTGCGCGGCCGCGTGATCACCAAGCTCGCGCCCGACACGCGCGCGATCGTGAACTTCTTCCACGGCACCGCCGAGCCCAATGGCGACAGCCAGCGCCTCGTGAACCGCAGCGGGGGTGACGTGCGCCTCGTCTCGGGGCACGTGAGGGTCATCGGTTCGGCGAAGTTCAACGACTTCGGGCCGTTCGACTACCATCGCGACTTCAACCTCACCTTCCCCACGCAGTACATGCTCGACCTCTCGTACTCGCTCGCCAAGCCGCAGTGGTGGGACGTGCCCGAGACGAAGTTCGGCATCCGCGGCACGCTGCGGGAGCTGAACCGGTACTCGCCGCGCTACTGCCCGGTGACGGTGCCGGACGGCGCCGGCACCCCGGTCTGCGACGGCACCGCGCCGGGCTACGCGCTGGGCCGGGAGTGGGAGATCCGCAGTTATCTCACCGTCGCGTGGTGAGCCAGCGGTGACGGCAGCGACGGCACCCCGCCTCTCGGACGAGACGGGCATCCGAGAGCTCATCTCGCGCATGACCCTCGCCGAGAAGGTCGGCCAGCTGCAGCAGGTGCCGGGCGCCAACGGACACGTCCCCGACCACCTGCGCGACGCGCTCCGCGAGGGGCGCGTCGGCTCGGTGCTGAATGAAGTGCATGTCGCCACCGTGAACGAGCTGCAGCGCCTGGCAGTGGAGGAGAGCCGGCTTGGCATCCCGCTCCTCGTCGCGCGCGACGTGATCCACGGCTTCCGCACCGTCTTCCCGATCCCGCTCGGCCAGGCGGCGAGCTGGGACGCCGCACTGGTCGAGCGGGCGGCGCGCATCGCCGCCACCGAGGCGGCGGCCGTCGGCATCAACTGGACCCTGGCGCCGATGCTCGACATCGGCCGCGATCCGCGATGGGGACGCGTCGCCGAGGGGCTGGGCGAGGATCCCCACCTCACGAGCATGCTCGGCGCCGCGATGGTGCGGGGTTACCAGGGCCACGACCTCGCCGCACCGGGGTGCATCGCCGCCTGCGCCAAGCACTTCGCCGGCTACGGCGCGTCGGAGAGCGGGCGCGACTACAACACGACGAACATCCCCGAGAACGAGCTGCGCAACGTCCACTTGCCGCCCTTCCATGCGGCGGTCGAGGCGGGCGTGGCGAGCATCATGACGTCGTTCAGCGACCTCGATGGCATTCCGGCCACGGCGAGCGAGTTCCTGCTCAAGCGCGTCCTGCGCGGCGAGTGGGGGTTCGACGGGCTCGTCGTGAGCGACTGGGAGTCGATCCGGCAGCTCGCCGTGCACGGCTTCACCGGCAACGAACGCGACTCGGCCGCCGAGGCCGCGAGTGCCGGTGTGGACGTCGAGATGGCGAGCACCACGTACCAGCAGCATCTCGCTTCGCTCGTCGAGGAGGGGCGCGTCACGGTCGCGCAGCTCGATGCGATGGTCGCGAACGTGCTGCGGATCAAGCAGCGGCTGGGGCTCTTCGACGATCCGTACACGGATCCGGAGCGATTCCCGGCGGCCGGGAATGCGCATCACTTGCAGGCGGCGCGCGAGGCGGCTGCGGCGAGCGCGGTGCTGCTCAAGAATACGCATGGCATGCTCCCGCTCTCGGTGGAGCATCTCGACCGTCTCGCGGTGATCGGACCCCTCGCCGACGACGAGCACGAGCAACTCGGCACCTGGATCTTCGACGGCGACCCGCACCTGAGCCAGCCGCTGCTGCCGGCGATCCGGGCCCTCGTCGGCGACCGGGTGGAGGTCGAGCATGTGCGCGCGCTCCCCACCACGCGCAGTCGCGACCGCTCGGGCTTCGCCGAGGCCGTCGCCGCCGCAGCGCGCGCCGATGTCGTGGTGCTGGTGCTCGGCGAGGAGTCGATCCTCTCCGGCGAGGCGCACTGCCGCGCCGACGTCTCGTTGCCGGGCGCGCAGGAGGCGCTCATCGAGGCCGTCGCCGCGACGGGCACGCCGCTGGTACTCGTGCTCATGGCGGGCCGCGCGCTCGCACTCGAGCGCGTCGTGCCGCAGGTGCATGCCCTGCTCTACGCCTGGCACCCCGGCACCATGGGCGGCCCGGCGCTGGCGGATCTGCTCTTCGGCGTCCTCTCGCCCTCCGGCAAGCTGCCCGTCACCCTGCCACGCATCACCGGCCAGATCCCCATCCACTACGCACACAAGAACACGGGCAAGCCCCCCACGCCCGAGACCGTCGTGCACATGGACGATATCCCGGCGCGCGTGCCGCAGCTCTCGGTGGGCAACACCTCGTTCCATCTCGACACGCATCCGACGCCGCTCTTCCCCTTCGGGCACGGACTCTCGTACTCCGGTGTATCCTACGCCGACATCCACGCGAGCACGCGTCAGATGCCGATGGATGGCGCGATCACCATCTCGGCGGACGTCACCAATACCGGAACGCGCGCGCTGGACGAAGTGGTGCAGCTCTACGTGCGCGACCTTGTCGGCAACGTCACGCGCCCCGTGCGCGAACTGAAGGGCTTCGCGAAGGTCCATCTGCATCCGGGCGAACGGCGCACGGTGAGTTTCACGCTCACCGCGCGCGACCTCGCCTTCTACGGGCGCGCCCAGCGCCGCATCACGGAACCGGGCGAGTTCCACGCCTGGATCGGTGGTGACTCCACCACCCAGCTCCGCACCGAGTTCCGGATCGCCGGGTGACCGGCGCCTTCCTCCCCAATCCTTGCTCCGCATGACCACGATCCTCCCCGCCGGGACTGCAGTCGAGCGCGCCGACGCGCTCCTCTCCCGGATGACGCTCGACCAGAAGCTCGGCCAGATGATCCAGGCCGAGCGCGCCTCCACCACGCCCGACGACGTGCGCGAGCATCACCTCGGCTCCGTGCTCAGTGGCGGAGGCTCAGTGCCGGGCACGAACCGGCCGGCCGACTGGGTCGCGATGCACGACGCCTACTGGATGGCCTCCATGAGCACCGACGGCGATCGTCTGCCGATCCCGCTCCTCTACGCCATCGACGCGATCCACGGCAACGCGAACGTGCTCGGCGCGACCGTCCTCCCGCACAACATCGGGCTCGGCGCGGCGAACGATCCGGACCTCATCGAGCGCCTCGCGCGCGTCTGCGCCGAGGAGGTGCTCGCGACCGGGCTCGACTGGACCTTCGCCCCGACGCTCGCCGTGGTACGCGACATCCGGTGGGGCCGCACCTATGAGAGCTTCTCCGAGGACCCGGACCTCGTCGCGTCGTATGCGGGACGCTACGTGCGCGGACTGCAGGGGGCACTCGACGAGAACGGCGTGATCGCCTGCGCCAAGCACTTCGTCGGGGACGGCGGCACCACCGGCGGCGTGGACCAGGGCGACACGGCCCTCGCCGAAGCGGAGCTCATGCGGACGCATGTGGCGCCCTACCTCCCGGCGCTGGCCGAAGGCGTGCTCACCGTGATGGCCTCCTTCAACAGTTGGAACAAGGAGAAGTGTCACGGCAGTCGCCATCTGCTCACCGAGGTGCTCAAGGGCCGGCTCGGCTTCGACGGCTTCGTCGTCTCCGACTGGGACGGCGTGGACCAGCTCGCCGAGGATCTCGCCGAGGCGCTCGCGATGTCGGTGAACGCCGGCGTGGACATGATCATGGTCTCGGCCGACTGGCGCCGGATGCTGACCACGCTGAGGACGGTGGTCGCTGACGGCCGCGTGCCGGTGGCGCGCGTGGACGACGCGGTGCGCCGGATCCTTGCGGTCAAGCATCGCATCGGGCTCTTCGAGCGCGCGCGTCCGGCCGAGCGGCCGTGGGCGAACAGCCCGACCTTCGGCGGCGCGGCGCATCGCGCCGTGGCGCGGGAGGCGGTGCGCAAGTCGCTCGTGCTGCTCAAGAACGAGGGCGTGCTGCCGCTCGCGAAGGGCGCGCGGATCCTCGTCGCCGGCAAGAACGCGCACGACCGCGGGCATCAGTGTGGCGGCTTCACCGTCGAGTGGCAGGGCACGCACGGCAACGACCGCGTCATCGGCGGCACTTCCATCTGGGAGGGCATCCGGGCCGCCGTCCCGGGCGCGGAGTTGAGCGTGGACGGCAGCGCGGCGGACCCGTCGGCGCACGACGTCGCGATCGTCGTCATCGGCGAAGGGCCCTATGCCGAAGGGATGGGCGACATCCGCGCGGGAGGGGCCGTGCCACGCGGCTCCGGCGTGCAGACCATGACGAACCTCGCGCCCTATGGCGCGTCGCTCAGGCTCGCCGAGCGGCATCCCGAGGACCTCGAGACCATCCGCGGCATCGTGGCGGCGGGGGTCCCGGTCGTCACGGTGCTCGTGTCGGGGCGCCCGCTCGTGGTCAACGCCGAGCTCGCGGCGTCGCGCGCTTTCGTGGCGGCCTGGCTGCCGGGGTCGGAGGGCGCGGGCGTGGCCGACGTGCTCTTCGGCGACCACCGCTTCACGGGCAGGCTGCCGTTCAGCTGGCCGAACGAGCCGATCGGGGAGCACGGCGAGGCCGCGCCGCTCTTTCCGCGCGGCCACGGCCTGCGGTAACGGCGGGCCCCTAAGGGGCGGCCGCGGCGGGCGCGGCGCTCGCGGCCCCGCGCCGCCGCTCAAGGAGCAGGCGGTTGGCGTGGGCCCGCTCCTCGGTGATCGGGTACGAAGCAATCAGCCAGATCGCGAGTGCCGACGTGACCATCGGGATGACGACGTCGAACACGCGCAGCAGCAGCAGCGTGCGCGCCGTCTGCGCACCCGCGAGCGCGACGTCGAAGCCGGTCGCATTGAGCAGGAAGCCGCCTGCCGCGAGCGCCGCCGCCATGCCGACCTTCACGACCCACCAATAGATCGAGCCGAACATCCCCTCGCGCCGTTGGTGGCACGCGATCTCGTCCTCGTCCACCACGTCGGCGATCATCGAGCCCATGAGCGTGAAGAGCCCGCCGAGCCCGAAGGCGATCAGCGGTGACGGGAGCAGCACGAGCCAGGGGCGGTCCGGGTCGTAGCAGAACCACTTGACCGCGTAGCCGAGCACCGAGACGCCGGTGGAGAAGAAGAAGGCCTTCCGCTTCCCGATCTGCGTCGCGAGCCAGGTGACGAGGAAGATCACGCCGAAGGTCGAGACCGCGCCGAGCGTGCCGTTGTAGCCGGCGTAGCGCGCGCCCAGCTCCTGGTCCCCGCCGAATACGTAATAGATGATCACGTACGACTGGAACGACGAGATCATGATGAAGCCGTTGAACACGAGGAACGTCGCGCCGCAGAGCTTGAGGAAGGGCCTGGTGCGGATCGTCGAACCGAATCCCTTGAAGAAGCTCGCCATGTTGCGCTTGACGGCCGCCATCCCGTGCTCGGCCGGCGCGCCGGGCACCGCCGCCGCCACCGGTGCGTGCACGAAGCGCTCGCGCAGGAAGATCGCGGGCAGCACGCCCACCGCGACCGCTACCACGCCGATCGCGATCGCGAGCCCCTTCGCCCCTTCGGCCGAGGTCTCGAACCACGACTTGTTGGTCATGATCCAGAGGAACCACGGCGAGACGAGATAGGCGAGCTGCCCGATGAAGTTCTGCACGCCCATCAGTCGCGTGCGCTCATGGTAGTCGGGCGTGAGCTCGTAGCCCAGCGCCACCCACGGCGTCGCGAAGATCGTGTAGCCCACGTAGAAGATCGTGGACCCCACGGTGAAGTACCAGAAGTAGAACATCTCGCTGCGGCCCACCGGCAGCCACCAGAGCGCCGCGTAGGTGATGCCCGAGAGGATCGCGCCGATGAAGATGTAGGGGCGCCGCCGCCCCCAACGCGAACGCGTGTTGTCGGAGATGAACCCCATCACGGGATCGGTGAGTGCATCGGTCACGCGCGGCAGCGCGCTCGCGAGGCCCACCAGCACGGGGTTCACGCCGAAGCCGAGGTTCAGGATGATCAGCATCCCGCCGATGGCCGCGGCGAGCATGTTGTTCACGAACGCGCCGAGCCCGTACGCGACCTTGCGCGAGAACGGGATCCGGTCCACCTCGGCGGTGACGTACACCGAGAGATGCTCGCCGGTGTGCCGCGTCCCGAGCCGGGTGTGCCAGGCCGCGATGGCGAGGCGGCCGATCTCCTGGATCTGCTCGCGGACGCTCATGGCGCCGCCTGCGAGACCCGCACCCAATCCACCAGCAGCTCCTGCGGGAAGGTAGTGGAGCCATCGGGAGCACCGACGAAGCCGCCGCCCACCGCGACGTTCAGGATGATGTAGAAGGGGTGGTCGAACACCCACGCCCCCGGCTGGTCACCCTTGTTGACCTCGTGGTACAGCTGCCCGTCGACGTACCAGCGGATCCGCTCGGAGCTCCAGTCGACGCGGTAGGTGTGGAACGCCGTGTCGAACCGGCCCGTGGGGAGCGTGTAACGCCTCGTGAGGGCACCGCCGCCCGAATAGCCCGGTCCGTGGAGGCTCCCGTGATTCACCGTGGGCTCCTGCCCTCGGTGCTCCATGATGTCGATCTCCCCCGTCTGCGGCCATCCGACGGTGGCGAGGTCCGCGCCGAGGAGCCAGAAGGCGGGCCAGAGTCCCTGCCCGGTCGGCACCCTGAGCCGCGCCTCGAATCGACCGTAGCGGAACTCGCGGATCCCCGCCGTCGTGATGCGCGCCGAGGTGTAGTTGCTGCCGAGCCAGGGTTCGGCGCGCGCGATGATCCGGAGATTCCCCGCGCCGTCGAGCTGCGCGTTCTCTGCGCGGTCGGTGTCGTACTCGAGCTGGGCGTTCCCCCACCCCGTCCCGACGTCGAACCTCCAGTTGGCGGCGCTCGGCCGCTGACCCGCGGGGCCGTCGAACTCGTCCTCCCAGACGAGCGCGTAGTTCCGGGGTTCGGTGGCACCGGTGCACGACCCGAGTGCCGCGAGGGAGAGCAGGAGAGCGAGGGGTCGGCGCATGCGGATCCAGGGAGGGCGGCTACCGCGCGCCGCGGGTGGGAAAGAGCGAAGGGTCCTGCAGGGCGGCATCGAGCACGAGCGTCGCCGCGCCGATCGCGACGTCCTGCGGGCCCAGGTCGGAGGTGCGGATCTCGGAGGCCGCGGCCGCGCTCACGAAGGTGCGGCGCAGCACCGTCTCGCGGAGCGGCGACAGGAGCCGGTCGCCGAGCCGCGCGATGCCACCGCCGATGATCACCGCGGCGGGATTCATGAGGTTGAGCATGCCGGCGATGGCGATGCCGAGGTAGTCGGCGGCCTCGCGCACCACCTGCAGGGCGAGCGGATCGTCCGCCAGCGCCGCGTCCTCGAGTTGCGTGATGGTCGGCTCGGCGATCGCGGCGAGCGGGCTCCGGGGGTACCCCGGCGCGAGCGCGCGTGTGCGCGCCACGAGCGCCTGCGAACCGATGTAGGTCTGCAGGCATCCCCGGTTGCCGCAGTTGCAGAGTGCACCGTTCGGGTCGATCGCGACATGCCCCATCTCGCCGGCCACGCCGGACGAGCCGCGGTAGATGCCGCCGTTGACGAAGTGCCCCGAGCCGATGCCCGTGGCGACCTTGATGTACGCGAAGTCGGCGAGCTGTCGCGCCCAGCCCCACCAGTGCTCGGCGAGTGCGCCGAGGTTGGCGTCGTTGTCCACCAGCACGGGCACGCCGTAGCGCGTCCGGAACGACTCGATGTCGATCCGGCCACCCCACGAGGGCAGCGCCACGGAGGAGAGGCGCTCCGGATCGCGTGGATCCACCGGGCTCGGTACCGCGAGTCCGATGCCGAGCAGGCGCGCGCGGCGCACCCCGGCCTCCGTGAGACAGGCGTCGCAGAGGTCGAACACGAGCCGGCCGGTGCCGCTCGGATCACTGCGGGCCGGGAAATCCCGATGATGCCACGCCAGCACCTTGCCACGCAGATCCGTGAGCACGACCGAGATATGGCTCGCGCCGATGTCCACGCCGAGGATCGAGCAAACGCCATCCTGGAACTCGAGGACGATCGGCCGCCGACCACCGCGCGACACGCCCTCACCGGCCTCGGCCACGAGCCCGGACGCGAGCAACTGTTCCACGATCTCGGAGACCGTCGAGCGCGACAGCTCGGCGCGGCGGGCGATGTCGGCGCGCGAGATCCGCCGGGCCTCCCAGATCAGCCGAAGCACCGAGTCGGCCAGCCGAGGGGAGCGCGGGGCCGGCGTGGTCGCGGTCCTCGCGCTCCCTGTCTTCCTCACCATGAATCCCCCAGGAGCGGTGGCCGACTTGACGTCGGTCGCCGCATCACGTTCTCGTGTCGTCCGTCCCGGCCGGCGGGTTCCGGCACCGACGCTCGTGGTCACGAGGAACGTCCGGGAGGATCAGAAGAAGTAAATATTGTCCAGGAAGAAGCGCCCCGGTGAGGTCGTCTCGAACTTGAGCTGACGGATGCTGGTGAGCGAGAAGCCCGGCTGGTTGATCGTGATCACCAGGTCGGTCCAGCCGTCCCGCGTGATCGGCCCGGCGCTGATGGAGTACTCGCCCGCCGCGTTGATGGGGAAGACTTGCAGGTTGGACCCGTCCGCGGTCCAGTAGCTGATGTGCAGGCGATTCCGTCCCGTGATGTCGATCGCGCCGGTGGCGGAGCCGTCGGGCGAGATGTTCACGCCCTGATAGTTGACGAGGTTCATCAACTTGATGGTCCGCGTGGCGACCACGGCGTCCGAGATCGAGCCACCCTGCCCCCAGTTCGGATTCCAGTCCCCGACCGGGATGTTGGTGTAGGTGCCGCTGCTGTTGAAGAGCGAGATCACGCTCGTGGCCGGGAGGGTCGGCGCGGGCGCCAGCGTGAGCGGCGCGACCACCGGCGGCGGGAACGGCAACGCCGAGCCGACCGAACCGAGGAAGCGGATGTCGTCAAGGTAGAAGTTGAGCGGCGCGACGTTGGTCTTGATGCCGTAATCGAAGAAGAATGAGAGCTTGTTGTAGGGGTCGGTCGAGTTGAACGGATTGGTCGCACCCCCGTCGAACGTCGGCGACGCACTCGAGAAGTCGAAGGTCAGCGTCTCCCATGCGTTG
This sequence comes from Gemmatimonadaceae bacterium, assembly GCA_031396725.1. Classification (GTDB taxonomy): domain Bacteria; phylum Gemmatimonadota; class Gemmatimonadetes; order Gemmatimonadales; family Gemmatimonadaceae; genus Pseudogemmatithrix. The sequence goes on along the minus strand of JANNLH010000139.1, from coordinate 17,715 downwards.
GCGACGGTCGTGAGCGACGTCGCGTTGGTCTCGTGGGTCTGCGCAGCATTGGCCGCGTTCTCGGCCTTGGCCCGGATCCGGATGCCGACGGCAGGAGAGTAGACCCGCGCCGTCATCCGCGTCTCCGTGTCGGTCACCAGCATCTCCGGGATGGAGAACTGGCCGCCCGTCGAGACCGTGACACCGGCCCATGGCTGCGCCCCGACCCCGTTGGTGATCCGCGCGACCATGTTCGCCGCGTTGGTCGGGTCGGCGACGATCGTCGCGCCCGAGACGCCTTCGAACGGTGAGAGCGTGGGGGCCGTGCTCTCATCGAAGCTCACCACCGAGCTCCCCCCGCCGCCGGCCTGCGTGTTGTACGGCTGGGAGATGCTCGCCGGCGCGGTGTTCAGCGTGCCAACGGCGTTGCTGAAGGTGCCGGCGGCGATGCTCACCACGATGTTGCCCACCGTGTTGGCGGTCGGCGTCACGACCATCGTGTAGGTCGTGGCGTTCGTCTGGCCCAGCGTGCCGGCCGTGCCGCCCGTGACCACGACGTCGCCGGCAGTGAAGCTCGTCCCGACATCCGCGCTGAAGGTGAAGGTGAAGGTCACGGGACCGCTGGCGGTCCCCGCCGTGCCCGACGTGATCGCGACCGTCGGTGCGATGCCGGTGGCTGAGTAGAAGTAGACGTTGTCGACGTAGACCGTGTTGATCGGGTCGTCGCCCACGAGCACGACCTGCGCGATGTGCGCGCGAGTCGTGAGCCCCGTGAACTGCGTGAGCGGGAGATCCAGCGAGATCCAGTTCCCGGTGGAGAGCGCCGGCGAGCTGGCCGAGGTGAAGGTCAACTCATGCTCGACGTCGTCGCCGCCCGCAAAGGCGCCGTTCGCGCCGAAGTCCACGAGCTTCACCTTGAAGGCGGCACCACCCGTCACGGCATCCGGCGTCCAGATGTCGAGATGGAAGTGCGTCATCGCGGTGGCGTTGATCTGGTTGCTCACCGCCTCGATGCCGACGAACGTCAGGTTCGAGTACTTCTTGGTGGCGTTGCCCGCGATGGTCGTGTCGCTGACGGTGCCGTTGCTCCAATCGGTCCGCCAGGTGTCGACGGGGACGTTCGTGTACGCGTTGCTGAACATCGAGATGACGTTCGCTGCGTTCACCGTGGGCGTGGGCGCGGCGGTGGTCGGCGCGGTCGGCGCCGGGAGCCGGTAGAAGTAGAGGTTGTCGAGATAGACCGTCCGGCTCGCGCCTTGGATGATCATCTGCGCGAGGTGCGCACGGCCGGTGAGCCCCGTGAAGGCGGAAAGGGGGATGTCGAGGCTGCTCCAGCCACCGGCGGTGAGCCCCGGGGTCGTGGTGGTGCTGAAGGTGAGTTCGTGCTCGGAGTCGTCGCCGCCGAAGACACCGTTCGCGCCGAAGTCCACCAGCTTGATCCTGAAGGAGGAGGCATCACCGACGAAGACGTCGGCGTGCAGGTACGTCATTGAGGTGGCGTTCACCTGCGAGCTGGTGAACTCGATGCCGGCGAAGGTCAGGTTGGTGTACTTCTTGGTGGCGTTGCCGGCGATCGTGACGTCGGCGACGTCGGCCTGGTCCCAGTCGGCGGACCAGGTGTTCACCGGGTTGTTGGTGTAGGCGTCGCTGAAGAGCGAGATCACGTCCCCCGCCGGACGCGTCGGCGTCGGCGCGGCGACGGCCGGCGGAGCGACCGCCGTCAGCGTCACGGTACCCGTGGCCGCCCTGGAGCCGAGCATCGCGGTGATGTTCGTGGTGCCGCCGGCGAGCGCGGTGATGACGCCTGCGGCGCTGACGGTAGCCACCGTCGGGTTGGAGGAAGCGAAGGTGAAGTAGCCGGGGGCAGCGCTCACTGTCTGGTCGGCGCCGTCCACCGAGACCGTGACCGACGTGCCCGTGATCGTGCTCGTGCCGCCGATGTCCGCGAGCACCGCGCCGCCCGTGAGCGCGGGGCGCACATTCACCACCGTGTTGAGGTTCTCGAACCGCACGTCGTCGATCCAGAACTGGTAGCCGGCGCCGTTCTCCGGCCCCTCGGCGAAGTAGAAGAGCCCCTGTTCCTCAGTGAGCTTCCCCGGCAGCGGGATGGCGATGGTGTAGTACGCCCAGCTGGTCGTGAGCGCGATGTTGGTGCGCTCCGCCGTGTAGAGCGAGGTTCCCGTGTTGTCGTTGCCGAGACCGGCGACGTTGAGCACGGCGGGGATGCTGGCCCGCGCCCAGAACGAGAGGACGTTGTACCCGCTGAGGTCGCGCGGGATGGCCGCGACGAACGCGCCGCCCGCATACGAACCCGCCGCATCGCCCACCGCAGGCACGGTGACCTTGAGCGAGGAGCTGCCCGAGTGCTTGACCGTGTTGTCGATGCTCAGCGCGTCGACCTTCGAGCCGGCAAACGCCGCGAAGTTGACCGACGGACCGAAGTTGTCGGTGAAGATGAGCGGACTGTTCGGGAACGGCGCAGGTCCGAGCGGCCCGTTGTCTCGCGTGCAGGAGGCGAGAGCGAGGGCGGCGGTCGCCACGAGGGCAACGGTCGAGCGGGCACGCTGGGACATGCGATCTCTCCAGGTCGGTGTCGCTCCGAGCGGCCGTGCGGGACGGCCGCAGTGGGAGCCTCTTTGTTCGACTACCGAACAAAGTATGGGATACCCGGGTTCCGCTGTCAAGAGAGCCCTACCCCGTATTCCGCATCCCCGCCGCCACACCATTCACCGTGCTCAGGAACGCCTCGAACAGCACCCGGTCCGCGGAAGCCCCGGGCGCGCGCAGACGCCGCAGCACCTCGGCCTGCACCAGGTTGATGGGATCCACGTACGGATTGCGCACGTCGATCGAGCGTCGCAACACCGGGTTCCCCTCGAGCACCGTCTCATGACCGGTCACCCGGAGCAGCACGCGCTCGGTGCGCGCCAGGTCATCGCGCAACGCCACACCGATCGGGCGCAGCGACTCGGGCACGAGCGCGGCATCGTACAGCGCCGCGATCTCCGGCGAGGCCTTGGCCACCACCATCTCGATGAGGTCGAGGGTGGAGCGGAAGAAGGGCCAGCCCTCGTACATCGCCCGGAGCTCCGCGCCGTGCCCGGCCGCGAGGGCCTCCTCCAGCGCGGCGCCCACGCCGAGCCAGGAGGCGAGCAACAAGCGTGTCTGGGTCCACGCAAAGACCCAGGGGATCGCGCGCAGCGACCGCACCCCGCCGGCTGAGCCTCGGCGCGCGGGGCGGCTCCCGGTCCGCAGGCGCCCAAGCTCCGGTTCCGGCGTGGCCGCGCGGAAGTACTCGATGAACCCCGGCGTCTCGTAGACGATCCCGCGGAACTGCGCACGAGAGTCGTCGGCGAGGGCCTGCATCCGCGTGCGCCAGGCCGCGGGCAACGCGGCGGGTTCGAGCAGCGACGCCTCCAGCATCGCGGTCGTGTACACCTCCAAGGTGCGGTCGGCGATCGCCGGCAGTCCGAACTTGGCGTCCACCATCTCGCCCTGCTCGGTGACGCGGATCGTGCCGTTGATCGAGCCCGGGGGCTGCGACTGGATCGCCAGGTGCGTGGGGCCTCCGCCCCGCCCCACGGAACCGCCGCGACCGTGGAACAACGTGAGACGCACGCCGTGCCGGCGCGCGACTGCCACCAGCTGCTCCTGCGCGACGTAGAGCTCCCAGGCGGCGGCGAGCCGGCCGCCGTCCTTGGCGGAGTCGGAGTAGCCGATCATGACCTCTATGGAAAGGCCCACGCGCTGCCGGTACCAGGGCAGCGACAACAGAGAGTCCACCACCGCCGCCGCCTGGCGAAGGTCGTCCACCGTCTCGAAGAGCGGCACCACCGGGAGGGGCCGCGGGACTCCGGCCCCCTCCTGCAGCGCGCGCACGGCGAGCACGTCCGAAGGCCGTGCCGCCATCGAGATCACATAGGCGCCGAGCGCATCGCGCGGGAGGGTCGCGACGGTGCGCAGGGTATCGAGCACGTCGTCCACCTCCGGACTGAACGTCCGGCGGCCTTCCGCGGAGATCGCGGCGGCGATGACCTGCGTCTCCCCGTTCAGTTCGCCGCGCAGGAACTCCTGACGCGCCGACTCGTCCCATTCCGCATACGACCCGAGCCCCGCCGCACGCGTGAGGGCATCGAGCGCGTCGGTGTGGCGACCGGCCTCCTGCCGCAGATCGAGTGGAGCCAGCGACAGCCCGAGGGTCGGAATGCGGCGCAGGATGTCCAAGAGGCGCCCGTCGGCCACGCGCCCCGCTCCGGTCTCGTGCAGCGAGCGGTAGCAGAGCCGGAGCGGCTCCGCCAACGCCTCGGCGTCGGGGTAGTCGCCAGCATCCGGCGCATATGGCGCGCCCGTCTCCAGGAGGAGGGTCATCCGTTCACGCATCGCGTGCAGGCGAGCGACCACGGGCTTGAGCAGCGCGCGGTACGGTTCCGGCGCCGCGGATGGTTCGCCGACGATGCCGCGCAGTTCGGCGTTCGCGGTGTGCATCGACAGCTCACCGCGGAGCGTCTCGATCGCCCGGCGGTACAGGTCCACCGCCATCCAACGCGCCAGCATCACGGCGTGCGCGGTCACGAGCGGCCTGACATTCGGGTTTCCGTCCCTGTCGCCACCGATCCACGACCCGAAGCGGAGTGGCGCCGCATCCAATGGGAGCCCCGCCCCCGTCGCTGCCTGGAGCGCGCGATCGAGTTCGCGCAGGTTGCGCGGCACGGCGTCCCAGAGCGTCTGCTCGAAGGCCACCAGTCCCCACTTCACTTCATCGATCGGCGTCGGTGCCTCACGACGCACCTCGTTGGTGAGCCAGAGGGATGTCACCTCTGCCGCGAGTGCGCGCGTCAGCTCCTCCCGCTCGCCGGGCGTGAGATCCGTGCGGTCACGTTCGGCGAGGAGCTCGGCGATGCGTCGCTGCGTGCGACGCACGGTGCGCCGCACGACTTCCGTCGGGTGGGCCGTGATGACCAACTCCACGCGCAGCGCCTCCACCGCCGCGCCGAGCGCGGCGGGCGAGACGCCGGCCGCGAGCAGACGCGGGAAGCTCTCGGCCAGCGAGCCTCGTTGCGGCGGCTGGTCAGGCGCGCGCTGGTAGTCGCGCCGGCGGCGGATGCGGTGGTGCTGCTCGGCGATGTTGGCGAGTCCGAGAAAATGGGAGAAGGCGCGGGCCACGGTCAGCGCCTCGGGCACCGAGAGCCCCTGGAGCAAGCGGGGCAGTTCCTCGCGCGACACCCGACCGGCGCGGGCGTCCTTGGCCAAGGTACGCACGCGCTCCACCGTCTCGTACAACGCCGTGCCCTCCTGCTCGCGCAACGTGCTCCCCAGGAGCTCGCCGAGCAGGCGGACGTCAGCGTGGAGTGGTGCGTGCGGGGATGGCATCGCGAGGAGGAAAGCTATCCCTTGCACGCGAGGCCGCGACCTGCGGAGCTTCGGGCGCGCGGCGCTGGCATCTGACACGATCTTGATATCAGGAATCCCCCGACGCCGGAACAGGACCCTCCCGACACTGATCCGCGGACGGCCGGCGCACGTTGTTGGCATGACGCCCCCCGCCGCGTCGCCCCTGCATTCCCCTCCGATCCCCGTCGCGCTGATCGGGGACAACAACCTCGTGGGTGAGGGGATCGCCGCGCTGCTCAACCAGTACGTCGACCTGAACGTCGTGTACGGTCACGCGTCCGACAGCAGCACGCCGATCGAGAGGGTCAGTCCGCAGGTGGTCTTGATCGATATCGGGTCGCAGAGAGGCGACAGCCTGCGTGAGGTCGCCCGTGCGCGGCATGAGTTCCCGGACGTGAAGGTGATCGTCATGGACCAGCTGCCGCTGCACGAGGACGTCGTCGAGTTCGTGAATGCCGGCGTCTCGGGGTTCATCATGAAGGACGTCACGGTGGACGAGCTCGTGCATACCATTCACCTCGTGGAGAGCGGCGCGAACGTCCTGCCCCCGGCGATGCTCAACACGCTCTTCTCGCAGATGGCCCGCGAGACGATGGTCCGGCCGCCGGACGCGGTGCCGGGATCGGTCCGGATGACGGCCCGCGAGCAAGAGGTGATCCAATTGATCGCCGCGGGATTGGGCAACAAGGAGATCGCCGCGCGGCTGAACATCGCGACGCACACGGTGAAGACCCACGTGCGCAACGTGATGGAGAAGCTGACGCTGCACACGCGGCTCCAGATCGCCGCGTTCGCGCTCAGCCAACGCGCTCCATAGGGACGGACTGTCGTCCCGAACTGCCGTTGAGCTGCCGCTGAGCTGCCGCTACGGGCGCCGGCCGCGTCTCCTCGAGAGGGCGACGATCTCCGGGGGCACGCCACCCCGCTGTGACTCCGCGATCCAGTCGAAGTCCGCATCCCATGCGTCCCCACCGAACAGGATGAAGGCACCTGCTGGGATCCCGCCGAGCGCGTTGCAGGGAGCGGCGCGCGCCTGCTGGCCCGGTGCACGATCGTGGATCCAGACCCGGCACTGGCCGGGTGGCGGATAGTGCCCGGGAGGGACGAAGAGCATTCGGCGGCCCGCGACGCGCACGGTGTCCGCGCGCACGATCGTGTCACGTACGATCAACCGAATGGTGTCACGCACGATCACGCGGATCGTGTCAGGCCGCGACGGTGCGCCCGACGGTGCGCCCGTGGGCGTGCCTGTAGGCGTGCCCGGCCGCACGGGCGGCATCGGACCGCGGCGATACACGGTATCCGTGCCCTTGAGCCGCAGCGTATCGACGCGCACGATCGTCCGGGACCCCGCACGCCAGAGCGTGTCGAGACGGGTCACGGTATCGACGCGCCACGTGGTGTCGAAGTGGAAGGTCACGCGCACGTCCCGCCCGTCGCTTCGACCACGGAGCGTGTCCACCCGCGAGTAGCCCGACGCCGGCCGCGGCACGATGACAAAGGTCCGCCGGCACGCCGACACTCCGAGAGAAGCGGCGAGGAGCACACCGAGCACGATCCCGCGCGATCTGAGGACTCTCATACTCTCTGGACGACTACCGGGGCGCGTTCGTTCCGGGCCGCGGGCCGGCCCGCGTGGGTCGCGTGACAGAACGCCGGTCGGATAGCATCTTGGTGGGTCGATGCGCTCAGCGATCCGACCCGCCCTCCTTGTTGCCCTGACCGCAACCGCCGCGTGCGCACAGGGCCCGACGGCGCCCACCACCGTGGCGGGTCAGTTCGAGGCATTCTGGAAGACCTTCGACCGGGAGTACAGCTACTTCGCGTACAAGGGCATCAACTGGGATTCCCTCGGCGCGGTCTTCCGGCCGCGCGCTGCAGAGGCGGCGACGACCGCGGACCTTGTGCTGATCGTGAAGGAGGTGCTCGCGCCGCTCCGCGACGTCCACGCGTGGTTCGTCACACCGACTGGCGCGACCGAACCGAGCTTCGTGCCCACCGCGCAGCGCAACTGGGACCGCGAGATCTGGCTCGCCACCACGCGCGCGTGCAACCACACCCAGGTCAAGCCGAACCTCGGCTACTGCCGGATCGACGGCATCGCCTATGTCACCATTGGCGCTTGGGACTCCCGCCAGTTCGCCGTCGCAGATCTCGACGCCGTGGTGAATGCCGCGCAGGATGCGACGGCGATGATCGTGGACGTGCGTCCGAACGGTGGCGGGAATGATGCGCTTGCGATGGCCTTCGCCGGGCGCTTTGCCACGGCGCGCATCGTCGCGAGCTACGTGCGGTACCGCGACGGAGCGCGCCACGACGAGTTCGGGCGCGAGACCGCGCGATATCTCGAGCCGCGAGGGACGTTCCGGTTCACGCGCCCGGTGATCGTGCTCGCGGGGCGCGGCGTGTTCTCCAGCAATGAGACGTTCGTGTCCGCCATGCGGGAACTGCCGAACGTCACCATCCTGGGCGACACGACCGGTGGCTCCAGCGGCAACCCCCGCCTGCACGCATTGGGGAACGGGTGGAGGTACGCCGTCCCCCGGTGGATCGAATGGACCGCCGACCGCCGCGTGATCGAGTGGTCGGGGATCCCCCCGGACGTGTTCGTCCCGTGGGACCCTGCGCTTGTCGCGGCAGGGCGAGACCCGGTGCTCGAGGCTGCCCTGGCGCGACTCCGGTAGCGGCTGCAAACGACGCTCCAGACGCTCGCTGGGCAGCGAGCGTCCCTCAGGGCCGGCCGATCTCGACCTCGCGGATACGGATCTCGGCACCCTCGCGGGCGAAGATCGTCGCAACTGCCTCGCTGTCCCGCGTGGCATCCCCGGGGATCACCACGTACACCCAACCCACGTCGCCCGATCGACGTGCACCCCAGCCGGTCATCGGGTCGGTCATCAGCACGAAGAGGGAGTCCGCGGGGCGCATGCTGCGCGGCACGCTGAACTCGAAGGCGCGGCCGAGGGAATCGACGCTCACCCGCGCTTGATACGAGCCCGCCGTCATCGCGTGCGCCTCGGCGTACTCACGGGCCACCAGGTGTCGCGCGAACCGCAGGGCGTCCGCGGAGAGCCGAGCGCCCTCCGCCTTGGGTAGCTCCTCGCGGCAGCCCGCCGCGAGGAGAGCCGCGAGGAGTGCTGCGAGGGCAAGTGCGGATGCGTCGAGCGTGGGCCTGAGCATGCCCGAAGATGCGGTCGCTCCCGCGAACTGCCAATACCCGGGTGGCGGTGGCTGCGGCGAGCCGCTCGCTGAGTGCTTCGTCGGACGCACCAGCCAGGGTATTGACGCGACCGGCCGGATGTGGCAGTTCTTTCGCGAGCATCCGCTCCCCCCGAAGTAGGAGACCTTCGATGCACACGCTGTTGTGGGTCCTGCAGGCCCTCGCCGCGCTCCTCTTCGGAGCGTCCGGTGTCATGAAGGTCTTCATGTTCGACAAGGTGAGCGAGGGCGTCCCGTCCTTCGGAGCGTTGCCGCGGGAAGTCTGGACGACCCTTGGCGTCATCGAGCTCGTGTGCGCCGTGGGGTTGATCGTCCCCGCGGCGTTCCACTGGAAGCCGACACTCACGGTGGTGGCCGCCACCGTCCTGGCGATCGAGAGCCTCCTGTTCGTCTGGGTGCACGTGCAGTACCGCGAGACCCCGCCCATCATCATGAGCGCCGTGCTGGGACTCCTGCTCGCATTCATCGCGTACGGACGGATGGTCTTGAGACCGATCGTCTGAACGGCGGGCCGCCGCCAACCTTTCGCTAGATTCCGGGAGTGTATCCGGTCCCACCGGCCCTCGGCGCCCCGACCCGCACTCTCGGACAGATGATCCGCTCCATGTTCAAGCTGCTCCTGCTCTCCCTGGGCGCGGCATCCCTGCTTCCTGCCCAGGCGCCAAGCGGCGGGGTCACGGTCTTCGGCCGGGTCCAGGATGAGCAGACGAAGGCGCCGCTCCCGTTCCTGACCGTCCAGTTGCGAACGGAACGCGACAGCGCCTTCGTGGCCGGCCGCCTCACGGATTCGACCGGGGCGTTCACGTTCACGGGACTGGGTCGAGGCGTCTACGTCCTCGAAGCCCGGCGCATCGGCTACACCCCGTGGCGCCAACGGGTGCTGGTCGGCGAGCTCAGCAGGTTCCTCGACCTCGGCGTCTTCCCGATGGTGGCATCCACGACCCGCATCGGTGAGGTGGTGGTCACCTCCACGGCGGACGAGGTCGCCGCCGCGATGGACCGGAAGACGTATCGCGTCGCCGAGAACCTCGCGCAGGCCGGCGGTTCGGTCCTGCAGGCGATGGCCGCAGTGCCGGGCGTGACGGTCGGTCAGGACGGCAAGGTGCAGTTGCGCGGCAGCGATCAGGTGGTCGTGCTCATCGACGGCAAGCAGACCGCGCTGACCGGGTTCGGTTCACAGAGCGGCCTCCAGAACCTGCCCGCATCCGCCATCCAGAGCATCGAGGTCATCAACAACCCGGGCGCGAAGTACGATGCCAATGGCAGTGCGGGCATCATCAACCTGATCCTCAAGAAGGAGGAGCAGGAGGGATTCAACGGCACCATCGGGCTGATGGGCGGTGCCGGTGCGCTGTGGGAGAAGCGCGCGAACCTGCCCACGATCCGCCCCCAGTTCCGCTCAACGCCCAAGATCAATCCGTCGGTCGCGGTCAACTACCGGAAGGGCCGCACCAACAGCTTCGTCCGGGCGGATTGGCTCCATGCCCCCACGCTGAACAAGAACGAGTTCGCGACCCGTCGCTATGGCGACACGGCCGTGATCATCCAGCAGATGAAGCGCAATCGTCGCACGGACTACGCGACGCTGAGCGCCGGCGTGGACCACGCGTTCGATGACCGGCACACGCTGAGCGTCTCGGGGCTGTTCAACCGGGAGAAGATCCTCGACGAGGGCGACAACCCGTACTTCCGCGACGACCTCGGGAACCGCTATCGCCTCTGGCAGTTCCTGGAGGACGAGGTGAAGTACACGGCGTTCGGATCGGCGGTCCTCACCCGCCGGTTCCAGCAGCCGGGTCACGCGCTCGTGGTCACGGGCAACTACTCGTTCCACCGGGAGGACGAGCAGTACTTCTTCACCAACACGCTGCCGGGATTCATCGGCCGTGATGCGTTCGCGCTCCTCTCCGATGAGCACGTCGTGGACTTGAACCTCGACTACACGCGGCCCCTGCGGCAGGGACGCGTGGAGGCCGGCTTCAAGGGACGCTACCGCTCGATCCCCGTCGACATGCAGTTCTTCCCCGGCGAGCAATCGCCGATCGACAGCGGGGCCGGCGGCTGGGCCAAGTATCGAGAGCTCATCCCCGCCCTCTACGCCAACTACGTGTTCGAGAGCCAGAGCATCGAACTCGAGGGGGGACTGCGCGTCGAGACGGTGGTCCTCGACTACGACGTGAACCCGGATCACAACACCTACCGGAGCGACGGCTACCGCTACGCCCAGCCGTTCCCCAATCTCCGGCTGGCCTACAAGTTCGACGAGTACAACAAGCTCTCCCTGTTCTTCAATCGGCGCGTGGATCGCCCGAACGAAGTGGACATCCGCATCTTCCCCAAGTACGACGAGCCGGAGCTCATCAAGGTCGGCAACCCCGGCCTGCGGCCCCAGTTCACGACGTCGTTCGACCTGGGCCTCAAGACGAGCTGGTCGCGCGGCAGTCTCTACGCCGCCGCGTATCACCGCATCATCGACGCGACGATCACCCGCATCGCCACGCAGGCACCCGGCAGCGTGCTGCTCTACAACGTGTTCCAGAACGCCGGCCGCAGCTGGATCACGGGGTCGGAACTGGTCTGGCAGCAATCCGTCTCGGGACCCGTGTCGCTGAGCGCGAACGCCACGGTCTACCGGAATACGGTGGGCGCGTTCACGGTCGTGAACCAGTATCCCGAACCGGTCACTTTTTCTGCGGCGCGCCAGCGGCTCGTGTCGGGCAACCTGAAGATGAATGCCGCGATCCGGATGCCGGGCGACTGGGACGTGCGGGTGACGGGCGCGTACCTCGCCGCGGACCTCCTGCCGCAAGGACGCATCGGCAGCCGCTATTCCCTCGACCTCGGCGTGCGGAAGAGCGTCCAGCGAGGGCGGGGCGAGATCGTGGCCAACGCCACCGACCTCCTGAACACGATGCAGGTGCGGCGGACGATCCGCGGCACCGACTTCCGGCTCGAGAGCACGGACTATCTCGAGACGCAGGTGGTGCGGGTGGGATACAACCTGAAGTTCTAGCGCCTCACATCTCTCGCGTCACCGCCAGCATCGTCAGGTCGTCGTGCGGCTCCGCCTGACGCGTGAAGCCCTTCAGCGACTCCAGCACCGCGCCCACCAACTCCGGCGCCGCCACCGCGCTGTTCGCCCTCAGGACTTCGTGCAGCCGTTCGCTCCCGAAGGCCTCGGCACTCGGACTGCGCGCCTCGACCAGTCCGTCGGTGAACGCCAGCAGGGTGTGCCCACCCTCGAGTCTGCCCCTCTCCGCGCGGAACTCCATGTCGGGCATCATCCCGAGCGCCGGCCCCGTCGGTCGCAGCTCCTGGAGGCTCCCATCCGGCGCGATCACGAGCGCCGGTTCGTGCCCGGCATTCACGTAGTCGAAGCCGCCGTACACGGGATCGAGCACCGCCATGAACACCGTGGCGAACATGTTGGTGCGCCCGTGCAGCCGCGCGATGTAGTTGTTCGTGAAGCCGGCCACGCGCGTCAGCAGGTCGCCCGGCGTCGCGGACTCGAGCGACTGCATCACCAGCGTCCGACGCCCGCCGATCATCTGGATGGCGCCCCCGCCCACCGGATCGGCCGACGCGCGGATCAGGCTGCGGAAGAGCGCCATGAACAGCGCCGCGCCCACGCCCTTGTCGCAGACGTCCCCCACCACGAGCATCAGGTTGCCGGAGGGGGCGATCAGGAACGCATCATAGAAGTCGCCGGAGACCTGCCGCGCCGGATGCAGCAGCGCCTCCAGCTGGACCCCCCGCACGGCCGGGAGCGACTCGGGGAGGAAATCGCGCTGGATGTTCCGCGCCACGGCCATCTCACGCCTGAGGGCCTCGTTGTCGTGCAGCCGCCGGCGATCGAGCGCCGCACCGATGCGCGCCCGGAGCATCGCGGGCCCGAACAGCTTGGGGAGATAATCGTCCGCCCCGGCGGCAAGGCAGCGCTCGACCACATCCATGTCGTCCGCTGCCGCCACGAGCAGCGGGATCGGCGAGAGCTCGCTCTCCCCGCGGATGGCCTCGACGAACTGCGGCGCATCCATCCCCGTGAGCACGACGTGCACCAGCACGAGGTCGAACGTCTCCTTGCGGAGCTCGGCGAGCGCATCGGCGGCCGCCTCGACCATGGTCGGGAGGTACCCCTCCTGCATCACCAGGCGCAGCAGCGTCTCGCCCTCAGGACCACCACGCCCGACGACGAGCGCCTTGGGCAACACGCGCAGCGTGGTCTGCGTGCCTCGCGGCGGTGTCGGAGTGGTCATCGCAGCAGAAGTTACGGCAAGTCAGGGCATCTCGTCGAGGAGATTCAGCTGCCAGAGGTCCCGCGTGCTGGTGTGCAGGAAGGGCTTGAGCGCCCGCATCCCGGTGCGCCCGATGCTCTGCTCGAGATACCGCAGCTCCTCGAACTTGGCCTTGAGTGTGGGATCGGGCGCGGCCTCGAAGCCCGCCTCACGCGCCATCAGCACCCCCTTGGCCCGGATGCCCAGCTCCGCGCGCAGGCGCAGCAGGCAGAGCATGTCCACGATGGCCTCCGGCGGGTACAGGTGCCGCAGGGTCGTGAGGTACTTCCCCGCCGGCGTTGCCGACATCTGCCCGGTGCGCACGGCCCTGAGCACCTCCTGATCCGTGTCGAACCCGCTCCCCAGCCACGAGCGCGTGTCGCGCTCGCTCTGGTGGAACACGGCGATGGCGATGTACGGGAACACCAGCACGATCAGCGCGGTGGCAATGAGCGGCTGCAGCAGGAAGTGGTTGTACAGCGAATGCAGGACCACCGCCACGCCGAGTCCGGGGAGCAGGAGGTGCACTCGGAAGTCCTCCACGCGGTTGTGCAGCGTGCGCGCGATCATCGCGAAGATGGCCGTGGCCCCACCGTGCATCACCGCCGTGCCGAACCCGCGCACGAACCAGGTCCAGGGCCCCGCGTCGGGGTGCGCCGACAGATAGTAGAGGTTCTCGAGGAAGGCGAACCCGGTACCGATGCCGAACCCGTAGATGGCGGCGTCCACCACGAACCCGATCCTGCTCCGCGACAGCAGCCAGGCGACGTACGCGGCCTTGAGCGTCTCCTCCACGAATGGCGCGACGTAGCGAGAGTAGGTGCTGGCCTCGAGCGCGAGCGCCGGCTGCAGCCACACGTTCACGCCGTAGCTGGCCGCGCCGGCGACGACGCCGGCCGCGACCGCGAACAGCACCGCGCGCAGCGCCACGAGCTTGTAGCTGTCGATGACGACCAGCGCCCCGAGGAACAGGAAGATGGAGACGAGGCTGACGGCGACCGGGACGACGGAGCTCACATGATCTTGAACGAGGCCATCACCGTGGAGCGTCGCGGGACGCCGTCGCCCTGCGCCATGGCGTAGCCGAACGAGAAGGTGGAGTTGAGGTGCGAGAGCGTGACGAGCCGGATGTCCACCTGCGCGCCCAGGCTTGTCAGCGTGCGGCGTTGCGCCGCATTGTCGAAATCGGTCACGAGCCCCGTCGCGAAGAGTGAGAGCCCCGCCCATCGCAGGTACGCACTCGGTGTTCCCACCTTCCGGAAGCGCAGCGGGGGTGACATCCACTCCACCTGCGCCTTGGCATAGGTGGCGCCGCCGACCTGGTTGATCTCCAGCCCCGGGAAGCTCTCCGTGTTGCGGAACTGCTTGATGCCGCGATGGTCCACGCGGTTGTTGGCGAAACCGCCGAAGAAGAACCGCGCGAAGGGGTCGTCCCGCTCCGGTCCCAGCGCCGAGCCCGCCCCGGCCCGGAACCAGAGCGACGAGTGGTCGATCGGCAGCAGGAAGCCCTTGGATGCATCGAGGCTCACCCGGGGAAAGAGCGTGCCATTCACGTGGTTGCCGCGGAGCGCCAGGTTCCCCGTGCGCCCCAGTTCATCGTCGATCGCGCCAAGGGAGCGGCGGAGCGACTGGTACGCGAGGTCACCGGAGAAGGCGTAGAGTTTGTCGAACGACGCGGCGACCCCCTGGAACTCCGGCAACGTGGCGAGCCCGCCGTAGCCCGCGGCCTGCAGCGTGTAGCCGAGACTCGTGGGCCCGTCGAGATACAGGTTGTCGGCGTACTGGAGCGCCAGCGAGTAGCCCCGGCGACTCACCTTCGTGGGGCCGAACAGGTCGTAGAAATCGGCACGATTGAACGCCCCGGAGAGCTTCCAGTTCCAGTGACGGAACACGGCGCGCGCGTGGAGGCGCTCGTAGGCGTCGAGTCGCCCATCCGGGGAGTACGACGCGGTGAGTTCGAGGCCGGTGGCGCCGAGTCGGTCGGAGAAGTTGAGTCGCACGCCGGCGGCCACCGCATTGACTCCTGCCGCGTCCTCGTAGCCCTCCACCACGGGGTACGCGTTGTCGAGCTTGAAATTCCTGCTCGCGCTGTAGCTACCCGTGGCGGTGGTCAGGGAGTCGGCGTTGACGTCGCCGGCCGGCGGCGGCATCCACTCCTGCACCTCCGGACGCTTCTCCGCGATCTCGTTGCCGAGGAAGTCGATGGCGCTGACGCTGTCGGGGACGGCGTTGGGGATCATCGACGGGACGAACCCGGTGCCCGAGTAGGCGAAGACGACCACCGAGTCGGCGGACACCGGCAATGGCTTGAAGTAGCCCGTCTCTGCGTTGCTCAGCGCGTCCATCGCCTTGGTGGCGACATCGTAGCGGAAGATGTTGGAGACGCCGGAGAAGTAGGAGGAGCCGAAGAGGAAGCGTCCGTCGCGGGAGTACACGAAGTTCGAGGGCGACCAGTCGCCGAACTCGTAGAGCACCTCGGGGGTGACTTCGCCGCGCAGGAGCGACGCCACGTCGAATCGCACGAGGCGCTGGTCCCCGCCGATCTCCGACATCGAGCCGATGAGCGACCGGCCATCGGGCGCGAGGTCGAGGTCGAAGAGGTCGCGGCCGTACGGCAGGGTGTGGACCTGCTTCCATTCCGTATAGGGATGCGCGACGCGCACGAGGGTCGAAAAGCCGTTGTCGTGCCGGACGCCCCAGAGCGAGCGGTCCGCGGGGTTGAAGGCGAGATCTCCGATGCGCGCGTTCTTGAGAAGGGTCCGCGCGCGGCCGGTGGTGAGGTCGAGGGCGATCAGGTGGCGCCAGTCGGCGTTGTTGGTCGTGTAGAACAACGTCCGCGAGGCGGCGTCGAACGCCAGTGAGGTGACCGAGAGCCCCGTCGCGCCGATCAAGTCCCGGATGCGCGTGAAGCGCCCGGTGGCGACGTCGATGCGGGCGATGTGCGCTTCCTGTCCGGGATAGCGCACCGCGACGAGGATGCTGCCGCTGGTGCTGTCGTGGAAGGCCCGGGAGACGGAGCCGAGGATGCGGTCGGTGAGGGGGCGCGCCACGGTGGTCGGGTGGCGCCGGATGGCCGCGAGGTTGTCCCGCTGCCACTCGCGCTCCCAGGCGATCCAGCGCGACCACTCCTCCCCGAGCGACCGGCCGAAGACGCGCTCGAAGTCCCTGGCGAAGTACCGCCGGCTCCCTTCGGTCCGGTCGAACCAGGAGAGGAGCGAGTCGTTGCCGTAGGTGAGCGCCAGGTAGCTGACGAAGCGCGTGCCGTAGAGGTAGGAGTTCGAGCCCACCTGGAAGTCGATCGTGGTGCCCTCCGATTCGAGCCCCACGACATCGTAGATGGTCAGGCTGTCGCGCACGAGGGTCCGGAACACCATCTCGTCGTAGGGGCCGAGCGCGCGCCCCAGCCCGCCGTTCATCCACGTCTCCATGTACGTGGCGATGCCCTCGAGGTACCAACGCGGCGCGTACCAGCGCGGCGTTGTGAGGTAGCTGTAGGCCATCGAGAGCGGCACTTCGACGTTGGGAGTCACCTTGCCGAAGAAGAGTCCGCGGAAGCGCCGGTCGGCCGCCGTGGCCTTGTCGGTGGTGACGATGTGCGCGAGCTCGTGATTCATCGACGACGCCATCCGCTCGGGCGCGGGCGCCGACTCGTAGTCGTGGCCGTAGGGAGCGATGCCGATCGTGACGTGGTTCTCCGGCACCGGGCGCGCGCCGGCGTTGCCCGAGTGCCAGAGGTCGTGCATCAGCACGTTGATGCGGCCGCCCGGGTCGTAGTCGAAGAGCCGGCGGTGGACCCGCAGGGCGTTCTCGAAGCTCGCGACGACCTGCGGGACGAGGTAGGACTGCAGCGGGGAGGTGTACACCAGCCGCATGCGGAGCGTCTCGACCGATTGGAACTGCGCCTCGAGGCGGCGCGGGGTGCCAACAAGCACCCCCGCGCCGGCGAGGAGGCCGAGGATCACCCCGGGGGCCGTGCGGCGGACGCCCGACACCAACACGTGACGCGGTCGGTGGGTGGTCACAGGCGCGAAACTACACGTGGGTCCCGGCTCCCGTAAGAGGAAGCCGGGACCCACGTGGAGCTCACTGCGCCTCAGGTCACCGCGCGACGCGCATCGCCTGGTCCCGGAACACCTCGGAGAGCTGCGCGCTCCGCGAGATCGAGCGGTACACCTCGGCCGACTGCAGCTGCCGGTAGGCGTCGTTGGCCATCACCGAGCGGAAGGCGTCGTTGGCCATCGCCGAGCGGAAAGCGTCGATCGCCATCACCGAACGGTAGGCGTCGTTGGCCATCACCTCGCGGAAGGCGTCGATCGCCAGGGCGTTGCGGTAGGCCTCGCTCGCCATCGCTTCGCGGAACGCGTCGTTGGCCATGACCGCGCGATACGCCTCGTTCGCCTGGAGCGCCCGGTATGCCTCGACCTTCTGCAGTTCGCGGAACGCTTCGATGGACGCGAGCTGGCGGTAGGCCTCGTTCGCCTGCAGCTCGCGGTAGGCCTCGCTGGCCATCAGCGCGCGGGAGGCATCGTTCGCCATCACCCGGCGATACGCATCGCTGGCCTGCACCTGACGGTAGGCCTCGCTGGCCATCAGCTCGCGGTACGCTTCGCTCGCGGCCAGTGACCGATAGGCCTCGCTGGCCATGAGCGACCGATAGGCCTCGCTGGCCATCAGCTCGCGGTAGGCCTCGCTCGCCATGAGCTCACGATACGCCTCGCTCGCCAACAGCTTGCGGAACGCCTCGTTGGACTGGAGCTCGCGGAAGGCGTCGTTCTTCATGGCCTCGCGGAAGACGTCACTCCTGACGAGGGCCAGGATGTCCTGGTTCTGGAACAGCGTGGCGATCTCGGGA
>JANNLH010000133.1:0-3872 GCA_031396725.1 Gemmatimonadaceae bacterium | reverse complement strand
CGGCGTCGGAGTGGAACACGCCACCCGCGGCCTTGGTCAGCTGCGCGAGCTCCTCGATGGGCTGGATCACACCGGTCTCGTTGTTGATCCACATCACCGAGACCAGGGCCACATCACCGTCGATCCGCCCACGCGCGTCGGCCAAGTCCACCGCGCCGTCCTTCGTCACCTTGAGCAGTCGCTCCTCGGCCCCTTCCTTCGCCGCCTGGTGCACGGCCTGCAGCACGGCCTTGTGCTCGATCGGCGACGACACGAGGGCCTTCTTGCCCTTGGCCTTGAGCACGCGCCAGCCGCCCAGCACGGCGAGGTTGTCGGCCTCGGTCCCGCCCGAGGTGAAGCAGACCTCGTCGGGGGCGGCGCCGAGACATCGGGCCACGCGCTCACGGGCCTCGTCGAGCGCCGCACGCGCCTCACGGCCCCAGCGGTGCGTGCTGGAGGGGTTGCCGAAGCGGGCGCCGAAGAAGGGCGCCATCGCGTCGAAGACCTCCGAACGGACCGGGGTCGTCGCGGCGTGGTCGAGGTAGATCGGGGGGTGGGGCATCACCCAATTATACGAGAATTCGGGCCCATTCTCACCGTCTGGCCGAAAATCGGCCTAGGGACAGGTTCAATCGGGCTCTTCCTTCTGAGCCGGTTTCGGCTCTGCAACTTTCTGCGCTGGTTCGACAGCTCCGTAGACGACCCGCCCGAGGTTTGTCCGCATCTTTCCCAGCGCGGTCCCCGCTCCGTCGTGCCGGAACGCGAGCACCCGAATCGGAAGCTCCGCGGCCCCCGCCTCAAGGTGCTTGATCGCGGTCGCGTAGTTGGGTGTCCGATCCGTCAGGAAGCGCGAGAGCGTGTCATCCGGCACGATGATGATACCAGCGTCGATGAACCCCGAGTGGAGCTTGTCCTTGAGGTGGAGCACGTCCACCGCCAGCATATCGCTGCGACCGGACACCTGCACCTCTACCCCGACGGTGCCGCCCTTCTGACTGGACTTCGTCCAGTCCACGCCGCCGACCTTCACCATTTTCCAACCGCCGAGTTGCTCGAATCGCTCGTCGATAGTTTGGCGAAGTCCGCGCGTTCCATTTGCATGCTTGCGCTCCTCGACCAGTAGCGAGAAGTCGAGTGTAGACACGGCCTCCGCCACCAACGCGGAGAGGTCGAGCCTTTGCACCTTTTGGGCAAAGCCGTTGAAGTCGCGCGACTCGGAAATGATGGCCAAGGTCAGACCGTGGCCAATTCGGGCGTGGCCTCTACAATGTCATCGTTGCGGTGATTGGCAACAGATCCGCTCAACCGTTCGCGGATCGCGTGCAGGTTTTCGATTTCAATGCCGATCCAATGGCGGTGCCGCTGCTCGCATACCGCGTAAGTCGTGCCGCTGCCGCCGAACGGATCGAGCACAATGTCACCGGGTTCTGTACTGATCTCGATGACGCGCTCTAGCAGCTTCGTGCTTAGGGCGTTCGCCGCGCGCTTGTCGGATTTGAACTTGCTGTGGCGCACCGTGGGAATGTCGGTCCACACGTCTTTGAGGTTCACGCCCAGCGGATTCATCGCGTCGCGATGCCCGCCGTAATCCCGCAGCTCGCCCGCGCAGTGGCGGCACTTCTCGATTGGCGTGCGGATACGCTTGAAGCGCGACGGCTTGCCCTTCGCATAATAGAGGAGCGAGTAGTGGGCCGGGTATAAACGGCCAGCGATGGGCAGCCCGTTCTTCTGCTCGACGGCGATCCAATGACGGAAGTCGAGCCCTTCTTCACTCAGGAACGCCCCAAGCGGGATGTTCCACTTCGGCAAGTTGTAGAGAAAAAGGGAGCCGCCCGGCTTCAATACGCGAACGCACTCCGTCAACCAGAGGCGACACCACGTCAGATAGTCCCGATCGGGCTGACTGTCGGAGCTCTTCGCACCGTACTTCTTGTTGAGATTGAAGGGCGGATCGGCAAACACGGTATCGACGGACGCAGTCTTGATCGTCGGAAGCACGTCCATGCAGTCAGCCTGGTACAGTCGGCCGAGTGGTGTCTTGAGAACCGGAACAGGCGCAGCGCGACGCTTTGGCATGACGATAATCTACAAAGATTCCTGACGGGCATCGAGCAGCGCGACGACTTCTTCCGGGACAGGGTCAGCGTTGCCGTCTCAGGGACGACGGGACGGCTCCTGAAGGTCCCGAGTCGACAGGGATCGCGCGACCGAACTCCTCGGCGTCGTGAGGGTCGAGCCGCGGGCGGTCGGCCCACCGAACGGCAGAGGCGCGCGCCTGCACCGGAGCGCGCGCGCCCCCGTCGGCAGGGGCGTCAGGGCGTCGAGGGGTGCGCGGGCGTCGCATCATCCCGCACGATGCTATGCGCTCACCCCTCCCGCAACACCTCCGCCGGGTCGATCCCCGCCGCCCGCCGCGCGGGGAGCCACCCCGCCAGTATCCCCACGGCCGCCAGCACCACCATCGCCCCGGCGATCGTCAGCGGGTCGGTCGGCGTCAGTCCGAACAGCAGGGCCGAGACGAACCGCGACGCCCACCACGCCACTACGCCGCCGATCACGATCCCCCCGACCACGAGGCCCCCGGTCCGGGAGAGCACGAGCCGCACCACGGCCCCCGGCGTCGCGCCGAGCGCCATCCTGATCCCGAGCTCCGACCGCCGCCGGATCACGGCATACGCGGTGATGCCGTAGAGCCCCAGCGACGCCAGCAGCAGCGCCAGCACACCGAAGAACCCCGAGAGCATCGCGATCAACCGCTCCTGCGAGAGCGCCGCGGTCACGAAGTCCTCGAGCGGCCGGAAGCTCACCGTGAGATCGGCGTTCACGCCGTTGATCGCCGCCGTGAGACTCCGCGTCAGCTCCGCGGGCTCGGTGGTGGTCGTGCGCACGGTCAGGTAGACCCCCGAGGGCGCCTGAGGCAACTGCGCGATCGGCCCGTAGATCGTCGGGCTCAGCGCCTCGCGCAGGTTGGTGTAGACGGCATCGGAGACGAGGCCGACGATCTCGATCTGCGACGCCGGATCGTCTCCGCGAGCGGGGATCCGCACCACGCGGCCGATCGGGCTCTCTCCATTGAAGTACTTCTCGGCAAACTTCTGGTTCACCAGCGCGATCTGCGGGCCGCCCACGCGGTCGCTTCGCTCGATGTCGCGTCCGGCTAGAATGCGCGTGCCCATCGTCGCGAGCCAGCCGGGCGTGATGTAGTTGAGGTTGACGATCCGCTCTTCCTCGGGCAGCTCAGGGCGGTCGGGGAACTCGAAGTCGTTGTTCCAGGTGCTGCCGCTCGCCGGCGTCAATACGGACAAACCCGCGGCGGTCACGCCCGGCACGGCCCCTGCCGCCTCGACCACGCGCTCATACATCAGGGTGCGCGCGGTCGAATCGAGACCGGCGCGCTGCGCGCCCACGGTCACGACCATCGCTCTCTCAGGCACGAATCCGAGGTCTACCTGCGCGAGCGAGACGAAGGTCCGCACGAAGAGCCCCGCCGCAACGAGCAGCATCAGGGAGAGCGAGACCTGCGCCAGCACGAGCCCGCCGGCGAGGCCGACCTGCCGGCCGGATGTGCTCCCGCGCCCCTGTTCCTTCATTGCCTCCATCGGCGCCACGCGCGAGGCGAGCAGCGTCGGGGCGATGCCGAAGAGCAGGGTCACCGTCACGGCGATCAAAGCGGTGAAGCCGAGCATCCGCCAGTCGAGCCCCACATCGAGAAAGACGCGATTGGTCGTCGTCGCGATCTGCGCGATGATCACCTTGCTGCCCGAGTACGCGAACGCCACACCAAGTGCGGCACCGAGGCCCGAGAGCAGGAGGTTCTCGCCGAGGAGCTGCCGCGCCAGCCGCCAGCGCGACGCGCCGAGCGCGGTGCGGAGCGCGAACTCGTGCCGCCGCGC
>JANNLH010000068.1:0-3192 GCA_031396725.1 Gemmatimonadaceae bacterium | reverse complement strand
CTCGGGCTTCCGGTGCGACTTGAATGATCCGCGATCGAACGGCAGCGTCTCAATGTGAAGCGTTTCGCCTTCAACGAATGGCCCGACAGCGATCTCCGTGCGATCCGCGGTGCAGAGCAGCAGTTCGGTCGCGGTCACCGGCGCCGGGATCAATCCGCCGCCGCTGCCGATGATCCGGAACGGTCGGCCGCCCACGGAGAGCCGCACATACCGCGCGCTGGCCGCGTTCACGATCCGCCAGCGCTCGATCTGCCCGGCCGCCATCCGGATCTCGGGCTCCTGTCGGCCGTTCACGAGGCGGATGTCGCCCTCGCGTCCGTCGTGCAACTCGACCCACCACCCGGGCGCCTTGATCTCACCGTCCTTCTCCAGGGCCACGTCGTCCAGCACGAAGGTCCGGTCGGCGTCGAACACCGGTTCATCGGCGGCCCGCACGATGAGTGCGCCGTAGAGCCCGCGCTCCAGCTGCACGGACTCGTTGAAGTGCGAGTGGTACCAGAAGGTGCCTGCGTCCGGCACGCGGAACCGGTACGTGAACGTCTCGCCCGGAGGCACCGGGCGTTGGGACCGCTCCGTCCCGTCCATCTCCGCCGGGATCCGGAGCCCGTGCCAGTGCACCACCGTCGGCTCGGGCAGGTGATTGATCAAGCGGATCTCGAGCACATCACCGACTTGCGCCTCGATGGTGGGGCCCGGCACCTGGCCGCCGAAGGCCCAGGCCCGGGTCCGCTGACCGGGCACGAACTCCCAGTCGATCTCACGAGCCTCGAGGTCAACGGTCACGACGGCTCGCCCCGCATCAGGCGTCGCGTACTCCGATGCCGTGTGCACGTTACAGCCCGACGCCGAAGCGCAGCCCGACGAACGTGGAGCTGAAGTCCGAGAGCCCGCCCCGCTCCTTCTCCCCGAAGATGTTGACCTGCTTCAGGAACACGCCGATCTCATACCGGCGGATCCGACGCCCGACGTCGACGTACGGCGCGAGGAACGCACCATCACCCTTGAAGTACGATCCTGTGGTCGCCCCTTCCGTTGGCTCGGCACCCTGGCGCGCCATCGCGTTGACGATCACGCCGCCGCCGTGCACGCCGCCCGAGATGAACCAGGTCTTCCCGTACGAGACTTCGATGACGGGGCCCGCGGCCTGGTAGTTCATCGTCGTGGCCTCGCCCTTGTCGGAGCTGGCGACAAGGGTCTCGACGCCGAGCCGCAGATAAGGCCGCACCTTGTACATCAGGAAGAACCCGGACATATGCGGGCCCGCGGGGCCGTCAGCGGCGAGATCGCCGAATGCGGGATCGAGGCCCGAGAGCTCCATCGTCCCCGAGATCAGACCGGAGCGGATCCCGCCGACGTACTTGCGCTCGCGCTCCTGCGACGCTGCCACGGTCGGCACCATTGCCGCTAGGACTCCGAGTAGAACAAGATTCTTCACCACGTTGCACCTCTGCGTTGAGTGTTGGTTGCGATGCGCTCGGCGATGCGCGCCGCGTCACGACCGGGAGTGATGCCGCCGAGTAGGTAGAGGCCCGGCTCGCCTTCGACCGATCGCAGGTCGAGCGGAGCCTGAGCGGGGCCGGTCGCGACGATGACGCTCGTGGCCTCGTAGCGGAGTGCACCGGCGAGGATCTCGAAGCGCCCGCCGGCGCGGCGCAGCGACCGGACCGGGACGCCGAGTCTCAGCGCGAGGTCGCAGTACGCCGCGGGGATCACCATCCCGGGCTCGAGCACGAGGTAGTCGAGATCGCGCTCCTGGAGCTCAGAGGCGGCCGCGAGTCCTGCCTGGCCGCCGCCGATGACGATCGTCTCGTAGCGCTCGGTGCGCGTGTATGGAGCGTCCTGCGGCATCGCGATCCCCCGTGAAGTGACGCAGGGATGATGGCGCCGGAGGGGGGGATGGCGATTGAACAAGGGGGCTGTCTTTCAACAACGAGGAGCGAGGAGCGAGGGCGAAGAACGAAGAGCGAAGAGCGAAGAGCGAGGGCGAAGGATGAGGAGCGAAGAACGACCTGGGGGTCTTCGCTCTTCGTCCCTCGTTCTTCATCCCTCGTTCTTCACCCCCGCTCTTCGCTCTTCGCCCTCGCTTCTCGCTCCTCGTTGTTCACACGCCCCGCCCGCCGTAGACTTTGGGGACCATGCCCTTCCTAATAGGTGTAGGGACCGCGCTGGGAGTCGGAATCTTCGGTTCGATCACCGGACTCGATCGCGAGCGCGCATTCTACCCGACGATCCTCGTGGTCGTCGCGTCCTACTACATCCTCTTCGCCGTAATGAGCGGATCGCCCCAGGCGTTCGCCCCCGAGTTCCTCATCTTCGCGATCTTCGCAGCCGTCGCCGCGTGGGGCTTCCAGCGAGACCTGCGGATCGCAATGGTGGGCCTCGTCGCCCACGGGGTGATGGATCTATTCCACGGCGCGCTCGTCGCGAACCCAGGGGTCCCGACCTGGTGGCCGGCGTGGTGTGGCGGCTACGACGTAGCGGCGCCGGTGTACCTGGCGGTGCTGGCCTGGCGCGGGCGGGTCCAGCTGCGCCCCGTCGTCACGACGGGGGCGTAGTGGGCCCCGCGGCTACCTGCAGCAATGACGGCGGGAAGCCGAACATCTGGTTCGAGGTGCGCGTGAAGTGCGCCGCGTCAGCGAAGCCCGCGCGATGCGCGGCGGTCGAGATCGATTCACCGCGCGCGAGCTGATCCCACGCGAGGATGAAGCGTCGCCAGAGCACGTACGGTCGGAGGCCCATCCCCGTTTGCTCGACGAAGAGGTGGCGGAATCGGCCGGGCGAGAGGAACACCTGGGCGGCGACTTCGTCCAGTGACACGTCTCCGTCGAGATGAGTCCGGATGTACTCGGTGGCGCGCAGGATCCGCTCGTCGGTCAGGATCGCGGGAGCGACATCCGACGCGAGCCCGGCGACCACGCGGGTCGCGCCGGCGATGAGCCGCTCCTTTGAGGTACCGCCGAGCCAGGTCGCAAAGAGCGCGGCACACAAAGCACGGACGGCCTTGTCGTCAACGGAGGCCAGGCCCCGCTCGAGGTAGCGTTCGCTGAGCGAGCGGCCGAGTGCGGTCTCGGGTTCGACGAAGATGACGGCGTTGTAGGTGGCGGCGGTCGCGTCCATCGAGTGTGGCTGGCGCGAGGCCACGATGCCGAGTGGATACGCGGTCCAGTCCTCGTCTTCCGTCGTTCTCAGGCC
>JANNLH010000130.1:0-5070 GCA_031396725.1 Gemmatimonadaceae bacterium | reverse complement strand
CACTCGCCAAGGAAGCCGCGCTCGTCGCCTGGTGCCGCGCCCGGGGCTCCCTGCTCGTCGGCTTCTCCGGCGGCGTCGACTCGGCCTACCTCGCCTGTGTCGCGGTCGATTCGCTCGGCGCGGACCGCGTGCTCGCCGTGATCGGCCGCAGCGCGTCGTACCCGCAGGCCCAGTGGACGCGCGCCCGCGAGGTCGCGGACCGGTTCGCGATCCCGGTGCTCGAGGTGGACACCGACGAACTCGCCGATCCGCGCTACGCCGTCAACCCCACCGACCGCTGCTACTTCTGCAAGTCGGAGCTTTGGTCGCGGCTCGCGCCGATCGCCGAGGCGCGCGGACTGGCCGTCGTGGTCGATGGCACCAACGCCGACGATCTCGGCGACCATCGACCCGGGGCGAAGGCGGCGCGCGAGCGTGATGTCGCATCGCCGCTGGCCGAGCTCGGATTCACCAAGTCGGAGATCCGCGCGCTCTCCGAACGGCGCGGCATCCCGACCTGGTCCCAACCCTCGTCGCCCTGCCTCGCGTCGCGTCTGCCGTATGGCACCGCGGTCACGCCGGAGCGCCTGCGGCGGGTCGAGCGCGCCGAAGCCGCGCTCCGCGCGCTCGGCGTCGCTGGCAACCTGCGCGTGCGCGACTTCGGCGAGCGCGGGCGCGTCGAGATCGATCGCGAGGCACTGGCGACCTGGTCGGCGGCGCCGGCCCGCGCGCAGCTCGAGTCCGCCGTGCGCGAGGCCGGATTCGCCGAGGTCGAGCTCGACCCACGTGGGTTCCGCTCGGGCGCGCTGAATGTGCTCGCGGGAGTGACGAGCTGATGTTCACGCTCTTCCGCCGCATCGGCTGTGCGATCATCCTGCTCGTGCTCGGAGCCGCCGCCTGGGAGTTCCGCGACTACTGGCTCCCGCGAGTGCGGGCGATGATCGGCGCCGAGGCGCCGGACCCCGGCGTCGAGGGGTGGGCGCTGGTGACCGACGCCGGGGCGGCGCGCGCGGGCGCGAAGATCCGGTCCCTCGACGGCACGCGGGGTCCGGGTGTCGTGACCATCCCCGCGGCGGATTTCGCGGCCTACGTCCTCGGCTCGGCGCTCGTGCGCCTGGCCGACGCCGACTCGGCTCCCCAGGCGATGCTCAAGGACAACAAACTCTTCCTGCGCACGAGCATCCGACTTGGCGACCTCGGCGGGAAGGAGTCGCTCGGGCCGCTCGCGCGGATGTTCAACGAGACCGAGCCGCTCACGCTCGCGGGACGCATCGAGCCGGTGCGGGCCGGGCTCGCGCAGTTCCGCCTGACGGAGGTCTCGTTGCGCGACCTCGTGATCCCCAAGGCCGCCGTGACGCGCCTCGTGCGGCGGTGGGGACCGACGTCGCGGCCGGACAGTCTCGACGCGGCCGCACTGCCGATCGTGCTGCCGTCGTACGTCGCCGAGGTGCGCGTGAGCAAGGACCGCATCTCGCTCTATCGGGCCGCGAAGTGAGCCGTCGCGTCCTGATCGTCGACGACGAGGCCGGCATCCGCGCGGCGCTCGCGCAGCTGCTCGAGTACGAGGGGCACGAAGTGAAGGCCGTCGCCAGCGGCAAGGATGGGCTCGCGACGTACGAAGCCTGGCATCCGCACCTGACCTTCCTCGACGTGAAGATGGCGGGGATCGACGGGCTCGAGACGCTGAAGCGCCTGCGCGCGTTCGATCCCGCGGCGGTGGTCGTGATGATCTCGGGCCACGCGAGCATCCAGGACGCCGTGGAGGCGACGCACAACGGCGCCTACGACATCCTCGAGAAACCGCTCGACACCGACCGCATCCTCGTCACGCTCCGCAATGCGACCGGGCACCTCGACCTGCGCGAGGAGAACGCACGGCTGCGCGAGACGATCTACAAGACGGGCGAGATCGTCGGCAGCTCGGCGGCCGTGAAGGGATTGGTCGAGCAGATCCGCCGCGTCGCGGGGACGCCGGCGCGCGTGCTCGTGACCGGCGAGAACGGGACCGGGAAGGAACTCGTGGCGCGCGCGATCCACACGGGCTCCACGCGCGCGAAGGGGCCGTTCGTCGAGGTGAACTGCGCGGCGATCCCGTCGGAGCTGATCGAGAGCGAGCTGTTCGGCCACATGAAGGGCTCGTTCACCGGCGCGGTGATGGACCGCGCGGGGAAGTTCGAGCAGGCCGACGGTGGCACGCTCTTCCTCGACGAGATCGGCGACATGTCGCTCGCCGCGCAAGCGAAGGTGCTGCGCGTGCTGCAGGAGGGCGAGGTCACGCGCATCGGCGGCCAGAAGGTGCGCAAGGTGGACGTTCGCGTCGTGGCCGCGACGAACAAGAAGCTCGAGGAGGAGATCGCGGGCGGGCGGTTCCGTGAGGATCGCTATTATCGCCTGAACGTCGTGCCGATCGTCGTGCCGCCGCTGCGCGAGCGGCGCGAGGACATCGCGATGCTGGTGCAGCACTTCATCGGGCAGCTCGCCAGCTCCGGCGGGATGCAGGTGAAGGACGTGGACGCCGATGCGATGGAGCGGCTCAAGTCGCTCGACTGGCCCGGCAACGTGCGCGAGCTGCGGAACACGGTCGAGCGATTGCTGATCCTCGCGGCCGGTCCGCGCATCACGCTGCCGGACGTCGAGCGCCTCGTCGGCGCGCGGGCCGGCGATGCGTCCGGCGCGCTCGGCGGGCTCGACCAGTACATCACCTGGGAGGAGTTCAAGCTCGCGGCCGAGCGCGCGTTCCTGCTCGCCAAGCTGCGGCAGTTCGACTGGAATGTGGCCGAGACGGCGCGCGTGCTCGACATGCCGAGATCGAACCTCTACAAGAAGATCGAGCGCCACGCCCTGGCGCGGGAGCAATCGTGAGCGATCGCGACTGGGAAGCCGAGCTGAAGAAGATCGACAAGCAGATGGAGAAGGTCTCGGACGAGGCGATGTTCCCGACCAAGGGGGCCGCGAGCCCGCAGCAGAAGGCGGCGGTGGTGGGGGCGCAGCAGGCGACGACGACCTTCGGCGTCTTCGCGCGGCTCGCGCTCTCGGTGGCGCTCGGCGTGGGGATCGTGTTCTGGCCGTATTCTGCCCGTTGCGGCGTCGGGCTCGCGGCGTACATCGGCGCCGTCTCGGCGCTCGTCGTCAGCGGGGTCTGGAGCTCGATCTGGACGTTCCGGCACCGCGCGGCCAAGGCGCACACGCTCTCGCTGCTGCTCGTGCTCTGGGGCCTCCTGCTCGCCTCGATCGAGGTGCTGCCGCGGACGGGGTACGCGATCCCGACGGTGGACCACCCGGCGACATGGGGCTGCGTGGGCTAGGCCGCGGCGCTCCGCCGGGGGGAGTTAGATTCCGGCCATGAGAACCTTCCAGAACTTCATCGCCGGCGCGTGGGTCGACCCCGCCACCGGCGCGTATTTCGACAACGTCAATCCGGCCGACACCACCGACATCGTCGGGCGGTTCCCCAAGTCCGGCGCCGCCGACGTCGCCAAGGCTGTCGAATCGGCCAAGCGCGGGTTCGAGCGCTGGAAGCGCACGCCGGCCCCCGCGCGCGGTGACGTCCTCCGCCGCGTCGGCGAGATCATGGTCGAGCGCAAGGAAGAACTCGCGGACCTGATGACCCGCGAGATGGGGAAGCCGCTCGCCGAGACGCGCGGCGACGTGCAGGAGGGGATCGACACCGCCTTCTACGCCGCGACCGAGGGCCGCCGCCTCTTCGGGCACACCGTGCCGAGCGAGTTGCGCGACAAGTGGGCGATGAGCTTCCGCCGCCCGATCGGCGTCGCCGGCATCATCACGCCGTTCAACTTCCCGCTGGCGATCCCGACGTGGAAGATGTTCCCGGCACTCGTCTGCGGGAACGCGCTCGTGTTCAAGCCGGCCGAGGATGTGCCGCACACGGGGCACGTGTTCGTCGAGATCCTGCTCGAGGCGGGGCTGCCTCCCGAGGTGATCCAGCTCGTGCACGGCGACGGCGCGGTGGGCGCGGCGATCGTGAATCATCCCGACGTGCCGCTGATCTCGTTCACCGGCTCGACCGAGACGGGGGGCAAGGTCGGCGAGACCTGCGGGCGGATGCACAAGCGTCTCTCGCTCGAGATGGGCGGCAAGAACGCGCAGATCGTGCTCGACGACGCGAAGCTGGATCTTGCGCTCGACGGCGTGCTCTGGGGCGCCTTCGGGACCACCGGCCAGCGCTGCACCGCGACGAGCCGGCTGATCCTGCAGGACGGCATCCACGACGCCTTCGTGGCCAAGCTCGCCGAGCGCGCCAAGGCGCTCAAGCTCGGCGACGGGCGGGTGATCGGCACCGACGTCGGGCCGCTGATCCACGCCGATTCCGTTGCCAAGGTCGAGCGTTACGTCGAGATCGGGCTGACCGAGAAGTCGGAGCTTACCCTCGGTGGCCGCCGGGCCACCGGCGGCGTGCTGGCGAAGGGGTTCTTCTTCGAGCCGACGATCTTCACGAACGTGAAGGCCGGCTCCCGGCTCGAGCAGGAGGAGATCTTCGGCCCGGTGCTGAGCGTGATCCGCGTGAAGGACGCCGACGAGGCGTTCCGCGTGAACAACGGCGTGAAGTACGGCCTCTCGTCCTCGCTCTACACGCAGGACGTGAACCTGGCGTTCCGCGCGATGCAGGAACTCGACAACGGCATCACCTACGTGAACGCCCCGACGATCGGCGCCGAGGCGCACCTGCCGTTCGGCGGCGTGAAGCAGACCGGTATCGTCTTACCAGTGATTCCAAAAAGATAGTTGCGCCAAACATACCAATGAGAGGCGCTTCCAACTGCTTCATTCACTTGGATGAAGGATAACGCTCAATTGCGAGCGATCTACTCGCGCCGCACGAAAACTGATTCACGATGGTCGCTCGAACGATGTAGGGCACCAAAGCATATTGTCTTCCCTGGTGTGAGAAGCCGATGGCATGTTTCGAAAGTCCCAAGCCCCTCGACGAGATCGAGCCGATGAAGGTCGCGCACCCGATGGCTCTTTGTGGCAACGATTATTTTTCGGTATTTGCTGCGGGCGGTTCTTGCCACTTGCCCTCAATTGACGCAGCGAGCACTTTAGCGATGGCCATCTGGTTTTCTTTCTCAG
>JANNLH010000021.1:0-9983 GCA_031396725.1 Gemmatimonadaceae bacterium | reverse complement strand
GGCCCGGAGAGCGCGAGCGAGGCCGCGTGCCGCGACGCGTCGGCCGCCGCGCGCATCCCGCCCCCCGAGGTCATCACCGCCGGCGCGGGGAACCCGGCCGCCGCCAGGCGGTCGGCGAGTCCCCGCAGGTAGCGCACGACGCGCGGCCGCGCGTACCCCTCCGCCACCGCCGTGGCCGTCCGCTCGTACTCACGGATCTCCGGCAGCACCTCGGCGCTCGTCACCACCGGCACGCCGGGCAGCGCGACCCGGAGCGCGTCGGCCAGCATCCGCTCGTGCGAATCGTCGGCGTAGGCGTGCAGCAGCGCGACGACCACGGCTTCCGGCGATCGCGCCACGACCTCCCCGACGACGCGCCCCAGCTCGTCCACCGAGAGCGCGCGCTCCACCCCGCGCGGCGTGAGGCGCTCGCCGACCGCGAGCACGTCGCGCCGCACCACGAGCGGCGCCGGATGCTGCGCGGAAAGGTCATAGAGCGACGCGCGGTCCTGCCGCCGGAGCTCGAGCAGGTCGGTCGCGCCCGCGGTGGCGCAGAGGACCACGCGCGCCCCGGTGCGCTCGAGCAGGAGGTTGGTGACCACCGTCGTGCCGTGCACGAGACGCTGGACCGCCCCCTCGGGCGCCCCCAGCGCCAGCAGCGCCGCTACGACGCCCTGCCCCTGGTCGTCGGGAGTGCTCAGTACCTTGCGTGTCGTCACCCGTCCGTCGGCGTCGAGCGCGGCGCAGTCGGTGTAGGTGCCGCCCACGTCGACTCCGGCGGCGAGCGCCCTCGCGCTCAGGCGGGACTCCCCGGGGCTGCTGCGGGCCGTGCCGTGTCGGCGCGCGTGTGGCGCCAGAAGGCGATCGCGAGGCCGGCGTGCGCCGGCAGGAGGAGCAGGAGCGGGCCGCCCAGGCGCTGGCTCACGAAGGGCGCGAGCAGCAGCGCCAGCAGGGCCGACGCGGCGATCGCGATCGCGAGCCCGCGCGCGAGCGGCGGCGCGTGGCCGCGGAGGATCGCGAGCATGGCCGGCACCGCCGCCACGAGGCCGAGGGGTGAGAGCAGCAGCAGGTTCAGGTTGCGGTACCAGAAGACGTGGGCCGACCCGAACCACATCCCGACGAGGACCGCACCGAGGAGCCCGGTCAGGCCGTACCAGAGGACGGCCATCACCGCCGCCGGCACGCGGGTCCGTCGGCGCGCGGCCGCGCTCACGGGCGCGAGGATCAGCATCCACGCGCCCAGGATCGGCCCCCAGGCGCCGATGCTGAGCCCGCGGTGCTCGACCGGCTCGGGGGCGCGCGCCGTTGCCCGGTAGAGCGCGATCTCCTCGCGCACGAGCGGCTCGGTGCCGCCGGCGGCGACCGGAACGGTGACCTCGCGCAGGTAGTCCCGCAGCCGCATCGGCACGTACATGGCCTCCCACGCGCTCATCGTGAGGTCGGCGCGCGGCCCGAGGGCGACGTCCATCCCCGCCTGCACCAGCCCGTCGGGGGTCATCAGGCGCAGCGCCTCGCTGCGATAGGTCCACGGACTCGCGATCGGCGCGAAGCGCCGCTGGAGCGACCCGCCGAGCGCGACGTCGAGCGCGTCGCGCAGCCGCGTCGAACAGTTGTCGCGGAAGTAATCGTAGCGGTAGTACTTCTTCTCCTCGCGCGCGTTCTCGCGCACGAACGCCGCGATCGCGGCTGCCTGCGTCGGGGTGAGCGCGAGCACCTGTTCGATGGTCTCGCGATCGTGGCCGACGTAGTTCTGCACGAGCCAGTCCGTCGGGAACGCCTCGACCCAGTACTTCGTGTCACCCGAGAGGAAGCGGCCGAGGAAGTTGGGCTGGTCGAACGAGAACATCCCCCAGTTGTACGCGAGGTCCTCGCCGGTCGCCGTGTCGCGCACGCGGAGCGCGTTGTGCCCGAACCGCTCGAAGACCTCGTCGCCCTGGCCGAAGGTGAGCACCGAGATGCGGAGCGAGGCGCCGGGCTCGGGTGCCTGCGCCGCGAGGGGCCGCGCGACGGGCCCCGCGAGCGCGCCCGAGAGCAGTGCCGCGCCGAGACTTGCGGCGACGCGCAGCAGGCGCCGCGCGCTCACAGCCGCAGTTCCTTCGCCTCGTCGGCCGCGCGGTACACCGCATCGATCAGTTTGTAGAGCCGGATCTGGTCCTTCGGCGGCTCGTAGGTGACGTCGCCGCGCACGACCGCCGCGAAGTGCGCGAGCTCCGAGCGATACGACTGGATGAAGAGATTCTCCTTCGTGGACGCGCCGGAGGGCGAGACGTCGACCGGCGCACCGTGGATCTCCTTCGTGATGCGGAGCGGGTGCAGGCGTGCCGAGCCCTTGGTCCCGACCACCTCGAACCACCAGCGGTCGTCCTCGCCCACGTAGTTCCAGTGCACATCCACCGTGACCGTGAATCCACCGTCGCACTCGATGAACACGATCGCCGATTCCTCGACCGCGTTGGCGCCGCGGCCGCGCTCCATCGACGCCGCCACGCGCGTCACCCGCGGCGCGTCGGTCAGCCAGCCCGCGAGGTCGAGCAGCGGGAGGCCGAGCTCGAGGAACGCGCCCCCGCCGGCCTCGGCTCGGCGGAGCCGCCACGGAGCCATCGCCACGCGCCGTCGGTACGCACCCATCCGCACCGCGCGCACCTTGCCGAGCTCCCCGCCCCGCAGGAATCCGTCGAGCGCCTGCGCGTCGTGGCGGAACCGATGGTTGTTGGCCACCATCACCACCCGCTTCGCCTTCTCGGCCGCCGCGAGGATGCGCTCGACACCGCGCGCGGTGAGCGCGAGCGGGCGTTCGCACATCACGTGGAGTCCCGCCCGGAGCGCCGAGAGCACGTGGATCTCGTGCAGGTGATTCGGCGTCGTGATGATCACGGCGTCGAGCGCCGGGATCTCGAACAGCTCCTCGATGTCGGTGCAGATGTCGCGCACCCCGAAGCGCTGGGCGAGCGACCGCGCCTTCGCGGCGTCGTTGTCGCAGAGGGCGGCGAGCTGCACGCCCCGCATCTTCGAGAGCACCGGGAGGTGCGCCATCTGGGCGATGGCGCCGAGGCCCAGCACGCCGATGCGGGTCGGGACGCGCGACGTACCGGAGGGCGGGGTCGGTGGCACGGCGGGTGGGTCTCCTACGGGGTGAGGAGCCCGGGGGGGATCGGGCCGATCGACGTGCCGGGATAGTAGGTGCGGAGGATCGCGCGCGCATCCTGCCCCACGCGCGCCCTCCCGATCGCACCCCACTGGCACATCCCCACGCCGTGCCCGTAGCCGTTGCCACGGATCACCGCGCGCGCGATGCCGCCGGAGGGGCCCGGCTCCGTCGTGACGGAAAAATACGGACTGTTCAGCGTCTCGCCACCGCTGGAGCGCAGCACCTGGCGCGCGTCGTTGCCGCGCACCCGGTAGGTCGCCGTCGCCGTGCGCAGCAGCAGCTGCGCCACGCGCCCGCTCGGCGTGCGCCCGTCCACCGAGAGCTCGCGCACCGATCCCGGTCCGGCACGGCCGACCGCCACCACGGTCGCCAGGTAGCGCCGCACGACCTCGTCGAGTTCCGTGCCCGAGAGTGTGCGGGTCCACTCGAAGCGCGGCGCGATGTCGCAGTAATGCCGGTCGGTCCCGGGGATCCGGTCGCTGACCCGCCGGAGGTGCGGCTCGCCCGCGGTGCGCCAGACCTCCTCCGCCGCGGCCGTCGAGCCGCCGCAGGCCGAGTGGAAGGGCGCGGTCGCGACCCGGCCCTGGTAGAGGATCACCTGGCCGGCGGTCGCCAGCACCGCGGCATCGGTGAGCGGGCGCTCCGCCTCGCGCCCGCCGTAGACCTGGTCGCCGACCGAGGAGAGGAACTCGAAATCCGGGCTCCGTCCATTCCCCGCGCGCGCAATCGCGAGCCGCGTGACGGTGAACGAGCGCGCGGCGATCGCCTGCGCCTCGACGGCGGGGCGCTCGTCGGCGCGGCGCTCGCCGATCTCGAGCGGCACCACGCCGCGCAGGTAGTCCTCGAGCGGGAGTTGGTTGATCACGAGCATCCCGGTATCGGTCGCGACCATCCGCAGCGCGCCGCGGAAGCGGCGCGTGCCGTGGCGCAGCAGGCCGCCGTTGGGTTCCGGGAACTGCGTGAGCGTGCCGGCGCTCCACGGCGTCGCCGTGCCATCGCCGCGCAGGGCGCGAAGGCGGGCCCCGCTCTGCTGCACGGTCCAGAGGTCACCGGCGCGCGCTCGCAGGAACACTCCTCCTCTTGCGTCCAGCAGGCGCCAGGCGCCCTCCGCGGCCAGCGTGTGCGTTCGGACCTTGGAGGCGAGCGCCACGCGCACCAGCGTCCCGCTGCCGGCACGGGGGCCCGGCGGGGCCGGGTCGGCGGGGATCGGTTCCGGGATCGGCGTCTCGGCCGGCGTGGGGGTCACCTCGGCCACCGCCGGGGCCGCGGCGGGGACCGGCGCGGGCTCGATCGGATCAAGGGGGCGCCCGCACGACCCGACCGCCAGCGCCGCGACGAATAGGGCGGCGCGACCCCTCACCGCCCGAAGCTCCCCATCGAGCCAGCCGCCATCGGCAACTGGCGCGAGCGCGCGGGCGCGGCGCGGCCTGCCGCGGCGGGCGCGAGTACCTGACGGAAGCGCGCTTCGAAGTCGTAGTCGTCCACGACCTCCGTGACCTCGACCTCGATCAGGCTCCCGGGCGCGGCGTCGGTCGCCACCCGCGTGATCCCGTCGATGTCATCGGCCTGCCAAGGCAGCCGCGCGATCGCCGGCCCCTGGCCCTCGCCGGCGCCATCGGCCTCGCCGGCCTCGATCACCAGCGCCGTCGCCACCTGCCCCAGCCGCGTCTCGTAGCGCTCGGCCGTGATGTGGCGCTGGAGCTCCTGCACCCGCTCGAGCCGCTCGCGCTTCACGTCGTCCGGCACGTCGTCCACGAGCTCGGCGCCACGCGTCCCTTCCTGCGGCGAGTAGGTGAAGACGCCGACGCGCTCGAACTGGATCTCCCGGAGGAACTCGAGCAGTTGCTCCACGTCATCCGCGGTCTCGCCGGGGAAGCCCACGATGCAGGTGGTCCGGATCGCGACGCCCGGGACGGCTTCCCGGAAGCGGGCGACCTTCTCGCGGATCGTGCGCTGCCGCTCCGGCCGGCGCATCCGCTCGAGCACCGGATCGGACGCGTGCTGGATCGGCATGTCGAGGTAGCGCAGGATGCGCGGTTCGCCGGCGATGACCTCGAGCAGGCGCGGCGTGATGCCGGCCGAGTAGAGGTACATGTTGCGGAGCCAGGGGATCGAGGTCTCGCGCAACAGCGCCTCGAGCAACTCGGGGAGCCGCGCGCCGTCGCGGCGGTCGCGGCCGTAGTGCGCGAGGTCCTGCGCCACGAGATTCACCTCGCGCGCGCCCTGCAGTTCCAGCAGCTGGGCCTCGCGCACGATCTCGTCGAGGGCGAACGAGCGGTGCTTGCCGCGCATCAGCGGGATGGCGCAGAAGGCGCAGCCATGGTCACACCCCTCACTCACCTTGAGGTAGCGGACGAAGGGCGTACCGCCAGCGTAGACGCGCACGCCGGGGTGCTGCGTCACCGGATCGCCGACCAAGCCGCGCGCGTGCAGCTGCGGGATCAGCTGCTCGGATTCCGACGCGCCGAGGAAGAGGTCCACCTCGGGGAGCGCCTCGGCGAGTTCGCCCTTGTGCCGCTCCACCATGCACCCGACCGCGACGACGGCGGTCGCGCTCCCCGTCGCCTTGAGGCGCCCGGCGGCGACGATCGCGTCGATGGACTCGGCCTTGGCCGCGTCGATGAAGCCGCAGGTGTTGACGATGATCAACTCGGCATCCGCGGCATCGGCGACCTGCACGCCCCCATGGTCGATCAGCTGCGCGAGGTAGCGCTCACTGTCGACCGTGTTCTTGTCGCAACCGAGGGTGATCAGGGAGAAGCGCAACGAAGGTGGGAGGTGTGAGGTGGGAGGCGCGACCCTTTCTACTTTCTACTTTTTCCTTCCTACTTTCTACTTTCTACCGATAGTTCCCAAAGTTCAGCTGCACCCCGAAATCCTCGGCCCGCAAGAACGTCATCACCGTCTGCAACTCGTCCTTGCTCGGCGAGACGACGCGCACGGTGTCGCCCTGGATGCTGGCCTGGATCTTCTTGAACTTCTCGGCCTTGATGGCGGCGACGACCTTCTTGCAGGTGTCGGCATCGAGCGCCTGCTTGAGCTTGATGTCGCGATGCCAGGTATCGCCGCCGCCGGGGATCGGCTCGCCGGCGTCGAGATTCTTCACCGGCACCCCGCGCTTGATCAGCTTGGCCTGCAGGATGTCCCACATCGCCCGCAGCCGCATGTCGGAATCGGCGGTGAGCTTGATCAGCCCCTCGGCGCGCTGGAGCTCGACCGTCGCGACCTTGGCGTCCTTGAAGTCGTAGCGCTGCGCGATCTCCTTGGAGGCCTGGTTGACGGCGTTGTCGACCTCCTGGAGGTCGACGGTGGTGGTGACGTCGAAGCTGGCGTCTTTGGACATGGCGCGCGGCAGATGGGAGATGGGAGATGTGAGATGTAAGGCTCGACCTCTCCTCCTCTCACATCCGATTCCTGAAAGGTCACCTGCTCACGCGCCGGATGCTACCGTCCCGGGGCGCCAAACCCCGGAACGCACGAAGGGCGGGCAGCCGTCCCCGGCCCCCGCCCCGATCCCTGCTGGGCACGCCCCCTTACATCTCCCATCTCCCATCTCACATCTGCCGGAAGAGTTGAGAGGAGGTCAGAGTGCTCAGCCGAGGTAAGACTCAAGGGCGCGGGCCCTCGACACATGCCGCAGCCTCGAGAGCGCCTTCTCCTTGATCTGCCTCACCCGCTCCCGCGTGATGTTCAGCACCGCCCCGATCTGCTCGAGCGTCATCGGCTCCGAGCCGTCGAGCCCGAAGTAGAGCCGCAGGATCTTCGACTCCCGCTCCTTCAGGCCGTTCAGCGCCTCGTGGACCGACTCGGTGAGCGCCTTCTCGAAGGTCTCCTCGTCCGGCGTCGCGCTCTGCGTGTCGGGGATGTAGTCGAGGAGGCGGTTGTCCTCGCCGGGCGCCATCGGGGCGTCGAGCGAGAGGTGGGTCTGCGAGATCGACATCGTCTTCGCGACCTCTTCCTCCGTGATCTCCATTCCCTCGGCGATCTCGGCGTGCGTCGCCTCGCGCCCCAGTTCCTGCAGAAGGGCGTTGGCGCGCTTGCCGATGCGGTGCAGCGCGCCGGCGCGGTTCAGCGGCACGCGCACGATGCGGCTCTGCTCGGCCAGCGCCTGCAGGATCGCCTGGCGGATCCACCAGACCGCGTAGGAGATGAACTTGATCCCCTTCGTCTCGTCGAACTTGTGGGCGGCGCGGATCAGGCCGAGGTTGCCCTCGTTGATCAGGTCGGAGAGGGAGACGCCCTGGTTCTGGTACTTCTTGGCGACCGAGACGACGAAGCGGAGGTTCGAGCGCACCAGGGTGTCGAGCGCTTCCTGGTCGTTCTCACGGATGCGTTGCGCAAGGCGGACCTCTTCCTCGCGGGAGATCAGCGGAAAGACGCTGATGTCGCGGAGGTACTGGTCGAGCGACCCTTCGTCGTAGCCTTGCCGCTTGTGCGGCGCTCCTGCCACCCGTGCTCGCACTCCATCCTCCCTTGAGCCGACTGCGGTCCGACGGCGGAATGTGCAGCGCGTTCGCGCGGGGCGGAAGCACCCCCCCGGACGCCCTGCCGGACCGTCAGCGGATCAGTTCTCCGAGCCGCTGCCACCGGACATTGGTCAGCCAGTCGAACGTGGCGCCGCTGTCCGGGGCGTAGCTGTAGTACACGAAGATCGGGCTGCCGCGCACGAGGGAATCGTGGACGAATCCCCAGTAGCGGCTGTCGAGCGAGTTGTCGCGATTGTCGCCCAGCACGAAGTAATGGTCGCGGGGCACGACGAGCGGTCCCCAATTATTCCGCGACGGATGATATCGCCGCGCGTCCACCTCGGGCGCGAGGAAGTCGCGCTGCCAGCGGAACTCGTCGCCGCCCGGATCGAAGCCGGGCTCGCCGCGCACCGCGTACCGCTCGCGCTGCTCGCGGCCGTTGCGGAGCAGCGTGCCGCGGCGCATCTCGACCGTGTCGCCGGCCACGCCGACCAAACGCTTCACGAAGTTCTTGGTCTGGTCCTCGGGCCACTGGAACACGACCACGTCGCCGACGCGCGGCTCGCGCAGGGCGGGCAGGCTCTTGTTGGTGAATGGCACCTCGGCGCCGTACAGCATCTTGTTGACGAGGAGGAAGTCACCGACGAGCAGCGTGCCCTCCATCGACCCGCTCGGGATCTTGAACGCCTCGACGAAGAAGGCGCGCACGAGCAGGAAGAGGACGATCGCGAGCTGGACGCTCTTGGCCCACTCCCAGCTGGCGCGGAGCGCGCGGTAGGTCGCGGTCGGCCTGGGTTCAGCGGCAGCAGCCGCCACCATCTCGCCGCCCGTTGCCGCCAGCGCCGCAAACTCGCGGTCCGCGCTCCACGGCGCCATCTCCCCGAGCCCGACGGGCTCGGAGGTCGCTTGCTCGAACGGCTGGAGCGGTTCAGTCACGCGGTCGGTCCTCAGGCGGGAGGCACACAGGGGATATACACCGCCGGGGCTCCGAGTGGGAGCCGGGGTGGTCTCGGAGGCTGACGCGGCCAGCGGGCCGGTCGCAACGGGGCGCACTTCCGCTGTGACAGGGAGGGTATTCCTGCAGATGTGAGATGGGAGATGTGAGAGGTAAGGGGCGCAGGGATGCCTGGGTGCGCAGAAGGGGCGCCCCCACCGGCGGCCCCCCTCCCATCTCCCATCTCACATCTGCCGTTCTAGTAGTTATCGATCTGCGCCCGCTGCAACGCCCCGGAGTAGTCCACGTACCCGACCTTCGTCTCCGAATAGAACTCGTACACCTCCCATCCCCCCTCGCGGTGCCCGTTCCCGGTCTGCTTCACGCCTCCGAAGGGCAGGTGGGCCTCGGCCCCGATCGTCGGAGCATTCACATAGGTGATGCCATTATCCAGGTCCCGCATGGCGCGGAACGCCAGGTTTACGTCCCGGGTGTAGAGTGAGCTGGACAGGCCATACCGCACACCGTTGTTGATGCGTACCGCCTCGTCGAAGCTGCCGAACCGCAGCACCGTGAGCACCGGCCCGAAGATTTCTTCCTGGGCCAGCCGGCTTTTCGGCCGGGCGCCGGCGAAGATCGTCGGCCTGAAAAACCAGCCGTTCCGGAGCCTGGGACTCCTGGGGCGCCGCCCGCCGGTGACCAGCTCGAGTCCTTCCTGCTGTCCGATGGCGACGTAACGCTCCACCTTGTCCCGCGCGGCCTCGTGAATCAGCGGACCAACCTGGCTGTCGTCCTTGCGGCCGTCGCCAAGGACCAGCTTCTCCGCGGCCTCGGCAAGCCGCCGGAGGAAGCGGTCATGGATCTTCCGGTGCAACAGCAGGCGGCTGGTAGCAGTGCAGCGCTGCCCGGTCGTGCCGAAGGCGCCCCAGAGCACGCCGTCGAGCGCCAGCTCGAGGTCGGCGTCGTCCATGACGATCATCGCGTTCTTCCCGCCCATCTCGAGCGAGAGCCGCTTGTGCATGCGGCCGCAGGTCTCGCCGATCTTGGCACCGGTGGCCGTGGACCCGGTGAAGGAGACGACCGGAACATCCGGATGCTCCACCAGGGGCTGACCCACCGTCGTTCCCCGGCCGTGTACCAGTTGGATGACCTCAGGCGGCAACCCCGCCTCGAGCAGCAGTGCAACCAGCATATGCACGGTAAGAGGAACATCCTCGGACGGCTTAATGACCACCGAATTCCCGCACACCAGGGCCGGAAACATCTTCCAGGTGGGAATCGCGAGCGGGAAGTTGAAAGGAGTGATGAGACCCGCTACCCCGATCGGCCGCCGGTAACTCATGGCCCACTTGGCCTGGAGCTCGCTCGGCACCGTGTGGCCGAAGAGCCGACGGCCCTCCGAGGCGGCGTAGTACGCCGTATCGATGCCTTCCTGCACGTCGCCCCGGGATTCGGC
>JANNLH010000201.1:0-3820 GCA_031396725.1 Gemmatimonadaceae bacterium | reverse complement strand
GGACCTGAGTGTATTGCAACACTAATACACTGGGGACCCGATGCGCCGACGCTTTGCCAAGACGTTCCTGCCCTGCGCCGTCGCGATCGTCCTCGGCGGCTGCGCCCTCGAGCGAGGGCCGGCCGTGCCCGACGTCTGGACGATCGACCCCGAGCCGCGGCTCTCGGTCGGCGACCGGGCCGAGACCGACTCCGCCACCTTTGCGCGGATCACCGATGCGCGGCTCCTCCGGAGCGGTGTGCTCGCGGTCGCGGACGGCGGCGCCTTCGCGGTGTTCCTCCACGACTCGACCGGCGCCCGGTTCTCGAGCGTGGGACGCCGCGGGCGCGGGCCGGGGGAGTTCCTCGGTGGCCTGACGCTCGTCGAGCTGACGGGTGACTCGGTCGCCGTCTGGGACTCGGGGCAGCTGCGCTGGACGGGGATCGCGGCCGCGGGCGGCGGGGCGACGGACCTCACGGCTCCCGTCGCCGTTCCGACGCTGCTGCACGCTGGACTTCTCGTGCACAGCGATCTCTCCGCGCCCCCGGCGTGGGTGCCGCGGCTGCTGACGGCGCTCTCGGCGGCGTCGGCCGAAGTGCGGATCGCGCACCTGGACGAGTCGGCGTTCCTCTGGGTGAGCCAGGACGCCGCACTGCGCGAATGGCACATCTTCGCGGACTCGGGTGCCGCGATCGCGACGCTCACGCTCCCCGAGGGTGTCAGCGCGCTCCACTTCGGGCGCGAGACGATGGTGGGGCTCGCGACGGATTCGCTCGGACTCCAGCGCGTGGTGGTGCACGCGCTGCGCCGCGGTGAGTTCCAGGCGCCGGATCGCACGCCGGCAGCGGCGCCTGCGCCCGACGCGGCGGTGCGCAACCAGTTGATGGCCGCGATGCGCAACGCGGTGACCGCGCAAGAGCTCCATTACATGACCCACAACGGCTACACGAGGCACGCCGACAG
Organism: Gemmatimonadaceae bacterium; assembly: GCA_031396725.1. Classification (GTDB taxonomy): domain Bacteria; phylum Gemmatimonadota; class Gemmatimonadetes; order Gemmatimonadales; family Gemmatimonadaceae; genus Pseudogemmatithrix. The sequence goes on along the minus strand of JANNLH010000201.1, from coordinate 2,878 downwards.
CCTGAGCGTCCCGCTCCCACCCGGCGCGCGCTTCAAGATCGTGACGGCCGACGCGCGCGGCTGGCGCGGCCTCGCGTGGTACGAGGACACCGGCTTCACCTGCGGGATGTTCGTCGGCGTGGCGGTGCCCCCGGGCTGGAGCGAGGGCGAGGTGCGCTGCGGGTGGTGAGTCGGCGGATCCCGCCGCTGTAACCCGCGCCGGGCCGGCCTCGTACGGCGCTCATGGATCTGCTCGGCGCCCTGCACCTCGGCACCGCCTTCCTCGCCATCGCGAGCGGCGCGGCCGTGCTGTCCCTGAGTCCCAAGGGCGGTCGCTCGCACCGCCGGCTCGGCTGGGTCTACGTAGGCTCGATGCTCGCGCTGAACACCAGCGCCCTGATGATCTACCGGCTCTTCGGCGGTTTCGGGCCCTTTCACTATTTCGCCGTCTTCAGCCTGCTCGGCCTCCTGCTCGGCGTCGGGAGCGCGATCGGCGCGCGAAAGCGTCGCGAGGCGCGCGATCGCAAGGGACGCGCGGTGCGCGTCGAGCGCCACTACTACTGGATGACCTTCTCCTACGCGGGCCTGATCGCCGCCTTCGCGTCGGAGGCGATCACGCGGCTGCCGGCGACGCGGCCGGCCGGTGGGCCCGGGCTGTCGTTCGCGCTCGCGGTCGGGGGCGCGACAGCCGTCATCATGGTGATCGCCACGCGGTGGATCAAAGGCTCGGCGCGCACGTCGCTCGCGCGCGCGGGCGCTTAGCGCGGCCAGACTCCGCGGGACTCGCTGGACGGCTAAACGCGCGCCTTGCCGTACCGCTTTTGCATCAGCCCGCGCAGCCACTGCGGCATATGCCGCAGCCCCGCGACGATCAGCCGATAGCGCCTCCCCGGGATCACCACCACGGGCCCGTCCCGGAACGCCGCGTCGAGCGACTCCCGCACCACGAACTCGGCGTCGAGCCAGAGCCAGGCCGGGATCCCCTCGGACTTGTCGATGCCCGCGCGGTCGTGGAACTCGGTGTGCGTGAAGCCGGGGCAGAGCGCCTGGACGCGCACGCCGGTGCCCTCGAGCTCCATCGCCAGCCCCTCGCACATCACGCGCTGGTAGGCCTTGGTCGCGCAGTAGTTGACGTTGCCGGGACTCGCGGTGAACGACGCCACCGACGCCACGGTGATGATCCGTCCCTCGCGCCGCGCGATCATCCCCGGCAGTACCGCGCGCGTGAGCAGCATCGGCGCCATCACGTGGAGCTCGAGCATCGTCGCCTGCTCGCTCACCGGGCGGTTGGCGAGCTTCCCCTTGGTCCCGAATCCGGCGTTGTTCACGAGCACCATCACCCGCTCGTTCTTCGCCAGCTTCTCGGCGAGCCCGCGCATCCCCTCGTCGCGTGAGAGGTCGGCCGCGTGGACCTCGGCCGAGACCGCGTACTGGAGCGTGATCTCGTCGGCGATCGATCGCAGGCGCTCCGCGTCGCGGGCGACGAGCAGCAGGTCGAACCCGCGTTCGGCCAACTGTCGGGCGAAGACCTTGCCGAGTCCGGCGGAGGCCCCGGTGACGACGGCCAGCGGGCGGTGGAAGGCGGCCGCCAGATCGTCTCGGGCGGCGGGAGCGGGAACAGCGGGCTTCGGGACCGGCGCGATGGATTCGGACACGCTGGTAATCTACTATTCCGGAACGATGGGCATCATCCAGGCGTCGATCCCCCTCTTCTTCCTTCTGATCGCGGCCGAGCTCCTCTGGAGCCGTGCGACGGGGCGACGGGTCGTGCGGATGAACGACGCGATCTCCGACCTGAGCTGCGGGATCCTGAGCCAGCTGGCCGGGGTCTTCACCAAGCTCTTCACGATCGGGATCTACATCGCGGTCGAGCGGTCGTACGCGGTGCAGCGCTTCGTGACGGCGATCCCGGGGTGGCCCGAGCGCCTGCCGTTCACCGAGGCGACGGGATTCCCCTGGTTCGGCGTGGATGCCGCGGCGCTGGCGAGCTGGGCGGCGGTCTTCGTGCTGGTCGACCTCTGCTACTACTTCTCGCATCGGTATGCCCACGAGGTGAATCTCCTCTGGGCGGGGCACGTGGTGCACCACTCGAGCGAGGAGTACAACCTGCCGGTCGCGCTCCGGCAGAGCGCGCTCCACGGGCTGATGTCGTGGGTGTTCTACATCCCGCTTGCGGTGATCGGCGTGCCCTGGCGGATGTTCGTCGCCTGCAACGCGATCAACCTCGTCTACCAGTTCTGGATCCACACCCGCGCCGTCGGGCGGATGGGGCGGGTGGCCGAATCGGTGCTGAACACGCCGTCGCATCACCGCGTGCACCACGGGGTGAATCCCAAGTACGAGGACAGGAACTACGCCGGGGTGTTCATCGTCTGGGACAAGTGGTTCGGGACGTTCCAGGTGGAGGAGGAGGAGCCGGTCTACGGCATCACCAAGCCGCTCCGGAGCTGGAATCCGCTCTGGGCGAATGTGCACGTGTTCGTGCAGATCGCGCGCGATGCGTGGAGGGCCGAGCGCTGGCGCGACAAGCTGCGGATCGTCTTCGGGCGGCCGGGGTGGCGACCGGCGGAGCTGGGGGAGATCGAGCGGCCGCGCGAGGTGAGCGCGGAGACGTTCGAGAAGTACGACCCGCGGGTGCCGGCGCCGCTGGCGTGGTATGGGTTCGCGCAGTTCACCGTGGCGCTTGTTGCTGCCTTCCTCCTGCTCGGCCGCGCGGACACGCTGCCGCTGGGGCAGGCGGGGATCGGCGCGTTCTTCGTTGCCGTGGCGTTGGCGGGGGTGGGCGGGGTGTTCGAGGGAGCGAAGTGGGCGGGAACGCTCGAGACGGCGCGGTTGGTGACGCTCGGGGTGGGGGCGGGGGTGATGCTGGGGATGGGTCTTGGACCGGTCTGGCTTCTCG
>JANNLH010000192.1:0-4597 GCA_031396725.1 Gemmatimonadaceae bacterium | reverse complement strand
CGCGCGATCTCCACCAGCGCGGCCATCCGCTCCTGCTCCAGCGTCCCGTCGGGATGCAGCATCCCGAACACGACCCCGGCCGCGCGCGCCGCCTTGGCGATCGCGATGCTGCGCTCCATCGCCGCGAACTCGGCCGCCGTGTAGGTGAAGTCCCCTTCGCGCGGCCGGATCATCACGTGCACGGGGATCGCCGCCTCGTCGATCACGGCCTCGAGCAGCGCGGGCGAGGGCGTCAGTCCCCCCTCCCCCGGTCCGCACAACTCCAGCCGCCCGGCCCCCGCCGCCTCCGCCGCGCGCGCCGTCGCGATCGAATCGACGCACGCTTCGACGAGCAACGACGATCTCACCACAGAGACACGGAGGCACGGAGAATACGACCCCGAGGATCAGCTGCTCCCGCTCGTCTTCCAGCCGGCGCGCGGACACGCGAAGCTGTCGTCGTCTCCATCAGTCCTCTGTGACTCTGTGTCTCTGTGGTGATGCTGGTAAACCTCAAAGACTCCACCCCGCCCGGTACGTCGGATTCACCCACTCCGACGGCGGCGTGAGGTTCTTGATCAGGCCGCTGTCCGGATCCATCTCGAGCGTCTGCCCCATCCGCACCGCGAGGCAACCGATCAGGATCATCTCGGTCATCGGCCCCGCGTAGCCCGAGAAGTCGCTCCCCGGCTGCGTCCCGGCCTTCGCGGCCGCGATCCACTCCTTGTAGACCCCCTCGGTGCGCGGGTACTTCTTTGCGATCGGCGTCGCCATCAGCTCGGTGTTGGCCTTGTCGTCCACCAGTCGCGGATTCTCGGCGTACGTGCCGGCGACGATCATCCCCTTGTTGCCGACCCAGAGCTGGCCGCCGGTCGGGTCGGGCGGCCACGAGAGCGCCTCGGGCCAGTTCGCCGGCTTCGGCGGCATGAAGCTGCCGTCCCGCCACACGAGCTGGATCGGCGGCCGGTTCCCGATCGCGGGGAACTCGTACGTGATCCGCTCCGCCGCGGGCGCCGTCTCCGTGAAGAGCGTCGTGCTCTCCGGAATGATGCGCGAGGGATACTTGAGTCCGAGGATCCAGTACGGGGCATCCATGATGTGGCACGCCATGTCCCCCATCGCGCCGGTGCCGAAGTCCCACCACCCGCGCCAGTTGAAGGGCGCGTAGCGCGGGTGGTAGGGCCGGTCCTGGGCGACGCCGAGCCAGAGGTTCCAGTCCATCGTGGGCGGCACGTTGTGCGCCTCGGTCGCCCGGTTGATGGCCTGCGGCCAGATCGGGCGGTTGGTCCAGCAGTCCACGCGCTCGACCGTCCCGATCAGCCCCGCCTCGACCCATTCCCGGATCAGCCGGATCCCTTCGGCGGCGTGCCCCTGGTTCCCCATCTGCGTCGCCTGCTTCGGGCGCTTGGCCGCCTCGGCCTTGAGTGCGCGCACCTCGCCGATCGTGCGGGCGAGCGGCTTCTGGCAGTAGACGTGCTTCCCCATCTTGAGCGCCATCATCGCCGCGGCCGCGTGCATATGGTCGGGCGTGCTGACCGTGACCGCGTCGATATTATTGCGCTCCTTCTCGAGCATCTCTCGGAAATCCTTGTAGCGGCGCGCCTTGGGGAACTCGCGGAAGGCGCGCTCCGCCGAGCGCCAGTCGACATCGGCGAAGGCGACGAGTTCCTCGCCTGAGACGCCGCGGACGTCGCTATGCCCCATGCCGCCGACACCGATGCAGGCGATGCGGAGCTTCTGCTCCTGCGCCTGGCCTTGCGCTTGATGCCGGTCGGCGTGATCCGCGAGCGCGTGCAGCGGGCGCGGCACGGCGGCGAGCGCACCGGCGGCGGCGAGTCCGCCCACGAAGCGGCGGCGGTCGAACGGATGCGTGGGGTCGTTCCGGGACATTCGGGATCCTCAGCGCGCGGCGGAAGTGGTGGGAGCCTTCGTTTTGGTGCGGAAGAACAGCAGGAACAGGAAGAAGACGGCCAGCGCGCCGTAGGCCGGGATCGGCCAGATCGACGTCCAGTCGTGGGTCGTGACGCCGGTCGTGGCATCGGTCGAGGCGAAGCGGTCGACCACGCGCCCCGAGACGAAGGCGCCGACGAAGTAGCCGAGGCCATTGGTGACGAAATTGATGAAGCCCTGAGCGGCGGCGCGGATCGATTCACCGGCGCGCTGGTCCGTGTAGATCTGCCCGCTGACGAAGAAGAAATCGTAGCAGATGCCGTGCAGCACGATGCCCGCGTAGATGAGCCACATCCCCGGCCCGGCGTCACCGGCCCCGAACGCGAAGTAGCGCGCCGCCCAGGCGAGCATCCCGACGAGCATGATCCACTTGATCCCGAACCGCATCAGCAGGACGGGCAGTGCGACCATGAACGCGATCTCGCTCATCTGCCCGAACGTCATGATGAACGCGGGATCGGGTGCGCCGATCTCGTTCAGGAAGGGGTTCGCGAACGCGTAGTAGAACTGGAGGGGGATGCAGAGCAGGAAGCTGCCGAGCGTGAAGATCAGGAAATCGCGGTAGCGCAGCAGCTTGAGCGCGTCGAGCCCGAAGGCGTCGCGCACGCTGAAGGGACGGCCGGCCGACTTGGGCGGCGTCGCCGGGAGGGCGAACGAGAAGAGCCCGAGCGCGATCGACGCGCCGGCCGCGATCTGCATCGGCAGGGCGAGCGCGTCGGCCTTGAGCACCTTGCCGACCAGGAAGCCCGCCGCGATCCAGCCGATCGTGCCGAGCACGCGGATCAGCGGGAACTCCTTCGCCGGATCCTTGATGTGGTGGAACGAGATCGAGTTCGAGAGCGAGAGCGTCGGCATGTAGCAGATCGCGTAGACGATCAGCAGCGGATAGAACGTCGCGAAGGTCTGCTGGGCCGAGACCAGCCAGAGCAGCGCACCGCCGGCGAGGTGGAGCACCGCCAGCAGCTTCTCCGTCGCGATGAAGCGATCGGCGATCATCCCGATGAAGAAGGGCGACACCAACGCGGCGATGGCCATCGCGCCATAGGCGTCGCCGATCTGCTGCCCCGTGAATCCGCGGGTGGTGCCGAGGTAGGTCCCCATCGTCACGAACCATGCCCCCCAGACGAAGTACTGGAGGAACATCATCACCGAGAGCCGGAACTTGATCATCGCGTGAGCTCGCGCACGCGGATGTTGCGGAAGCTGACCACGTCCCCGTGGTCCTGGAGCCCGATGTGGCCGCGCCGCGCAAGTCCATAGGTCGGCCACTGGTTGAACTTGGACGCCTTCACCTTGGCGACCCAGTCAGCCGAGCCCATCGTGTACTCGACGACCTTCACGCCGTTGAGCCAGTGCTCGACGCGCTCGCCGACCGCGACCACGCGCGCCTGGTTCCACTCGCCGATCGGCCGCGTGACGTCGCGCACCGGGGCGTCGAGCGCATAGTTCGAGCCCGACGAGGTCAGGGTGTTCTTGCCGTCGTTGTGGCCGGCGTTGTCGAGGATCTGCATCTCGGGCGAGTTCTCATAGATGCGCGGCGTGGCCTCGGTGGCGCGGTAGAAGACACCGCTGTTCCCCTTGGGGCCGACCTTCCAGTCGAGCTCGAGCTCGAAGTCACCATACTGCGCCCGGGTGACGATGTCGCCGCCGCCGGCGGTGCGGGTGAGTTCGCGGGTCGAGGCATCGTAGCGCCAGCCGTCCGGAAGGGCCTCCTTCTGGTAGCCGCGCCACTGCGTGGCGGGCGACTGGAGGAGGTCGGTCCAGGGGCCGGCCGAGGCGGCGCCGGCGGGAACGGCCTGCGCGCCGGCACAGCCGGTGAGCGCGAGCACCAGTACGAGCGGGAGATGCGTCGCGACCGCGGCGAACGCACGCGCGGCGGGGCGGAGTCGGGTCATGCGGGGGGCCTCGACCAGGATTATGGAGGTGAAGCGCTAACGTAACGCCGCCGCCGCCCGTAACGCGAGCATCATTCCATATAGTGGATCTCGTGCGAATCGCGCACCTGCCGCTCCCCATCCTCGTCTCGGCCGCCTCCGGTCCGAGCATCCACATCGGCAGGCGCTCGGTGGTCGACACGCTGCCGCCGGTCGGGGAGCCGCGGCGGACGGTGGGGCGATCACCGCCCCCGGTACGTGGGGAGGCTACGGACCCCCGAGTCGGCGATCCGGGACGCCGTCCGCCGGCTGCTCAGGAAGTTCCCCTAAGCGCTTCCTCTTGACGGTGGCCTAGGCAGGTGCCAATCTCCCACAGTCGGGGCGCGGCGATGGTGGGGGGCTGACCCCTGCCGCGCCCGGAATCGGCCGTTGCTCTGGACGTGGTTGTTGCGTTGTGGTAACATCGTTCCCGGTGCCCCCTCCTGGGCCGTCGCCGCGTGGTCTGCGCGGTGTTCCGTTGACGGCCTTCATCTCAGACCGTGAGACTGATTCGATGGCAATGTCCCCGTCCGTAGTGCTGCGGCAGCGCCGCTTCCCGTCGTTCCTCGCGATGCTCGCCGTCGCCGTGCTCACCGTGGCCGGCTGCGACGACTCGACGGGCAACGACGACAGTATCGCTTCGATCACCGTGAATCCGCCGACCCCGGTGCTGAACATCGGGTCGGTGCAGCAGCTCGTGGCCTCGCCGACGACCGCCAGCGGCAAGCTCATCGAAGGCGCGACGGTCTCCTGGA
>JANNLH010000191.1:0-4449 GCA_031396725.1 Gemmatimonadaceae bacterium | reverse complement strand
GGTGACGCGCGAACCGCGCGAGGCGCTCGTCGCCGACTGGTCGCTCGCCGACCGGACGCCCGGCTGGCGGCAGCGCTTCGCGGCCGAGCTGGCCGCCGAGCCGCTGCTCCAGGTGAACGACCGGGCCATCACCGACCTCGCGGTGCGGATCGCGGGCTCGGACCGCGACCCGCGCGTGATCGCGGAGCGGATCAACCGCTGGGTCTACGACTCGCTCGCCAAGGAGATCACGGTGAGCATCCCGAACGCGGTGCAGGTGCTGCGCACGCGGCGCGGTGATTGCAACGAGCACACACAGCTCTTCACGGCGCTGGCGCGCGCGGCGGGGATCCCGACGCGGATCGCGACCGGTCTCGCGTACGTGAACGGCAAGTTCTACTACCACGCGTGGCCGGAGATCCGGCTGCGCGACTGGGTCGCGGTCGACCCGACCTTCGGCCAGTTCCCGGCGGACGCGGCGCACCTGCGCTTCGTCCGCGGCGGGCTGACCCGGCAGGGCGAGCTCTTGCGGCTCGTCGGCAATCTCCGACTCGAGGTGCTGGACGCCAGATGATCGAGATCCTGAAGCTCACGAAGCGCTACGGCGACTTCACCGCGGTGGACAACATCGACCTGGTGGTGCCGAAGGGGGAGCTCTTCGGCTTCCTCGGGCCCAACGGCGCCGGCAAGACGACGACGCTCCGGATGATCGCGGGGATCCTCAAGCCGACCTCGGGCACGGTGCGCGTGGCGGGCGTGGACATGACCGCCGACCCGATCACCGCCAAGAGCAAGCTCGGCTTCATCCCCGACCGGCCCTTCATCTATGAGAAGCTCACCGGGGCGGAGTTCTTGCGCTTCGTCGCCGGGCTCTACGACCAGGAAGGCGATGAGATCGAGTACCGCGCGCGCGAACTGCTGGCCCTGTTCGACCTCGAGGAGTGGCGCGACGAGCTGGTCGAGAGCTACTCGCACGGGATGCGGCAGAAGCTGATCATCTCGAGCGCGTTCGTGCACCGCCCCGAGGTGATCGTGGTGGACGAGCCGATGGTCGGGCTCGACCCGAAGGCGGCGCGCATCCTCAAGGACCTGTTCCGCGAGTACACGCGGCGCGGACACACGATCATCTTCTCGACCCACACGCTCGAGGTGGCGGAGTCGCTCTGCGACCGGCTGGCGATCATCGTGAACGGCCACATCCGCGCCTACGGCACGATGCCGGAGCTGCGCCGCGACCTCGAGGGCGGGGAACGCGGGCTGGAGGAGATCTTCCTGCGGCTCACCGGCGAGAACGCGGCGCGCAACCTGGTCGACGTGCTCGATGCCTGAGGCCTTCGTCGCCCGGGATCCGCTGCCGCCGCGGGTGAGCGGCAGCCAGCGCGCGGTCACGCTGCTCCCCGACCCGCCGCTGCTGCACCTGCTGCTCCCCAAGTGGCTGACGGCGCGCGCGCGCACGATGCAGGGGGAGAAGGGGCGCGGGGCGCGGTACGCCATCCTCGCCTTCGTGGGATTCCTGTTCTGGGCCTTCGTCTTCGGCGTGCTCTTCCGGCTGTTGACGTACTTCCGCGGGGTCGAGGAGATCGGCGCCCTGCTCGCCGGCAAGCTGCTCGGGCTGATCCTGCTCGGCTTCAGCTCGATCCTGCTGCTCTCCAACGTGATCACGGCCCTCTCGAGCTTCTTCCTCGCGAAGGACCTCGACATGCTCGTCTCGGCGCCGGTGGACTGGCTGCGGCTCTACGGGGCCAAGCTGCTCGAGACGGTGGTGGCGTCGAGCTGGATGGTGCTGCTGGTCTCGGTGCCGATGTTCACCGCCTACGGCCTCGTCTACGACGGCGGCTTCGCGTTCCCGCTGCTCGTGCTGGCGATGATGATCCCGCTCTTCATCATCCCGGCGGTGGTGGGGAGCGCGCTGACGCTGCTGCTCGTGAACATCTTCCCGGCGCACCGCACGCGCGACATCCTCTCGGTGATCGCGGTACTGACGGCGGGGCGGGATCGTGCTGCTCTTCCGGATCGTGCGTCCCGAGCGGCTGGCGCGCCCCGAGGGTTTCCGCTCGCTGGTGGATTTCATCTCGGTGCTGCGCACGCCGAGTTCGCCCTTCCTGCCGAGCGAATGGGTGCAGAAGGCGACGATGGGCTTCCTGAACGGGACGCCGGACTGGCTCGCGCTCTACCTGCTCTGGACGACCGCGGCCGCGGCGGTGGTCGTCGGCGCGCTCCTGCACCGCTGGCTCTACCTGACGGGGTTCAGCAAGGCGCAGGAGAGTGCGCAGCGGTTCGTGAAGGGAGGCGGGACGATGGCCGCGATCGGCAAGCGCCTCTTGACGCCCTTCGGCGTGCTGCGCCGCGAGCTCGTGATGAAGGAGCTGCGGCTCTTCTTCCGCGACACCACCCAGTGGTCGCAGCTGATCCTGCTGGGAGTGCTGGTGGTCGTCTACGTGTTCAACATCAAGTACCTGCCGCTCCGGGGCGAGGGGATCACCTTCTTCCTCGTGAATGTGGTGCCGTTCCTGAACCTGGTGCTGGCGGGATTCGTGCTGGCGTCGATCGCGGCGCGCTTCATCTTCCCCGGCGTCTCGCTCGAGGGGCGCACGCTCTGGCTCCTGCGCTCGAGTCCGATGCACGTGCGCGACCTGCTCTGGGCCAAGTTCTGGGTCGGGACGCTGCCCCTGCTGATCCTCGCGCTCGGCATCGTCGGCGTGACCAACTGGCTGCTGCAGGTGAGCGACTTCATGTTCTTCGTGTCGGTGGCGAGCATCACGCTGCTCACGTTCGCGCTGGCCGGGCTGGCGATCGGGTTCGGCACGATGTTCCCGCAGTTCGAGACCGAGAACGCGGCCCAGATCCCGACCTCGTTCGGCGGCCTGCTCTACATGATGGCGTCGGTGGCGTTGATCGGCGGCGTGGTGATCCTCGAGGCACGGCCGGTCTACGGCTATCTCTCGGCGCGCGCGTTCGGCACCGCCGCCGACCCGACGGAGATGGTGCTCGGGTTCGGGGCCGCCGCGTTGCTCTGCATCGCGGCGACGATCGTGCCGATCCGTCTCGCCCTCACCCGCCTGGAGGCGGTGGAACGATGACCCGCATCACGACCGCGAACGAGACCGACATCGCCATGTTGCTCGGCCTGAACAACCGCTACTCCGAGGCCGGGCTGACGCTCGTGCGGACGCCCGAGTTCGCGGCGAATCATCTCGCGGATTATCGTGTGTTGCGCGACGCCCAGGGCGGCATCATCGGGTGCGTCGCGCTCGACGAGTACTCACCCTCGGTGGCCGAGATCATCTCACTCGCGGTCGAGTCCGACGCGCAGGGACTCGGGCACGGGCGGCGGCTGATCGAGGCCGCGATCGAGCTGTCGCGCTCGCGCGGGTACACGGAGCTCTTCGCGGTCTCCTACTCGGACGAGCTCTTCCTCGCCTGCGGGTTCGACCGCGTGCCGCTCTCGACCTACCCCGAGAAGATCTCGCGCTACGTCAAGGTGGACCGGACGGAGATCGAAGTGGGCGAGAAGCACTGCTTCGCGATGCGGTTGGCGTAGGACGCGTCAGCGACGCCCGGGCGTCGCGAGGACGCGGCTAGCCCATCACGAGTTCCCAGAGCGCGAACGCCGAGCCGACCACCCAGATCACGCCCGCGGCCATCATGGCGCGCGCGCGCGGGATCCTGCCGATGACGCTGAGGCCGACACCGATCAGCACCGTGACCCAGATCGTGAAGAGGTCGATCCGGCCGAGGAAGGTCAGCAGCCAGGGAGTCGTGGTGTCGGGATCGAGGAAGCGCCCGACCCCCAGCGTGAGCTGGTAGCGGCCGCGCAGTCCCGAGGTGTCGAGCAGGATGCCCTGCAAGGCGATCCCCAACTGCTCGATGACCTTCGGCACATAGGCCCAGGTCGTGATCACCGCCGCTGCCCGGTAGGTGAGCGTGGCGTCGAACGCCTTGCCGACGCCGAGCACGACGAGGGCGACGATCAGCACGAACGGGACCATCATCACGAAGCCGACAACCTTCGTCGTCACCTCCTCGAAGCCGCGCGCGGCGGCCATCCGCTCGCGGATCTGCGTTTCCGCGGACGGGTCCTTCTCGACCATCTTCGCGACGCGGCGGTCGGACTCGCCGCGCAGCATCGACTCCATCGTCCCGTAGTTGCCGAAGAAGAGCGCGCCGGTGAAGAGCGAGATGATCAGGAGCGGTGCCCAGAACCCCGAGGTCGCGCGCCGGGCGTAGACCTTGGCCGGGGCGTAGACGATATCGATGAAGTCCTCGAAGAGGGAGGACTGTTCGGTCGGCGGGGCGCTCGTCTGGCTGGTCACGGGGGGCTCGGATGTCGGGGGGGAGAGGTCCGGGAGTCCCAAGTGTGGGGGGCGCGTGGGGATCGTGCAAACGCGGGCCGCCTCGGGTGCGGGGGCCGAGTTCCTCAACGGCGGTCACCACAGAGGACACAGAGGGCACAGAGGCGGCCACCTGCCG
>JANNLH010000127.1:0-2108 GCA_031396725.1 Gemmatimonadaceae bacterium | reverse complement strand
GGGCGTCTGCCCCGCGTCGGTCGTCCACAACGGGATGCGTGAGGCCGAGCGGTTTGCCCCCGGCCTGTCTGCGGTGCGACTGACCGGAAGCGACCGGCGCGCCGCGCTGCGCGAGGGCATCGCCGCGGGCGCCGACCTGCTGGTCACCAACTTCGCGCTCCTGCGCCTCGACCGGGCCGAGTTGCAGAAGATGACGTTCGGCGCGGTCATCCTCGACGAGGCGCAGAACATCAAGAACCCGAACACCGCAGTGAGCCGCGCCGCGCGCGAGCTGAACGCGCGCCACCGCCTGGCCCTGACCGGCACGCCGCTCGAGAACCGCGCGCTCGACCTGTGGAGCATCCTCGCGTTCACCAGCCCGGGGTACCTGGGCAGCCGCCGCCAGTTCACGGCACGCTACGATGGCGCCGACGCCGGGCCGCACGCACGCCGGCTGCTCGCCGCGAAGCTGCGCCCGGTCCTGCTCCGCCGCATGAAGTCGGAGGTGGCGAAGGAACTGCCGCCGCGCACCGAGGAGCGGCTCGACTGCGAGCTGCTGCCGCTGCAGAAGAAGCTCTACCTCGAGCAACTCGCGCGCGGCCGCGCGCTGCTGACCGATCTCATGAGCGGCAAGGCCGGCGTCGACCAGAAGCGCTTCGAGATCCTCGCCGTGCTCACCCGCATGCGGCAGATCTGCTGCCACCCCGCGCTCGTCGGCGCGCCGGTGGCCGCGCCGTCGGGCAAGTTCGACGCGCTGTGGGAGGTGCTCGAGCCGCTGCTCGCCGAGGGCCACAAGGTGCTGCTCTTCTCGCAATTCGTCGAGTGCCTCAAGCTGCTCGCCCGCGAGATGAAGACCCGCAAGATGCCGACCCACCTGCTCACCGGCGCGACCGCCGAGAAGTCGCGCGAGGAAGTGGTGCGCCGCTTCAGCGAGGACCCGAACGCTTCGGTCTTCCTGATCTCGCTCAAGGCCGGCGGCACCGGGCTCAACCTGACGGCGGCGAACCACGTCGTGCTGTTCGATCCGTGGTGGAACCCGGCGGTCGAGGCGCAGGCGATCGACCGCACGCATCGCATCGGGCAGACGCGCAAGGTGACGGCGTTCCGGCTGTTCACCCGCGGCACGATCGAGGACAAGATCGCGGAGTTGCAGCAGAAGAAGGCGTCGCTCGCCCGCGAAATCCTGGGCGAGGACGGCTTCGCCCGGACACTGACCCGCGAGGACCTGGAGTGGCTGCTCGACCCGACCTGAGGCCCGTCGCTCAAGACTCGACGAACGCGTTGTCCGGGTAGCAGAAGAGCCAGCGCTCGCCCGGCTCGGCCGAGGCGATCACCGGGTGTCCGCTCGCCACCGAATGCTTCGTCGCGTGGCGATTCGGCGAGCTGTCGCAGCACCGGGTGGTGCCGCACTCCTGGCAGGTTCGCAGGTGAAGCCACGACGCGCCGATCTTCACGCACTCGTCGCACTCGTACTTCAGCGCGGAGCGAACGGTCGTCACCGCCTTCAGATGCGCGCAGAGCGCAGCCGCCATCGTCGCCTCCCTATTCCTGCAGCACCCGGTGAACGAACGCGACGGCGATCGATCCCTCGCCCACCGCCGACGCGACCCGCTTGACGTTGCCGCAGCGCACGTCCCCGACGGCGAACACGCCGGGCAGAGAGGTCTCGAGCAGGTAGGGCACCCGCGCCAGCGGCCATTCCGCGGCCGCGAGGTCCTCGGGCGACAGGTCCGGCCCGGTGCGGATGAAGCCGTTGCCGTCCACGCCGACGCATCCCTCGAGCCACGCCGTGCTCGGCTCGGCGCCCGTCATCACGAACACGTGGCGGATGGCGTGCGTCTCCTCGGCATCCCTCCGCCCATCGCGCCACGTCACCTGTTCGAGGTGACTCGTCCCTGCAAGCCGGACGAGTTCGCAGTGGGTGTGCAGCGTGATCGCCGGGTTCGTCTCGATGCGGCGGATGAGATAGCGTGACATGCTCTCGGACAGGCCATCGGAGCGGACGAGGATGTGGACGCGGTGCGCGGTCTGCGCCAGGTAGACCGCCGCCTGCCCGGCCGAGTTGCCGCCGCCCACGACGACGACCTCTTCGCCGCGGCAGAGCTGGGCCTCGATGAACGTCGCGCCGT
>JANNLH010000167.1:0-4360 GCA_031396725.1 Gemmatimonadaceae bacterium | reverse complement strand
GGTGACGGTAGGCGTAGCGGTCCCGGTCACCGTACGCGTGTGAGTCGGCGTGGCGGTGGATGTTTGGGTGATCGTCGGCGTGTTCGTCTCGGTGACGGTAGGCGTAGCGCGCGATCCTGGCGACGATGCTCGCGGGGTCGTTCACGACGACAATCGGCGCGCGCCGAATTGAATGCACGCCATCCACGACGTGGACGGAGCCTGCGGAGGAGGCGCACGCGAACAGGGTCGGGTCGCGCGGAGCGCGCGTGCTCGTCGTGCAACTGGACCGTGGGAGCGCCGAGCGATTCCAGCCCTTTGAGCGCCTGGTCCAGGGAGTCGCAACCGTTCGCGATCCAGGGCTCGCAGCGGATGCGCGGCGAATCGCGCGCGAGGTCCGCACGAACGATGCCTTCGCGGTGCTTGCGATCGAGTCGCTGGTGTTGACGATGCTGGTGTCCGCGGCGCGCACCTCGGCCGTTCCGAAAGGGACGGCACGCCCACCTGCGTGGTTGGGGACGGCGCGCGACATCATCCGCGCGGAGTTCAGGCGCGTGCGGCGATTGGCCGATCTGGCCACCGCGGTCGGCGTCCACCCGTCACATCTGGCCCACGAGTTCCGACGGCACTTTCAATGCTCGGTTGGAGAGTATGCAAGACGGATACGGCTCGAGTGGGCTCTCGCGCACCTCCGCGATTCACCGGAGTCGGTGACACACGTCGCCCTCGCGGCGGGGTACTGCGATCAGGCCCATTTCACGCGCGAGTGCACGCGCGCGGTCGGCGTCGCACCGGCAGCTTTGCGAGCGATGTGGCGGTGCGACGCCTGACGCGTGTTTTCTTCTACGGGCGAACCTGGATGTTCCCGGCGCTGATCGGGAAGGTCGAAGCCGGATTCCACCAGGGCAGCCCCGTGAACGGGAGCGCACAATACTCGGCGGACGTATTGACCAGCGTCGGCTTGAAGCCGTACGTGGTGGACTGGTCAGCGGCATCAGCGCCCTCACCGCCATCCTCGACCCGGAACCAGACATCGTCGCCGACCTCGTGATTGGACGTGAGAAAGGCCGGGTCCGTCGATGTGTTCTCGGTGATGATGCCGCCGATGCGCGCACGGCCGCGCTCAGCGTCGACCGAGAGGCAAGTGACCTGACCGGCGAATTCGACGAGCTGGCCATTGCGCAGCCGGCTCATCCGGAAATGGCCGAGGGTGCTGCCGTCGGCCTTCACCTGCGCCGAGAATGAGAATGTTGCGTCGCTGAGCCCGGCGACGGTGCTCAGGTTGAGCGTTCCTCCGCCACTCGCCGAGGCAACGACCCCGTTGCCGGCAGCCGCGGTGGACTGGATCAGAACTGCGGAGTCGAGCGGTTCTGCGGGTGACGTGCAGGCCAGCGCCGCGGCAGTCAGGGCAAGGCCGAAATGCGATCGTACGAACCTCACGAGCGATCTCCGGATAGTGGACTCCGTACGATGCCCAGGGGTACGTCGGAAGTTCTTGGACGGCCGGGCGGTGCTTTGACCGGGCTGCGGTCACTCCGCCCGCGACGCCTCGAGCCCATCCCCCACGCGGTCGCCGTCGGGCCGGTGAGCGGGAAGCGGGCGCAGCACACACCGAGATCACGCCGAGCCGGAACCGCCGCAACCCGCACGTGTAGTCTGCACTAGTCGTCCTCGCACGCGTGGCGGAGATATCGTGAATCGAAGGAACCTGCTCATCGGCGGCGGCGCGTTCGTCACCGCAGCCGCTGGTGCATCGTACCTCGGGCTGCGTCGGATGGGCTCGATGGCCGCCTACAACGCGTCGGTCGAGAAGACACGCGCCGCGCTCGCGCAGACTCCCGCTCTGAGCGACCTCGTGCGCTACGCGACCCTGGCGGCGAATGGGCACAATGCGCAGCCGTGGAAGTTCCGCGTCGACGAACGTCGCATCGAGATTCTGCCGGACCTCGCTCGCCGCACGCCGGCCGTTGATCCGGACGACCATCATCTGTTCGCAAGTCTCGGCTGCGCCGCGGAGAACCTGTCGCTGGCCGCGGGCGCGACGGGCCGTCAAGGGGAACTGCGCTTCAATCCAACGGGTGACGGCTCGATCGTTCTCGAGCTCGGCGCTACGCGAAGTCAGGACTCGCCATTGTTCGACGCGATCCCGCATCGCCAATCCACTCGCGCGGCATACGATGCGCGGCCGATCAGCGTCGCCGATCTTGGCACGTTGGCTGCATCAGCCGCCATCCCGGGAGTCGATCTGGTGCTCATCACGGATCCGCCGAAGATCCTGCAGGTGCGCGACCTGGTCCTCAGTGGCAACAGCGCACAGATGGCCGATGCAGAGTTCCTGCGAGAGCTCAGGTCGTGGCTACGCTTCAGCCCGCGACAAGCCATCGAGACCGGCGATGGCCTGTTCAGTGCCACGACCGGGAATCCCACGCTGCCAGCGTGGCTCGGACCGCTCGTGCTCGGCCTCGTGTTCAAGGCGGACACCGAGAACGAGAAGTACGCTCGGCAGATCGAATCGTCGTCCGGCATCGCCGTCATCGTTGGCGCGCGCGATGACAAGGAGCATTGGGCGCGCGCCGGCCAGGCGTGCCAGCGATTCGCGCTGCAGGCGACCGCGCTCGGCCTGAAGCACGCCTTCATCAACCAGCCCGTCGAAGTGGCAAGCTTGCGTCCCGCGTTGGCTGCCCTCGTCGGCCTTCCCGATCGCCGTCCGGACCTCGTGATGCGATTCGGCTACGGCGAAGCGCTGCCGTTTTCCGCGCGCCGGCCCGTGGCCGCGGTGCTGGGCTGATGCTCGAGGCTGCCGTCACTGAATTGGCGCTGCGCCTCGGCGTGAACCCTTCGGACGGGCCGATCAGCGTCAACCTGACGCAAACCGGTCGCATGAAGGCCAAGATCGACGCCGAGTCGTGGATGGCATTCACGGCGACGCAATCGATCTCGACACGGACCTGCGCCTTCGACTGGCGCGCGCGGGCCGGTCCGCTCGGCATCATCTCCGGGCGCGACGCGCTGGAGAACGGTGAAGGTCGCTTCGACATCACGGCACTCGGCTTCATCCCGCTCGCGCGCGCCGCACACTCCGCCGCGCTCGTGCGTGGCGAACTGATCCGATATCTGGCCGAGCTTCCGTGGGCGCCGGACGCCATGCTCCTGAACCCTGAGCTGCGTTGGCGGAAGGATGGCGCCGATGGCTTCGTGGTCGGCGCCGGAGTCGGCGCCGGCGACACGGCCGTCGAGGTCGCGCTGAGTCTCGATACGAACGGGCGCATCGCTGGCGCGTTCGCATCGGACCGGCCGCGTTCGGCGGTCGCGCCATTCCTCCCCACTCCGTGGCGCGGGCGCTTCTCAGACTATCGGCAGCACGAAGGCAGGTGGCTGCCGTTCGCCGGCGAAGTTGGATGGGAGATCGATGGAGCGGAGCGTGTCTACTGGCAGGGGCGCATCGAGAGCTGGGAGGCGAAGCAGGTCGCCGCCGGCGCAGGTGGCCCGTAACGCTCGTAGACGGCCGTCCTCACTCCGCCCGCTTGCGCGGGCAGAATCCGAGCGCGCCTCACAGAAGCAGACTCTCGCCGAAGTCGAGTGTCGAGAACTCGCCCGGTCGCAGACCGACCACGGCGCAGGCAGCACCCAAGGCCTCCAGCGGCGCGTCGATCGCCTCCGACGTAAGCTGGAACGTGCCAAAGTGCATCCCGATCGACCGCGCGGCCCTCACATCCACGTGCGCCTGCACGGCTTCGGCTGGATCCATGTGCACGACCTTCATGAACCACCGGGGCTCGTACGCGCCGATCGGAATGAGTCCGAGGTCCACCCGACCCAGTCGCGCCGGGACCTCGCGGAAGAGCGGCGTGTAGGCCGTGTCGCCCGCAAAGTAGATCTGGCGGCCCGCCGCACCGATCATGAAGCCACACCACAGGGCGCGATTGCGATCGATCAGGGTGCGCGACGAGAAATGCCGGGCCGGCGTCGCCGTGATCGGAATGGCCGACAACGCGGACCGCTCCCACCAGTCCAGCTCCTCGATTCGCGAAAAGCCGGCGCGGCGCAACACGCGTGAGTTGCCGAGCGCCGTCACCACGAGCGGATCGTCCCGCTCGGCCAGCCGGCGCAGAGTAGGGAGGTCGCAATGGTCGTAGTGGTTGTGACTCAGCGCGACGACGCTGATGACCGGCAGATCGTCGAAGGCGACTCCGGGCGCGCGAGCGCGCCTGGGATCGAAGCGGCCGAATGGGCCTGCGTGGGACGAGTAGACCGGGTCCGTGAGCACGTTGCCCAGGGCGGTCTGGATCAGGAAGGTGGAATGGCCGACGAACGTGACGCTCGCCGCCGCATCGCCTCGAGGTGTGGGAAGCCGCGGCGCGACCGGAACGATCGCCGGCCA
>JANNLH010000154.1:0-44070 GCA_031396725.1 Gemmatimonadaceae bacterium | reverse complement strand
GCCGGCCGACAACGCCAGCGCGATGCCGCCCCAGGAGGGCCAGGAGGTCGCCGTGAAGTTCAGCAGCTTCTTGCGGCCGAGCACCGGCGGCGAGTAGGTCATGCCGGGGATCTTGATGATCGCATGCTCGGTGTCGAGGTCGTGCCCGTAGTCGTAGCCCCAGCGCCAGTAGTCCCACAGGCCGGCGCCGAGCACGCCGGTGAGCACCACGCCATACAGGTAGAGCGGGACGCGCCGGCCGAGTGCGGCCACCGCGATCCCGCCGGCCATCAGGCCGGCGAGGATCCACGGCATCCAGCGCAGTTCAGGGATGGCGTCCGGTTCGATCTTCTTCATCCCGATGTAGTGATTCAATCCGTTGATGCTGTTGAGGTCATTCTCCTTCACGCCGACCACCCCATCGATGCGGATGAGCATCCCGAGGCCCTCCGGATACTGCGGCGCGATCAGGTCGACGCGCCACAGCGGAAGGACATAGGCAGAGGCCATCAGTGCGACGGCGACCGCAACGAGCCAGCGGGCCCGGGATGTCATCGTGCGTTCCTCAGTTCTCGGGCGCGCTGCCGGCGCGTGCCTTCGAGGTCCCCGCGCTCAGCGCGACGGTCGATCCCGCCGCCGACACGCGGACGTAGCCCTGCATCTCCTGGTGGAGCGCCGAGCAGAAGTCCGTGCAGTACATCGGGTACACCCCTTCCTTCTTCGGCAGCCAGCGCAGCGTGCGGGTCTCACCCGGCATCACCAGCAGCTCGGCGTTGGTCGCACCGAGGATCGCGAAGCCGTGGGGCACATCCCAGTCCTGCTCGAGGTTGGTGACGTGGAAGAGCACCGTGTCGCCCACCTGCACGCCCTCGATGTTGTCCGGCGCGAAGTGCGAGCGGATGGCCGTCATGCGGACGTGCACCACCTTGCCCTTGCGCTCGACGCCCGACTCCCGCTCCGACCGCGTGACCTGCGGGTGCGTGTTCGCGGCCAGCTTGTAGAACTTGATCTGCTTGTCCTTGATGATCTTCGCGTCGATCGCGTTGGCGTAGTGCGGCTCGCCCTGCGTCGGAAAGTCCAGCAGCAGCTTCATCTTCTCGCCGGTGATGTCGTAGAGCTGTGCCGAGTGCGTCAGCTCCGGGCCGGTCGGGAGATAGCGGTCCTTGGTGATCTTGTTCATCGCCAGCGCGTACTTGCCGTAGGGCTTGGCGGTCGCGCCGCCGGGGATCATGAGGTGGCCCACCGAGTAGTATGTCGGCGCGCGGTCCACGACCTCCCAAGTGCCCAGCTTCCACTTCACGATCTCGGACGAGATGAACATCGAGGTATAGGCGTACCCCTTGCCGTCGAATTCGGTGTGGAGGGGGCCGAGGCCCGTCTCCTTCACCTCACCCGCGATGGTGGACTCGTACTTGAGCACCGGGATGCCCTCGAGCTCGCCCTCGAACGCCTTGTCCTTGATCGCCTGGATCATCTTCACGGTCGAGTGCACCGGGATCACCGTCGCGAGCTTGCCGCCGGCGACCACGTACTCACCCGTCGGGTCCACGTCGGCGCCGTGCGGCGACTTCGGGGTCGGCAGGAAGAACATCACGCCCGGGCATTCGGCCGGGACGATCTGCATCACCGACGTCTTCCGCTCGGAGATCGCGACGCGGCTGAACTCGTCGACGAAGTTGTGGCGATAGTCCACCGTCGCGCGCTTTCCCTTGCCGTCGCGCATGCAGGCCTCGGCGGCGCGGTAGTTCACGGCCGCGATGTAGTCCTTGTCCGCCTGCGAGGCGTTGACCTCGAGCAGCGTGTTGGCCTGCTCGGAGTTGTAGGAGGTGAAGAACATCCAGCCGGCCGAGGGGCCCTTGCCCGCGCGGGCCAGGTCGTAGTTGAAGCCCGGCACGATCAGCTGGAAGGCGATGTCCATCTTCCCCGGCTGGTCGGCCGTGATGAAGGAGATCTGGCCCTTGAAGTGCTTCTTGTACTCGCTGATCGGCACGTCGCGGTTCGGCACCGGCAGGCTGAAGCGCGTCGAGGAGACGATGTACTCGGTGTTCTCGGTCACGAACGGCGAGGCGTGGTTGCCGCCCGCGTTCGGGATCTCGAGGATCTCGGTCGTCTCGAAATGCGTCAGGTCGATGCGCGCCACGCGCGGCGTGTTGTTGCCGTTCACGAAGAGCCAGCGCCCGTCATCCTCGCCCTTGGTCTGCGAGAGCGCGGTGTGATGCAGGTCGTCCCACGGGATGAAGCCGTAGGAGGTCTCGAGCATCGGCTTCGTCTCCTCGCTGTAGCCCCAGCCATTCTCGGCGTGCTGCGAGAAGACGGGGACCGTCTTGAGGAGCCGGCCCGACGGGAGGCCATAGACCCCCACCTGGCCGCCGAAGCCCCCGGAGAGGAAGGCGTAGAGCTCGTCATACTCGCCCGGCGCGACATAGACGCGCTGGGCGTTGTCGCCGGTGCCTGCGAGCGACGCAGTGCGGCTGCCCGAGCAGGCGTAGGTGAGGCCCCCGAGGAGGGCCGCACCGACGGCGAGCAGGAGCCGCGATCGATTGGATGGGGACATACGCACCTCGTGCCGTGCGATGGAGTGCTGCGACGGAGTGCCGGTCCGCCTGCCGGTCCCGCCCTTGCGTCGGGATGGCTATATGATGCAGATTACTTGCACCTTATGAACAGTCGGAGAACTCTGGATTTCAGGTCAGGGTTCCCCCCACAGCCCGGAGGCCGCCCGTGCGGCTCACCCGCCACACCGACAATGCCTTGCGCGCGCTCATCTACCTGGCGCTCGCCGACCCCACGACGCCGGCGAGGATCACCGACATCGCCCGCCGGATGGGGATGTCCGAGGACCATCTCGCCAAGGTGATCGCGCGCCTCGCCCCGCTCGGCTACGTCGAGACGATCCGCGGCCGCGTCGGCGGCGTGCGGCTGGCGCGCCCCGCCGACGAGATCGTCGTCGGCGACGTCGTCCGTGCCACCGAGGACAATCTCAACCTGGTCGAGTGCTTCGACCCGGTGACGAACCAATGTCCGATCGCCTCGGCCTGCGCGCTGGCCCCGGCGCTCGACGAGGCGCTGACCGCGTTCTTCGCGGTGCTCGACCGTTACACCATCGCGGACCTCACCGCGAGGCCGCGCGCGCTCGTCCAGCTGCTGAGCGCCTGACACGGCGCCCCGTCGGGCGCCGGGAGTCCCGATGATCGACTGGTTCGTGAAGTACTTCCTCAAGGCGAGCCTGCTCTGGTTCTCGGCCGCCGTGCTGCTCGCGCTCGCGATGGCGCTCTGGCCCTCGCTGACGGTCTACCGCGTGCCGCACATGCACATGGCCCTGCTCGGCTTCGTCACGCAGATGATCTACGGCGTCGCGCTGCACGTCGTCCCGCGCTTCTTCGGCCAGCCGCTCGTGCATCGGCGGCTGGCGGAGCTGCAGTTCTGGTGCGCGCAGGCCGGCCTCGTCGCACTCGTCGCGGGTTTCGTGGCGCGGGTCCAGGGCGCCGTTCCCGCGGCCGCGGTGCTCCTCGCGGTCGGCGGCACGCTCTCGGCGATCGGCGCGGCGTGCTTCGTGCTCAACATCTGGCGGACGATGGACGCGAGTCCGATGCATCGCGTGAACGCGACCGGACGCGCGGTCCCCGTGCTGCCACAGGCCGACGCTCACTGAGAAGCGACGACGCCCTCGGAGAAGTCGTACCGGAGTCCCACCCGCGCGAGCAGTTCCGTGAGGCGGCGCAGCCCGAGTCCCATCACGCTGAAGTAGTCGCCCTCGATGCGCTCGACGATCGTCGCGCCGTACCCCTGGATGCCGTACGCGCCCGCCTTGTCCATCGGCTCGCCGGTCCGCACGTACTCGGCGATCTCGCGATGCGTCAGCGCGCGGAAGGTCACGTCCACCTCCTCGACCGCGCTCTCCGTCCGCCCGTCGCGGGCCACCGCGATCGCGGTGTACACGCGGTGCGTGCGGCCGCTCAGCCGGCCGAGCGTCGCTTCGGCGTCGTCGGCATCGCGCGGCTTGCCGAGGATCTCGCCGTCGAGCACCACGATCGTGTCGGCCGCGATGACGACCGCCTCGGGATGCCGCGCGGCAAGGGTGTGCGCCTTGGCGCGGGCCAGCCGCTCGGCGTGCGGCACCGGCCGTTCGCCGGGGAGCAGCGACTCGTCGATGTCGGCCGGCCGCACGGTGTGGACGATGCCGACGAGCGTCAGGAGTTCGCGGCGCCGCGGCGACTGCGACGCGAGGATCACCTCGACCGGTACGCGGCCCGTCATCGCTCGAGCCACAGGGTCACGGGACCGTCGTTCACGAGCTCGACGTCCATCATCGCCCCGAACTCACCGGTGGCGACGGTGAGGCCCCGCTCGCGCAGCGCGGTCACGAAGCGCTCGTAGAGTGGGACGGCCACCTCGGGCCGGGCCGCATCGACGAAGCTCGGCCGGCGGCCCTTCGACGCGTCGCCGTACAGCGTGAACTGGCTCACGACGAGCAGGGCGCCGCCGACCTCCTCCAGTGCGAGGTTCATCTTCCCCTCCCCGTCGGCGAAGAGCCGGAGCCCGGCGATCTTGTCGGCCATCCAGGGCACGGTCGCCTCGACGTCGGTGCCGCTGAAGCCGACCAGCAGCAGGTAGCCGTGCCCGATCGCGCCGACGACGCGCCCGGCCACGCGCACCTCGGCGCGGGAGACGCGCTGGAGCAGGACCCGCATCGGCTACTTGACGTCGGCGCGCGCCCAGTCCCAGCCCTCGAGACCGCGGGCGTTGACCGCCTTCACCGCGACCTTCCACCCCGGCTTCGCACCGGCGAGGACCGCGCGCGTGCCCGTGACCGTCGCCGAGTACTTCATCGGCGCCTCGGCGGGACCCCAGCGGACCAGATAGCGCATCACGCCCTTCTCGACCGCGCGTTCCCAGCTGGCGCTCGTGCCGCTGGCCGCCAGGCCACCGAGCCGCGAGGGGCTCGACGCCATCAGCATGATCGTCGCGACCGTCGCACGCGACGTCTCCGTGAGCAGCTGGTGGTTGATCGTCTCGAGCACGTCGTGCGGCATGTGGTAATGCGGGTTGCCGAGGATCGGGTAGGAGCCGATGCCGGCGATGATGTCGCCCCAGGCGTCGAAGAGCGCCTGCGCGTCGGTGCTCTTGTAGTAGAACGCGTCGTAGGTGATGAGCTTCGAGAACTGGATCGCCGCCGCGTGCTGCACGTCGCGGAGGCCCGGATTCGAGTAGCGGATGGTGTTGTCGAGCCGGTGGTCGTTCGCCCAGCCCATCATGTCGTTGTTGAGCGCGCCGACGACCTTGATCGAATCCTTCATCCGGCGCCCGAACTCGCGCGCGCCGCGCAGCCCGGCCTCCTCGCCGGTGAAGGCGACGAACATCACGGTCGCCGGGAGCGGCCGCTTGGCCAGCACACGGGCCGCCTCGAGGATCATCGCCGTACCGGAGGTATTGTCATCGGCGCCGGGCCCCTCGGCCCGCGAGTCGAAGTGCGCGCCGACCACGTACACGAGATCGGGATTCACCGTGCCCCTGATCGTGGCGACGACGTTCGCGACCTCGATCTCCGTGCCGGCGACCGTCTTGAAGGGCTGCAGCTGCGCGTCGAGCCCGAAGCCGCGGTACGTCTCGAGCAGGTACCCGGTCGCCGTGCGGTTGCCGGGCTGCGTGATGTGCTTCGAGTCGAACCCGAACAGCGCCTTCTGGTAGCCGTAGATCCGCGAGATGTTCACGTCGGCCGTCGCGGCCTGCACCGACGTGGCGATCGGCGCGAAGAACCGCCGACCGTTGGTGCGCAGCGCCTGCTCGGCGGTCAGATTCGAGTCCACGCGCGCCTTGAGCGCCTCGGGCGTGACCTTCGACGTCAGGTCCATCACGTACAAGTGCCGATGCGGCGTCACCGTGTCGCCGTCGCGCTCGGCCACGATCGCGACGCGGGTGCCGTCCGGCGAAGGCACCCACTCGTACTCGGGCGAGACCGTGCGCACGGAGTTGTTGTGGAAGAGCCGGGTCCGCGTTCCCGAGGCGAGGTCGTACAGGTAGGAGCGGCGATGCCGCCCCTCGCCCATCACGCCGAGCAGCCGGGAGTCCGAGAGATACTGGGGCCCGAGATCGTGCTGGATCTCCCGTGTGATGCGCCTCGGCGGCGCGCCCCCGGCGCTCGGGACGGTGAAGAGTTCCCAGTCCTCGCGGAGCATCTGCTGGAATGCGACCGACGCGCCGTCCGGCGAGAGCGCGATGCCGGTCAGCGGCTGCGTCGCGCGGTGCGCAACGATGGGCTCGCTCACCCCGCGCCGCACGAGGATGCGGGTCCCGCCCGCGGGTTCGGCATCCAGCCAGGCGATCGACGATCCTTCGCGCGAGAAGGTCGGCGCCGTGCCGGTGACGCGAACCCCGAGTCCGACGGTCGCGACCTCGGCGAAGGCGGTCGTCCGCGCCGCGCCGGCGAACGCGGCCCCGCCGCGCGCGAAGGCACCGCGCTCGCCGATCAGCACCACGAGGCGCGAACCGTCGCCCGAGCGCACGAGGGCGACCGGCTGTCCGCCGGCGACCTCGATCGTCCGCCAGGTCCGGTCGCCGCCGCTCAGCTGGAAGATGTTGAGCGTCGCCTCGTTCGAGCCGGGTGTCCCGGTGATCACGGCGAGCTGCAGCGAGGTCGAACCGAACAGCGTGGCACCGGTCGCCGCCGCCGCATCGAGCGGCAGGGTCTCACTGGTGGCCTCGCCTCGCTTCCACCGCACCAGCGGCCGGCCGCCGGCCGGCGTCTCGATCCACGCCAGGCTGCCGCCATCCGGCGCGTAGCTCGGGCTCTCGCCCGCCGCCTCGGCGACCGTCGGGAAGCCTGGCGCGTAGCGGACCACCCGAAAGCGGCGGTCGGGGGCGGTCCCATACTCGTAGGAGAGCGTCGAGCCGTCGGGTGACCAGCGCGGGGCGCGCGCGTCCTTCGCGACCTCGACCGTCTGCCAGATCTCGCCCGTCAGCTCGGCGACCCGATCATGGAAATCCGGCGCATTGGGCGCGGCGAGCACGCGCCGGAGGTCCAGCAGCGCGGCATCGTAGTTCCCGGCATCCCAGGCCAGGACCGCACGCTCGTAGCGATCGGCGGTCAGGAGGGAGGCGGCGGCGGGGGCCGTTGCAGTGGCGGCGGGGCGCTGCTGCGCAGGCGCGCGTGCAGGCAGGAACGCCGCCGAGGCGGCGAGCAGGAGGATCGCGAGGCGCATCGTCGTGGGGTGGGGAAACGTACGTTTTCGGGCGGCGGCCCCTTGGCCGCCGCCCGAAAGTTACGCGCCGTCCCGCGACAACGCTCCCCCCGCCCTACTCGACCGTGACGCTCTTCGCGAGGTTCCGGGGCTGGTCCACGTTCGCGCCGCGCTTCACGGCGATGTAGTACGCCAGGAGCTGGAGCGGGATGCTCGCGAGCACGGGCGTCAGCATGTCGATCGTCTCGGGCACGCGGATCTCGAAGTCGATCAGCCCTTCCAGCGCCGGCTCCTCGCGGCTGGTGATGACGATCGTGCGTCCGTGCCGCGCGCGGACCTCCTGGATGTTCGACACGATCTTGTCGAACACGGCGTCGTGCGGGGCGATGAACGCCACCGGCATCGACTCGTCGATCAGCGCGATCGGTCCGTGCTTCATCTCCGCCGCCGGATACCCCTCGGCGTGGATGTAGCTGATCTCCTTGAGCTTGAGCGCCCCCTCGAGCGCGGCCGGGAAGTTGTAGCCGCGGCCGAGGTAGAGGAAGTTGTGCACGTCCTTGAACTCCTCGGCGATCTTCTCGATCTCCGGCGCCCGGTCGAGGATGCTCTGGATCTGCTTGGGGAGGTCGGCCAGCGCCTGCGCCACCTCGCGCCCGCGCATCACCGAGAGCGTGCGCTTGCGGCCGAGCTTGAGCGCGAAGAGTGCCAGCGCGACGACCTGGCTGGTGAACGCCTTCGTCGAGGCGACGCCGATCTCGGGGCCCGCGTGCAGGTAGATGCCGCCGTCGTCCTCGCGCGCGATCGTCGACCCGACGACGTTCACGAAGCCCAGCGTCTTGGCGCCGCGGCGCTTGGCCTCGCGCATCGCCGCCAGGGTGTCGGCCGTCTCTCCCGACTGCGAGATCACGATGCAGAGCGTGCGCGGCGTGATGATCGGATTGCGGTAGCGGAACTCCGAGGCGTACTCGACCTCGACCGGGATCCGCGCAAAGTCCTCGATCATCATCTCGCCGATCAGCGCCGAGTGCCAGCTGGTGCCGCAGGCCGTGATGATCACCTGGTCGATGTTCATCAACTCGTCGTGACTCATGTTGATGCCACCGAGCTTGGACGTGCCGTCCTCGAGGATCAGGCGGCCGCGCATCGTGTTCTCGACCGTCGCCGGCTGCTCGAAGATCTCCTTGAGCATGAAGTGGTCGTAGCCGCCCCGTTCGATCGCGGCGAGGTCCCACTCGATGCGCTCCACCGAGCGGCGGAGCGGCACGTTGTTGATGTCCATCAGCTTGTAGCCGTCGGGCGTCAGCACCGCGAGATCGCCGTCGTTGAGGTAGACGACCTCGCGCGTGTGGGCCAGGATCGCCGACGCGTCGGAGGCGAGGAAGTACTCGCCGTCGCCGACGCCGACCAGCAGCGGGCTGCCCTTGCGCGCCGCCACGATCTTCTGCGGGTCCTTGCTGGAGACGACCGCGATGCCGAAGGTGCCCTCGACCTTGCGCAGCGCACCGATCACCGCCTCCTCGAGCGAGCCGTCG
This sequence comes from Gemmatimonadaceae bacterium, assembly GCA_031396725.1. Lineage (GTDB taxonomy): Bacteria > Gemmatimonadota > Gemmatimonadetes > Gemmatimonadales > Gemmatimonadaceae > Pseudogemmatithrix. Next base: position 35,381 of record JANNLH010000154.1, on the reverse strand, counting down.
AAGAGCTCCTGCACGAGGTGCGCGATGACCTCGGTGTCGGTGTCCGACCGGAAGGTGTGGCCGAGCTCCTTCAGCTGCGTGCGCAGGACGTTCGCGTTCTCGATGATGCCGTTGTGGACGACGGCGACGCTCTCATCGGTGCTCAGGTGCGGGTGCGCATTGCGCTCCGTCGGCGGCCCGTGCGTCGCCCAGCGCGTGTGCGCGATCCCGACCTTGCCCGTCACCGGATCGGCCGCGAGTGCTCCTTCGAGCCTCGCGATCTTCCCCGCCGCGCGCCGCGTCTCGAGCGTCTCGCCGTCGTAGACGGCGACGCCCGCTGAGTCGTAGCCCCGGTACTCGAGCCGTTTCAGGCCCTCGATCAGCAGTGGTGTTGCCTGCCGGGGACCGATGTAGCCGACGATACCGCACATAAGGGCAGAGGGGAGATGGGAGATGTTAGACGGGAGAGGGGCCTACCACCTACCCTCTGCCACCTGTCAGTTCAGTTCAGCTGCGCCAGCAACTTCCGGCCCGCTTCGACCAGCGCCGCCGCGGCCTCCTCGGTCGGCGCCTCGGCGATCACCCGGACGATCGGCTCGGTCCCGGAGGGCCGGATATGCACCCAGCGGTCCGGCCACCCGAGCCGGAGCCCGTCCTGGGTATCCGCCTCGGCGTCCGGGAAGGCCGCCGTGAGCGCCGCGTACACGGCGTCGAGCGGCTGCGCCGGACGGTCCAGCTTGTCCTTGATGATCGCGTACCGCGGGAACCGGCTGACGACCTTCGACAGCGGCTCCCCATCCTCGTGCATCATTTGCAAGAGCAATGCCACCCCGAGCGGGGCGTCGCGGCCGAGGTGGAGTTCCGGCAGGATGACCCCGCCATTCCCCTCCCCACCGATGACCGCCCCCTCGGCGCGCATCCGAAGCGCGACGTTCACCTCGCCGACCGGCGCCCGGATCACCCGGGCCCCGCCCTCGGCCGCCATATCATCGACGATCCGGCTCGTCGAAAGGTTCGTCACGACCGGTCCGGATCGGTGTCTCAGCACGACACGTGTCGCGAGGGCGAGGGTGTAGTCCTCGCCGATCGCCCGGCCGGTGTCGTCCACCAGGGCCAGCCGGTCCACATCCGGGTCGGTCGCGAACCCGATCTGGGCCCCCGTCCGCTTCACCAGGGTCTCGAGCGGGCCGAGGTTCTCCGGGATCGGTTCCGGGGGCCGGGGAAAGCGCCCGTCCGTCTCCAGCTCGATCGCGTGCACATCGCAGCCGAGGAGTTCGAGCAGGCGCGGGATGACCGCGCCGCCGGAACCGCGGCAGGCATCGTAGGCGACGCGGAACCGGTGCGACCGGATCCCGTCCACGTCGATGAACGGCAGCGCGAGCACGGCGTCGAGATGCCGCGCGATGGCGTCGCCGTCGAATCGCGTCTCGCCGAGCTTGTCCCACGTGGCGTAGGGGATCCCCTGCTCCACGAGTGCGCGCATCTCGGCACCCTGCGCGGCGCTCAGGAAGAGCCCGTCGGGACCGATGAACTTGAGCGCGTTCCACTCGATCGGGTTGTGGCTCGCGGTGATCCCGAGCCCCCCGGCCGCGTGATGGTGCTCGACCGCCTGTTGCAGGCCCGGGGTCGTCATCAGGCCGATGTCGATGACGTCGGCCCCGACGCTCTCGAGCGCCGCGCGCGTGACGGTGTGGAAGAGCGGACCGGTGACGCGGCTGTCGCGGCCGAGCACGACGGCGCGGGACGATCCGCGCGCGATCGCCCAGGCGCCGAACGCGGCGGCGTAACGGGCGACGATCTCGGGCGTGAGGCCGAAGCCGACACGTCCCCGGATGCCGGAGACGCTGATCATGAGGCGAGGGTCGGTCATGGGGAGCAAGGTATTGAGAGGAAGGAGCGAGGGGGAAGTAGGAAGTCGGAAGAAGGAAGTCGGAAGGAGGAAGCAGGAAGTGGCCCCGAACGGCGAAGGAGGTGAAGTTCCCCCTCACGCCTTCCACTTCACTCCCTCCATCTCACACCTTCCACTTCGCACCCTTCACCTCGCTCCTCGCTCCTCCTTCTTCCACATCCAGTTGGATCTGCTCCCTCTCCGCGCCGCCGCCGGCGGCGGTTCCATCGACGGGATCCCGGCCGCGCAGCTCGTCGCCGCCGGATTCATGCTGCTGCAGCGCAGCGCGAGGCTCGTGCGGGCGCTCGCGGGGCGGGGCGGCGCGCGGCGATCCTCCTCCCGACCTCGCCGCAGGTCCTCGTGGCGCTCGCGGCGAGCGATGGACGCGGGGCAGTGCTGATCAATCCGTCGGCGGTCACACCCGAGATCGAGTACCAGCTCGCGGACGCGAGCGTCGGGGCGGTCTTCACCGTCGCGGCGCTCGTTGACCGGCTTCCGGCCGGCACCGTGCACGCACTTCTCGACGAGGCGCCGGCGGCGGCCACGGTCGTCGACGCCGACGGCGTGCGCACGCGCATCGACCTCGGCTCGCACTTCGGGCTCTCGCTCGAGGGGGACGCCGACGCACCCGGGCGCGACGAGGAATGCGCCATCGTCTACACGTCGGCGATGGCCGGGCGTCCGCTCGGCGCGATCCTCACCCATCGCAACCTGCTGGCGAACGCGCGCGGGACCGTCGAGACCGCGGCGATGACCGCCGACGATCACACCCTCGCGCTGCTGCCCTGGACGCACCTCTTCGGGCTCGTCGCCACCGGCATCGCGCCGTTGGTCGCCGGCGGACGGGTCACAACGATGCCGCGCTTCCATCCGGGCGCGACACTCGAGCTGATCGAGCGCGCCGGCGTCACGGTCGTGATCGGCGTGCCGCCGGTCTTCGTCGCGATGCTCGGCGCGATCGCCAAGCGCGGCGTCCCGTTCGACGCCGCCGCGAGCGCGCTCCGGCTCTGTCTCTGCGGCGGGGCGCCCCTCGACGCGGAGGTCCAGCGGCAGTGGGAGCGCGCGACCGGACGCGAACTCCGGCAGGGCTACGGCCTGACGGAAGCGTCACCGGTCGCGCTCGCCAACCGGCTCACGGCGCCGAACCGCCTCGGCTCGCTCGGCGTGCCCTTTCCCGGCGTGCAAGTCTCGGTGCGCGATCCGGAGCGCGGCACGCGGCTCCCGGCGGGCACCCCGGGCGAACTCTGCGTCAGCGGGCCGACCGTGTTCCGCGGCTACGTGAGTGGCGGCGCCGACGGTCTGCAGGTTTCGGACGGCTGGCTGCACACGGGGGACCGCGGGGTCGAGGACGCCGACGGAAGCTTCACCTTCCTCGGTCTCATCAAGTCGATGTTCACGCGGAATGGGTTCAACATCTACCCGCGAGAGATCGAACAGGTGGTCGGCGCGATGCCCGGAGTGCGTCGGGCGCGCGTGGTCGCGATCCCGGAGCCGAGTCGCGGGAGTGACATCGGCCTCACGGTGGACGGGGACGTCTCGGAGGCCGAGGTGAAGGCCTGGTGCGCGGCGCGGCTCTCGGCGTACAAGCAGCCGACCCTGATCGAGATCGCGTCCGCGTGAGGATCATCGCGGGCAAGCACGCCGGTCGCGACCTCACCTCGCCGCGCGACTTCCGCGTGCGTCCCACGGCCGAGCAGGTACGCGCGGCGATGCTCGACCTTCTCGCCGCGGACCTGAAGGACGCGCGGGTGCTCGACCTCTTCGCCGGCACCGGGGCGCTCGGCCTCGAGGCGATCTCGCGGGGCGCGCGCAGCGCCGATTTCGTCGAGACGCGCCCGTCGAGCCTGCACGCGCTCAAGGCGAACATCGGCCTGCTGCGGCTGTCGAAGGTGACGCGCGTCTTCAAGCGCGATGCACTGCCGTTCGCCGCCGCGCTCCCGGAAGGCAGCTACGAGATCGCCTTCGCCGACCCGCCCTACGAGTCGAAGATGCTCGACCGGGTGATCGAGAGCTGGCGCGAGCGCCGATTCGCGCCGGTGCTGGTGGTGGAGCACGCCGCGGCGCACGAACTGCCCCCGGGCGCGGTGCGGAAGCGATTCGAGGACACGACGGTGACGCTCTACCGGCTCTGAGGTAGATTGCGGCATGACCCGCATCTTCCCCGAGGACCTCACGCCGCGCTTCTCCACGCGCGCGATCCACGCCGGCCAGCGCCCCGACCCCACCTCGGGCGCGATCATGCCGCCGATCTACCAGACCTCCACCTACGCGCAGGAAGCGCTGGGGGTCAACAAGGGCTACGAGTACGCACGCGGGAAGAACCCCACGCGCGAGTGCCTCGAGCGCAACGTCGCCGCGCTCGAGGGCGCGGCGCACGGCTTCGCGTTCTCGTCCGGGATGGGGTGCGTGGACTCGATCATGAAGCTCTTCAAGTCGGGCGACCACGTCGTCGTCGGCTCGAACGTCTACGGCGGCACCTTCCGGCTCTTCGACAAGATCCTGCAGAACTTCGGGCTCCAGTTCACCTGGGTGGACACGCGCGACGTGCAGCGCATCGCCGACGCCATCCGGCCGAACACCGTCGCGGTGATGCTCGAGACGCCGACGAACCCGCTGATGCACCTGACCGACATCGCGGCCGCCGCGGCGCTCGCCAAGAAGGCGGGCGCGCTGACGATCGTGGACAACACCTTCGCGACCCCGTACTTCCAGCGCCCGCTCGCCCTCGGGGCCGACATCGTCTGGCATTCGAGCACCAAGTACCTGAACGGCCACTCCGACGTGATCGGTGGCATCGCCGTGCTCAACGACGACACCCTCGCCACGCGGCTGCAGTTCAACCTGAACTCCGCCGGCGCCGTCCCCGGGCCGATGGATTCCTGGCTGACGCTCCGCGGCACCAAGACGCTGGCGCTCCGGATGCGGCAGCACGACATCAACGGCCGCGCCGTCGCCGCCTGGCTCGCGGCGAAGGTCGGGGAGCAGCAGGTCTTCTACCCGGGCCTCGCCACGCACCCGCAGCACGAGCTCGCCAAGCGGCAGATGACCGGCTTCGGCGGGATGGTCTCGGTCGAGACGGGGTCCAAGGCCAAGGCGAACGCGATCGTCACCGCGCTCCGGGTCTTCACGCTGGCCGAGTCGCTCGGCGGCGTCGAGTCGCTGGTCTGCCAGCCCGCGGGCATGACCCACGCCTCGGTGGACCCGGCCCGCCGGGCCGAGCTCGGCATCACCGACGGGTTGCTGCGCTTCTCCTGCGGCGTCGAGGATGTGGAGGACCTGATCGAGGACCTGGATCGGGCGTTCAACTGACGGCAGAGGTGAGATGGGAGATGTGAGATGCAAGAGACGCCGCTGACTGTGCTGTTGGGCGGGCCGAACGGCCCGCCCCCTCACATCTCCCATCTCCCATCTGCCGTTCAACGACACCAGCGAGCACGCCAGACCGTAAAGAGCAGTACCCTGTCCCGGAGCATCACCATGGCCCGCGTCACCCTGACCGACATCTCCTCCCTGACCTGGGAGCACCCCGCCGACCGCGCCGCGCTCAATGCGATGCGCGCGCTGCCGGGGTTCCAGCAGGCCGTCAACAAGGCCGCCAGCGTCTTCGGCGAGCGCGGCGTGCGGCACCTGTTCACCGCCAGCGCCGTCCGCGTCGGCCCGACCCAGCGCCCGGACCTCGACGCGCTCTGGACCGAGGTGCTCGCGACGATGGATTGGCCCACGCGGCCACAGCTCTACGTCACGCAGACGCCGAACGTCAACGCGGGCGCCGTGGGCTTCGGCGACCCGTTCGTCGTGATCAACTCCGCCGCGCTCGAGCACCTCACGCGCGACGAGGTGCGCGTGATCCTCGCGCACGAGCTCGGCCACATCATGAGCGGGCACGTCACCTACCGCACGATCGCGCAGATCATCCTGCTCGTCGGGTTCGGCAACCTCCCCTTCCTCGCCGGCATCGCGCTGCTGCCGTTCCAGCTCGCGATCCTCGAGTGGTACCGGAAGAGCGAGCTCTCCTGCGACCGCGCGTCGCTGCTCGACGCGCAGGACCCCGACCTCGTGCTCACGACCTTCATGAAGCTCGCCGGCGGCCGCGAGTTCGGCGACCGGCTCGACCTCGCCGCCTTCAAGGAGCAGTCCAAGGAGTACGAGACCGACGGCAGCGCCTGGGACACCGTGCTCAAGGCGTTCAACACGGCCTTCCGCGAGCACCCGTTCTTCACCGTCCGCGCGGGCGAGCTGCAGCGCTGGATCGAGAACGGCACCTATGCGAAGGTCCTCGCCGGTGACTACGTCCGGCGCGCCGACGTGAAGCCCGGCGCGGGACTGGGCGACGACATGAAGGAGGCCTCGAACTACTACGCCGACCAGGCCAAGGCCGCGATGGGGAAGGTCGGCGACACGCTCGGCCGCGCGAAGGACGCCTTCACCGACGCCTTCAAGGGCGCGGCGCGATGAGGATCCTGATCGTCGGCGGCGGAGGGCGCGAGCACGCACTCGCGTGGAAGCTCCGCCGCGACGATCCTGCGGCCGACATCATCGCCGCACCCGGCAATCCCGGCATCGCCGCACTCGGCCGCTGCGTCGCGATCGGCGCGACCGACGTCGGGGCGCTGGTGCGCTTCGCGCGCGACGAGCGGGTGGACCTCACCGTCGTCGGGCCCGAGTCGTCGCTCGAGGCCGGCATCGTGGACCGCTTCCGCGAGGCCGGCCTCAGCATCTTCGGCCCCACGCAGGCGGCGGCGCGGATCGAGACCTCCAAGCGCTTCGCCAAGGAGCTGATGGTGGACGCCGGCGTGCCCACCGCCAGCGCGCGCGCCTTCACCGACGTGCGCGCCGCGAAGGACGAGGCGCGGCGCCTCGGGGCCCCGGTCGTCATCAAGGCCTCGGGCATCGCCGCCGGCAAGGGCGTCGTCGTCGCGACGACGCTCGCGCAGGCCGAGGCCGCGATCGACGCGATGCTCGAGGGGCGCGTCTTCGGCGAGGCCGGCGCCGAGCTGCTCGTCGAGGAGTTCATGGAAGGGGAGGAGCTCTCGCTCTTCGCGCTCACCGACGGCACCAACGTGCTCCCGATGATCGCGGCGCAGGACCACAAGCGGATCGGCGAGGGCGACATCGGGCCCAACACCGGCGGCATGGGCGCCTACGCACCGGTCTCACTCGCCCCGCCCTCGCTCGTCACCGAGGCCGTGAAGCGCGTCTTCAAGCCGACGCTCAAGGCGATGCGCGACCGGGACTGCACCTTTTCGGGGCTGCTCTATGCGGGCCTGATGCTCACGCGCGACGGGATGAAGGTCGTGGAGTTCAACTGCCGATTCGGGGATCCGGAGACGCAGGCGATCCTGCCGCTGCTCGCCTCGAGCCTGTTGGTGCCGGTGCGCGCGATCGCCGAAGGCGGCTCGCTGCGCAGCATCGCGCCCTTCGGCTGGAAGAACGCCGCGGCGGTGACCACGGTGGTCGCCGCGGCGGGCTATCCGGGAACGGTCCGGTCGGGTGATCTCGTCACGCTCCCGGCGGACACGGACGACGTGACGCTCTTCCACGCGGGAACGGCTCGCGATGCCGCCGGGCGACTCGTCACGGCGGGCGGGCGCGTCGTCGCCGTCACCGCAGTCGCGCCAATGCTCGGGGCGGCACGCGAACGGAGCGCCGCCGTCGCCGGAGCCGTCCTGTTCGAGGGACGCCAGTACCGCACCGACATCGGCTGGCGCGAACTCGCGCGCGGCGTGACCAAGAAGGTCAGCGGACCGCAGCGCCGCGTCAGCGGCCCGCGCGCCTGACTGGGCCGGCCTGTGCCCGAACTCCCCGAGACCGAGACGATCGCGCGTGACCTCGACGGCGCCCTCCGCGGCGCCGTCGTGCGTTCGGCGATGGTCCGACGCGCGGACGTGCTCCGCGGGATCGCGCCGGGGGCATTCGCCGCCCGACTCCTCGGCGCCACGATCACCGGTGTGACGCGGCGCGCGAAGAGCGTCGTGCTGCACCTCCAGCACCCGCGGGGCGAACAGGACCGGCAGCACCTCGTGGCGACGCCCCGGTTCACCGGCGCGCTCCTGCTCGATGGGTCGCCCGACGACGCCTACACCTGCGTCCGCCTCACCCTCGAGGACGGGCGCACGCTGCGCTACCACGACGTGCGGCGCCTCGGCACCCTCGCGCTCCCCGACGACTCGGCCTTCGCGGCCTGGAGCGGCACGCTCGGCCCGGAGCCGCTTGACCCCGAGCTCTCCGCCGAGCGATTTTCGGGAATCATTCGGGGGTCGAAGCGGGCCGTGAAGAGCATCCTGATGGACCAGCGGCGCCTGGCGGGGGTCGGCAACATCTACGCGAACGAAGCCCTCTGGCGCGCCCGGGTCCGCCCGTCGCGCCCGGGCCGGGCCGTGACGTACGCGCAAGGCGAAACGCTCCTCGCGGCGCTCCGCGCCGTGCTGACCGAATCGATCGCGCTCCGCGGCACGACCTTCCGCGACTATCGCGACGCCTTCGGGGGCCGCGGCGCGTTCGTTGCGCAGCTCCAGGCGTACGGTCGCGCGGGCGAACCCTGCGCGCGCTGCGGTGCGCCGCTGCACACCACCCATCGCATCGAGGGCCGGCAAACCGTCTGGTGCAGGGCGTGCCAGCGATGACCGCCGGAGCGCCGCGATGAGCCCGCGCCGTCGCCGCCGCGGCCCGCTCGAGCCGCCGAAGGACGTCGAGATGCGCATCGACACGATGCTCGCGCAGGTGAAGGACCTCGCCCGCGAGGTCCCCGGCGTCTATCGGATGACATCGCTCGAGGGCGAGGTCATCTATGTGGGCAAGTCGAAGTCGCTGCGCTCGCGGCTCCTCAGCTATTTCCGGGCGCTCTATCCGCGCGACAAGGGCGCGCGCATCCTGCGCGAGGCGGCCACGCTCGAGTGGGAGCCGCTGCCGAACGAGTTCGCGGCCCTGCTGCGGGAGCTGCGGCTCATCAAGCAGCTCCGCCCCCGCTACAACGTGTCGATGAAGCGCGACGCGCGGTACCACGCATTCGTACGCGTCTCGCGCGGGCCGGCGCCGCGCTTCCACGTCGTCCGCGGCGCCGGCACCGACGAGACCGGCACCTACTATGGCCCCTTCCGCGGCGCGGTCCAGCTGGAGGAGGCGCTGCGCGAGTTGAACGACGTGCTTGGCCTGCGCGACTGCCGGCTCGACCAGCCGATCTTCTTCGCCGACCAGCCCGAGCTGCTGCCCCTGCCGTCGCGCACGCCGGGCTGCATCAGGCTCGAGATCGGCAAGTGCCTCGGCCCCTGCGTGGCCGCGGTGCGCGAGGACGAGTATCTCGCGCGCTTCCGTGCCGCGCGGGAGTTCCTCGAGGGCGCCCACGACGCGCCGCTCCTCCCGCTGCGCGCCCAGATGGAAGCGTCGAGCGACGCGCTCGACTTCGAGCGCGCGGCGGTGATGCGCGACAAGATCGTGCGACTCGAGTCGCTGCGTGAGCAGTTCGCGCGGCTGCGCTTCGCGCTGGAGTCGCTCTCCTTCGTCTACACGGTCCCCGCGACGGCCCGGGAGGATGCGCGGGCCTACATCATCCGGCGCGGACGCGTCCGCGGGGAACTGCCCGCCCCGCGCTCTACCGCCGAGCGCCGTGCGCTCGACGTGCGGGTCGCCGAGATCCTCGCGCCGCTGGAGCGCGCGCCGGCGACCGTGCCGGGACACGAGGTGGACGAGGTGCTGCTCGTCGCCGCCTGGTTCCGGAAGTTCCCGGCCGAGCTCGCGCGCACCACGCCGTTCGCCGAGGCGTACGGCTCGGCCGCGCCCGGCACCCGCAGCGCCTGATGGTGATCGCGGCCGGCGGCGGCGACATCCGCTACATCGAGCGGCAGCCCGCCGCCGACCTCGCGCCCTGGATCCTCTCGTACTGGAGCTTCCAGTCCGACGTCTCGCTCGGCGAACACGATCGCTATACGGTGTGGCCCGACGGGTGCCTCAGCGTCGGCCTGCTGCGGCTGCCGCACGCGCCGGCGATGATCGTCTGCGTCGGGCCGCGGAACTCCGCGATGCATCCGCCGGTGCACGCCGGCGGCCGTCTGTGGGGGATGCGACTCCGGCCGGATTGCATCGAGCAGGTGCTCGGCGTCGGCGCGATGGCGCTCCGGGATCACCTCGGCCCGGCGCCGGAGGCGATCGCACATCGATTCGACGCGCTCGACGGCGTCCTCCCGCGCGAGGACGACCCCGACGCGGTCTTCCCGGCGCTGGAGCGATGGCTGCGCGCCGAAATGGCGGCGCGACCGCTCGCGCCGCCGGACCCGCGCGTCCGCGCCGCGGTGCGCGCGATCGTCGAGGCACGGGGCGAGGTCGCGTTGCCGGACGTCGCGCGCGAGGCCGGACTCGGGCTCCGCCACCTGCAGCGGCTCTTCCCGCGCGTCACCGGCCTGACCCTGCGCGACTTCGCGCGCGTGCGGCGATTGCGCGAGTCGCTCGCGCTCCGCCTGCGGACCGCGGGCGCGAGCTGGTCGCGCATCGCCGCCGAGTCGGGGTTCGTCGACCAGTCGCACCTGACGCGCGAGTTCGTGGCGCTCACGGGGCTGGCACCGGGTCACGCCGCGCGTCACCTGGCCGCGACGAGCCACCGCGATGTCACGCCCTGACCCAACATCGTGGTCGTCGATACGAAGTCGCGTGGATACAAGCGCGCGGCGCGCGCCCGCGCGAGCTTTGACAGTACCCGCTCCGGAGAACTCGTGATGCTCGTGCGCCCCCTGCTCTTCTCCCTCGCCTTCCGTCTGTTGATGCCGCTCGAGAGCTCCGCGCAGGACCCGGGCGCCGAGCGCCGCATCGCGCGCTCGCGCGAGGCGCTTGCCCCGCTGGCCGGTCTCGTCGGACAGTGGGAGGGCCCGGCTCGCGCGACCGTCGGCCCCGGCCGCACACTCGAGGCGCGCCAGTCCGAGGACGTCGCCTGGGGCTCCAACGCGACCGTCCTGATCGTGCGCGGCACGGGCCGCTCGGTGGCGGACGCCGACAAGGGCCGGATCCTCTTCGAGGCCACCGCCATGATCTGGTACGATCCCGAGACGGACCGCGTCCGCATGCGCACCCATCGCGACGGCCAGTCGCTCGAGCCGGAGCTGGAGATCAAGCCCGACACCATCATCTGGGGATTCGACGTGCCCGGCGGCCGGGTCCGCTACACGACCGCCTTCGGTGGCGGCCGGTGGCACGAGATCGGCGAGTTCCTGCGCGCGGGCGCGCCGCCGATCCGGACGATGGAGATGACGCTCGAGCGGAGAGCGGCCGCGCCCTGACCCGCTACTCGGCCAGCGGCACCAACTCGGCCTCGGCGCGTCCGTCCGCGATCCTGAGGATCGCGACCGAGGGCACGAGGTCGAACCGCCGCGGCCCCGCGGCCCCGGGATTCACGATCAGGCGGCCCTCCACCCGTTCGATGGACTGGCGGTGCGAGTGGCCGTAGACGCAGACGTCGGCGTCGTACGCCGCCGCGACCTGCGGAGCGCGCGGGCGCCCGAGTTCGTGCCCGTGGCTCACGTGCACCCGCAGCCCGCCGATCTCGAGGTCGAGCCGGTCGATCAGCCGCGCGTTCCAGGGTTCATCGCAATTGCCGTACACGGCGCGCGTCGGCGCGATGAGGGCGAGTTCGTCGAGGATCTCGTCCCCGCAAACGTCCCCGGCGTGGAGGATCTGCGAGACGCCGGAGAAGGCGCGATGCACGTCCGGGCGCAGCAACCCGTGCGTGTCCGAGATCAACCCGATGCGGAGCAGGGTCACTCCGGCTCCGCGCCCCACCGGGGGCTCAGCGTGTTGGGCACGCCCAGATGGTCGAGCGCGCGCGCGACGATGAAGTCCACGAGTTCGGCGACGGTCGTCGGCCGGTGGTAGAACCCCGGCGCGGCGGGCATCACCACAGCACCCGCCATGGTCAGGCGCCGCATGTTCTCGAGGTGGATCAGCGAGAGCGGCGTCTCGCGCGTGACGAGCAGCAGCGGCCGGCGCTCCTTGAGCGCCACGTCGGCCGCGCGCTCCACGAGCGAGCGCGAGGTGCCCGCGGCGATGCTCGCGAGCGTCCCCATCGAACAGGGGCAGATCACCATCCCGCCCGCCAGCGAGGAGCCGGACGCCGGCGCGGCCCCGCGGTCATTGTCGTCGTACACGGTGACCAGCCGGTCGAAGCGTGCGGCGCCCACGGCCTCACGAAGTCCCGCGAGGTCCCCGACCTCGCTCTCGGTGCGCAGCAGGCGGAAGCCGTGCGAGGAGACGATCAGCGAGACGCGACGACCGGCCACAAGAAGCTGCTCCAGCAGCCGGATGCCGTAGGGCGCGCCCGACGCGCCCGTGATCGCGACCACGAGCGGCGCCGCCGCGTCCGCGGGGCGCGTCACCCGAACACCCGGTCCGCGAGCACGAACCCGAAGAAGGTCAGCGAGATCACGCCGTTCATCGTGAAGAACGCCGCATCGAGCTTCGAGAGGTCGTCCCCCGACACCAGCGAGTGCTCGTAGGCGAGGATCGCCGCCGCGACCGCCACACCGACGAACGCGAGCGGTCCCCCGCCCGCGACCCAGACCGTGAGCGCGAGTGCGGCGACCGTCACCAGGTGGAGCGCCCGCGCGACCAGGATCGCGCGCGGAACCCCGAGCGCGGCCGGGATCGAGTGCAGTCCCTGTGAGCGGTCGAACGCGACGTCGGGGAGCGCGTAGAGGATGTCGAACCCGCCCGACCAGGTCATCACCGCGACCGTGAGCGCGATCAGCATCCACCAGGGCTGGCTCCACGCCCCCGTCACGGCCAGATAGCCGCCGACCGGCGCGATCGCGAGCCCGAGTCCGAGCACGAGGTGGGCATATCGCGTGAAGCGCTTGGTGAAGGAGTAGAAGCAGACCCAGGCGAGCGCGACCGGCGAGAGTGCCAGGCAGAGCGGATTCAGCATCGCCGCCGCCCAGACGAAGAGCACCGCCGCGACGACGACCGTCACCCAGGCTTCGCGGACCCCGATCGCGCCCCGCGGGATCTCGCGCTGCGCGGTGCGCGGGTTCTTCGCGTCGTACTCGCGGTCCACGATCCGGTTGACCGCCATCGCCACCCAGCGCGCGCAGGTGAAGGCCAGCACCACCCAGCCGACGGTCGCGACGGTGATCGGCGCGACGCGCGTCGCGAAGGTGACACCCACCAGCGCGAAGGGCAGCGCGAACACGGTGTGCGGCAGCTTCACGAAGCTCGCCCAGCGGGCGAAGCCCGACTCCCCCGCGAAGGTCTGCCCTTCGCGCGGCGACGGACCGGCGGCCGGCACGCCGCGGTCGCGGCTCACCGGGGCCCGAGTCCGAGCGACGGCCACATCGCGTCCACCTTCGCCTTGGTCGCGTCATCCATCTCGATCACCTTCGGCCAGTCGCGCGTGAAGCCTTCCTCGGGCCACTTCCGCGTTGCGTCGATCCCCATCTTCGAGCCGTACGTGAAGGCGCGGCTCGAGTGGTCGAGCACGTCCATCGGCCCCATCGTGAAGCGCGTGTCGCGCTCGGGGTCGATATTGTTGAGCGCCACCCACCACGCCTCCTGCGGGTTGCGCACGTTCACCCAGTCGTCCACCACGACCAGCACCTTCGCGAGCGACATCAGGCCCGCGCCCCAGAGCGCGTTCATCACCTTCCACGCCTGCCCCGGATACTGCTTCCTGATCGAGACGAACACGAGGTTGTGGAAGATCCCCTCGGCCGGCATGTGGTAGTCCACGATCTCGGGCGTCGTCAGCTTCAGCAGCGGCAGGAAGATCCGCTCGGTCGCGTGGCCGAGGTAGAAGTCCTCCATCGGCGGGCGCCCCACGATCGTCGCGCAGTACACCGCGTTCCGTCGCATCGTCACCGCCGTGACGTGCACGCGCGGGTAGAGGTCCGCCTCGGAGTAGTAGCCGGTGTGGTCGCCGAACGGCCCCTCGACCACCAACGCCTCCTGGGGATCGATGTAACCCTCGATCACGATCTCCGCCTCGGCCGGCACTTCGAGGTCGCAGGTCACCGCCTTCGCGAGCTTCACCGGCGCTTTGCGCAGGAAGCCCGCGAAGATGAACTCGTCGATGTTCGGCGGCAGCGGCGCGCTGGCCGAGTACATCGAGGCGGGATCGGCGCCGATCACGATGCAGACCGGCATCCGCTCCCCCTTCTCGGCCATCTCGCGCCAGTGCGCCGCCCCGGTCTTATGGCGCTGCCAGTGCATCGCGACGTGCCGCTTCCCCATCTGCTGCACGCGATACATCCCGACGTTCCGGATGCCGCGCTGCGGGTCCTTCGAGACGACCGCCGTCATCGTCAGGAAGGGCCCGCCGTCCTCCGGCCAGGTGGTCAGCACCGGAAGCTTGTCGAGGTCGATCTCGTCACCCTGCCAGACGACCTCCTGGCAGGCCGGCGTACCCGACGCCATCCGCGGCGGGAACTTGGCGACCTCCATCAGGCGCGGCAGCATCTGCAGCTTGCCGAGGAATCCCTCGGGCACCTTCAAGTCCATCAGCTTGGTGATGCGGTCGCCGTGCTCGTCGAGCTTGGCGACGCCCAGCGCCAGCGCCATCCGCGACATCGAGCCGAAGAGGTTGATCGCGACCGGATACCGCGAGACCGTGCCGTCGCGCAGCACCGGCTGCTCGAAGAGCAGCGCGGGGCCGCCGCCCGGCATCTTCATCACGCGGTCGGTGATCTCGCACATCTCGAGGTCGACCTTCACCGGCTGCGCGATGCGGCGCAGCTCGCCCGCCTTCTCGACGGCGGCGATGAACTCCGGGAGCGAGTCGAGCGTCACTTGGTCCCCACGTGCACGGCGGCGATCCCGAAGGTGAGCGTCTCGAACCGGACGTCACGGAATCCGGCGCGCGTCATCGCCGCGGCGAGCACCCCCGTCTCGGGGAAGTTCGCCACCGAGCGCGGCAGGTAGGTGTAGGCGGTGCGGTGCCCGCTGATGAGACGGCCGATCAACGGCAGGATGCGGTGGAAGTAGAAGAGGTAGGCCGCGCGCACGAGCGGGACACGCGGCGTCGAGAACTCGAGGATCACGAACCGGGCGCCCGGCTTCAGCGTGCGCCGCACCTCGCCGAGCGCGCCCTCGAGGTCCGCCACGTTGCGGATCCCGAAGGCGACGATCGCGCCGTCGAACGCCGCGTCCTTCACCGGCAATGCCAGCGCGTCGGCGACGACCGGTGCGAGCACCTCGCGGGGGGCCTTGCCGACCCCCGCCCGTAGCATGGGTTCCGCGAAATCCGCCGCCAGCACGCGACCGCCGAATCCCCGACGACGGGTCAACTCCGCGCCGACGTCGAGCGTTCCCGCGCAGAGGTCGAGGTAGGTGCCCGCGGGCGCGTCGCGCCACGCGAGGCGCCGCAGCGCGACCTTCCGCCACTGCCGGTCGATGCCGAGCGAGAGCAGCCGGTTCAGCAGGTCATAGCGCGGCGCGATCTCCGAGAAGATGCGCTGGACGTACGTGCGCTTGGTCGCCGCCGAGGTGCCCGCAGCGGCCGCTTGCGCCTCGAGCGTCTCGGAATCAAGAGCGGACGACATAGTCTTGAAAGTTGCCCGACGTGTAACGCGCGGGCAAGTTTCCCACTCCCAAATGTCCGCCCCACTCGATCTTCCGAATCTTCCGGATGCCGATGTCGTCGTTCTTGCCCAGAAGGGCAAGGACGCGGCGTTCCGTGAGCTGATCCGGCGCTACGAGCGCCCGGTCTTCTCGCTGATCTACCGGATGGTCCGCGACAGCACGGTGTCGGAGGACCTCGCGCAGGACGCCTTCATCAAGGTCCTGAACCACCTCGACAAGTACCGGCCCGAGTTCAAGTTCTCGAGCTGGCTCTTCAAGATCGCCAACAACGTCGCGATCGATCACCTGCGCCGCCGCCAGCTCGACACCATCTCGATGGACGGCTCGCCGCACGCGATGACCGCCTCGGAGGTCGAGGCCACCTCGTTCGACATCGCCGACACGTCCGAGAACGCGCTCGACGAGCTGGCCGCCCGCGAACTCGGCGGCGCGATCGAGCAGGCCATCGGCAAGCTCCGCCCCGAGTACCGCAACTGCATCATGCTCCGGCACGTAGAGGGGCGATCGTACGAGGAGATCGCGGCCACGCTCGACCTGCCGCTCGGCACGGTGAAGACCTACATCCATCGGGCCAGGCATCAGTTGCGGGAGGCGCTTGAACATCTGCGAGAGTAGGAAGCTGAAAGTAGGAAGCAGAAAGGCCGAACAGATGCCGAATCACACCCTTCCTACTTCCTACTTTCTACTTCCCACGTCCCTGAAACTCCCACTTCCCCCGCTCCGTAGTCCCCTCCGAGACCTCCCATGGACCACCGTCACCTGCTCCCCAACGAGATCGACCTCATGGTCGACGGCGACGCCGGATTCGGCGTCGCCCCGCTCCGTGCGCACCTGGCCGAGTGCGGCGATTGCCGCGCCCGCGTCGACGAACTGCGCGCGGTCGCGGGTGCCCTCGATGCGCTTCCGCACTTCACGCCCCGACGGCAGTTCGCCGACAGCGTGATGGGGAAGGTGCAGGTGATCGAGCCCTGGCATGTGGCCGCGGTCGAGACCGCCAAGCGGTTCGTCCCGGCCAGCACGCCGATGCGGCTCCTCGCGGGCACCGGAGCCGGCGTCGCCGCCGTCGCCATCTCCGGCAGCGCGGTCTGGCTCGCCTTCCGCGCCGACCTGGCCGCGTGGGCGTTCGGTCTCTTCCTCGATCGCGGTCGTGAGACCGTCCTGAGCGGTGCGGGTGAGGTCGCGGCGGGCGCGCTGGGCGCCGGTGCGACCGGAGCCACTGCCGCCGGCGGACTCACGATGCTCGCGATCGGCACCGTCGTCCTGGCCGCGACCGCGCTCGGCGCGGCGGCCGGATTCCGCCGACTCGCCGCCACCGCACGCGCCAAGCGGGGCTAGTCCGATGCGTCGCAGCTACTTCGCGGCGGCCGCGATGGGCATCCTGCTCGCGGCCGCGCATGCGGCCGCGCCGCGCGTCCTCGACGCGCAGGTCAGCACCGGAGCCGCCCCAGCCGACAGCGTGCAGCAGGCCCTCCGCACCTGGGGTCTCACGAAGGAGGGCGTCGAGCTCAAGGGACGCTATGTCCTGAGCGGCGGCACCGTGGTCGAACAGGCAGACACCGTCGCCGGACCCGTGGTCACGATCGGCGGCAACGCCGAGATCCGCGGTCGCGTCACCGGCGGCGTCTACGCCCTCTGGGGCGACGTCATCGTGCACCCGGGCGCCGAGGTCGTCGGCGGGGCCAACGCCTTCCGCGGCCGGGTCATCATCGACGGCGGCCGCGTGCGCGGCGACATGCAGTCGTGGACCTCGGCCGCGCCGGCGGAGGCCGCCGAGGCCGCCGCGCCGATGACCACCGGCCGCGCCCTGCAGCTCGCGGCCGGCTGGGCCGGCATGCTCGTCGCGATCGCGCTGCTCGTGCTCGTGCTCGCGTCGGCGAATCTCGAGGCCACCGTGCGCGCACTCGAGGAGGACTTCGGTCGCGCGCTCTTCATCGGCGTGCTCGGTCAGCTCGGTTTCCTGCCGCTCCTCCTCTTCGCGATCGTCGCGCTCGCCGTCACGGTGATCGGGATCCTGCTGATCCCCTTCGTGCTGGTCGCCGCACCGGTCGCGTTCGCCGGCTTCGTCACGCTCGGCTGGCTCGCGCTCGCGCTGCTCACCGGCCGCGCGCTGGTGCGGAGCCGTGAAGCGTCGGGTTCGCGCGGCGAGGCGCTGCGCGCGCTCGTGGTCGGTGTGCTCGTGCTCATGCTCCCCTGGCTGATCGCCGCGGGGCTGCAGGGCGCCGGCGCGATGGCGCTCGTGGCACGCATCGTCGCGATCGGCATCACCTGGGTGGCGGCGACCGCCGGACTCGGGGCGACGCTCGTCTCCCGCGCCGGCAATGCCCGTCCGCGCGTGGACGCTCGGCCGGCCCAGCCGCTGCAGGGCTGGCAGACACCGACACCGGTCGCCGGCGTGGCCACGGCGCGTCGGCCGATCCCCGCCCGCCCGGGCGCGACGCCGAAGTAGGACCGGGCCGGTCCCGGCCTCAGGCCGGGACCGGCACCCCCGCTCGCGCGGCGACCGCCAGCGCGATCTCGGTCAGCTTGCGCGCCGCCGTGCACGACGCGTCCGAGACGACGATCGGCGATCCGCGATCCGCGCCCTCGAGCACCGGTGGATAGAGCGGCACTTCGCCGAGCAGCGGGACCTTGAGTTCGTCCGCGAGTCGCCGCCCACCGCCGGTCCCGAAGATCGCCATCGGCTTCCCCGTCTCGGGGGACTCGAAGTACGACATGTTCTCGACGACGCCGAACACCGGCACGCCCACGCGCTCGAACATCTTCGCGCCGCGGAGCGCGTCCCCCACCGCGACTTCCTGCGGGGTCGTGACGATCACCGCGCCCGCGACCTGCGTGGCCTGCACGAGCGAGAGCTGCGCGTCACCCGTGCCCGGTGGCATGTCCACCAGCAGGAAGTCGAGCGTGCCCCAATCCACGTCGCGCAGGAACTGCGTGATGATCTTCATCACGATCGGGCCGCGCCAGATGGCCGGCTGGTCGCGCTCGATGAGGAAGCCGAGCGAGATGATCTTGACCCCGTGCGCCTCGAGGGGCTGGATCTTGTCGTCCTTGACGGGAGGCGCCTCGTCCACGCCCATCATCCGCGGGATGTTGGGACCGTAGATGTCGGCGTCCATCAGGCCGACCGCGTAGCCCGCCTTGGCGAGCGCGACCGCGAGGTTGGTCGTGACCGTGGACTTCCCGACGCCGCCCTTGCCCGATGAGACGGCGATGATGCGGCCGAGCTTCGGGTAGGAGACGGGCGTCGGGGCCGCTGGCGTGCGCGGAGCGGCCGGGGCCGCATCCATCACCGGGAGCGCGCGGGCACCGGGCCGGCTGCCAGACGGGGCACCAGGAGCCTTGGGGGCCGCGCCGGGGCCCTGGGGGGCCGCCAAGGGCTCGGCGGCGTCCTTCACGTCCACGCGCACGTCCGTCACCCCGTCGACCTTCTCGAGGGCCTGGCGGACCTGCCGGGCGAGCGTGGGGTCGTCCTGCGCGCCGAGCAGGAGGGTCACGCGGACCTTGCCGTCGCGGGTGGCGGCGATGTCGCGCACCTGCTGCGTGGCGTAGACGGAGGCGCCGGTGCGGGGGTTGGCGATCGGGGCGAGCGCGGCCGCGAGGCGCGCCTGGAGCGTATCGGTCATGGGGCCGGAATTGGCGAGGGGCCTATCGTTCGGACTGCTGAACGATAGACCCCCGCGCCTTCGACTCATAGCCCCGCAGGCGGGACGCCGGCTCGGTCAGGGCAAGTTGTAGGTCGGGAAGCTGTTGGCCCAGGTGTTCTGGTAGACGCGCAGCAGGCCGAGCGACGAGAGCGAGCTCTTCACGTTGCACGAGTTGTACATGTACTTCTTGGTGCCGTTCAGGTCGTTCACGTCGTTGTCGTCGACGCTGAAGCCGAGCTTCACGTTGAGGCCGGTGATCGTGGCGCCTTGCACCTCGTTCGTGCCGTTGGAGCGGAGGCGGCCGCCGACGAGGATGATGCCGTTCCAGCCGGCGGTATTACCGTTGAGCCGGAGGTCGCCGAAGATGATCAGCAGGCCGCGGCCGAACGAGTTGAGCGTGAATTCGTTGTTCGGGTCGGGCCCGTTGCGCACGATGATCGTGGGCCAGCGCGTCGGGTTGGTGGTGAACCACAGCGTGTTGGGGAACCCGCTGCCATTCGCCGGGATGTCGTAGTCCGGAGTGATCGCGTTGCCGTTGACGATGGCGTCCCAGTCGAACGGGACCTCATCAGCGGCTTCCTCGGCGTCGGCACCGAGATAGGAGACCTTGGGGCTCCCCACCAGTGGACCGTCCTGCCCCGTGAAGCCCGGGTCGGTCGGCACGGCCACGGCCGCGAGCGTGGTACCCGTGCCGCCGCTGGCGACGGGGCACTGGTCGACGCCGGAGATGATGCCGGAGTTGCCGGCCTTGTTGATGCCATTGATGCCCGTCATCGAGGACTGGACGGTCATCGTCGTCTGCTGGAAGGTCGCGAAGGCGGTGGACATCGCCATCGCGTTGCCGGCGTTGGCGCTGCCGGTGGTCTGATTGACGCCGCGCGCGCGCACCACATAAAGCGCCGGTACGGTCGTCCCGACCGCAGCCCGGAGACGCGTCGTGACGATGTCGGCATAGCCGCCCGTGAGCGTCACGCGCACGGACTCGGTGCCGGCGGGCGGCACCGCGGCGAGTCCGAGCCCCGCGCGGTTGCGGAGCCCCTGCTGCAGCCCGGTCTCGGCCAGCGCGACCGCCCCCTGGCTGCGGAGTGTCGCGTCGTCGGACGCGCGCTCACCGCTCATCATGGCGAAACCCGAGGCAACCGCCCCCACCAGGATGAACATCACGAGGATGACCATCGGGAGGGCGAAGCCGGGACGGGCCGAACGAAGGTGCGTCATGGTCAGTTCACCGCGTTGCGGAAGAAGATCGACACACGCGTCGTGGATTCTTCAGGCGCGTTGGTGCCGGGAGAGTTCCGCTCGCTCTCTCCGATCAGGACGAGTTCCAGCCCACTGATCGTGCTCAAGGTGCCGGGGACCGCCGTCTGCGACGTCGTGCCCCCCGAGACGTAGAATCGGAAGACGGAGCTCGCATCGAATGGCACGGCGATCTCCTCCGCCACACCGCCCGTGACGGTCCGCCAGAGCGCGGTGCGTCCCGTGACAAGGGTCGACGCGCCAAGCGAATACGTGACGGTCTGATACAGGAGCACCGGCGCGCCAGCGGCCAGGACGCCGAAGGCTGGGGTGAGCAGGAGGGTCTGCCCGCCGGTCAGCGGCGTGATCGCGGCCGTGACGGTGCAGAGCGTCACGGTGCCCGCGCTGGGCGCCGTCCCCGACGCGACATAGGTGTATGGCGCGTTCAGCGTCGTGTCCCGGTAGGCGTAACCGGCGAACGTGGCGGTCGCCCGCGTGACGGAATCGACCGGCACGAAGGTCGCCGTGCTGCCGGAGCAGTAGACGCCCATCGCGTACGGCACGCGCACCGTGATCGACGTGGTCGTGGCGGCCGTGATGCCGGCCGGCTCGATCATTCGCATCTCGCTGCGCATCAGGTTGAGCGCGTTGCGCGAGACCGATCGCGCGTCGCGCGCCCCGGTCGCCCGCTGGAAGAATCGCATCTGCGACGAGAGCAGGCGCGTCATCCCGACGCCGACGATCCCCAGCAGGACCGTGGCCACCAGGATCTCGGCGATGGTGAACCCGCGGCGGCGACTCATGAGAAGAGTGACCCCGCCGGCGGCGCCGCCCGGTCGACGAAGACCGTGTCGGGCCGGAAGGCGGTGTTGGTCGGACGGATGATGATGCGGACGCGCGTGATGGTCGAGGTCGGCGCCGTGACCGCGATGCAGCGGTCGTGCGCGTAGGCCGTCGGCACGCTCACCGTGGTGCACCCGGTGTTCGTGGCGATCGCCGAGTAGGGCATCGTGCTGAACAGGTCGACCGCGGTCGAGATGGCGGTGGCGCGGTTGACGCCGATCGCCGCCACGCGGTTCCGCACCGCGTACCGCATGGTCACCACGGTGTGCACCGTCGCCATCATCCCCAGCAGGGAGACGGCGACCATGACCTCGATGAGGGAGATGCCGCGACGATTCTTCATTGACGCCTCACGATGCCGGTGGCGGTGCGTGACACGGTGGTCGACAACCCGGAGCCCGAGACCGCGATCCGCAGGGCGGCGTCCGCGCGGCCGTTCGGGAAGATCGTGACCCCTGCCGAGGGCGTGAACGCGACCGTCGCGCGCAGGTCGTACGCCGGCCCGAAGTTCTTCTGCTTGAGCACCGTGCCCGAGGCGCGGTCCGTGATCTGGACCGCCGTCCCGTTCAGGATCACCCGCACCGGCAGATTGCGCCGCACCGCGAGCTGCGACGCCTCGGTCAGCATCCCCTGCACGACGTTCGCCGACCGCAGCACGCGGTCGCGCGCGATCTGGCGGCCGAGGGCGCCGCCCGAGATGCCGATCAGCACCCCGGACATGACCACCACGACGAGCAACTCGATGAGCGAGAAGCCCCGGCGTGGACCGCGGATGTGGGTAGGTCGGACGGACACTGCAGGCTCCTGGATGGTCTACTGTATACCAGACGACCGGCTACCCCTGCCAGTCAGCACATCACAGTGTGATGCTCAATCGGCCAGGGTGCCAGTCTCCAGCTGGTGACGTGCCTCACCAAGCACCCGCGACTCGACCTCCGGCAGCGACCCCTCGATCAGGGCCCCGGAGGCCCGCGCGTGGCCGCCCCCCCCGAAGGTCCGGGCGAGGGTGTTCACGTTCACCCCCGCCAAGCTACGGAAGGAGACCTTCACCTTGCCGTGCCCGAGGTCACGGAACAGGAGGGCCAGGCGCACCCCCGCGATCGACCGCGGATGCTCCACCACGCCGTCCAGGTCCTCCGACGTGACCCCGTGCTTCTCGAGCGCGCCCGCGTGCACCCGCACCCACGCCATCCCGTGCGCCATGTCCACCGCGAGCGTGTCGAGGGCGTCGCGCAGGAGGTGCAGCCGGCCCAGCGGCACGCTGCCGTAGATCCGCGCATACATCTGCTCGGGATCGACCCCGGCCGAGAGCAGCTCGGCCGCCACCGCCAGGCACCGCGGCGAGGTGTTCCCGAAGCGGAACCCGCCGGTGTCGGTCACCAGCGCGGTGTAGAGCGACTTGGCGATCGGCGTCGTGATCGTCAGCCCGCGCTCGCGCGCGAAGTCGAACACCAGCTCCGCCGTCGCGCAGGCCGCCGTGTCGCTGAGCATGGTCACGCCCGGCGGCTCGTCCCCGGGCAAGTGGTGGTCGATCACCAGCGCGTCCTTCGGCAGCGCGCGCACGGCCTCGGCCAGCACGCCCAGCCGCTTCAAGTCGCTGATGTCGAGCACGATCACGCGGTCGACGCCCTTGAGCGCCGAGGGGCCCTGCGGCGTGCGGTCCTCGACGTCGTCGCCGAGCAGCCAGCGGAAGAGCTCGGGCCAGGGGGTCGGGTTCACGATGAAGGCGCGCACCCCCATCTGGCCGAGCAGCCGCGCGAGCGCCGTCTGCGAGCCGCACCCGTCCCCGTCCGCGTTGATGTGCGTCGAGAGGGCGACCGTCATCCCGGGGCGCAGCGCGTCCGTGAGCCGGGCGATCGCCTCGCGCCGCGCCGCCGGGACGGCCAGCAGGTCAGACACCGGCCTTCCCGAGCTTCGAGTTCCGCTTGCCGTAGAGGAAGTAGATCGCGAGCCCGATCGCCATCCAGATCGCGAGCCGCCACCAGGTGTCGCGCGGCAGGTTGTACATCAGCCATCCGCAGATCGCGATGCCGGCCAGCGGAACGAACGGCACGAACGGGGTGCGGAAGGGGCGCTTGAGCTCCGGGCTCCGGTACCGCAGCACGAGGATGCCGGCGCAGACGATCACGAATGCGAAGAGGGTGCCGATCGACACGAGCTGGCCCAGCAGGCCGATCGGGAAGAGCCCCGCCACCACCGACGCGCAGACGCCGGTGATGATCGTGGCGAGCCACGGGGTCTGGTACTTCTTGTGGACGCGACCGAAGACCTCGGGGAGCAGGCCGTCGCGCGCCATCGCGTAGAAGATCCGGGGCTGGCCCATCAGCATCACCAGCACGACCGACGCGAGTCCGGCGATCGCGCCGATCGTGGTCAGGTACTTGAGCCAGGCCAGCTGCGGACCGGCGGCGTCGAGCGCGACGTACACCGGCTCGGCGACGTTGAGCTGCGCGAACGGGACGAGTCCGGTCATCACGGCCGCCATCGCGATGTAGAGCAGCGTGCAGACCGCGAGCGACGCCAGGATGCCGATCGGGAGATCGCGCTGCGGGTTCTTCGCCTCCTGGGCCGCGGTGGAGACGGCGTCGAAGCCGATGTACGCGAAGAAGATCACGCCCGCGCCCGCGAAGATGCCGCTCCAGCCGAAGGCACCGGCGACCGGAACTCCGGTCGCGGCATCGGTGAGCTGCGGCGGGATGAACGGGCTCCAGTTGGCCGTGTCCACGTAGAACGCGCCGAAGCCGATCACCAGCAGCACGATCGCGATCTTCACGTACACGATGATGTTGTTCAGGCGCGCCGACTCGCGGATGCCGACCACCAGGAGCGCCGTGAGCGCCAGCACGAGCAGCACCGCGGGCAGGTTCACGATCGCCCCGGTACGGACCAGGGTGTGGGTCCCCTCGACGGCGAACGGCGCATTCGAGAGCGCCGACGGGATCACCAGGCCGACGTCGGACAGCAGCCGCACGAGATACCCCGACCAGCCGACCGCGACCGTCGAGGCCGCGAACAGATACTCGAGGATCAGGTCCCAGCCGATGATCCAGGCCATCAGCTCGCCCAGCGTCGCGTAGCCGTAGGTGTAGGCCGAGCCGGCGATCGGGATCATCGACGCGAACTCGGCATAGCAGAGTCCCGCGAAGGCGCAGCCCGCGCCGGCGATGATGAAGGAGATCACGATCGCGGGGCCGGCGTGCTGCGCCGCGGCGGTGCCGGTGAGGACGAAGATCCCCGCGCCGATGATCGCCCCGATGCCGAGCAGCGTGAGGTTCATCGCCGTGAGGGAGCGCTTGAGCGTGTGCTCGCCCTCGGCGCTGGCCTCCTGCATCAGGATCGAGAGTGGTTTCTTGGACCAGAGCGACATGGTTCTTCCGTCAGACCGAGTAGTTGGGCGCTTCGCGCGTGATCGTGACGTCGTGGGGGTGCGACTCGCGCAACCCGGCGGCCGTGATGCGGACGAACTCTGCTTCCGTGCGCAGCGCCTCGATGGAGCCGCACCCGGCATACCCCATTCCGCTGCGCAGTCCTCCGACCATCTGGTACAGCACGTCGCCCACGGGTCCCTTGTACGGCACACGCCCCTCGATGCCCTCCGGGACGAACTTCTTGGACTGCATCTCCCCGTCCTGGAAATAGCGGTCGGCGCTGCCGTCCTGCATCGCCGACATCGAGCCCATCCCGCGGATCATCTTGAAGCGACGCCCCTCCATGAGGAGCGACTCGCCCGGACTTTCCTCCGTACCCGCGAGCATCGATCCCATCATCACGGTCGCGGCACCGGCGGCGATCGCCTTCACGATGTCGCCCGAGTACTTGATGCCGCCGTCGGCGATCACCGGCACGTCCCCGGCGCCCGCGACGGCGTCCAGGATCGCGGTCAGCTGCGGAACGCCGATGCCGGTGACGACGCGCGTCGTGCAGATCGAGCCCGGCCCGACCCCGACCTTCACGGCGTCCACGCCCCGCTCGACCAACGCGCGCGCCGCCGACTCGGTCGCGATGTTCCCCGCCACCAGCTGCACCTGCGGGAAGGCCTCGCGCACCTTGGCGGTCGCGTCGAGCACGCCCTGGCTGTGGCCATGCGCCGTGTCCACGATCAGCGCGTCCACGCCGGCGTCCACGAGGGCCTTCGCGCGCTCGAGGTAGTCCCCCGCCGCGCCGATCGCCGCCGCGACCATCAGCCGGCCGTGCTGGTCCTTGGCGGCGTTCGGGAACTGGCGGCGCTTGTGGATGTCCTTCACGGTGATGAGGCCGATCAGCAGCCCCGCCGCGTCCACCACCGGGAGCTTCTCGATCCGGTGCTTGCCGAGGATCTGCTCGGCCTCGTCGAGCGAGGTGCCGGCGGGCGCGGTGATCAGCCGGTCCTTCGTCATCGCGTCGGCGAGCGGGCGGTCGAGCTGGCGCTCGAACTGCAGGTCGCGGTTGGTGATGATGCCGACGAGCTTGCCGGCGCCGTCCACCACCGGCACGCCGCTGATGCGGAAGCGGGCCATCAGCGAGACGGCCTCCCGGAGCGTGGCCGAGGGTTGCAGCGTGATCGGGTTGCGGATCATGCCGCTCTCGGAGCGCTTCACGCGATCCACCTCGGCGGCCTGCCGGTCGATCGACATGTTCTTGTGCAGGACGCCGATGCCGCCCGCGCGGGCCATCGCGATCGCCATCTCCGACTCGGTCACCGTGTCCATCGCGGCGGAGACGAGCGGGACCTGCAGCGTGATGCCGCGGGTGAAGCGGCTGGCGGTGGCGACGTCCTTGGGGTGGACGAGCGAATGGCGCGGGACGAGCAGGACGTCGTCGAAGGTCAGCGCGGCATCATCGCGGATGCGAGAGCGAGTGCGAGAGGTGTGTCCCATCTCGGAAGCTATCCGGGGCGACGGGTGATTTCCACCCCGCGCTTTCTACTTTCAACTTTCTGCTTTCTACTCCCGGCGTCACGCCGGCGGGTCCTTCGGCGGCGGTCCCTTCGCCACCGACTTGGCGGTACCCGCGATGTCGGATGCAACGGACTTCCCCGCCGCGGCGACCCCGCCCAGCACACCCATCGCCTTGCTCATGAATCCCATCGCCTCGGCGACGGTGGTGGCCGAGACGTTGCCGGCGCGCAGCGTGTCCTCGACGCCCTCGGCGAAACGCTGGAAGACGTTCGGACCGGGCGCCTGGCGCTCGGCGTACTTGGACTCGAGGAACTCGATGTAGTCGAGCACCTGGTAGAGCCGCGCCTCGGGCAGCGTGTCGAGGCGGCGCTGGATGCGGTCCTTCAGGATCTCATGCATCTCGGACGATCAGAGCCCCCAGCGCGAGCGCTCGCCGCGCGCGTCCACGTGAACGAACGGGCCGTGCGACGGGGTGGTCCGGTAGAGGCCGACGCCGCCGACCAGCTCCGGGTACTTGTTCTCCACCCGGTCCACGATCCTCGCGAACTCCCGGGCATCGCGCAAGTCCACGCGGCCATCCTTCGTGAGGTCGTCCATCCGGCCGTTCCCGTCGGCGTCCACGAAGACGTCGGCGGCATCGCCATACTGGTGCCGGCTGTCGGTCGCGCGTCCCTTCCCTACGCCGCGGGCGTTGTATTGCGGCGTGCGGAAGCCGGAGAGGACCGTCAGCCCCTCGGCGGGGTGGCCGGCGAGGCGCAGTTCCGAGATGATGAGCTCGAGCTTGTCGATCAGCCGCTCGTCCAGCACCAGCGCCTTCGGCCAGACGTCGCGCTGATCCTTGGTCAGGAAGTCGCGCAGCCGGAAGTGCGTCGAGATGCGCACGTCCTGGTTGGCCTCGGTGACCTCGATGAAGCCATCGGGAAGCCGATAGGCGTCGCTGCGGGCGCGGCGGACCTCGGCCGGCCAGCGGCCGACCCGATAGACGCCGACCTTCCCGTTCAGCTTCTCGGCGAACGGCACAAGCGTGATGAAGTGGAACGGCTCGTCGTTGATCGAGTCGCGGACGGCCCAGAAGGCCGGACGCGTGAAGGCTTCCTCACCCAGGACGCGGGCGATGGGTTCGATGCGGAGGGCCTCGGATTCCTGCGGCCGGACGATGCGGGCCTTGAGTCGGCCGCTGCGGCCCCGGAGCGAGTCAGGGATCGACAGGCTGGGGTCGTCCGGCTCCCGGTGCGCCTCCGCGGTCCGGCTGCTTCCCCCGAGCACGGCTGACGCTGCCGCGAGGATCATCGCGGACCGGAGCAACCGCACGGGGTGGAAGAGGGCGCTGGACATGATGACGGAGTTGTGGGGAGCGTCGGTGGTCAGCGGAAGGACGAGGGGTAACGCGAAAAGTCTGCGTCGCCTACCACGACGTGACGGCCCACACAATCACGGCTACTGACCGTATGGTCAGGTCGCGCACTGTCCAAACGGTCAATACACGTAAACCGGTGTGCCAACATCGACGACGCGGAAGAGCGTCTCTATGTCCTCGTTGCGAACGCGGATGCAACCGTGACTAACCGAACGGCCAATGCTGCTCGGATTGTCGGTCCCATGGATTCCGTAGCCGTCACCAAGGTACAGGCGGTTCGCACCCAGTACCCCGAGGTAGCGCCGTTGGTTCGTGCCGAACGGAGGCACGATCAGCTGATCGCCGACCCTGATCTCCGCCCCGTCCTTCACCTCGAAGGGCACTTCGCGCCCGTCCGGGTGACGGGTCACCACGTTCGCCCCCGAGATCGTCACCACTGCGCCGCCCTCGGCGGGTACCGTCATGCCCGGCAGCAAATGTACCACCCTCAGCTTCTTCTTGGCCGCCGCCTCGATGAAATGCCAGTCGGGGGGCACCCAGGCGGGCTCCACGTCCTTGCGCTGCACCGTGAGCCGTCCGCGCGGCGTCTCGAACTTCCACCGTTCCCCTGCCGCGCCCCCCTTCTCCAGGAACTTCCCGCTCCCCGTCGCCACGCGGGTCTCGAACAGCACCTCGTCACCCTGCTTGTACCAGAGGCGGTTGTCCGCGATGGAGATGACGATGTAGGGGCGGTTCGAGGCGGAGTCGGTCGCCGCGCGCGCGTCGAGGATGGCGGTGAGCGAATCGGACACCGCCCCGGCGGCCGTGAGCGCCTCCATCAGCGGGATGGAGTCGGCCTTGACCACGGCGCGCAGCGCGGCGCGCTCCGAACGCAGCCGGAGCAGGTCTCGGCCCTGAAACCAGGTCGTCGCGGCGAAGAGGACCGCGACCACGTACGGCCAGGCGCGCTTCGCGCGGCGCCGCCACGCATCCCACGGTGACGGCGGACCCGCCGGCGGCGCACCCGGCGGCGGCGGTCGCAGCGGCGGCGGACGCAGGGTCGCGACGGGCGGGGTCGATGGATCGACGGGCCAGGTCATCGGCAGTCAGTAGAGGTAGGCGATGAGCCCGGGCCGCACATTCGGCAGCACGGCGTTGTAGTCGGCGCGGCGGAGCCGCACGGTCCCGGCCGGTACGCTCGTCGTGTCCAGGCCGCCGGCGTCAGGCACGATCCGGATGCTGTCGGCGAGCAGGATCCACTTCGGCCCGACCTCGAGCACCGCGTGCACACCGCGCGGGACCGCGGCGACGATGCGCGCCGTCCGCAGCACGATGTCGCCGCGCTCGAGCGTGAGGAGACTGTCGGTGAGCGAGATCGCCAGGTGCGGTTCCGTCTGCGGCGTGGACCGCACGCGCGAGCGTTCGAGCTGCACCAGCACGCGGTTCACGTCGGCGCGCAGCCGCGCGTCGATCGCGATCGAATCCGCCGCCGCGATGGCCGCCGTCAGCGTCACTTCGTCCGCGCGCAGACTTCGACGCTGCTCGAGCAGGATCGCGCTCGCGACCGCGAGCACGGCGCCGGCGATGATGAACCCGTTGCGCACGGTCATCGCTTGACGAGCGTCAGGAGGTCGAGCACGGGCGCCCCCGTCGGCGCCGAGCGGCCGTTCCGCACCCGCGCCGTGATCAGCACCTTCGCCATCGGCTCGAGCGTGCGGGCCTCCGTCAGCATCGCAGGCGGCACCGCCACGTAGAGGATCGCGTTCTCCTCCCCGGGGCCCATCGCCAGCAGATAGGGCTCGTCGAGCGCGAGGTCGCGCCGGAGCGCGTCGGCCCGCTGCAGCCCCACGACCTGCACCTGCCAGCGCACGACCCGCCCCTTCGTTCCTTCCGGGTCGAGCTTCAGGTCCGCCGCGCTGATCGTCGCACCGAATGCGGTGTCGGCGGGCACGAGCACCGAGTCCGGGAGCCAGGCCTCGACGCGCACCCGCACCATGCCGCGCGCACGGGCCAGCGGCTCGACGATCACGCCGGGCTGGAGCTCGCCGACGGTCTCGCCGGTCGGTGAGAGGCGCAGCATCGTGCGGCTCGCCGTGCGGGAGGCGCCCGCCGGGACGTCGGGCGTCCCGCCGCCGTCCGCGGAGTCCGTCGCGACCGCCGCCGGGACGGCCGCAGCCGGGCGGGCGGCAGCCGGCCGGGCCGCCGCGAGGGAGGTCGTGCGCACCCAGGCCTCGCGCCGCACGCGCGCCCAGGTCCCCCGCCGCTCGACCACGCGAACGCCGGCCTGCGGGCGGAACTCGCCGAGGATCCGGCCATTCAGCGACGGTTGCTCGCGGAGGCGCAGCGTCGCCGTCCCGCCCACGCTCTCCGGGAAGCTGTCGCGACGTCCGCCGAAGCGGGCCGCCGTGACCCACCCTTCGAGTGTGACCGTGGTCCACCCGGCGCGTGCGGTACCGGTGCGCCAGCTCGTCCCGCTCGCGAGATCGGCGACCACGTTGCCCTCGGGCGTCGCGCGCGCCTCCGCCGCACGCGCGAGCCGCGTCTGCGCGGCGAGCGGCGTGGCGATGGAAGTCGCGAGGAGCAGGCAGAGGGAACGAAGCAGGCGCATCGCTGGTAGGGGGGCGGGTGCAGGGCTAGATTGCGCGTCTGTCGTGGTGCTGTCATCACACGACGCGCGCGGCGCGCGGCGTCCGTGAAATTACCCCCTCGAACACCTTCTGGCCAAGATGGTCTCCTCCGTGGATCGTCCCGTCGTCCTCGTCGTGCTCGATGGCTGGGGCCATCGCGCCGCGACGGAAGGCAACGCGATCGCGATGGCGGACACACCCGTCTGGGACCGGCTCTGGGCCCGCGCGCCCCGCACGCTGCTGCATGCGAGCGGACTCGCGGTGGGGCTCCCCGAGGGGCAGATGGGGAACAGCGAGGTCGGCCACCTGAATCTCGGGGCCGGGCGCGTGGTGCTGCAGGACCTCGTGCGCATCGGCGAGAGCATCGCGTCGGGCGCCTTCCACGCGAACGCCGCGCTGCGCGGCGCCTGCGCGCACGCGCGGCGCACCGGCGGCACGCTCCACCTGCTCGGGCTCGTCGGCGACGGCGGAGTGCACGCCCACGACGCCCACCTGCTCGCCCTCGTGGCGTTGGCCGAGCGTGAGCGCGTGCCGAGGGTCGCATTGCACCTGATGCTCGACGGCCGTGACACCCTCCCGACCTCCGGACTCGGCTTCGTCAGCGCGCTCCGTGCACGCATCGGCGACCGCGCGGTCATCTCGAGCATCGGCGGGCGCTATTACGGCATGGACCGCGACCAGCGCTGGCTCCGTACGCAGCTGTGCTACGACGCGGCCGTGCGCGGCATCGGCGCCCCGCACACGGATCCCATCGCCTACATCGAGGAGCATTACGCCCGAGGCGTCACGGACGAGTTCATGGAGCCGGTCGTGCTGCTGCGGGACGGCGCGCCGGTCGCCCCGATGCGCGACGGCGACGCCGTCATCACCTGGAACTTCCGCTCCGACCGGATGCGGCAGATGGTGCGCGCGCTCGCGATCCCCGGCTTCGACGGCTTCGACGTCCGCGACCGGCCCGCGCTGCACGTCGCGACGATGACGCAGTACGACCAGACCTTTGGGCTCCCGGTGGCGTTCGAGCCCTTCTCGATGGCGAAGATCGTCGCCGAGGTGCTCGAGGACGCGTCGATGACGACGCTGCGCACGGCCGAGACGGAGAAGTACCCGCACGTCACGTACTTCTTCAACGGCGGCAACGAGGTCCCGTATCGCGGCGAGGAGCGCATCCTCGTGCCGAGCCAGAAGGTGGCGACCTACGACCTGATGCCGGAGATGAGCGCGCCCGGCATCACCGACGTGCTCTGCCGGGCGATCGAGGACCGGTCGCACCACTTCACGCTCTGCAACTACGCCAACGGCGACATGGTCGGGCACAGCGGGAACCTCGCGGCAACGATCGAAGCGTGCGAGGTCGTGGACCGGCAGCTCGCGCGGATCATCGCCTCGGCGGAACGCGCCGGCGCGCGGCTCCTGATCACCGCCGACCACGGCAACTGTGAGATGATGATCGACCCCGAGAGCGGGGGACCGCACACGGCGCACACGACGAATCCGGTGCCGCTCGTGCTGGTGGAGGAGGGCGCGGCGTACCCGCTGCGTCCGGGCGGCGCGCTCTCGGACGTCGGACCGACCGTGCTGTCGATGCTCGGCGTGGAGATACCGGCCGAGATGACCGGACAGGACCTGAGACTCATCGGAGTGACCGCGTGATCCGTCGTACCCGTCGTAGCCGGCTGCTGCTCACCCTGCTGGCGCTCCTGCTGGCGCTCACCGCGCCGTCCGCAGGCTTCGCTCAGGTCGGGCATACCCCGCAGGAGAGTCCGTTCCGTGACCTGCGCGGGCGCCAGGGCCTCACCTTCGGCGCCGGGCTGATCAATCCCGCCGAGGATCCCGCCGGCGTCGGACCGGGGTCCGGCTACCTGCTGACGGGTCGGTACGAGTATCTGCTCACCGGCCCGCTCTGGGCGATCGCGCGCGTCTCCTACGCGCCGGGACTCGAGCGCACCGTCAAGGATCCGGAGACGACCGGTCCCGGCCGCCTCGTGGGCAAGGTGACGGAGCCGCTGATGATCGGCGAGCTCGGCTTCTCGCTGAACCTCACGGGGAACAAGTCGTGGCGCGGCCTCGCGCCGCGTGTCCACGGCGCGCTCGGGTTCGCCTCGACCTTCAAGTCGGCGTACGACCTCGGCGCCTACCGTTTCGGCTCCAAGTTCATGGTGTCGTACGGCGTCGGCGCGCGGTACGCGACCGAGAGCGGCTGGGACCTGAACGCCGACCTCATCCGGATGTACTGGAAGATGAAGTATCCGGAGACGTACGGCGGCGACGGCAGCGCGAGCGACGAGTCGATCCTCGGCACCAAGCCGCTCGGCCCGTACAACGGGAACCTGGTGCTCACGGTCGGCGTCACCCGCTACTTCTTCCGCTGACGCGCGGTGAGCGCGCCGTGAGCGGGACCGTGGCGCTCGATGCCGTGGACGAGGTGCCCGTCTGGCTCGAGGTGAACGGCCAGCCCGCCGTCACCTGGATGTGCACGCCCGACCAGCTCCCGGAGCTCGTCGTCGGCTGGTGCTTCGGCGAGGGGTACATCGATGCCAAGGCCGACCTCCTCTCGATGCGGCCCTGCGCGAAGGAACCCGGCTTCTGGGTGACCGTGCCCGACGAGCGCTACAGCACGGTCGAGGGGCAGGAGCGGCGGCGCGTGCTCGCCTCAGGATGCGGCGCGGTGACGACCATCCTCGGATCGCTCTCGCGCGTGCCGCGGCGCACCGAGCGTCCCGCGGTCCCCGACCTCGCGCGCACGCGCGCGCTCTTCAAGGAGCTCTTCGCCCGCGGCGAGCGCTACCAGTCCACCGGCGGCATCCACGCCGCAGCGCTCACCGATGGTGAGACGCTGCTCGTGCACGCCGAGGACATCGGCAGGCACAACGCGGTGGACAAGGTGATCGGCGCACGGATCCTCTCCGGTGCGCGGCCCGACGACCTGATCCTCCTCGTGACCGGCCGGATCTCGGGCGAACTCGCGTTCAAGGCGGCGCGCGCGCGACTCTCCGTGGTCGCCACGCCGTCGGTGCCGAGCACGATGGCGGTCGAGATCGCGCGCGCGGCCGGGATCGTGCTCGTCGGACGCGCGGTCTCCGGCACGCCGCAGGTCTGGGAGCCCGGCCGGTGAGCAGCACCTGCACCGGCGTCATCCTCGCCGGCGGCGGCTCATCGCGCTACGGCGGGCGACCCAAGGGGCTCGAAGCGGTGCGGGGCGTGCGCATCGTGGACCGCGTGGCCACTGCGCTCCGCGCCGCCAGCGACGACCTGATCCTGATCGCCAACGCGCCGGACGCGGAGGGCTGGCTCCCCGGTGTGCGCACCTTCGGGGACGTGCGCACGGGCGAAGGTGCGCTCGGCGGTCTGCACGCCGCATTGACGCACGCCGGCACCGACATCCTGCTCGTCGCCTGGGACATGCCCTTCGTGCCGACGGCGCTGCTCTCCGAACTGCGGCGACGCGCCGAGGCCGGGGGCGCCGACGCCGTGCTGCCGGAGAGTGACGGCTCGCGCCGCGGCGTCGAGCCGCTCTGCGCGTGGTACTCGATCCGCTGCCTGCCGGCGATCGAGGCCGCACTCGCCGCGGGCGACCGACGCGTGGTGGCGTTCCACGACGCCGTCCGCACGGTGCGGGTGCCGCACGGCGAGCTCGCGGCGTTCGGCGACCCCGCGCTGATGTTCCGCAACGTGAACAGCCCTGCGGATCTGGCCGAGGCGGAGCGTGCGGCCGAGCGCGAGACCACGGCCGCCGCCGGCCGCGTGCCGCCGATGCTCGCCATCGTCGGCCGCAAGCACGCCGGCAAGACGACGCTGACGGTGCGACTGTCGGCCGAGCTCACCGCCCGCGGTCGTCGCGTGATGACGCTCAAGCACGGGTCGCACACCTTCAACCTCGACCCGGCGGCGACCGACACCTACCGCCACTATCACGAGGGGAATGCGGAGCGCGTCGCGATGGCCTCCCCCGACAAGTTCGCGCTCGTGATGCGCTGGGAGCGGGAGCTCGCGCCGGAGGAGATCGCGGCGCGCTATCTTGCCGACGCCGACCTCGTGCTCTGCGAGGGGTTCAAGGCCTCGGCGCTCCCGAAGGTCGAGATCCACCGCCACGAGGCGCACGCGTCACCACTCTGGACGCCGGACCTCCCGAACGCCGCGAGCTGGCGCGCCGTGGCGTCGGACGTCGCCGTCGTGGGATTCGGCGGCACGCACTTCGATCTCGCGTCCGCCGACTGGCTCACCTCGCTCGCCGACTGGGTCGAGCGCGAGTACCTGAAACACTCGCCCACGCCCCGATGATCCGCCCCGCCACGCTTTCCGCGCTCCTGCTCGCCCTCCCGCTCGGTGCCTGCCAGCGCGCACCGGAGTCGCGACCGGCGCCTTCCAGGACGCCGCTGCTGACGCCACGCGCGACATTCACGGCCCTCGCGGACTCGCTGACCGGCGACCCGATGTTCCGCTCGGCGCACTGGGGCGTGCTGGTGGTGGACGCCGAGCGCGGCGACACGCTCTACTCGCGGAACGCCGGCAAGCTCTTCATGCCGGCCTCAAACCAGAAGCTCCTCACGGGCGCGACCGCGCTCGCGCAGCTGGGGCCCGACTTTCGCTTCACCACCCGCCTGCTCGGCGACACCGTGGTGCGCGACGGGCGGATGTCCGGCGATCTCGTGGTGGTCGGCACCGGCGATCCCACCGTCAGCGACACGCTCAACGGCGGCGACGCGATGCGACCGCTGCGGGCGCTCGCCGACTCGCTGGCCGCGCGCGGCGTGCGGTCCATCGCCGGCCGCCTCGTGCGCGGCGGCGACCACTTCCCCGACTCCACCCTCGGATTCGGCTGGTCGTGGGACGACCTCGACTACGGCTACTCGGCCCCGGTCGACGAGCTGATGTTCAACGAGGGGTTCGCGCGCATCACCGTGTTCGGCGGCGCGCGGCCGGGCGAGGCGGTGCGCGTCCGCACGACTCCCGCGGCCACGGTGCCGCGTCTTGGCGCGGTCGAGGTCGTGACCGTGCCCTGCTGCGAACTCCGGTCGCGCATCGAGTGGTACGGCCACGTGCGCGGTCCGCGACCGACGGTCGCGCTGCGCGGCAGCGTGCGTGCCGGCGACTCGGTGACCGTCAACGTCGCGCTCCGGCACCCGGCCGCCGCCTGGCTCGATGCGTTCGAGGAGGCGCTCTCGACCCGCGGGATCGCGGTGCTCGGGGGCGTGGAGCCGGACGCGATGGTGGACACCGTCGGGCTGGCGCTGCTCGCGACGCTCGTCTCGCCGCCGCTCCGCGAGATCCTGCCCGTGTTCGAGAAGCCGTCGCAGAACCAGATCGGCGAGATCCTCCTGAAGACGCTCGGCCACGAGCGCACGGGGAGCGGCACCGCCGACAGCGGACGCGCCGTGATCGAACGGCAGCTGCTCTCATGGG
>JANNLH010000138.1:0-3960 GCA_031396725.1 Gemmatimonadaceae bacterium | reverse complement strand
CATGGTGTTCGCGCCCGCCGCGGGCGGCGAGATCGGCATCGCGCCGCGCCATGCGCCGCTCCTCACAGCGCTGAAGCCCGGCGAAGTGCGGGTCCAGACCCCGGGCGGCGAAGAGCTGCTGTTCTGGGTCGGCGGCGGCGGCATCGAAGTGCAGCCGCACAAGGTCACGATCCTGGCCGACACCGCCGCGCGGGCGAAAGACCTGGACGAAGCCGCGGCACTCGCTGCCAAGCAGAAAGCCGAAGAAGCGCTGCGCGATCGGGTTGGTACGATCAGCGAGGCGGAGGCGCTGGCGGAACTCGCCAGGTCGATAACGCAGTTGAAGGCGATTGAGAAGTTGAGGAAGCTGCGAAAGGGTGGATGAGGACAAGGTGGCCCTAGTCTTCCTCGCGCTTGCGCCCATGCAACATCGAGCCGGGCAGATTTTCCCGGTGCCGGATGGACGTGACGGCGACGCCCAGAATGTGCAGGGCGACGAACCCGAAGAGGACGTTGGAAAGCGTCTCGTGAAGCTCCTCGACCCAGGCGACGCCCCAGAATCGGTCCGTCGTGTAAAGCCAGCCCGTCACCCCGACCAGCGCCACCATCGTCAGGAGTATGACGACCATCCATCCGCCGAGCGGGTTGTGGCCGATGAAACGCGCCTCGCGCGCTGAGAAAACATCGCGCGCATAAGCGGCCGTCACAGTGGCCGACCGGATGAAGTCGGTGAACTGCGCGTGGCGCGAACCGATGAATCCCCAGATCGTTCGCATTACGACGATCGCGAGTGTCGTATAGCCGAGCCATTCATGCCAGCGACCGGGGCTATGCCGGGTGAGCCACGCCGCCGCAACCGTCAGCACCAGCGTCCAGTGCAGGACCCGCACCGCGACATCCCAAACCGGAATCATGCGCTGCATCTGCGAGGCGCCGGCGCTCACTATTTGGCGATCTGTACGCGCTCCAGCGTGACCGGATGAAAGTAGGCTTCGACGCGTTCGCCCTTGTCGTCGAGCGCGTACACTTCATAGCATCCGCCGTCGACCTTGATGTTGCGCACTTGCCAGCCCTTTTCCTTGAGCATCGCGGACAGCTTCTCCTGCGACTCCCATTTGTCCGGCGATCCTGAGTCGCAATTGGCAAGACCCGTCGCGCTCGCGAGCTGTGCGGGCATCGCCACGATGGTTGCGGCGACCAGCGCCGCTACCGACAATCTGCATGACATGGCTTTCGTCCTCGAGTGACGTGGAGATGCCTTCATAACAGACGCGCGCGGCCTCGTGTAGATCGCGCATGGATATAAATGCGCGTGGCCCGCGTGCGATGAATTCGGACCCGTGCGCGGCACTGGCCTGCACCGATCTTTGCTATGAAATGTTGTTTACGGCGAGGTGGCAACCGTGGCCGCAAGCGCGCGCACTCTGACTGGCCCATTCGCGCGCAAGTCGATCGAAGCCTTGCAGGCGGACGCCACTTCACACGGCTTGCGGCGGACGCTCGGTCCGCTACATCTCATACTCCTGGGCATCGGTTGCATTCTGGGCGCCGGCATCTATGTGCTGCCCGGAACAGCCGCCGCGAACTTCGCGGGCCCGGCGGTGATGATCTCGTTCGTGATCGCGGGCACGGCCTGCGCGCTCACCGCGCTCTGTTACGCGGAGCTCGCCTCCACGATGCCGGTGTCCGGGTCTTCCTACAGTTACTGTTACGCGGCGCTCGGCGAGGTCTTCGCCTGGGGCCTCGGGTGGATCCTGATGCTCGAGTACACGCTGGCGTCCTCGACGCTCGCCGTCGGATTCTCGAGCTACCTCACGAGCCTGTTGCGGGGTTTCGGCATCTTCGTGCCGGCGTTCCTCGCCACGCCGCTCGTCGGGACGGACGGCGGATTCTCGATGAACCTTCTTGCGGTGCTCGCAATCGTCGTCGTGACGGGCGTGCTCTGCGCCGGCGTGCGGCAGTCCGCCGGCGTGAACGCCGTCCTGGTCGTCGTGAAAGTCGCGGTGCTGGCGGTCGTCATCTCGGTCGGCTTCACCGCGATCGACCCGTACAACTGGAAGCCATTCGTGCCGCCGCACGAAGGCGGTTTCGCATTCGGATGGCCCGGCATCGTGCGCGCCGCCTCGATCCTCTTCTTCGCATACCTTGGATTCGAGACTGTTTCCACGGCGGCGTCGGAATCCCGCAATCCGCAGCGCGACATTCCGATCGGGATTCTCGTCGCGCTGGTCGTCTGCACGGCGCTCTATCTCGCGGTGGCCGCCGTGATGACCGGCGTCGTGCCCTACCGCGAACTCGGAGTCGCCGATCCAGTTGCCCTGGCAGTCGACCGGATGGGACG
Source organism: Gemmatimonadaceae bacterium (assembly GCA_031396725.1). Taxonomy (GTDB): domain Bacteria; phylum Gemmatimonadota; class Gemmatimonadetes; order Gemmatimonadales; family Gemmatimonadaceae; genus Pseudogemmatithrix. The sequence continues at coordinate 1,640 of JANNLH010000138.1, read as the reverse complement.
GCCGGGCGTCGCAATCTTCGTCAAAGTCGGCGCGTTGATGGGACTCGCATCGGTGCTTCTCGTCAATGCCTTCGGCCAGTCGCGCATCACGTTCCAGATGTCGCGCGACGGCATGCTCCCGGCGGCCTTCAGCCACGTGCATGAGCGGTTCCGCACGCCGTATCGCGGGATCATCGTGCTGGGCGCCGTTTCCGCAGTGTGCGCCGCGTTCTTCCCGATCGGTCTGCTCGCGGACCTCGTGAGCCTCGGCGCGGGCTTCGCATTCGCGACCGTCTGTTTCTGCACGATGTGGCTGCGCTCGCGCCGCCCTGACCTGCATCGGCCGTTTCGCGTACCGTTCGGCGGTTTCACCATCGGCCGGGCCTGGATCGGATACATTCCGGCGACCGCACTCGTATTCTGCATCGCGATGATCCTTCCCGTTCTCATCGACATCGGCTTGCAGGCGGCCAGGGGAGAGCCGCTCATGGCCCTGTTCCTCGGCGCATACATTGCCGCGGGCGTCGCGCTCTACGCAGGCTATGGCAAGCGGCATTCGACGCTCGCACGTGAGCGCGCGCCAGGGTGACCGAGCGCGCCGACATCTTCGCGCCGGCGAGCGACGAGCAGGTCCTGCACCTCGTGCTCGCACACCCGCTCGCCTGGGTCGTCTCCCTCGACGACGGCAGTTTCCGCGCGACGCCGTTGCCGTTGCGCCCGCGCGTCGGCGGCGGCGGGCGCATCGAGGCCATCGAAGGTCACATGGCGCGTTCGAACGCGCACTGCGCCGCGCTCCAGCGCGATGGGCGCGCCCTGATCCTGTTCAGCGGCCCGCAGGGCTACATCTCGCCGTCCTGTGTGAGCGACAGGACCTGGGCGCCGACCTGGAATTACGCGGTCGTGCAGTTTCTCGTGACGATCGCATTCGACGAGGAGCCGGCACGGCTCGACGCGCACCTCGCCGATCTCGTGGAAGCGATGGAACGCGACCGTCCCCGCGCATGGCACCCGTCCGAAATGGGCGCGCGCTACGAGACGCTCAAGCGCATGATCGTCCCGTTCGAGGCGAAGGTCGTGGAGCAGCGCGCAAAGTTCAAGCTCGGCCAGGACGAGCGCGACACCGTCTTCGCGGACATCGGCGCGGCGCTCGAACGATCCGGACCCGAGGAATTGCTCGCGTGGATGCGGGAGCTGAATCCGAACCGCTGAGCGCGACCGTCAGTGAGGCAGGTCGGGCTTCACACCGGGAATCGAGGCGAGGTATTGCGTCGGCGCCCGGCCGAACGCGCGTCGGAACATGGCAGTGAACGCGCTCGGGCTGTTGTAGCCGACGTCGAAGGCCACCGTCGTGACGGGCTGGCCGATTGCGAGACGCGAAAGCGCCTCCATCAAGCGAACGTTTTGCCGCCACGTCGCGAAGCTGACGCCTGTTTCGCGGCGGAACGTACGCGTGAACGTGCGGCGGCCCATGCCCGCGATGTGCGCCCAGCCGTCGAGCGGGTCATTTTGTCCGGGCTCGCGCAGGATCGCCGTGCAGACCTTGATCAGGCGCGGATCCTGCGGCATCGGCACATCGAGCGGCGTTGCCGGCATCGCAATCAGTTCCGTCATCAGTAGGTTCATCACGCGGCCGTCTCGGCCGTCGACGTCGTATTCGACCG
>JANNLH010000095.1:0-16348 GCA_031396725.1 Gemmatimonadaceae bacterium | reverse complement strand
GCCGAGGAGAGCCCCGAGATCACAACGCCGTCGGGCGTGGTGAAAGCCACCAGCACGCCGGCCGAGCGCGTCGTGCCGATGTGACGGCTCTCCGCGTTGACCGCGATCTCGCCGCGGACGTTCGGGTTGAAGTCGCCGAGTTCGGTGATGTCGTTGGAGACCTCGACCGAGCCGATCTCCGTGATGCCCACGGTGCTGTAGGCGTCGATCAGGCCCGGGTAGATGTGCTTGCCCGTGACGTCCACCACCTTCGCACCGCGCGGCACGGCGACTTCCGGACCGCCGATGGCCGTGATCTTGCCGGCGTCCATCACGATGGTGCCGTTCTGGATCACGCCCTTCGTGACCGTGTGGATGGTGGCGCCGCGCAGCACCACCGGCTCCGTCTGCGGGGGCTTGGTCATCCCCACCTGTGCTTCGGCCGCGAACGGAGAGAGCAGCAACGCCAGCGCAGCCACGCGCCGCAGCGAGCGGCTGGTCCTGCTAGTGAGCTCAGTCCCGTTCATGGTCGTTGTCGTGTTGAGGGTCATGGTCAGTTGCGCCCCGGAGTACGTGCGCGAGCCGGTCCGCCGCCCGGCGGGGTTTCCGCAGGGCCGGCCGTCAGGATCGCCTGGATCAGCGCCGCGCGCTGCCGTACGATCTCCTCCCGCAGCTTCGCGTCCTCCTCGAGCGAGAAGTACTTGCGCCCGTCCACCCAGGTCTGCTCGGCCTTGGTGAACTGCGAGAGCGGGTTGCCGCTCCAGATCACGAAGTCGGCATCCTTGCCGGCCTCGAGCGAACCGATCTTGCTGTCAATCGCGACGGCCTTGGCCGCCTGATTGGTGACGGTGGAGAGTGCCATCACTTCCTCCACGCCGGAGCGCAGCAGCTTGCCGGCCTCCCAGTTCATGCGCGTCGAGATCTCCGCGTCGTCCGAGTGCAGCGAGGTCACGACGCCCGCTTCCATCAGCAGGCGCGCGTTGTACGACGTGGCGTCGTACGACTCGAGCTTGAATGCGCCCCAATCGCTCCAGACCACCGCGGCTACACCGGCCTTCTTGAGCTCGGAGGCGATCTTGTACGCCTCCACGCCGTGCTGCAGCGTCTGGATCCGGAAGCCGAACTCCTCGGCGAGCCGCACCAGCGCCAGGAACTCGTCGGCGCGGTAGCCGTGCGACGAGACCAGCAGCTTCTGGTTCAGGATGTCGAGGATCGCCTCCATCCGCAGGTCGCGGCGCGGCGGGATCCCCGTCTTCTCCGTCTCCCAGCGCTTCCACTCCTTCTCGTAGTCGCGCGCCGCGAGGAAGTGATCGCGGATGATCTCCTGCACGCCCATGCGCGTGTTGGGGTACCGGTTGGGGCTGCGCTTGGGGTTCTCGCCCAAGGCGAACTTCACCGTGCGCGGCGCGCCCTCGATCTTGAGGTCGTCGGGGAGCGAGCCCCAGCGCGACTTCACGAAGACGTTCTCACCGCCGATCGGGTTGGCCGAGCCGTGCTTGACCATCTGGGTGGTGAGTCCGCCGGCAAGCTGGCGGTACATCCAGATGTTGTTGTGCGTGAGCACGTCGCCCATCCGCACCTCGGGGACGATCGCGAAACCACTCTCGTTCACCGAGCTCACACCGGCGTGCGTGTGGGGATCGATCAGCCCCGGCGTGACGTGCTTGCCGGTGGCGTCGATCACCACGGCGCCGCGCGGCGCCGTGAGATTCTTCCCGACCTGGGCGACCTTGCCGGCGCGCACGAGCAGGTCGGCGTTCTCGAGCCGGCCCTGCGGCCCCTGCGACCAGACGGTGGCGTTGCGCACGAGCACCACGGCGGGCTGCTCGGGCGCCGACGCGCGGCCGTACTCCATCATCGGGCGCACCCAGGGCAGGTCGATCACCGGCACCTTCTTGGCGACCGTGCCGCGCGCGGCGCCCTCGAACGGCTCGGTGCGCGTGCCGCGGAACGAAGGATCGGTGCCGTTGGGGAGCGAGGTCCAGCCGAACACCTCTTCACCGCTGACCGAGCCGGCCATCAGCACCGTGCCTTCGTATCCCAGCTGCTCGCCCGGGAAGGTCACTTCGAGGCGTCCCGTCTCGGCGACCACGCGTGCCGAGGCGAGGTTGATCTCGCGTCGGCCCTGGCGTTCGATGGTCCCGCGGATCCGGTTGAGCGGTCCCTCGAGGACGAGCGTGGCGTTGAAGCCGTCCGCATCGGTCGAGGTGATGGCCCAGGTGCCGCGCGGGTCGATCTGCGGCGGGCGCGTCACGCCGTAGCGCGTGCCCTGCACCCAGACGTCGCGGACGGCCGCTTCTTCGGTGAAGAGGTCACCGTCGGCGACCACGAGGTTGGCCACCTTGCCGACCGCGATGGTTCCGTGCGTGCGCTCGATGCCGAGCCAGCCCGCGGGCACGGTGGTGAGTGCGGCGAGCGCCTTGTCGGCGGTGAGGCCGCGGGCGACCGCGATGCGGAGGTTGGGCAGGAACTGCGTGAGGGTCGAGAGGCCGTCGGTGGTGAGGGCGAACGGCACACCAGCGGCCGAGAGCTGCGCGGCGTTGGTGGGTGCCAGGTACCAGTGGCGCATGCCCGAGAGCGACGCATTGAGCGCGAGCTCGGGGCTGGAGACGTCGGGCGCGTCGGGGAAGTTGAGCGGCACGATCAGCGGCTGCGTGCGACCCTTGAGCACGTCCACCAGCTTGTACTCCGAGCCGTTGCCGCGGAACCAGGGCGTGAGCCTGTAGTCGGTGGCGAGCTTGTGCGCGCGCAGGTAATCCTCTTCGCTCTCCGTCTGGAAGAGCACCGGCTGGGTGCCCTTCACCGCGAGTGCGAGGGCGCCGAGCGCCTCACTGCGCTCGGGCGGCAGGATCGAGCGTCCGCTCGTCTCGTACGCCGCCGTCGCGCGGATGTACCACTCGGCGTCCATCAGGGTCTGCCGGATGAGCGCGATGGTACCCATGCTGGAGTTCGGGTACATCCCGCCCAACTGGAACGAGCGCTGGAAGCCGACCGACTGCGCCAGGTCGGCGCGCAGCACGCGTTCGCGCACGCCGGCGTCGCTCAGATTCACCACCGAGGCGGTGCCGCGGAAGATCCCCTGGTGCGGCACGGCCAGCGCGGCGCCGAAGCCGAGCGAGCGGAGCGCGATGCGCCGGGTGGAGTCGTCCTTGAGGTTGGTGGTGGTGCTGAACCAGGCGCGCACCTGCGGATTCCAATGCGTGGGGCCGATATCGCCGCCCTGCGGCACGGCGTCCATGCCGAGGTCGGCGTGGGCGTCGATGAAGCCCGGATAGATGGTCTGTCCCTTCAGGTCCCAGACCCGGGCGCCGGCGGGCGGGCGCAGGTTGCGTCCGACGGCGGTGATGAGGCCGTTCCGGATCACGATCGTCGCGCTGTCGAGCACCTGCCCGGGCGCCGTGACGACCCGGGCGCCGACGAGGGCATGGTATCCGGTGCTGTTGTCGCGCAGCCCGGTGATGGGTTCGGTGCGCGAGGATTGCTGGGCGTCGAGTCCGCCGGCCGAGAGCGCGCCGGCGAGGACGAGGCCGAGGCCCCGAAGGGTGCGGAAAGCTCTCACAGAGTGCTCCGTGCGAGACGGCCTGGGCAGCAGGAGGCCGTCGAGGGAACGGGAAGGCCGGGCGCCTGCGTCGCCGGTGGGACGTCGGGGATGACGCTTCTATATATGGGGGTACGGGCGAGGCCCGGCAATCGTTGATGGCGATCCGCGCCAAGATCCGGCACGCGCATCCGGGTCGGCGTCGGGGGCAGCCATCACCACGCGAGTACGATGAGCACGAGATTGAGGAGCAGCAGCACGAACGCCGGGACCATCGCTTGGATCGGGTCGCGGATCCTCATCCGCACCAGCACCGCGAGCAGCATCATCACTGCGAAGCCCCCGGCGGACATCAGCAACAGCGGACGGTACCGGTAGCCGGCGAACAGCCCCATGCTGCCGGCGATCTGCAGCGTCGCGGTCAGCACTCGCAGCCGAGCGAGTCCGAAGCGCTCGAACTCCGCGACCATGGCGCGCGAGAGCAGGGTGATCGTGCCGTACAGCGTGAACGCGGCAATCGAGACGCCTTGGGCGAGTGCGAGTGCGAATTGCATATGCTCCAGATCGTGGTAGTGTTCGCTTGGCGAGTCGCTCAACCCCCTTCTGACCCCTTCCGGAGCCCGTATGAGAACCGTGTTGGTCATTCTGCAGGTAGCAGCGGCGCTCGGACTCCTCAATGTCTGGCTGCTGCGATTCAGCCGGCGCACCGGGTATCGCGGAGGCACGGCGGGCTCGATGCTGGAGGAGTTCGCCGCGTACGGCTTGCCGAGCTGGTCGGCTTACGTCGTGGGCGCGCTCAAGGTGGGGGCGGCGCTCGCCCTGCTCGCCGGCATCTGGCTTCCCGCCCTGGTGTTCCCGGCCGCCGCGCTCGTGTGCGTCCTCATGCTCGGGGCGCTCGCCATGCACGCGAAGATCCGCGATCCGCTCCAGAAATCGCTCCCCGCACTCGTCATGCTCACGATGTGCCTCGGCATCAGTTGGCTTGCGACCCGCTGAATGAGACGGCCGGATCCCGCACGGCGTCAGTTCGCGGGGCCCTTCTGCACGCGCCCGTCGGCGGCGGCGGCGAGCACGAGACCCACCACGACGATTCCTGCCGGAACGGCGACCACCAGTCCCACTGCGAAGAGCACCAGGTCAGACATCGCTGTCCCTGTGGATCAGGAGCGCAACGCTCCCGAACGAGAGAATGGACGGCACCCAGAGTCCCACATACAGCCCTTGTTCCCGATTGCCCGTGAACCAGAGCGCGACCGAGAGCAGGAACGAGACGAACGCCGCGAGAAGTATGACGATCGCCGCGCGGCGGCGTTGAACATTGCGTGGCATCGTGGCGAACCTGTGCTCGTGGGGGGAGATGCGCCGCTTGGACTGGCGCCTCCGTGGTCAAAGCGTGACGGCGCCGGAACGTTCCCGGATGTCCGGAGAGCCTCATCTCCGGCGGCCGTCCCAGAGGAGGAGCAATGACAGTGACCAGGAATCGTGTGTACGCGATGCGCTTCTCGTCGGTGTATCCGCTCTACGTCCAGAAGGCGGAGCGCAAGGGTCGCACGCAGGAGGAGGTGGACCGGATCATCTGTTGGCTGACCGGCTACACCCGGGCAGGGCTCGCGCAGCAGATCAAGAAGCAGAACGACTTCGAGACGTTCTTCGCCGAGGCGCCGGCGTTTCATCCGAACAGTGCGCTCATCAAGGGCGTCGTCTGTGGCGTCCGCGTGGAAGAGGTCAAGCATCCGCTGATGCGCAAGGTGCGGTATCTGGACAAGCTCATTGACGAGCTCGCGAAGGGAAAGGCGATGGAGAAGATCCTGCGATGATCCACCGAGCGATCGTGAAGTACAACAAGCAGCAGGCGGCGCAGCACAAGGCCGTGTGCTACCTGCTCGCCCATGCGCTCGACAAGCACCTGCCCGGTGCAGAGAGCAAGATCTGGCACGCGCATCCGGTCTGGTTCCTCGATGGCAACCCGATCGTCGGCTACAGCAAGCAGAAGCCGGGGATCCGGCTCATGTTCTGGAGCGGGGCAGGCTTCGACGAAGAGGCGCTGAACGTGGTGGGCGCCAAGTTCAAGGACGCGTCGATCTTCTACAACGACGTCTCCCAGATCCGGATCACGGCCGTGCGGCGCTGGCTCAAGAAGGCGCGCGAGATCCAGTGGGACTACAAGAACATCGTCCGGCGTAAAGGCCGCCTCGAGCGGCTGCTCTAGCTACTGCGGCCTGATCCGAAAGAGGCCGCTGAAGTCGGACACGCCGTAGAGCGCGCCATCTGGCCCGATCGCGAAGCCGCGGTACCGCTCCGTGCCCGGCCAGAGCGGCCAGCTGCCGGTGACCGACCGGCCATCGGGGCTCAGCGACAGCACCACAGCGCGGAATCCGGACATCAATCCCACCACGAGCGCGCCGTCCCAAGCGCCCCACTGCGCGCCGCTCAAGAAGACGCACGCCGACATCCCCTCACTCGGGTCGCCAGTGCTCCACGTGGGTCGCATCGCGGACGGGAATCGCACGCTGTCCGTCATCGGCCAAAGCCCCTCGTATCCGCGATACTCGTCGTAGGGATCCCCGCTCCGCAGTGGGTGCCAGCCCCCGTTGCCGCCGGCTGCGAGTCTCGTCACCTCGTCGCTGTGCACCGGACCGTGCTCGCAGCTGTACATCGCGCCATCGCTCCGCAGCGCGAGCCCCTGCACGTTGCGGAAGCCGAATGCGTAGATGCGGGGGTCGCTCCCGGCGCCGAGTGACGGGTTGCCCGGAGCCGGCGCTCCATCGCGCGTGACGCGCAGGACCTTTCCGCCGAGCACCGAGAGGTCCTGCGGCACGCCACCGATCCGCGTGTCGCCGGTGGCGATCCAGAGATGGCCGTCCGCCCCGAATCGGATCCGTCCTCCCGAATGGCCACCGCCATTGTACGAGATGCCGGTGACGATGTCGGTGCGCTCGGTCAGCGCGCTCCAGTCGGGCGCGACGCGCCACCGGACCACACGATTGTCGCGCGCGCCCGACGCTCCCAGCCACGACTGGTACGTGTACACATAGCGATTGGCGCCGAACGCGGGATCCACCGCGAGACCCAGCAGGCCGCTCTGCCCCTCGGCCCCCAGATCGGTCGGCTGCGCGATGGTCTGCGCGACCGTGCTTCCGGGCCGGATCACCTGGAGCACGCCGAGACGCTGCGTGAAGAGCAGTGTGCCATCGGGTGCGAAGGCCAGGTCCCAAGGCCACTCGAGCAATGACTCCGAGATGATCGTCTCGCGCACCAGCGACGGGACACCGGTCGCGTTGGCCTGAGCGACCATCGTCGTGCCGAGTCGTCCGGTGGCGGAGACCGAGAGCCGTTGCGTGCCCGAGGTGCTTCCGAGCCGCCACGAGCCTACGGTCGCGACGCCGCTGGCCGACGAGATGGCGTTCGCACCGGTGAGCGTGCCACCGCCGGAGGTGACGGCGAAGGTCACCGAGACGCCGGCCACCGGAGCACCGCCGGGGTCGCGCACGATCACCCCCGGGGCGACCGGAAGGATCGCGCCGGCCGCTCCGACCTGCGCATCGGTGCTGCTCACGGGCTCGAGCCATCCCTGGCCCGGCGGCGCCGAGGCGGTCGCGCGGAACACAACATTGGGCAGCCCATCGAATGACGCGGTGAGCAGCTGTGGGCCGACCTGCGGGCCGAGGGTCCAGCGCGCCACGCGCGCATAGCCTTCGACGTCCGTGCGCGTGGAGGCGACTCCGACGCTGCCTCCACCCGAGATCACGTTGAACGACACACTGAGGTCGCTCACGCCGAGCCCGTCCGCGTCGGTGGCGCGCACCACCGGCGGCGCGGCGACGTCGAGGCCCGCGGTCCCGGTCATCAGGGCGAGGCTCTGCGCGGTCGTGGCGATCGGCACGCCGGCGGTCGGCATCCAGACCGTCCATCCCGCATACCACGGGATGCTGCCATTCGCGCCGGGACGAACGCCGCCGACGTAGGGCGCGCCGACGTCGAAGAATCCGTCGGCGACCAACGGACTCGCGCTGATCGTGCTCCACGCCGTCGAGGATCCCGGGCGCAGGTCGGGGGTGTTGGTCAGGTGGGGCGCGACGAGCAGCAAGGGATCCGCGCCGAGGAGTTGATTCAGGTGCGCACCGTCGGTGAGCCGGGCCGACTCCGCGGCGCAGGGCGCCGCGTCGGCGTCAGGATCTCCCGCGTCCGTCGCGCCCGACGTCACGACGCTCCGGAACGCATCGGACGCTAGCGCGAGACAGGTCGCGGCGTCGTCCACATCGAGCGCGACGCGGGGGCCGATCACGAGCGCGTTGCGCAGCCGCACGGCCGTTCCGCGCTCGAGGCGGATGGCCGCGCTCGTGAGGTGATCGGGGTTGGTGGCGGCCGAAGGCGCGATGATCGTCACATTCGCGAGCTGCGGCTGTGATCGCGGCGCCCGATCCGCCTCCCCGAGCGTGGGCGCGTTCTCGCCGCGAATGGCCTCGCGATGATCGAGCGGGTGCGCCAGCACGAGGATCTCCTGCGCGCGGCCGGTCCACCCTCGGGTCCAGCTCAGGCCGGCGAGACCGTTGTGACCGAGCGAGAAGCGGCGCAGGTCCGCGGTGCCGCCGACCAGGCGGACCCCGTCGAGTCTGCTCCGCCGCACCTCGAGCTGCTCCAGCACCGTGCCGTTCCCGACGCCTTCGAGTCGCAAACCCTCCTCGGCGAGTTCGATCCGCACGAAGCGCAGGATGCCCGAATCGTCGACCGCGTCGCATCCCCCCATGCGGTCGCCGGTGGCATCGCTGACAAGCTCATTGCACCCGCCGAGGCCGTTGCCGGGCGCCTCCGGACTGGAGGGCGTGCCTCCATTCACCGGCGCGAACCCCTGGAGCACAACGCCACCCCAACAGCCCGGCGCGAGCAGCGGCTCGGCGAGCGACCCGACGCAGGTGAGTACGATGGGTCGGAGCGCGGTCCCGTCGGCGATGATCGAGGCGCCGCGTTCGATCACGAGACGCGAACCCGGGGTCGCCTCCACGCGAGTGCCGGCCTCGATGACCAGTGTGCGTCCGGCGGCGAGGCGGACCTCCCCGACAAGCGGCACGGGCGCTCCTGCACGCCAGACGGTGTACGGGGCCAGTGTGCGCGAAGCGCGCGGCGTCGACTTCGAATGCGCCACCTCCGCCGCCGCAAGGACGACGAGCAGCGGCAGCACGAGGATGGGAGCGCGGCCGCGTCGGAGGGATCGCATCGGAACATGATCAGGCCGGGGGGCGGCCGGCACCAGCTTGGCGCTGCATCGGATCGGTCCGCCTTGCGTAACACCATCGTTGCAACTCGGTCAGTCCGCCCCGCTCGCGCGTGATGCTCGCCATCTTCTGCCCGTGACCACCACCTCCGCCTCCGCGCTGCCTATCGCGGCGATTCCCGTCGAGCGATTCGTCGAACGACTCTATGCTCCCCTCGCGTGGGAGGCGACGGTCCGGCTCGGCGACCCCGCCATCGCCTCGCGCCTGGTCGAGCGGGTGCTGCACCGCGCCTGGGACGAGCGCGAGCGCTTCGCGACCTTCGACGCGCTCCACCGCCATGTGCAGGATGCCGCGCTCGCGGCGATCGGGGCGGAGGCCGATCGGCGGCAGGACGTGACGCGCTTCGACGACGCGCCGTCGGACGCTCCGGTTCCGGGAAGCCTGGAGAGCATGTCGGTGGAGGCGGTGCGCCGGCGAATCGGCGAGCGACGCGCAGCGTCGGCGACGCCATCGGAGATCGTGGCGGTCACGCAGGCGCATCCGACGCCGACCCTGATGCCGGCCATGATGCCGGCCCCGATGCCGACCCCGAGGCCGGCACCGCTGCCGACCCCGCCTCCGGCAGCGGTCGCGCCGCGTCCCGTCCAGAAGCCGCGCATCTCGATGTCGACCAGCCGAGTCGACGCGCCCCCCGCTGCGCGGTCGTCGGCGCGGAGGACCGGGGGCTTCGCTCGCATTCAAGCCGCCGAGCGCACGACCGCCCGATTGAGCGATACCCAGAAGCGATTCGGGCTCGCCGCAGCCGCCGTTCTCGTGCTCGTCGCGCTCGCCTCCCTGATCACCGGCGGAACGCGCGATCCGCAGGCGCGCGCATTCTCGGCGCTCGCCGACTCCACCGGTCCGTCGTACGAGGCGGCACGCTCGGCGATCGAGCAGGTGACGCTCCCCGACAGTTCGGTCGCGCGCCTCGGCTCCGGCGGGACGCTCTCGACGAACGCGGCCTTCGGCGACGGCGCACGAGCGCTCCGCGTCGCCGGCCCGGTGATGGTCGCGCTCAAGCACGATTCGAGCGCGCTGGCGGCGATCCAGGTGGGCGAACTCCGCTTCCTGACGGCGGGTGGCGTCGCGGCCTTCGACACTGACGCGGCGGGGCTCGTGAATGTGCAGGTGGACTCGGGCGATCTGGTGCTCGTGCGCGAGTCGTCGCGCGTGCGCCTGATGGCCGGGAGCACGGTGCGCATCGGCTCGGGGGCCCCGCTCTCGCTCACGCGCGAGCAGCGTGAGGAGGCGTTCGGTTGGCGGACGGGGCGGCTGCAGCTCTCCGGCGCATCGCTCACGACGATCGCCGCCGCCGCGCGGCGGTGGTACGACGTGGACGTGCGATTCCCCGCGGAGCGCGCGCAGGCGGACACGGCCTCGATCGACGTGCCGTTGGCGAGCCGCGACAGCCTGGTCGACGCGCTCGAAACGGCGCTGCGAGTGCGCGCCGAGATCGAGGGGAGTCGCATCGTCCTCCGAGCCGCGGCGCCGACGAGCACCGCCGAGCGCCGCGCACCGGCCGTGGCACCGCGCCCCGTCAACCTCGCGCCGCCGCCGATCGTCGCCCTGCCGATCCCGCCGGCCCGCTGACGCGCGTCGTGGCGGCAGCCCCGCCCCGCTCGCCGGGAACATTCGCGCGCTGTTCTGCCTTGAGCGTTGGCGCCTGACTTCCCGGGAGGTTGATCAACGTTGCCTGAACACACGGTAGAACGACCTGTCGCGTCGATCACGGGATCCGACGCGTGGAATGAGGCTGGCGTCGAACACCAGCGCGAAGTGACCGCGTTCGTCGAGGCCATCGAGCGGTTTGACGTCACGCGCTGGCACGGTACGTCGGCCCCTGGCCGATGGAGTGCCGCCGCGCTGGCCCTGCACGTGACCCTGTCGTACGAGTTCGGGATCGCAGCCGCGCGCGGAGGTCCCGGCATGCGCATGCGCTCGCACCCCGCGATCGCCTTCGTCTCCCGGACGCTCGTGCTGCCTCTGCTGCTTGCGGCTCGGCGATTTCCCCGTGGCGCCCGCGCGCCCGCGGAGGTGCAGCCGGACGAGCGCGAAGCGCTCCGTCTCTCGACGGACGAGGCGATCGCGCGCCTGCGGCGCAGTGCGCAGGACGCCATCGTGGCGCTGCGGGAGGCCGCGGACCACCACCCGACCAGACGCATCGCGCACGCGTATTTCGGTCCCCTCACGCCGCTGGCCGCACTCAGAATGCTGAGTGCGCACACGCGGCATCATCTGGCCGGACTGGCGGCACGCCGCGCCCTGGCGCCTTCGAACCAATGAAGTTTCGAGGGCGGCAATGTTCACGGGCGGACGACTGACGCGTCCGCCGAACGAGTGAACGCGCTCTCCGCGACGGGACGGGCCGACTCCGGGACCAACGTCAGCGCGACGTTGGTCCCGACCGTCGCTCATCGCCTCGCCATCCAGATGTCGTTGACGGTGAATCCCGTCCCACGCGTGAAGTAGATCGTCCGGCCGTCGCGCGAGAGACTCGGCCCGAACTCGCGGTCCGCCGTGTTCAGCTCGTCGAGCGGCCGCGGTGTGTCCCACGGGCTGTTCGGACTCCGGCGTGAGGCACCGAACAGGTCGACGTTCAGGATGCCGCGACCGTCGCGGGTGGATTGGAACATGACCTCACGCAGGTCGAAACGGAGCGCCGTCCGTCCATCCGCATCCGGGCTGTTGAGCTCGCTCACCGGGGCCGGCTGCGTGAGCGCCCGGCCCTGCCGGTCGATCGTCACGACGTGGATCTCGGTCGGCACCGTCGCCGAGCCTCGATCGAAATAGAGCGCGGCAACGCACGGCTCTCCCGTGCTCTCCTCACCGTCGGCGTCCCCACAGTCACCACGGAACCGCGTGAGGTGCGGGCCCAACTCGAGCATCGCCGTGTTGATCTCAGGACCCAGCCGGACCGGAGCGGCCCAGGCGAAGTCATCGCCCGCGTCGCCCCGGAACGTCACATAGATGTCATTCCCGCCCGCGCCCCCCGCGCGCGTGCTGGTGAAGATCATCATCCGGCCGTCGATCGAGAACGTCGCGCCGCAATCGCCCGCAGTGCTGTTCACCGCGGCACCAAGGTTGGCGACGGTCTCGAAGTCCGCCGATTCGGTCGCGCGCCGTGAGACCCAGATGTCGTTGCCGCCGATACCACCCGGTCGGTCCGAGCAGAAGTAGAGGCTCAGCCCGTCCGATGCGATCGTCGGGTTCTGGTCGTTCCACGCCGGGTCGCTGATCGCGGGGCCCAGCCGTACGGGCGCCGACCAGGGCGTCCGCTCGGGCGTGAACTGCATCGACGCGGAATGGAGCGTCGGCTCCAGCGGATGGCCGCCGGGCTCGGACTGGCATCCGACGAGTGCGGCGAGCGGTGCCAGTAGCGCGAGCCGGGCGCAGGGAACGGCCTTCATGAGGTTCCTCCGGAACGTGAGTCTAGGCAGGGACCAACCCCGCGGACGCGGGATGCTGGCCGACGCGGGTCCCGCGTCCGCATATTCCCTAGCGAGGGCCGCTCACCGCCCGGTGACCTGTGCCTCACGTGCAAGTGAGGGAGCCGTGACGATCGAGATCCGGATGCTCGGCGCGCTGCGTCTCACCACGACCGACGGTCGGGATCTCGGATCCCTCCTCCGCCAGCCGAAGCGCGTCGCGTTGCTGGCGTATCTCGCCGCCGCGGTCCCCCGCGGCCTTCACCGCCGCGACACGCTCCTCGCGCACTTCTGGCCGGAGCTCGACGACTCGCACGCGCGCGCCGCGCTCAATCAGGCGCTCTACGTGCTCCGCGGCGCACTCGGGGAGGAGTCGATCGTCGCCCGCGGAGACACCGAGATCGGCCTCCATACCGTCGCGGTATGGAGCGATGTGGGTGCGTTCGAGGCCGCGCTCGAGGAGGGTCGCCCCACCGACGCGCTCGCGCTCTATGGCGGCGATCTCCTGGAGGGATTCTTCGTGCCCGGTGCGGAGGGATTCGAGCGATGGCTCGAGTCGGCGCGCGCACGGTTGCATCAGCGGGCCTCCGACGGGGCCTGGCGTGTCGCCGACGCGAAGGCGTTGGAAGGGGACGCCGTCGATGCGGCCCGCTGGGCTCGCCGGGCGGCCGAGTTCTTCCCGACCGACGAGGGCGTGGCCCGACGCCTGGTCTCCTTTCTCGATCGTGTCGGGGACCGTGCCGCCGCCCTGCGGGCGTACGAAGCGTTCGCGTGGCATCTCAAACGCGAGCTCGACGTCGAACCATCTGCCGAGACGCAAGCGCTCGCTCTCAGTCTCCGTGAAGAGGGGCAGCGCCCCGCGAGGGTCCGCCGGATCCACCGGACCGGACGACCCGTCCGGACGATCCTTGTCACGGTGCGGCAGCGCCTGGGCACCCGTCCGCTAGCGGCACTCGCCATCGGTGTGCTGGCCCTCGGGCTCGCCGCCGCCGCCTGGATCGGCCGCTCACCACTCCCGACGTCCCATCCCGTGTTCGTCGCGACGCTCGACCTCGGTGACGACTCGATCATGACGCGCGGCATCACCGGCTCCACGATCGCACTCTCGCCCGACGGCTCCCGACTCGTCTACGTCGGCAGGACCGGATCGACCCGCCGACTCCTGCGCCGGACGCTCGACCGACTCGGCATCGACTCCGTCCCCGGCACAGAAGACGCTTACTTGCCCTTCTTCTCCTCGGACGGCCAATGGCTCGCGTTCGTGCAGGGCGAACGGATATTGAAGATGCCCGTTGCGGGAGGTCCAGCCATCACCGTGTGCACCGTCGCGCAGTCAGTCCAGGGCGCCAGCTGGGGCACCAACGATACGATCGTGTTCGCCACGCCCGCAGGGCTCTGGCGTGTCGCGGCCGGCGGTGGCGAAGCCCGCATGATCGTCGCGGCGGATACCGCGACGAGGACGTGGTACCGCTGGCCGGAGCTGTTGCCGGGCGGGCGGGCGGCCGTCGTCACCCAGGTGGACTCGACGGGATTCCAGCTGGTGATCGTGTCCGTCGAGACGGGCGCCATCCGCCTGCTGGACCTGCAGGGCACGAGTGCGCGATTCGTCGCGCCCGGCGACCTGGTCTTCGCGCGACCCGGCGGCACGCTCCTCGCCGTCCCGTTCGATCCGCGATCGGCACGGGTCGTCGGTGCCGCGGTGCCCGTGACGCAGGACATCAGCGTCGGTACGCACGGAGCCGCGAAGTTCGGCACCTCACGCTTCGGAGCCATCGCGTACGCCAGCGAGGACATCGGAGGACGCGCGCTCGTCCTGGTGGATCACGCGGGGCACGAAGAGTCGTTGCCGATCCCCCGTGCCGCCTACCGCGCGGTGCGCGTCTCACCGGATGGCCGACGCATCCTGACGTCCCTTGCCGCCGACGCGGCTGACAAGACGGATCTCTGGCTCTTCGACCTCGACCGTGGCACGTCGAGTGCCCTGACCTTCGGCGATCGGGGGCGATACCCCGACTGGATGCCGGACGGAGAGCGGATCGTCCTCTCGTCGACCGATGGCGGGCGAGCGGCGGGCTACGAGGTGCGCTCGCTTGCCGCGGACGGCAGTGATTCTGGGACGACGATCCGGCCGGCGGAGGCCGACCAGATCCCGTGGGACATCACGCCGGACGGCCTACAGCTCGTCACGAACCGGGTGACACCACGCTCGCGACGCGATCTCTGGATCGTCCCCTTGGAGAAGGCGGCGGAACCTATCCCGTATCTGCGCACGAACGCCGATGAGGATGCGGCCGCCGTGTCGCCTGACGGGCGGTGGCTCGCCTATGTCTCCGATGAGACGGGCCGGGACGAGGTGTACGTCCGCTCGTTCCCTCGGCCGGGTGCTGCCATCCGGATCTCCGAGGCGGGCGGCAAGGAGCCGCGATGGGCGCCGGGCGGTCGCGAGCTCTTCTACCGCACCGGCACCGGTATGCTCGCGGCGGAGGTGACCCGTACGCCATCGATGCGCGTCGTGCGCCGCCGGCGGCTGTTCGACGACGCGCCGTACGTCGCCGCGCTCAACGGCGCCATCTACGACGTGCACCCCGATGGCCGGCGGTTCGCGATGATTCGTCGCGGAACGGAGCGCGCGGACATCGTGATCGCCGAGCACTGGTTCGAAGGGCCGCGCCTTCCGATCGCGTCGGCTGCACGGCCGCGATGAGGTGATCCGCGGACGCCCCTCTCACGGCCGTCTCACCTGCACGTGAGGCAACCGTCACCGGGCGGTGAGCGACTCTCGCCATTGAGTATGCGGACGCGCGACCCGCGTCTGCCAGAGACCCGCGCTCGCGGGCTGGCCATCGCGCACACTCCTGTTGGGAGGAATACCATGAAGGGCGTTCCGAGCACCTCGCTGGCCCTCGTGTCAGCGCTCGTCCTGCTCGCCGGCTGCGAACGCGAGTCCGGCCCCCTGCCGTTGGAGCCGGTGCAGCACACCGCTGCGATGGGCTTCACGCCCCAGCGAACTCCGTGGTCCGCGCCCGTGCGGCTGGCCGCAGGGATCAGCAGCCCGACCGCGAACGACATCTCCCCGTCGATCTCGCCGAACGACCTGAGTCTCTACTTCTGCTCGGATCGCCCAGGGGGGTTGGGCGGCAACGACTTCTACGTCTCCCGGCGCCGGTCGAGCGGCGAGGACTTCGAGACGGCCGTGAACCTCGGTCCGGTGGTGAACAGCACCGGCGGCGAGTGCGCCGCGACGTTCTCGACCGACGGGACGATGATGCTGTTCACGAGCGCCCGGGCGGGTGGGGCCGGCAGCAACGACCTTTGGATGACAACCCGCAGCGACGCTGCTGACGACTTCGCCTGGACCTCGCCGGTCAGGCTCGGGTCCGGGATCAACACCGCGGCGTCCGAGGTGGGCCCGTATCTCACGAGGTTCCGCGGCGACTGCGGCGACGACGATGATGAGGGGGAAGAGGACGCCTGCGCCGCCGAGCTCTACTTCGAGCGAAGCACGCCGACGGCCGGGACGGAGATCTTCGTCGTGACGATCGACCGGCAGGGTCAGGTGCTCACGGAAGCGCTGCCGGTGAGTGAACTCAATAGCCCGGTCATTGATGGTCGACCGACGATCCGATTCGATCTCCGCGAAGCGATCTTCCATTCCACTCGCGGCGGAAGCGGCGTCGTGAACGTCGACCTGTTCGTGTCCTTGCGCAGGAGTCCGAACGATCCGTGGCTTACACCGGAGCGGATCGTCGAACTGAGCACGCCGGGCCGTGAGGAGCGGCCCAATCTCTCGCGCGACGGCCGGACGCTCTACTTCACGCGCGGCGTGACCGCCACCGACGGCGACATCTGGATGGCCAGGCGTTAGCTCGACGAGCGATCAGGACCCGCGGTGGACGGTGGACCGGACGTGCATCGCGTTCACCGCGGTTCTGTTGCTCGAAGGCCGCGCTCAGCGCCCCGACGCGAGACCGCGATAGAGCGACTCGAACAGCGCCGAGCCCGCCGCGAGCCGGTCCTCGTCCGACGCGATCCGCTGCACGAGCTCGGCGATCATCAGCCGCACCCCGGCGTTCTCCGGCCGCCCGAACCGTTCGTCCTTGCAGTCGAGATCGTGCACGATCTCACCCAGTGCGACGAGCGCCGGATCGTCGCCG
>JANNLH010000067.1:0-30123 GCA_031396725.1 Gemmatimonadaceae bacterium | reverse complement strand
CGTGAGCGACGCGGCCGCGTAGATCGTCTCCTCCGTCACGCGCTCCGGCTCACCCGCCCGCCGGATCCCGAGCACGCGGGTCGTGACGCGGTCGCCGTCCACCATCGCGGCGGCGAACGAAGGGACGTTGGCCTGCCGCAGCAGTGCCGCGAACTCCGGCTCCTGAAGGGGCGCGCGGCGCGCGGCCATGGAAGCCGGAGCGTGGTCGCCGGCACGAGCAGCGGACGGGACTGCCGCTGCGACCGCGACGGCGGCGAGTCGTCCGAGTGCGGTGCGGCGGGAGACGGGATCGGACTGATCGGGACCGGCGCGGTGCACGGGCGAGCCTCGGAGCGGGGGTTGCGCGTTGGACAGCCGGCGGGACACGAATGGTTGGTAGTCCCTAGCGACGGGTGACCTTGCTCACCGCGTAGCCCCACCCGTCATCCGCGATCCCTTCCCATGGATCGACCGACACGACCCGCGGATACCCGTACACGGCATCGAACTCCGCGCTCACGCTGAACGCAGCCCCGGTCCGCGCCTGCTCGACGATCCGGAAGATCCCCTCGATCGACGGATACGAATAGGACGACTCCCTCGGGATCGGCGTCAGGTCGTCCGCGTGGCGCACATCGCGCACCACGCCATCGCGGACCAGCACGACGACCGGACGCAGGTCGGGGCAGAAGCAGGAGAGTTCGAACACGAAGCTGTACTCGCGCGGCGCCCTCTCCTCCCAGAGCGCGCGCGCCTGGGCGACATCGGTGATCGTCGTCGCCGAGACGCCGAGCAGGCTCGAGCCGTCGCACGACGACAACGCGAGGCCGGCCGCGAGGGCGATGCCGGAGGTGAACGATCGGGCGATCGAGGCGAGGCGCACGCGGGGACTCCCCGGTTGTCGTGTGATCCGGTCGAAGGGACGGTGCCCCCCTCCTACCCTGCCATCACCGTCCCCGGTCACGAACCGATCAAGGACCCCGGCAGTGACGACGGACGAGCTCCTCGTGGGACGCGGAGAGCAGCGACACGGTGCGCGAGCGGCGGAGGTTCCAGCTGCGCCAATCCTTCCCGGGCCAGGCCCCGGCCACCCAGCGCGCGCGCAGGAGCGTGAACAGCTCGCGGCACGCCGCGGGCTCGATCACCCTGGCTCCCGCCACCAGCACCGGCACCGCGTCGGCCGAGCGCTCGGCGTGGTAGTTCACGTCGAACGACGCCCCGTCCTGCGCCCGCGCGAGATTCACCCGCGCCACGAGCGCATCGGGATCGAGCAGGTTGAGCGCGAGGACCCAGGCCGCGGTGATCGCGAGCACGCCCGCCGTGAAGCGCTCGCGGCGCCCCCGCAGCACGGAACCGCCGAACCACGCGAGCGCGGCCACGATCCAGGCCATCCCTGCGAGCGCGTAGATCCGGCTCTCGCTCAGTCCGTAGAAGCCCACGTAGAGCGCCATCCGCTGCACCGCCGACGCCGCGAGCACACCGACGAGCACCAGCAGCACGCCGCTCACCGTCCGCAGGGGGCGCTCACCGGCCGGCTCCGACCGGTCGAGCATCGCGTCCGCGACGAGGAGCACGGCGAGCACGATGCAGGCGACGGCGACGAGCTCGAAGAAGCCGCTGCGCGCGTACTCGGCGTACGAGAGCCCCGCCGTCGCCTCCACGAATGCGACGCCGCCGAAGAGTGCCCGCACCTGGAGCGCGAGGAAGGCGGTCAGCAGCGCGACCAGCGCATAGAGCAACGGTGCCAGCGCCGCCATCGCCACCCGCGGCGGCGCGAATGACGCCGCGGGCGACGGGCCGAGCGGCACGAGGGTGCCGCGCATCCAGCCGGCGACGATCCACGTCAGCACGATCGGCACCACGATGTGGCGGACGAGGTCCTCGGCCACGAAGTCCGAGATCGCCTGCAGCGCCGCCCCGAACATCGGGTCGGCCTCGCCGAGCAGCGCGGCGACGATGGCCAGCACGGGGAGAGCCACGAGGGCGCCGAGCACCACGAGCCGTGCCTGACGCCGACCGGGCGCGACCTCGGCCGTCTCCGCATCGCGGGTCGAGAGCATCAGCGCCCCCGCACCCGTCGAGAGCGCCGCGGCGTAGGCGGCGACGGGCCCGTCGCCGATCCGGATCTCCGCGAGCGAGCGTCCGCGGGCACGCCAGACGACCAGGGTCGCGGCGGCGAGCGCGAGCAGGAAGTCGAACGCGAAGAGCGTCTCGGCGTCGCGCACCACCAGTCCGGCCGCGGCGAGCGCGGCGAGCACAAGGAGGCCGGCGCGCTCACGACGCGCCGTCGTATCGGAGGACGCGCGGTCCACGCCGAACCAGAGTGCGACCGCGACGACGAGCGCGACCCAGAGGGCGAAGCCGAGGCGCAGTTCGGTGTCGAAGAAGAGGAGGTCGCCCGCCACCCCGAGCACGAGGGCGGCGAGCAGGATGCGGCGGGCCCGGTCGGCGGTCATGCGGTGGCTCTCGCGGAGATGGCGCCGAACCGACGCTCGCGCGCGGTATACTCGGCGAGCACCCGATCGATGTCGGCAGCGGTGAGGTCGGGGAAGAGCAGGTCGAGGAAGACGAGTTCGGCGTAGGCGCACTCCCAGAGCAGGAAGTCGGAGAGGCGGCGTTCGCCTCCGGTGCGCAGCAGGAGGTCCACCGGCGGGATGATGGTCGAGCCGATCCGGGAGCCGATCCGGGAGCCGGTCCGCGAGCCGATCTGCGAGCCGATCTGCGAGCCGATCTGCGGCTCGGGCATCGCGAGACTCGAGGCGATGGCCTCGCGGCTCGAGTAGTCAAGCGCGATGCGGAGTTCCATCCGCCGTCCGGCGGCGGTGCGCTCCTCGATGTCCTCGATGGCGCGCCGCAGCGCGGCGGGGATGCGGTCGCGGCGCCCGATGGCCGTCGTGCGGATGCCGTCGCGCTCGAGCGCCTCCGCCTCGCTGCGGAGCTGGCGCTCGCAGAGGCCGAGGATCGCCGTGACCTCGGGGAGCGGCCGCTTCCAGTTGTCGCTCGAGAAGGCGTAGAGCGTGAGCTGGCGGACGCCGCGCCGGGCGCACTGGGTGACGGCGGTGCGGACGGCGGCGACGCCGGCCTGGTGCCCGGTCCAGCGCGGCTGGCCGCGGCGTTCGGCCCAGCGGCCGTTGCCGTCCATGATGAGGGCGACGTGGATCGGGAGTGGGAGAGTACTTTGTATCATGAAGTTGAGACTCCAGAAGAAGGGCGCCGTCGGCGGCGCCCGGGGTAGCTGGTCCTGCGAGACGTCGTTGCGACGGGCCGGCGGGCCCTACTCCCCGCCCACCCGCTTGATGAGCGCTTCCATATGGGACAGGTACCGCTCCAGCGCGCGCTTCCCGGCCGCCGTCAGCCGGTACTCCGTGCGCGGGACCCGGCCGTCGAAGCTCTTCCGGCAGGCGAGGTACCCCGCGTCCTCGAGCTTCCGGGCGTGCACCGAGAGATTCCCGTCGGACGCATCGAGCATCGCCTTGAGTTCGGTGAACGTCAGCATCTCGTGCACCGCGAGCGCGCTGACGATCGCGAGCCGGAGCCGCTCGTGGATCACGCGGTCGAGAGCGAGTGGCGCGCTGGCGTCGCCATCCACCGCCCGCAGCGGTTCAGCGCCGGGCGTCCGCGAGGGCACCCGCGCCGCCGGGCGGACCGCCTTTGCCGCCGCACCGCTGCGCTTAGCCACCGTGCCTCCGGGCGATGATGACCCCGAACACGATCTGCGAGAGCCCGAACCCGAGGGCGAGCGCGACGTCGCCGGACAGCGCGGGGACGAACAGGGCTGCGCTCCCGAGCAGCAGGAAGAGGAATCCCATCAGGGGCACCGCGCGGACGGAGAATGCGCCGGCGGTCACGACCCCGACCCCGTAGAGCAGGAGCCAGAGTCCGGGGAGGTCGGCCAGCGCCGCGTGGTCGGTGGCCGCAAGGTCGCCCGGCTCGATGCTGGCGAAGGTGAGCACGGCACCGGCCGCGATCGCGGGCCAGAAACCGAGCAGGAACTTGCGGGCGGGCACGGTGAGGGTCGCGACGCCGCCGCTGTGTCCGCGGATCTTGCGGCGGATCATCAGCAGCGCGAGTGTCGCCGCCAGCAGCGCCTCGGCGAGCCAGACGGCGAGCCATCGGCCGGCCGTCGGCTGCGCCGAGGCGAGGGCGGCGGCGGCGAGCGCGCTGACGCCGACGAGCACGAGTCCCCAGCCGGGGACGTCGGTGAAGGCCGAGGCCCCCTCCATCGTGCGCCGGATGAAGGAGAGGTCCTGGAGGGCCCGGTCGTGGAGCGCCGGCGGGTCGCGGAGCGGTGTGGCCATGGGATGAATCTCGGCACGTCAGCAGCGGCTGTCAAGTACTTTGTAGAATAAAGTGATGACCGCCGTCCGATTGCCCACCGCTGCCCGACGTGGCATTTTCGGTGACCTCGAACCCACCCGGAGTCGTCGGCATGTCCGTCCGCACCCTGCGCCACGTCCTCGCCGCGATCCTCGCGGCGACCCTCGCGTCGAGTCTCGCGTCACCCGCCACGGCGCAGCAGCCGACCTCGGCGAACGCGCCTGCCGCGAACGCGCCCGCGGCGACCGCGCCCGCCGAGAGGCGCCCCCTCGCCCTCGAGGACCTCCTCTCGTGGAAGGGCATCCGCTTCCCCGCCCTCTCCAACGACGGCCGCTGGCTGGCCTACGTGCTGGCGCCGAATGAAGGCGACGCCGAGTTCCTCGTGCGTGGCACCGCGGCTGGTGCGGCCGAGACCCGGATCGCCATCGGCGAACCCCCGTCCGGCTTCGGCGGTGCGGGGTCGATCGCGATCTCCGGCAACAATCGCTGGGCCGCCTACACGATCCATCCCAACGCCGAGGACGCCAAGAAGGCGCGGCGTGACCGGCGCACCCTGCCGACGAAGGTCGGGGTGATCGAGCTCGCGACCGGCATCAAGCGCGAGTTCGATCGCGTCCGCAGCTTCCGCTTCGCCGGCGATCGCTCCGACGTCATCGCGCTGCAGCACATGCCGCCCGATGCGCCGGCAGGCGCCGGAGGCGGTGCCGGCGGCGCGGCGGGCGGCGGTGGTGCCGGCGGCGGCGCGGCCCCCGGCGGCTCGCTCATCTCACTGGTCGATCTCGCCGGCGGCACGCCGGTCACCCTCGTCGGCGTCGGCGAGTACGCCTTCGACGCCGCGGGACAATATCTCGCCTGGACGATCGACCAGCGCGACCAGATCGGGAACGGCTTGCAACTGCGCGAGATGGCGACCGGCGTCGTCCGCGCGCTCGACGCCGGCAAGGCGAGCTACCGTCGCCTGACCTGGGCCGACACCGGCGACGCGCTCGCGGTGCTGCGCACGCGCGCCGACTCCGCGACCAAGGACACGCTCTCGACGGTACTCGGCTGGGCCCGGCTCGCCACGCGCACGCCGGTCCACGTGACGATCGACGAGAAGAGCCCCGGCGTCGCCGGCGGCCTCGTGGTGAGCGCCGACCGCGCGCCCAAGTGGAGCGACACGCAGGCGACGCTCTACTTCGGCCTGCGTGAGCCGCGCGAGCCGGTGCCGCCGTCCACCGCCGCACCCGTGGCCGGAGGCGGCAACGCCCCGGCCCCCGGCGCCGGCGCCGGTGGGCAGGTCGCCCCCGCGCGGCAGGACGAGGAGACACCGTCGCTGATCCTCTGGCACTGGAAGGACCCGCGCCTGCAGAGCCAGCAGCAGGTGCAGGAGACCGCGGACAAGTCCTTCAACTACCTCGCCGCCTGGCACGTCGCGACACCGAGGGTGGTCCAACTCGCCGACGACAAGGTGCGCAGCGTCAACGTCGGCTTCGGCGACCGCTGGGCGCTCGGCGCGGACTTCACGCCCTACGAGCGGCAGGCGAGTGTGGACGGGCGATCGCTGCGCGACCTCTACGCCGTCGATGTCAGGAGCGGCGAGCGCACGATCATCGCGAAGGCGCTGCAGAATCCCGGCGCCGGACCCCAGGTCCTCGCGCCCGACGGCGCGCGCGCGGCCTGGTACGATGACGGCCATTGGAACGTCTACGACTTCGGCACGAAGGCCTCACGGCGCCTGACCGAGGGCGTTGCGGCGACCTTCTGGGACGATGAGGACGACCACAACGTCGTGAAGCCGCCCGCGGCCCCGCCCTTCGGCTGGTCGCGTGACGGTCGCTTCCTGTTCGTGCGCGACAACTGGGACATCTGGCGTCTCGCGGTCGCCGGCGGCCCCGCCCTCAACATCACCGGCAACGGCAAGACGCAGAAGATCCGCTATCAGGGCCGCGTCGCCGCCGACCCGCGCGAGCGCGGCATCGACGTCACGCGGCCGCTCTTCCTCGAGACGTATGGCGAGTGGACCAAGGAGGAGGGGCTGGTGCAGGTCGATGCGCAGCGCGGCGGGGCGCGCTCCCTCGCGTGGGAGAACGCGAAGATCGACTTCCGCCGCGCGCGCGACGCCGAAGTCTGGGCTTTCACGCGGCAGACCTTCTCGATGTTCCCGGACTGGCACGCCGCCGACGCGGGGCTCGCGAACCCGCGGCGGCTCACCGACGCCAACCCGCAGCAGAAGGAGGTCGCGTGGAGCGCCGGCGCGCTCCTCGTGAACTACACCTGCGACAACGGCGGCAAGGCGATGCAGGGCGCGCTCTTCCTCCCGGCCGGCTACGAGGAGGGAAAGAGCTATCCGACGCTCACCTACATCTATGAACGGCTCTCGCAAGGATTCCACGCCTATGCGCAGCCCAATGCCACCCGCTACGCGAACCCGAGCGTCTACACGTCGCGCGGCTACGCGTACTTCATGCCCGACATCTCGTACCAGCTCGACGATCCGGGCCGTTCGGCGGTCTGGTGCGTGGTGCCGGCCGTGAAGGCCGCGATCGCGACCGGCGTCGTGGACGCGACGAACGTCGGACTCCAGGGCCACAGCTGGGGCGGCTATCAGACGAGTTTCATCACGACGCAGACCGACATCTTCAAGACCGGCATCGCGGGCGCGCCGCTCACGGACATGGTCTCGATGTTCAGCTCCGTCTACTGGAACTCGGGCTCGGCCAACCAGCCGATCTTCATCTCGAGCCAGGGGCGCTTCCGCTCGAGCTACGCGAAGGACCCGGACGCCTACCTGCGCAACTCGCCGAACCGGTTCGCGAACGAACTCGACATCCCCTTCATGATCCTGCACAACGACCGCGACGGCGCGGTCGACTTCAACCAGGGGATCACGTACTACAACACGCTGCGCGAACTCGGGAAGGAGGTCGTGCTGCTCGAGTACGTCGGCGAGAACCACGGCCTCGCGCGGCCGACGAACCAGAAGGACTACGCCGTGCGGATGATGGAGTGGTTCGACCACTTCCTGCAGGGCAAGCCGGCGCCGGACTGGCTCAAGGACGGCGTCCCGCGCCTGAAGATGGAAGAGCACCTGCGCGCGCGGAAACCGCTCGTGGACCCGAAGGCCAAGCCGGCGGAGAAGAAGGTGGCGATGGATTGACGACAGATGGGAGATGGGAGATGTGAGAAGGCCGCCCGTGCGGGCGGCCTTTTCATTTGTGGGCGCTGTGTTCCTTACATCTCACCTCTCCCATCTCACATCTGCCGTTCAGTGACCGTCCACCGCCTCGAAAGCAGGAACGCCACCAGCCACCCCACCCCCGCCCCGAGCACGACGTCAGAGGCAAAATGCGCCCGCGCCAGCAATCGCGTGACCGCGCACCCCACCGCCAGCGTGTATCCCACCCACCGCGCCCGCGGGAAGAGATACGCGATCATCGCCGCACCGCCGAACGCGACCGCCGTGTGCGAGCTCGGCAGCGCCAGTCCGCCGCCGCTGAAGGTCCGCTCGGCCCAGGGGCGGAATCCGTACAGCCCCTCGTGCAGCCCCGGCCGCTCGCGACGGATCGCGATCTTCAGCACTTCCGCGGCGAGCCCGGCGAGACCCGGCGCGAGGAACAACAGCCACGCGCGGCGCCTCGGATGCCGCTTCGGCGGGGTCGCCGCCCCATCCGTCAGCCCGACCGCCAGCGCGAGCGCGAACCAGGTGCCCTGGAATCCCATCACGCGCAGCAGGCGGCCCCAGTCGCGCTCATAGACCGTCGGGTTCATCACGTGGTCGTAGATCCACTTGTCCGCGAGCGTCGCGACCACGAATGCGACCAGCGTGACCGCGAGCGCGATCCAAGCCGGTCGCGCGCTCCGGGTCACGACGTACTCCGGGGCCTGCTCGCTCATCGCCAGATCCCCTCGAAGGTCGTGAGGATCCGCTCGGTCATCCCCCAGACCGTGTAGTCGCCCACCAGGAACGCCGGCACGCGCAGCCGGAGGTCGCGCACCTCGACACTCGTCTCCACGCGCGTCTCCGGCGCGAAGAGCGCATCGAGCGACACCCAGCGGTAGTCCGCCACCTCGTCGCTCAGCACGAGCGGCGGCGGCGACTCGACCGCCACCACGTACGGACGCACGACGATCGGCGGGAGCGCCGGCGTGCGCGGTCGCAACTCGTCGAGCGCGCCCAGCACCTGTCCGTGCGCCCGCAGGTCGAGCCCGACCTCCTCGATCGTCTCGCGGAGCGCCGTCGCCTCGAGCGACTCGTCCCCGGGCGAGGATCCGCCGCCCGGGAGCCCGATCTGGCCGCTCCACGGATCGCCCGCCCGCACCGCGCGACGGATCAGCAGCAGCTCGA
The DNA here is from genome assembly GCA_031396725.1 of Gemmatimonadaceae bacterium. GTDB lineage: Bacteria > Gemmatimonadota > Gemmatimonadetes > Gemmatimonadales > Gemmatimonadaceae > Pseudogemmatithrix. The sequence continues at coordinate 21,500 of JANNLH010000067.1, read as the reverse complement.
GTCCGCGCCCGTCGTCGGGGCCGGGACGCAGCACGAGCGCCACCGCAGCCTCGCGGAACGGCTCGTCGCGCTCGGCGAGCTGCGGCGTGCGCCCCGCGAGCGCGTGTGCCACGCGGGCCAGCACCGGGTGCGCACCCGCCGCGTTCATCTCAGCTCTCGACCGCTCCGCCGGCCCCGATCCAGCCGCTCCAGCCGGCCGCCATCGACGCGACGTTCTCGTACCCCATCTGCTGCAGCGTGTCGGCCGCGAGAGCGGAGCGGTTCCCGCTCGCGCAGTAGATCACGATCGCGGCCTCGCGCGGGACCATCGCCTCGATCTTGGTCTCCATCGAGCCGCGCGGGAGCACGAGCGCACCGGGGATCCGCCCAAGGTTGGTCTCGTTGCGTTCCCGCACGTCGAGCAGCACCGGCGCGTCGGGCGAGCCGAAGGTGCGCAGGACGTCGGTGACGGTGACTTCGCGGATGCGGGTCTTGGCTTCGGCGATGAGGTCGGAGCCGGTCTTGATGGGCACGGAACACCAGGAAGTAGGAAGTAGGAAGCAGGAAGTAGGAAGGGCTACCGCGCGAGCGCGCGCAGTGAGGCGGCGAGAGCGCGGACGCGCGTGGCGTCACCAGAGGTGCGCGCGTCGGCGTCGAGCGTGGCCGCGAGCCGCGTCAGCGCACGCTGACGCTCGGCACCGCTCATCCGCTCGGCGGCCGCGATGTCGCGCGTCACCGCCTCGAAGCGGTCGCCCGGCAGGCCGCCGCTGCGGCTGAGCTGGTCGAGGTAGGCCTTCGACACGGCGAAGTGCGCCGGCCAGACGATCCGTTTCTGGTCCTGCGGGTTGAAGACCGCGACCTTCACCAGCTTGGCCGCGTCAATCTCGTTCTGCGTCATCAGGCCGCTCGGTACCAGCTGCAGCACATCGAGCCCGCGCGCGATCTCCGAGCCATAGATGTGGCCATTGTACCAGTAGCTCGACCACTGGCCCGAGAGCACCATCCGCGCGGCGTCCACCGGTCCTCGGTCGAAGTAGGCGATCTCGAACGGCTGCATCGGATCCGTGAAGTCCACCACCGAGATGCCGCCCTGGTACCACGCCTGCACCATGATGTCGCGACCCGGAACCGGGATCAGTGACCCGTTGTGCGCGACGCAGTTCTCCTGCGCCGTCTGCGCGGCAGGGAGCTTGAAGTAGCCGGCCGGCGTCATCTTGCGGTCGCGGCCGAGTCGGAAGTACGCGTTGGCGCCCCACTCCGGCTTGTCGGTCACACGGCAGCGCGGCTGGGTGCCGCCCCCCCATTCGTCGGTGAACATCAGTGACGTGCCGGCGTTGTTGAAGGTCGCCGAATGCCAGTAGGCGAAGTTGGGATCGCTCACCTCGCCGATGCGCTTCGGGTTCGCGGGGTCCTTGATGTCCAGCAGGATCCCGTTCCCCGAGCACGCCCCGGCGGCGAGGCCGAGCTCCGCGTACACCGTGATGTCGTGGCACTGGTCCGTCTCCGCGCCCTCCTGCGACGTCGGCGCGAGCTTCCCGCCCTTCGAGAGGCCGGCGATGTTGCCGCCGACGGCGAAGATGCGCGGCGCGCTCACCACGCGCGCGTCCTGCGGGCGCGCCAGCGGCACACGGATCACCTCGACGCGGAAGAGCGAGGTGTTGCGGTCGACGTCGGGGGCCCTGGCCGAGCAGCCGGCCAGTTCGTTCGGCGAGCGCACGATGCTCGTGCCCGAGACGAAGACGTAGAGGTTCGCGCGGTCGTTCGGGCTCGAGAAGATCGTGTGCGTGTGCGACCCACGGCAGGTCTGCACCGCGGCGACCTGCACCGGCTTCTCGATGGTGGAGATGTCGAAGATCCGCACGCCGCGGAATCGCTCGGCGCTGACCGTGTCGCGCACGCCCTGCGTGCCGCAGTCCACGCGCCCGCGCGTCTCCTCGACCGACATGAACATCAGGTTGCCGTGCACCGACACGTCGCCCTGGCCGCCCGGGCACGGGATCGTGGCGCGGATGCGCGGGTCGGCGGGATCCGAGACATCCCAGATCTGCACGCCGTAGTAGCCGCCCTGGAACACGAGGTCGCCGCGGAACGCGAGGTCCGAGTTGATGTAGCCGAAGTCGCCGGGGTTGCGCGGATCGATGAATCCGCTCGCGCGCGGACGGGTGGCAACGACCTCGAGATTGCGGATCGCGGTCCGCGCGTCCATCAGGCCGGCGCTGAGGTTCGCGCGCGGGTCGTTGGTCGTCGCCGGGGCGAGACCCTGCGCACCCGACTGGGGCGCGAGGATCGCGAACGCGGAAAGCGTGAGGACCGCTTGGGCGGCGCAGCGGATCGAGGTCGTGGTGGGGCGCATCGGGTAGGCTCGGTGTGGGTCAGGGTGTGGTGACGGCGCTGAGCAGCTTCCGCATCCGCGCGATCTCTGAGCGCTGGTCGGAGTCCACCTCGGACGCGACCCGGAAGATGTCGGGGTCCTGCGCCGCGCCGGGCGTGGCCATCAGGTCGGCCACCATCTGCAGCGCGCCTTCGTGGTGCTGGATCATGCCCTCGAGGAACAGGCGGTCGAACTCCGGTCCGCGTGCCGCCTCGAGCGCCGCCATCTGCGCGGCGCTGAGCATCCCCGGCATCGGCGCATTCGTCGCCACGCCGGCGTGCCCGGCGTGACCGCCGTGCGCCGCCGCGGGCACGGCCTGCCGGTGATCCGTCAGCCAGGCGGACATCGACGCGATCTCATCGCGCTGCGAGACGTCGATCCGCTCGGCCAGGATCCGCAGGTCGGCGCGCCCGGAGCGTGAGGGAACGAGTGCCGTCATCGCGAGCGCCTGGACGTGGTGCTCGATCATCCCCTGCAGGAAGCGCACGTCGGCCGGCGTGGGCGCCGGCGACGCGGAGGGACGCGGGGTCTGCGCGCCGACCGGGGCGCTGGCGGCGAGGGTCACCGCCAACGTCGTCAGGCAGAGCGAACGGAGCGAGCGAAGCGAAGGACGCACTCCGGTAATCTATCGCCCTGCCGTGCCTCAGGGCCGGACCACGTACTCCACCTCGAAGAGCCGCGCGGCGCGCGGGATGCGCAGCGACTTCAGCGCCCGCTCGTCCTTCAGCTTCGCCGACGTCTGCAGCGGGATGCCCACCGGCAGCCGACAGATGAACCACTCCCCCGCGCGGTCTGCGATCGCGTCGCGTTCCACGTTGTTCATCCCGACGCGCCACCACGCGCGGACCTCGGCGCCGACCGCGGGCTCGCCATCACCCGTGACGACCCGTCCCTTCATCATGCCCCACGTGGCGCCGAGCGAGGCCTCGCCGCACGCCATCGCCAGCATCGAGCGCGGCGTCGGCGGCAGATCCTCGAAGGGTTCGCCGGTCGTGTAGAGCCGCTCGCCGGCCAGCGAGACCTCCCCGATCCGTCCGCCCTTCAGCGTCAGCGACCGTTCCATCGGGCGCGGCATCCGCAGTTCCCACGCGTCCACGATCCAGAGCCCGGTCGGCAGGCGCCGGAAGCCGACGCGTCCGCCGTGCCGCACCTGGTCGTCCTCGTGCGAGAGTCCGGTGAAGCGGAATGCGACTTCGCGCAGCTCGGCCGAGACGCGGTCGATCCAGAGCGTGCCGGCGATGTCCGCGAGGCGCGCGTCGCGCACCGGCTCGAAGGCGAGGCCGATCCACTCGGGATGTGCCGCGGGACCCGCGACCGCGCGCAGGCAGTGCGCCGTGGCGAAGGCGTCCGAGAGCAGGATGTCGGCATCGGGCGCCCGATAGAAGGTGCCCCCCACGAGGTCCTCCCCCGCGTAGCCCTGCGCCGAGAGCAGGCCGAGCGGGACGGCCGCGAAGGGGCGCGGGCTCGTCCCCTCCTTCCACGTACCGGATCGCGTGCGCGGAATCTCGCGGCCGTCCGCCGAGCCGAGCGCCTCGTACTCCAGCGCGACCACGTGCATGCCGGCGTGGGTCTCCGTGAGCTGGGCGGCGGTCAGCGCCTTTCGGGCCTCGTCCCAGAGCCGGACGACCGTCGTGTCCCCCCGCGCGGAGGTCGCGCACGCGGCGTTTGCGTCGACGCTGATCGTCGCGAGGGTCACCGAGTTCGCGCCGAGGGTGAGGGCGACCGTGGCGCGCTCCCCGACGGCCAGCGACCGGACCGGGGACTCGGTCGGGAGGAAGCCGATGCGGAGCGCGCGCACGAGATATCGGCCGGCGCCCCGCAGCGGCGTCTCGAATCGCCCGCGCGCATCCGTCAGCCCGCGCGCGGCAAGCGCGCTGGAAAGAGGGCCCGTCTCGCGCCGGACCTCGACGATCACGCCGCCGGCGGGCGTCACGCCGTCGGGCTGCACGATGCGCACCTCGATCTGCTGTCCGGCGACCGGGCGGGCCACCGCGGCGGCGAGCAGGAGGAGGGCGAGGACCGTGACGCGCATCCCGCGAATGTGCCAGCCGGATTCACGGCTCACAATAGGGCGTTCGTCGGGGCGGTCGTGGACGGTCGCTTGCCGGGGACCGGGGCCAGCCGTAACGTCGAAGGGTCGGTACCCGGACCCGCAGGAGCTCCCGATGGACCAGCCCCGACGTCCCGCCTGTGCGCCGATGGCGAACCTCGCGCGCGCGCTCGTCGGCCTGCTCACCGGGCCCGCGGTCGCGGCGGCGCAGCTCATCAGCGGTGCGGTCACCACGCAGTCCGGCGGCGCGCCGCTCCCGGGGGTCGTGGTCGAGTTGACGGACTCCGCCTCGCGACGCGTCGCATCCGCGCTCAGCGGCGAACGCGGTCTCTTCCGGTTGCGCGCCCCGGCGCCGGGGCACTATCGGCTCACGGCGCGCCGCATCGGATTCCAGCCCGCGCGCGTCGGCCCGCTGCATCTCACGGCCGACACCACCATCGCGCTGCCGATGCGCGAGGTGCCGGTCGAGCTCCCCACCGTGACCGCGAGCGAGCGCTCGCACTGCGCGATCGGCCGTGCGGAGGCCTCGGCGACCGCCGTGCTGCTCGAGAGCGCCTCGACCGCGCTCGACGCGACGACGCTCACCTTGGCCGAGGGGGGATACACCTTCGACCTCGTGAACCATCGGCGCGAGTACACGCTCGCGCCGACGCTGCTGCGCGACGTCACGATCGGGACCCAGCGCGTGCGCGACGTGCGGCCCTGGTCGAGCCTCGGCGCCGACGCGCTCGCGCGCTACGGCTTCGTGCATCTTGAGGACAACATGCTGCGGTTCGTGGCGCCCGATCTCGCGGTGCTGACCTCGGCGGCGTTCGCCGAGTCGCACTGTTTCCGGGTGCTGGAACTCGCGGAGCGTGCGGGCGAGATCGGGCTGCGCTTCGATCCCGTGCGCGACCTCGAGCGCGCCGACATCCGCGGCACGCTCTGGCTCGACGCCGCGACGCTCGAGTTGCGGGAGCTCGACTTCATCTTCACCGAACTCCAGTTCTTCGGGCGCGACACGCTGGCGGGCGGGCGACTCCTCTTCTCGCGCCTCCCGACGGGCGGCTGGGTGCCGAGCGACTGGGTGATCCGGAGTCCGGTGCCCCCCGGCTCGTTCGTGAGCGCCGTGGCACGGCGCGCGGAGCGCGAGGGCGCGGCCGACGCGCCGGTCGCGATCACGCGGCGCGACCCGCAGTGGTCAACGGTCCGCGTCTCGTCCACCGGTGCCTCGCTCCTCGCGGTGCGGCGCAGCGACGCGGCGGACTCCACCGCGCTCTGGATCAACCGGACCGGAGTGCTCGACGTGCTCGTGCGCTTCCGGCGGGGCGAGGAGCGCGGTCCGGCGCCAGGGATGCGCGTGAGCGTGGTCGGGACGGGCGCGGGCGCGTGGAGCGACGACCACGGGCGCGTGGCCTTCACCGGGCTGCCGCCGGGCGACTACCTGCTCGAGTCCACGAGCGAGGCGCAGGACCTGCTGCGGCTGCCGCGTGAGCTCAAGCGCCTGCGGGTCGAGCCGGGGCGCCTGGCGCTCGACACCGTGAGCACGATCCCCGACGCCGTCGCGATCGGGATCGTCTGCACGGTGAACAACAATCTCGGCGTGGTGGCGGGGATCGTGCGGCTGAACGGCCGCGAGACCGACTGGGCCCGGGTCCGCGCGTTCACCGTCCGGCGCCGCGATGACGGCACCGAGAGCGTGCATGAAGTGCGGTCGGCGTGGACCGGCGGGGGCGGGCGCTTCCACCTGTGCCGGCTGCCGCGCGGCGAGCGGCTGCGGATCGTCGCGCGCTACGAGGACGGTGCGGAGCAGGTGCGCGAGGTGACGATCGCGCCGATCCGCGAGGGGTCGCCGGTCGAGCGGCTCACGCGGGTGGACCTCGACCGCGTGAGCCCGCCGAAGCGATCGACGGCGGAGCTGCTCACGACGCAGGCGGCCAGCGCGCCGCCGCGCTGAACGCGCCATCTTTCCGGCATGTCCCTCACCACGAAGGTCCTGCTGGCCCTCGTGGCCGGTCTCGCGCTCGGCCTCGCGCTCTCCGGCTCCGACTCGACGCTTGCGACCCGCCTGATCGCCGTCCTCGAACCGATCGGCACGATCTTCATCAATGCGATCCGCATGACGGTCATCCCGCTCGTGGTCTCGAGCCTGATCGTCGGCGTGAGCGCGGCGCCGGATCCGCAGTCGGTCGGACGGATCGGGGCACGCGCGCTGGTGCTCTTCGTGATCGTGCTCGCGGCGGCGAGCGCGGCCGGCGTACTGCTCGGCGCGCCACTGCTCGCCCTCTTCCCGCTCGATCCCGCGGCCGTGGAGTCGCTGCGCGCGAGCGCGGCCTCCGCGGGCGAGAGCGCGGCCGAGGGGGCCAAGAGCATCCCGACGGCGGCGCAGTGGCTGGTCGGGCTCGTGCCGGCCAATCCGGTGAAGGCGGCGGCGGACGGCGCGATGCTGCCGCTGATCATCTTCTCGGTGGTCTTCGCGGCCGCGCTGATGCGGGTGGCCACCGAGCGACGGCTGGCCGTCGTTCGGTTCTTCGAGGGCGTGCAGGACGCCTCGCTCGTGCTCGTGCGCGCGATCCTCGAGTTCGCGCCGGTGGGCGTGTTCGCTCTGGCGGTGCCGCTCGCGGCGCGCATGGGACTCGCGGCGGCGGGCGCGCTGGTGGGCTACATCGCGATCGTCTCCGGCATCTGCGTCCTGTTCATGGCGCTCGTGCTCTATCCGGCCGCGGTGCTCCTCGGCCGCGTCCCGCTCGGCCTCTTCGCGCGGGCCTGCCTGCCGGCGCAGGGGATCGCGTTCAGCTCGCGGTCGTCGCTGGCCGCGCTGCCGGCCATGCTCGAGAGCGTCCAGCACACGCTGCGCCTGCCGCCGGCGATGGCGAACTTCTTCATCCCGCTCGCGGCGTCGATGTTCCGCGCCGGCGCCGGGATCGGCCAGACGGTCGGCGTGCTCTTCATCGCGAAGCTCTACGGCATCGACCTCGGCGCGGCCGAGCTGCTGACGATCGCCATCACCTCCGTCATCACGTCGTTCTCGGTGCCGGGGGTGCCGGGCGGCTCGATCATCGTGATGGTCCCGGTGCTGATGTCGGCGGGGATCCCGATCGAGGGCATCGGCATCCTGCTCGGCGTGGACACGATCCCCGACATGTTCCGCACGACGACGAACGTGACCGGGCACATGTCGGCGGCCGTCATCCTGAGCCGCGGCGAGCGGGAGGCGTGAGCGAACTCTGGCCGGCGTTCGCCGCGGCCGGCGCCTGGTTCCTGCTGGTCGTCTCGACCGGGTGGCGCTTCCGCGACACGCGCTCGCTCGACGAGTACCCGGCGAGCCCGCCGCCGGGGTCGCCGCTCGTGAGCGTCATCATCCCCGCGCGCGACGAAGCGCGCAACATCGAGCGCTGCCTGCGCTCCGTGCTTGCGACCGGCTACCCCGCGGTCGAGGTGATCGTCGTGGACGACCACTCGGGCGACGGCACCGGCGACATCGCGCGACGGATCGCCGCGGAGGATGCGGCGCGGCGGGCCGAGGGCACCGCGCCGGGTGAAGCGGTGGAGCGCGTGCGGGTGATCGCGGCCCCCGACCTCCCCGCCGGCTGGTTCGGCAAGCAATGGGCCTGCCACACCGGCTACCGCGCCGCGCGGGGCACGCTGCTCTGCTTCACCGACGCCGACACGCGGCACGGGCCCGAGCTGCTCGGGCGCAGCGTCAACGCGCTCGTCGCGCGCGACGCGGGGCTCTTCTCGGTGGCGGGCCAGCAGGAGATGGGCTCCTTCTGGGAGCGCGTCGTGCAGCCGATGGTGTTCGCGCTCCTGCTGGCGCGCTACGGCGGGCTCGAGACGATGAGTCGCTCGACGGAGCCGCGGAACAAGATCGCCAACGGCCAGTTCCTCCTCCTGCGGCGCGGCGACTACGAGCGCGCGGGGGGACACGAGGCCGTGCGCGACCACGTCGCGGAGGACCTGCGCCTCGCGCAACTATTCACGGAGCTCGGGATGCGCGCGCACCTGGTGCTCGGGCGCGACCACCTCTCGACGCGCATGTACACCTCGCTCGGCGAGCTGCGGCGGGGCTGGGGGAAGAACGTCTACGCCGCCGGTCGCGACGCCTTCCCGCTGGGGCCATTCACCCGCCGCCTGTTCCCGTTCATCTTTCCGCTCCCCGCGCTGATGCCGGCCCTGCCGGCGTTCGTCTTCGGGCTGGCGGCCGTCGGCGTGCTCGGCGAGGGCGCGTGGTGGTTCGGGGCACTCTCGCTCGGCGCGAACCTGCTCTTCTGGGGGGGCGTGTACACGTTCTCGCGCCTCAACCCGCTCTGGGCACTGCTGCATCCGCTCGGCAGCCTGGTCTTCGGCGCGATCTGCGCGGAGGCGGCGTGGAACGGGAGCCGGGTGGAGTGGAAGGGGCGGAGATACGAGTCCCGATGAGATCGGATCGCGGTTCCGGGATCCGCAAATGCGTTTCACCACAGAGGGCACAGAGGGCACAGAGGACCTGCAACGGCAGAACGGCCACTACCTGTGAAGGGGGTTCAGGGGCAAGATCCGTCCGCTACACGTGATCCCAAAGGCAGGTGCCGTTCTCTGTGCCCTCTGTGCCCTCTGTGGTGATGAGCAGTTCACCTCACACCTCACACCTCACACCTCACATCTGCCCTTCGTGCCCCCTGCCAAGCACGTTGCCGTCCTCTTCGACCTCGACGGCACCCTGATCGACTCGATCGCCCTCCTCGTCTCCTCGATGGAGCACGCCTTCGCCGGGCGCGAGGTGCGGCCGCCGGTCGACGAGTGGGTCGCCGCGATCGGGACGCCGCTCGACGCGATGCTGCGCCGCTGGGCGCGCGATGACGAGGATGTGCTCGCGCTCCGCGCGCGGTACCGCGAGCACCAGTGGGCCAACCACGACACGATGACGAGCGCCTATCCGGGCACGGTCGAGACCGTCCGCGCGCTCCACGCCGCTGGACATCCCCTCGCCGTCGTCACCTCCAAGCTCGAGGTCGGCGCCCGGCGGTCGCTGGGCTTCCTCGGCATCGAGGAGTGCTTCACGGCGGTGGTGGGGATCGACGCCACCGAGCGGCACAAACCGGAGCCCGAGCCCGTCTGGTTCGCGCTCGAGCGCCTCGGCGGCGTGCCGCCGGACCGCGCGCTCTTCGTCGGCGACTCGACGCACGACATGCACGCCGGGAACGCGGCCGGCGTCGTGACTGCGGCGGCGCTCTGGGGCCCGTTCTCCCGCGCGCAGCTCGAGACGGCGCGCCCGCGGCACTGGCTCTCGAGCATGCACGACGTCGGGCCACTCGTCGAGACGCTCGCGCGCTGAGAGCGCGCGCCGAGCGCGCTTTCGCGAGGCGCGCCGCCGAACGCGCCCGCCGGCGTGGGTTCGATGCCGGCCCGCGAACGACCGCGCCGCATCCTCGGCGCGTGCTCACCACCAGCAGCGCCGCCCGACTGCTCGCCTCGATCCGCTCGCGCGACGACCTGCCGCGCCTGACGCGGGAACTGGGGTTCGCCCCTCCACTGCCACTCGGCCGCGGCGCGCGCGACCGCTTCGGGATCGGCGCCGACGTCAGCGGCGTGCGCGTCGCCGCCGCAGGAAACTCCCTCCGCGCGCTGCTCGTCGAATGGATCACGGACGGCCCGGACGCGAGCGAGCGCGTCGGCGCCCTCGGTCGCGCGGTGGCCCGCGGCGCGCCCGGGATGCGCTGGCTCGTGGTCGCGCGCGACGCGCGCACCGGCGAGGTCGTCCTGGCCGCGCCGTCGCCCGACGGCCGCAGCGCCAGCGCGCTCCGCGTCGAACCGGCACAGGTGCGCGCCTCCGACGCCGATACGCTTGCGGCGCTCGCCGCCTGCGCGCCCGGCCCCGACTCGCTCGTCCACCTGCGCTGGCGCGAGACGCTCGGCCGCGACGCGCTCACGCACCGCTTCTACCGCGACCTCGAGCGCGCGGTCTCCACCCTCGCCGCGACCGCGGACGGTCGCGTCCCGGGGGCCGATCGCCGGACCATCGCGATCCTCCACGTCTCGCGCCTGCTCTTCCTCGCGTTCCTCGAAGCCAAGGGCTGGCTCGACGCCGACCGCAGCTTCCTGCGCTGCCGGTTCGAGGCCTGCTGCGGCGGGCGCGGCGCGCACCGGCGGCTCCTCGAGCCGCTCTTCTTCGGCACCCTCAACACGCCCGTCGCGCGTCGTGCCCCGGCAGCGCGCGCGCTCGGACGCGTCCCGTTCCTGAACGGTGGACTCTTCGGCCGCACACCGCTCGAATCCCGGCACCGCGACCTCCGGTTCACCGACGACGCGATCGGCGAGGTGCTCGGCGGCCTGCTCTCGCGCTACCGGCTCACCGCGCGCGAGACGCGCGCCGAGTGGTCCGATGCGGCGGTCGATCCGGAGATGCTCGGCCGCGCCTTCGAGTCGCTGATGGCAGCCGCGGAGCGCCGCGCCCGTGGTGCCTTCTACACGCCCCACGCGATCATCGCGCGCCTGACGCGTGCCGCGCTCGACGAGCAGGTCGGTCCGGAGGACGACCCGCACCCCGGCGCACTCGATCGCGTGCGCCTGATCGACCCCGCGTGCGGGTCCGGCGCCTTCCTCGTGTTCGCGCTCGAGGAACTCGCCGCCCGGCGTGCCGCCGCCGGGGACCGCTCCGACCTCGCGGCACGACGCCGCCACGTGCTCACGCGCTCGATCTTCGGCGTGGACGTCGACCCGACCGCGGTCTGGCTCTGCCAGCTCCGGCTCTGGCTCTCGGTCGTCGTGGAGGACCCCACTGAGGATCCCGCGCGCCTCGTGCCCCTCCCGAACCTCGACCGCAACGTGCGCGAGGGCGATGCGCTCGCCGGCCACGCGTTCGGAGATGCGCGGGCCGACGCGCGGGTCGATGGCGATCGCGCGCTCGGTCCGCTCCGGCTCCGCTACGCACGCGCGAGCGGAGTGCGCAAGCGCACCCTCGGCCGCGCGCTCGACCGGGCGGAGCGCGCGCGCGCGCTCGCCGCCGAGTCGCAGCGCATCGTGCGCATCGCCGCCGAGCGCCGCGAACTGCTGCTCGCGGTGCGCAGCCGCGACCTCTTCCGCGCGCGTCCCGCACCCGACGCCGCCACGCGCGCCCTGCTGGACCGGCTGCGCGCCGCGGCGGCCGCCGCGCGCGCACGACTCCGCCGTCTCCGCGACGGCGGCGCCCTGCCCTTCTCGTTCGCGACGCACTTCGCCGACGCGGCGCGGGAAGGCGGGTTCGCCCTCGTGATCGGCAATCCTCCCTGGGTCCGCACGCGCGACGTGCCCTCCGCGATGCGCGAGGCGCTGCGCGAGCGCTTCTTCACCGTCCGTTCGGCGGCGTGGCAGGATGGGGCGGCGGCGGCCGCGGCCGGGCGGGGGTTCGCGTCGCAGGCGGATCTCGCGGCGGTATTCGTCGAGCGTGCGGTGCAGCTCGCCGCGCCCGGGGCGCTGATCGCCCTGCTGGTGCCGTCCAAGCTCTGGAGCGCGCTGGCGGGCGGAGGCGTACGGCAGCTGCTGATGCGTCACGCGCCTCCGCTCCAAGTCGAGGACTGGCAGGGCGCATCGGCCGGGTTCGACGCCGTGGTCTATCCCTCGGCGCTGATCGCACGCCGGGTCGCGGACTCCGGGGATGGCAGCGACCCGGCGGATCCGAGCGTGCGACTCACCCTCCATCGCGACGACAGTGCGCGCGAATGGAGTATCCCCCGCGCGGCACTCGCGCTCGATGGATCAGCGGGAGCACCCTGGCTGCAGTTGCCGCCCGACGTGCGCGCAGGGTTCGACCGGCTCGTGGCCGCAGGGATCCCGCTCGCGACATCGCCCTTCGGCCGACCGATCCTCGGCGTGAAGAGCGGGTGCAACGAGGCCTTCGTCGTCGAGCCCGTCCCCAACGACGATCCCGACGATCCGGTGACCGTCCGCAGCGGGAGCATCGAGGGCGTGGTCGAGGCCCTCTCGCTCCGCCCGGTGCTCCGCGGCGAGCACCTGCGCGCCTGGAGCGCGCACGGCCGCTCGATGGAGTCGATCGTCTGGACGCACGATCGGCGCGGTGATCCGGCCGCCGTGCTGCCCCCGGGGACCAAGCGGTGGCTCACGCACTGGCGCCGCCGTCTTGAGACGCGCGCCGACGGTCGCGGCGACCGGTGGTGGGCCCTCTTCCGCACCGAGGCCGCGAGGGCCGACCGGCCGCGCGTCGTATGGGCGGACATCGGCCGCGCACCGCGTGCCGCGGTGCTCGTCGCCGGCGATCCCTCGGTGCCGCTGAACACCTGCTACGTCGTGCGCGCGCCCGGCGAGGACGACGCGCACGCGCTCGCCGCGATCCTCAACTCCTCGGTGGCCGGCGCCTGGCTCGGCGTGCTGGCCGAACCGGCGCGCGGCGGGTATCGCCGGTACCTCGGCTGGACCTGCGCGCGTCTCCCGATCCCGCGGGAGTGGGATCGCGCCCGGGAGCTGTTGGCGCCGATCGGCCGCGCGGGCGCGACGGGAGCGCCCCCCGATCCCGCGACGCTGGCGGCCACCGTACTCGACGCGTATCGGGTGCCGTCGGATGCGGTCGCGGCGCTGCTCGAGTGGGACGCATCCTGACGGCGAACCGAGTCGCGGCGCGCCTCGCGCGGGCGTGGCTCGCACGGCACCGCGCCGCCCTTGCACCTCACGCCGCGGACCTGCGCGTCGGCGCCTTCACACTGCGGCCTGCGCAGCGTGACACCGTTGATGCGATCTCCGCGGCGTTCGACGCGTTCGGCGGCGCACTGCTCGCCGACCCTCCGGGGACCGGCAAGACGATCATCGCGCTCGCCGTCGCCGCGCGGCACGACGGCGCGCTGGTCCTCGCGCCGGCGACCCTGCGCGCACAGTGGCTCCGGGCCGCGGCCCGCGCCCGCGTGGCAATCCGGTTCCACTCCCTCGAGTCGCTGAGCCGTTCCGCCACACCACCCCGTGCCGCCCTGGTGATCGTGGACGAGGCCCATCAGGCGCGGACGCCGGGCACGCGCCGGTACTCACGCCTGGCCGAGTGCTGCATCGGCGCACGCGTGCTGCTGCTCACCGCGACGCCGGTGGTGAACCGCGGCGCCGATCGCGATGCGCTGTTGGCGCTCTTCCTCGGCGGGCGCCACGCCGATCCTGACCCCGCCGCCGTCGCGCGTTGCGTGCTGCGGCACGAGGGCGCGGCGGGAGCGCGTCCGCGGATCGTGCGGCTCGCGCCCCTGACGGCTGACTCGATTGCCGATGTGGCCGGACTCGCCGAGGCGCTCTCGCGTCTGCCGCCCCCGCTGCCGGCGGCGGACGGCACTGATGCGGTCGCACTCGTGCGGATCACGCTCGCGATGGCGTGGAGCTCGAGTCTCGCCGCACTCGACGCCGCGCTGCGACGGAGGCAGCAGCGCGGCCGGGCACTGCGGGACGCCCTCGGTGCGGGCCGATGGCCGTCGCGCGCAGCGCTGCGCCAGTGGGTGCACGGCGACGACGCCACCCAGCTCGCCTTCCCCGAACTGGAGGTACCCGCGGCCGGCGTGGACGCGGGCGCGGCGATCGCGCGGCTCGACACGCACCTCGCGGCCGTGGATGCGTTGCGCGCCCTGATCCGCGATCGCATCGCGACCGACACGTTCGCGCGGGCCGAGGCGCTGCGACGGCTCGCACGCGCGCATCCGGGCCGCCGCATCGCCGTCTTCGCACGCCACGCCGACACCGTGCGCGCGCTCTGGCGCGCCCTCGCGCACGACCCCGGCACGATTGCGATCACGGGCACACGCGCGGTGGCGGCGCACGGCCGCTGGTCGCGCTCCGAGGTGCTCGACGCACTCGGCCCTCGCGGCGCACCGCTCCGCGAGGGGGACCCGCGCGCCATCCGGCTGCTCCTCACGACCGACCTGCTCGCCGAGGGCGTCGAGCTGCAGGGCGTGGAGCTCCTGGTGCACGCCGACCGGGCGTGGACTCCCTCGCGGCTCGAGCAGCGCGAAGGCCGGATCGCGCGGCTCGGCGCGCGAACGGCCGAGGTGCGCGTGACACGCTTCCTCGCGCCGGCGGGTGCGGTGCCGCTCCTGCGGCTTGGGGCACGCCTGGCGCGCAAACGCCGCGCGCGGGCGCGGTCCTTGGCGACCGCGGCCGAGTCGGAGGCGATCGATCGCGAGCTCGGCGCGTGGCGCGCGGCGTGGCGCGCCGCGGGCCGCGGCGCGAAGGGGACGGCCGCGCAAGTGGCGGTTGCGACAGCGCCGGTCGGGCCGGAGGCGATCTGTCTCGCGCTCGTCCGACGTCGCGGCGAGTTGGCGCTGATCGCAGGACGCATCGCGACACCCGAGGCGCGCTGGCTCCTGTCGGAGTCGCCACGCGCGGTGCGGCGAGCGGTCGCTGCGATCGGACCATGCCTGCTTGGTGAGAGCAGGGCCGGCGGCGACCCTGTCGAAGGCGACGCGCCCGACGCGACCCTGCGGTCCCTTCCCCGGCCCCTCCTGCGCGCCATCGGCCGGCGCGAACGGCGGCTCGCGGGCCGACTCCTGCTCGGCACGCCACCGGCGCGCCGCGCCCTCGTCGCCCGGGTCCGTGCGCGCGTCGATCTGGCACTCGACCGGCGACCGACGGGCGACCGGCCCGCCGTCGCGGCCGCACTCGACGATGCGCTCGAGCGCCTCGCCGCCGGTCCGGGTGCGGGTATGGAGCGGCGGCTCGAGCGCGCGCTCCGCGACGCGGCATCACCCGAGGCCTTGCTGCGCGAGGTGATCGCGCTCGGGGCGATCGCGCGGGAGGGCGGTCGCGCGAAGGGCGACGGTCCGCGCTCGCGGCTCGTCGCCCTCGTGCTCCTGCTTCCCGCGGGTGCTGCTACGGGCGCCTCGGTTCCCCCCCCCCCAGCGCCGGAACCTTCTCGGCCATCAACTTCGCCGTGAATCGCTGCGCCTCGCTGATGCGCTCGAGTTCGATCGCCATCGCGTCCACGCTCTCCTGCAGCTGGCGGATCTGCGGCACCACGTCGCCGGCCTTGACCGTGGCCGACTCGCTGCGGCGGTCGATCATGCGCGCCACCGCGCGCGCGATCGGGTAGCCGATGACCATCGCCGCCATCATGCTCATCACGATGCCGACGATCGGGATCACCTCGTCCGGGATGTCATTGCGGTCCCGGCCGGGCGGAAAGGGCGGCTGGGTGGTACCCGCCTGTCCGGCGGCCGCGCGTCCGGCGATCTGGCCCTCGAGCGCAACCCGGAGATTCTCGGCCGCCTGCTGCACCTGTTGCCGCGCCTGGTCGGGCGTCAGGGTCCCCGTGCCGGTCGTGGCGGCAGCCTGCCCTGTCGGCGCCCCCGCGGTCTGGGGCAGCGGTGGGATCGGCGGGGCCGGGGCCTGCGGCGCCGCCTGAACCCCATCGGTCATCGTGTCGTAGGTCATGCCGTGCTCCGTTGGGTCCGGATCTGGTCATCTCCCCTGCACCCTCCCTACGGCGCACCGCACCGGAGGGTGTCGCAAACTATACAGTCCGCCCGTCCACCCTGCCTCCCGTCTGCCGTCTCCTGTCTCCCGTGTCGTTCAAACCTTTTCCGCCCCCCGTCCATCCTATCCAGCGTCCGGATCACGGCGCCGCATGACCTTCCCACTGACCCTCTCGCCTCCCCCTTCCGCACCGGCCCCGTCCGACGACGTCGCGCTCGCCTCGCAGGGCGACCGCCGCGCCTTCGAGCGGATCTACCGGACCCACGTGGACCGCGTCTTCTCGGTCTGCGTGCGGATGGTCGGCGACCGGGCCCGGGCGGAGGAACTCACGCAGGATGTGTTCGTCCGGGCGTGGGAGAAGCTCGCGACGTTCCGCGGCGACTCGCAGTTCAGCACCTGGCTCCACCGGCTCGCGGTGAACGTGGTGCTGAACGAACGGGAGGCCGAGGGCAGGCGGCGGGCACGGCACGATGATGGCATCGAGGACATGGACACCATCTCGCACGGCGACGTGCGGGCGTTGCCGGTGCCGGGCCTCTCGCTCGATCTCGAGCGCGCCATCGCCGCGCTGCCGCCGGGGGCCAAGAAGGTGTTCGTGCTGCACGACGTCGAAGGCTATACCCACGAAGAGATCGGCGAGATGCTGGGCGTGACGGCGGGGGGCTGCAAGGCCCAGCTGCACCGTGCCCGGATGCTCCTCCGGAGGATGCTGACGCGATGACCGACCAGACCCGTACCACCGACCAGGACGTCGAGTCCTCCCACGACGTCGAGAACGCAGCCCACCGCGCCTCGTGCGACGACTGCAGCGCCGTGTGGCTCGACCTCGAGCGCATCAGCGCCGAGGCCGCGCAGCTGCCGCGACTGACGCCCTCGCGCGACCTCTGGGCGGGGATCGAGGCGCGCATCGACGCGCCGGTCGTCGCGGCCTTCCCGCGGACCCGACGGTCGTGGATTCAGCAGCCGGCGCTCCGTCTCGCGATCGCGGCCTCACTCCTCGTCGCGGCCACCGCCGGCATCACCTGGTCCATCGCCCGGCAGGGGATCGCCGCAGGCGGCGCGATGACGGCGGGGACGACGCCGCGGGAGCCCGCGACGACCACGCCGAACAGCGCGCGGCTCGCGAGCTTCGACAACACGGTCGCCGGCATGGACCGCGAGATCGAGCAGCTCGAGGCCATCCTGTCGGAGCACCGCAAGGATCTCGACCCGCGCACGATCGCCGTGCTCCAGTCGAATCTCGCGGTGATCGATGCCGCGATCCGCGAGAGCCGCGCCGCGCTCGAGGACGATCCCGCCAGCCGGTTCCTCGCCGCGCAGGTCGCGCGCGCCTATCACAGCAAGCTCACCCTCCTGCGGGGCGCGGCAACGCTCCCCACAGGCATCTGATCAGGACTCCTTCTCCGATGCGACTCCTTCCTTCCTTCCCGCGCGCACGGCTGGCGCAGCTCGCGCAGCTCGCGCTGCTCGCGACCGCGGTCCTCGTCTCGGTGCCGCTCGGCGCCCAGACCTCGCTGCAGCGGATCGACACCACCTATGCCTTCGACAATGGCGGCGCGGTCCGGCTCTCGATCGTCTCGGGCGAGATCCGCGTCGTCGGCACGCAGTCGAACGAGATCCGTGTCAACGCGAGCATCGAGCGGGGCCGCATCGAGGCTTCCTTCAGCCGCCTCCGCGCATCGCTCGAGGCCCGATCGGTGAACAACCGCATGGGGGCCGCGATCTTCGAGCTCTCGGTGCCGATCGGTACGCGCGTCTCGGCCTCGTCGGTCTCCGGCGACATCGAGATCCGCGCGACGGCGGCCGCGGTGACGGTGAGTGCCGTCAGCGGCAACATCGTCGTGCGCGATGCCGGCGACCGCGTCGACATCGGCACCGTCTCCGGCGACCTCGACGTCTCGGATCTCCGCGGCCGGATCGCGATCGAGACGGTGAGCGGCGAGATCCTGGCTGACGAACTCGTGGGCGACCTCAGCGTCGAGAGCGTCAGCGGCACGATCGATCTGCGCCGGAGCCGGCTCACCGGCATCCGCGCCGAGTCGGTGAGCGGCGACCTCGGATACGACGGACCGTTCTCGGCGACCGGCGTCTATTCGTTCAACACGCACTCCGGGGACATCGTGCTCGCCCTGCCGGCGAACGTCGGCGCGGACCTCGAGCTTGAGACCTGGAGCGGGCGCATCGCGAGCGACTTCCCGCTGACGCTGCAGCCGGGCGACATGGGAGGGCGGCGCAACCGCCGCATGGAGTTCCGGATCGGCGCGGGCGGGGCCCGCATCTCGGCCGAGTCCTTCAGTGGCAACATCACCATCCGCCGCCTCCCGGCGCGCGGCAACGAGGAGTGACACCCGTGAACACGATGACGCGCAGCCTGATGACCGGCACCCTCCTCGCGCTCGGCACCGCCGTCGCGGGAGCGCAGGAGAGCACCACCTGGAACTGGAACGCCGACCTCGGCAGCGGGCGGACCGTCTACCTCCGCAACATCAACGGCGCCGTGACCTTCGAGGCCGGCACCGGCAACAAGGTCGAGGTGTCGGCGGTGAAGCGCTGGCGCCGAGGCGACCCGGCCGACGTGCGCATCGAGGCGAAGACCCTTGGCAACGGGAACATCATCATCTGCGCGTTCTGGACCGAGCGCGCGACCTGCGACGAGGACGGCTATCACGGCAACAACGACCGCGATCGCGACCGGAGCTGGAACCGCAACAACGACGTCTCGGTCGAGTTCACGGTGAAGGTGCCGGCGAACGCGCGGGTCGATGCCTCGACCGTGAATGGCGACCTGCGGGTGAACGGGACGAGCGCCGACATCGATGCCAGCACGGTCAATGGCGACCTCGAGGCGTACTCGTCAGGCGGGCGCGTCGAGGCCAGCACGGTCAACGGCAGCATCACGGTGCGCACCACCGCGACGAGCCGCGACGACCTCGAGTACACGACCGTCAACGGCACCGTGACCATCGAGCTCCCCGCGAACTCGAACCTCGAGGTGAACCTCTCGACCGTGAACGGCCGCATCTCGTCCGACTTCCCGCTCTCGCTGAGCGGGGACATCAACCCGCGGCGGATCCGGGCCAGCATCGGCACCGGGGGTCCGCGCCTGAGGGCCAGCACGGTGAACGGGAGCATCCGCCTGCGGAAGCTCTAGGCACCGCCCGGCCGCTCCCCGGAGCGGCCGGGGAAACCGGGGTCGGCACGGCTCCGTAGATTGGGCATCGCCCCTCTCCGGAGCCGTCCGTGTCCCCAGCCGATACGCAGGCCACACCGCAGTCCCTCCCGCGCTCCATCCGCATCGTGCTGCTCGCCGCGGCCTCGCTGGCGGTGCTCGCCTGCAGCTTCCAGATCGGCGACGACAGCGGGCCGCTGCAGACGCGCGACCAGGCGTTCGCCTGGAGCGGCGTGGTGCGCCCCGGGGCGACCGTGATGATCCGCGAGATGCGCGGCGGGATCGAGGTCGTGCCGGGCAAGGACGACACCGTGCGGATCAGCGCCCGCACCGAGTGGCGGTCGGGCGACCCGGACCGCACGCTGCAGTTCTCGGCCTCCCAGGACTCCGGCGGCGTGCTCGTCTGCGCCGTCTGGGGCGACGGCAGCTGCACCAAGGACAAGTACCAGACCAGCGTCAAGTTCGGGCGTCGTGAACGGGTGACCGACGCCAAGGTGTTCTTCCGCGTCGAGGTGCCCGCTGGGGTGCTGCTCGACCTCGTCACGATCGACGGCGACATCGTCGCCGCCGCGAGCGCGCCGGTACGTGCCCGGTCGATGAACGGCGACGTGACGGTCGCGACCGCCGTCGGCCCGGTGCGGGGCGAGACGATGAACGGGAGCGTCGACATCCGGATGACCACGCTGTCGGGCAGCGATTCCGTGATCGCCACGACGCTGAACGGCGACGCCTACGTCTTCCTGCCGGCGATCCTCGACGCGGTGGTGGACATGTCGGTGACCTCCGGCTCCTCGACGATGGAGTTCCCCATGACGAGCACCGAACGGAGCGACCCGAAGCACGTGCAGGGCGTCCTGGGCGCCGGGGGGCGGGTGGTGAAGATCCGGTCGCTGAACGGCGCGGTGGCGCTGCGCCGGCTCGACGCCGAGGGGCGGTCCTACCCGTAGAGGCCCGGAGCGCGCAAGGGGGGGGGGCGACCCCGGTGACCGCCCGGCGGCTGGGGGGTATATTCCGGGAGTCTCCAGCCGACAGGACACCGAATGAACTACGCGATCCCCCAGCAAGGCGTCATCGTACGCACCGGCGCCGAACGCGCCACGCTCGTGCGGCGCACCTACCTGGTCGTGCTCGCCGGCGTCGTACTCACGATCGCCGGCGTCGCCTTCACGTTTTCGCAGCCGGCCCTGCTCGGCGCGGTGGCGCGGCACCCGTTCATCACGATGATCTGCGCCTTCGTGCCGCTGCTGATGGCGACCCGCGCGCGCACCGCCTTCCCGGCGAACATCGGGCTGGCGCTGCTCTTCACGTTCACGATGGGCGTCGCGATCAGCCCGGTGATGTACTACTACGTGCGGACGCAGCCGGCGCTCCTGCCGCAAGCGGGATTGCTGACGATCTCGACCTTCACCGTGCTGACGGCCTACGCCTGGATCTCCAAGCGCGACTTCAGCGCGATGGGAAGCTTCTTCGTGGTCGGCCTCTGGGTGCTGATCGCGACGTCGCTGCTCAACCTTTTCTTCCAGAACGCGACCGCGGGCCTCTGGATCTCGGCCGCGACGGTGCTCGTGTTCAGCGGCCTCCTGATCTTCGACACCTGGCGCCTGCGCAACGTGTACGGGCCCGATCAGTACGTGCAGGCCGCGGTCGCGATCTATCTCGACCTGCTGAACATGTTCATGGCGGTCTTGCATCTCCTGGGCGGGCGTAGGAACTGAGGAGAGGTAGAAAGTAGAAAGCGGAAAGTAGAAAGGGGGCGCGCCGAAGCTGGCTCGCCCCCTCTTCTCTCTCTTCTCTCCCCTTTCCCCTCTCAAATTTCTCCTTTCCCCCGCTCCTCGATCCTCGCCGCCAACTCGAGATCCTTCGCCGTGATCCCCCCCGAGTCGTGCGTCGACAGTGAGACGACCACCTTGTTGTATCGGACGTCCACATCGGGGTGATGGGCCATCGCTTCCGCCGGGGCGACGAGACGCTGCACGAACGCGACCGCCTCGGGGAAGCCCGGGAACGCGAAGGTCTTGCTGATGGTGTCCGCGCGCCGTGACCATCCCCGGAGCGAGCTGAGTTGGCGCTGGATCTCGATGTCGGAGAGCAGGGGCTGCTTGGGCACAACGCCGCCGGATGGGGGTGGGCCGGGCTCCCGCGGGGATCCCGACGTGACGTGACCGCCCGGGTACTTTACGTTCCAGTACCGTCCGCGTCCAACCCGTCGCAGACCACCGCTCTTCCCCCCGAGGCATCGTGACGTCCGGCGAGTCCATCTCCATCCTGCGGCGCGGGCTGCTCGCGCTGTTGGCGTTCGGCTGCGTCGGCGTCCTCATCGAACTGGTGCTCCTCGAGCACTACGATGAAGCGGCCCAGTGGATCCCGCTGGGGCTCCTGACGATCACCCTGCTCGCGATCATCTGGCACTGGATCGAGGGGCGGCGGACGAGTCTCCGCGCGCTCCAGGTCGTGATGTTCCTCCTGGTCATCGCGGGAAGTGTCGGCATCATCCTGCATCTCCGGGGCAACATCGAGTTCGAGGAGGAACTCAACCCCGGCAC
>JANNLH010000058.1:0-16066 GCA_031396725.1 Gemmatimonadaceae bacterium | reverse complement strand
GCTGCGCCAGAGGTGAACACCCGGACAGGGTGATCCGCGGACTCGAGGAGGGACGCGAGCGAGCGCAGGATGCTCCGGTCGTCGTCGACCACGGCGACCACGATGCGGGGGGAACGGGGAGGGATCGTCACCTCTGCATTCTGTCGCGACCGGGCCCGGCTGTAACTAACAGGAAGATATGATGGCGCGGGGCCGCCACGGACCCAAGCGTGATGGAGCGGTGCGATCGACCGTACTCGAGCGGGGGACCGATGTCCGACAGCAGTCCAACGGTGTTCGTGGTGGACGACGACCGCTCGGTGCGCGAGTCGCTGCGGCTGTTGATCGAGTCGGCCGGACTGCGGACGGAGACGTTCGCGTCCGGGCCGGAGTTCCTGGCGCGCCCGCGCGATGTCGCGCCGAGCTGCCTGGTGCTCGACCTGATGCTCCCGGAGCTCAACGGCTGTGATCTCCAGCATCTGCTCGCCGACCGGCTCGACCTGCCGGTCATCTTCATCTCCGGACACGGCGACGTGTCGCTCGCGGTCCGCGCGATGAAGGGCGGGGCGGTCGACTTCCTCACGAAGCCCTTCGCCGATGACCGACTCCTGAGGACGATCCGCGACGCGATCCACCGAAGCTCGGCGGCACTGCACGACGCGGAATCGCTCGGCGTGCTTCGCGCCCGATACGCGTTGCTGAGCCGCCGCGAACGTCAGGTGATGGCACTCGTCGTCACCGGCCGGCTGAACAAGCAGGTCGGCGGTGCGCTCGGCATCAGCGAGATCACGGTGAAGGCCCATCGGGGCCAAGTGATGCGGAAGATGAGGGCCGAGTCCCTGCTCGAGCTGGTGCAGATGGCGTCCCGGCTCGCCTGACCGACACCAAGGTATCGGCGATACCAACGGGTGATGTTCCGCCCGACACCTCCTCGGAAGATTGCGGACACCGTTCTTCCACGAGGAGTGCACCATGATCCGCTCGGTCCAACGCTGCCTCTCTGCAGTCGGCCTCACGGTCGCCCTGTCCGGTCAAGCACCGGCACAGGCTCACCCAGTCGCGTCGGGCCAGCAAGCTCGGCCGGCTCTCACCAGGGAAACTCCGATGACGCAGGTCACATCCGTCGCAGACACGAAGCGCACCGCGCGCGCCGCGACCGCCGCGACCGAGAACGATGTGCGGCCATTCCAGGTGTCGGTCCCGGAGAAGCAGCTGGTCGAGCTCCGCCGACGGATCGCGGCGACGCGCTTTCCCGGCAAGGAGCTCGTGAAGGATCGCTCGCAAGGCGTGCAGCTTGCGACGCTCAAGGAGCTCGCCACCTACTGGGAGAAGGACTACGACTGGCGGAAGGCCGAGGCCAAGCTGAATGCCTTTCCCCAGTTCATGACGGAGATCGACGGCGTGAACATCCACTTCATCCACGTCAAGTCGCCTCATGCGAACGCGATGCCGATGATCCTCACGCATGGGTGGCCGGGCTCGGTGTTCGAGATGCTCGAGGTCATCGGTCCGCTCACCAATCCGACCGCCCACGGAGGGAGGGCGGAGGACGCCTTCCACCTCGTGGTGCCATCCCTGCCCGGCTACGGCTTCTCCGGTGAGCCGAAGGAGCTCGGCTGGGATTCCGGCCGCATCGCCAGCGCGTGGGGCGTCCTGATGGAACGACTCGGCTACACCCGCTACGTCGCGCAAGGTGGCGACATCGGTGCCGCTGTCACGGATGCGATGGGGCGTCAGGGGCCGAAGGGACTTGTCGGCATCCACGTGAACCTGCTCGCGGGTGCGATCGGCATCGTCGACAAGCTGCCGGCGAAGTCCGAGCAGGAGCTCGCGGCGCACGCAGCGCTCAAGACATTCACCGCGACCGGCTTCGGATACTTCCTGGAGCAGTCCACGCGGCCGCAGACGATCGGCTACTCCCTGCTCGATTCACCGATCGGGCTCGCGGCCTGGCTACTCGACCACGACACCGACAGCTACCTCAAGATCTCCCGCGCGTTCGTCGGGCGCGCGCCGGTGGGCAGCCTCACGCGCGAGACGATCGTCGACAACATCACGCTCTACTGGCTGACCGGCACCGGCGCGTCGGCCGCCCGCTGGTACTGGGAGCTCGGACAGTTCCTGGCCGCCCTCCCGCCGGGCGCGGCGCCGCCGCCGGTCCGGGTTCCCGTCGGATTCACGACCTTCCCCGGTGAGATCTGGGCTGCCCCTCGCAGCTGGGCCGAGACGGTCTACCCAGGGCTCGCGTACTTCAATGTGGCCGAGCGCGGCGGCCACTTCGCGGCGTGGGAAGAACCGGCGGTGTTCGTTCGGGAGGTGCGCGCGGCCTTCAAATCGCTCCGGTGATGCGAAGTCCTACACGATTGATCATCGGGCTCGCCGCGATCACCTCGATCGCGGCGAGCGCCGTGACCGTGCGCGCGACGGTGGGCCCGCAGTCGGGGATCAAGCGCACCGAGCTCCAACGGCACGACCTCGGAGTGACGGGACGCGAGGTCATTCAGGTGCGCGTGGAGCTCGCTCCCGGCGCGTCGTTCGGCCGGCATACGCACCCGGGCGAGGAGATCATCTATATGCTGGAAGGCGTGCTGGAGTACGAGGTGGAGGGACGGTCACCGGTGCGGCTCAAGGCCGGCGAGGTGCTGTTCATCCCGGCGGGCACCGTTCACGCCGCCCGGAACCCGGGTCGCAGCAACGGGGCGGAGCTGGCCACGTACGTTGTGGAGAAGGGGAAGCCGGTGCTCACGATGGTGAAGTAAGGGCGCTGGCGGCACGGCTACCGCGATGCCAGCTCCCAGACCGCATCAGTGAAGGCGGCAGGCGCTTCCTCAGGCAGATTGTGCCCGACTCCGGGCACGATCCGATGCGCCCGCTGCCCGCTGAATCTGGCCGCCGCCGCACTCCCGTCCGTCGCGGGCACGACACCATCAGCGCCACCGTCCAGCGTGATCGTCGGCACCGCGATCGCAGGCAACGCCGCCAGCCGACGCTCGATCTCGCGGTACTGTGGATGGCCATCCGCCAGCCCAAGTCGGTGACGGTACGAGTGAATGACGACATCCACATAGTCATCGTTCTCGAACGCACTCGCATGCCTCGCCAGCGTCGCATCGTCGAACCGCCATGTCGGCGAGTTCCGCGACCAGAGCGTACGCGCGATCTCGCGACGGTTGGCACGCAGCCCCGCACGTCCGCGCTCTGTCTGGAAGTAGTACTGATACCAGAGCCCGGACTCGACCGACGGCGCGATCGGCAGCCTCGCGTTCGCGATGTCCTGGAGCAGGTAGCCGTTGACGGACACGAGTCCGCCGCACCGCTCCGGCCATAGCGCCGCGACGACGCAGGCGGCCCGACCGCCCCAGTCGTACCCGGCGAGTACGGCCCGCTCGAGCCTCAGCGCATCCATCAGCGCGATCACATCGGCGCCGAGCGCGCCCTGCTGTCCGGAGCGAGGCGTGTCGCTCCGCAGGAATCGCGTCGAACCATGGCCGCGCAGATGCGGCACGATCACCCGACATCCCCGCGCGGCGAGCGCGGGTGCGACATCGACGAAGCTCTCGATCGCATACGGGAACCCGTGCAGGAGCAGTACCGGTGGTCCTCCACTAGGCCCGATCTCGTAGTAGCCGATGTCGAGCACGCCCGCCACGACCTGCCGGATGGGCGGCGTCGCCTCCGTCGTCACGATACCCATCGCCGCGGCGGCTCGCGTCGCAGCGAACGTCATCGCGGCCATCCGAAGGAAACCACGCCGGTCGTTCATGACCGTCAGCGGCCTGCTGGGACGGCCATTGCAGCGTCCTGGATCACCTTCGCGACCGCCTTGGCGTGGGAGATGAATACGACATGACTCGCGCGTAGCTCGGTGATGGTCGCGCCCATGCGTTCGGCATAGAAGCGCTGGAGCTGCGGGTCGATCGCACGGTCCTCCTGTGCCACCACGTACCACGACGGGATCGTCCTCCAGGCGGCAGCACTCGGCGCGGCCACGAACAGCGAGCCGTGCGCAGGCTTCTGGGCGGCCGCCGCGACCGCGGCATCGGCCTTTGAGAGGTCCTGCGCGAACATGCCGTGGAACGCCGCCCGGTCGATGTACGCGAACCCAGCCGCATCCGGGCGAAGCGACGCTCCCAGCTCTGTCGGATACTTCTCGAGAAATGCGCCGATCGGCTCACCGGCGTCGGGTCCGAATGCCGCGACGTACACGAGTGCGGTCACGTTGGGGTTGCCGGTCGTGGCTCCCGTGATCACCGCGCCACCGTAAGAGTGGCCGACGACGACCACCGGCCCCTTCTGCGCGTCAATGAGCCGCTTGGTCGTCGCGACATCCTCGGTGTACGAGCTGAGCTGGTTCTGAACGGCCGTCACCTCATAGCCGCTCTTCTGCAGGATCCGGATGACGTCCGACCAGCCGGTGCCGTCGGCGAATGCGCCGTGCACGAGCACGACCGATGGCTTGGCGACGGGGACGCCCGCCGGGCTGGGCTTCCCGGCTGCCTGTCGCGTGGCCGCCAGGATTCCGACTCCCAGGAGGGCGGCGACGGTGTAGTCCTTCAATCGAGTCCGTTTCATGATCCGTCACCTACCGCAGCGAGCGAAAGGCCGCGCGGATCTCGACTGCGAAGAGCTCCGGCTCTTCCCACGCGGCGAAGTGACCGCCCTTGCTGACCTCGTTCCAGTAGATGAGTTTCTTGAAGCTCTGCTCCCCCCAGCTCCGCGGCGCGCGGTAGATCTCTCCGGGAAAGACGGTCACCGCCACCGGGACATTCGGGATGTCGAATCGGGTGAAGGGGCCACCACCGAGCCGGGCAGCGTCCCAGTACGAGCGGGACGACGACGTGCCCGTGTTCGTGAGCCAGTAGATCGTGATGGCGTCGAGCATCTCATCGCGCGTGAGCGACTTCTCGGGCTGCCTGTCGGTGTACGTCCACTCGGTGAACTTGTCGTAGAAGAATGCGGCGAGTGCGACGGGCGAGTCGGAGAGTCCGTACCCCAGGGTCTGCGGCCGAGTGTTCATCATCTCGGCGTAGCCGAACCCCCAGTTGTAGAAGTAATCGAGCGACTTGTACGCGGCCTTCTCCGCTTCCGAGAAGCCGGCCGGCACTGGCTGCTTCGTGCGGACGAGATGAACGACCTCGGGCGGTACCGTCCCCGGCATGTTGATATGGATCCCGAGCAGCCCTGCGGGCGCCTGCACCGCCATCACCTCGGAGATGATCGCGCCCCAATCCCCTCCCTGCGAGACGTAGCGCGTATAGCCGAGCCGCTTCATCAGGACGTCCCACGCGGTGCCGATCTTGAGCGGCGTCCACTCGGTGGTCGTCGGCTTGCCGGAGAACCCGTACCCGGGGATGGTCGGCAGCACCAGATCGAAGGCATCCTCCGCACGGCCGCCATGCGCGGTCGGATCGGTGAGGGGGCCGATGACCTTCATGAGCTCGAGGATCGAGCCGGGCCAGCCGTGCGTCATGAGCAGCGGCATGGCGTTGGGGTGACGCGACCTGATGTGCGCGAACTGGATATCGACGCCATCGATGGTCGTGATGAACTGCGGGATCGCATTCAGCTTCGCCTCGACCTTTCGCCAGTCGTAGCCGGTGCCCCAGTAGCGGACGAGGGGCTCGAATTTGGCGAGCTGCACGCCCTGGGAGTGATCGGCGACGGTCTCCTTCTCGGGGAATCGCGTCGCGACGACACGACGGCGGAGATCCGCCAGGGCCGCATCCGGCACCTGGATGCGGAAGGGACGGATCATGGCCGAACGATCCACCGCGGCACTCGGCTGAGTCTTGGTGTTGGCAGCAGTCATGGTCTGGGCGTGGAGGGCGGAGGAGGCGAGCAGGAGGTATCCGGCAACACATCGTGCTGTGAGGAGATGCATGGTGAGCTCCAGGCGTGTGATGTCCGCGTGCGCGTATCCGACCACGTCGGACGCAAGACGATCATATGAGAACCGCCGGAGCGCTTCCATTGCACGATGGTATCACACCAAGGTCTCATCGCCATTCGCCGCGAAATGACACATCTTCATTCCATGTTGCATGGCGCAGCCCCATCGTGAAGCACGCACTGCTCCTGACGGTCATCGATGACGATGAGTCCGTGCGCGAGGCGCTTCCTGACCTGCTGCGCACGGTCGGGTATGCGGTCCACGCCTTCGATTCCGCCGAGGCGTTCCTGTCCTCAGAGAGCTTGCACCAGACCTCGTGCCTGATCCTCGACATGGCGATGCCCGGGATGACCGGTCCGGAGCTCCAGCGGGAACTGACACGCCGGCAGGAGTCCATTCCGATCATCTTCATCACGGCGCATTGTGAGGAGACCTTGACGCCGCAGATGATCGCGAACGGGGCCGTGGCCCTCCTGTGCAAGCCGTTCAGCGAAGCGGAACTCCTCGACGCGCTTCGCGTCGCCCTCCGGACCGAGTGACCCGATGCCGACAGACGACCCGAGCGAGCCGGTGACCCCGATCGTCTTCATCGTCGACGACGACGTCTCCGTCCGGGAGTCGCTGGAGGCGCTGATCCGTTGCGAGGGATGGCGCGCTCAGACCTTTGCGTCGGCGCGGGAGTTCCTCGCCTGGCCGCGAGCGCTCACGCCCAGCTGTCTGGTGCTCGACGTGTCACTCCCCGACCTCAACGGGCTGGAGGTGCAGGAGCGCATCGCCGGCGATCGGGCCGACATGCCCATCATCTTCATCACGGGCCACGGAGACGTCCCGATGACCGTACGCGCGATGAAGGCAGGAGCGGCGGAGTTCCTCACGAAGCCGTTCAGCGACGAGGTGCTGCTGGGCGCGATCCGGAACGCCATCGCCCGCAGCGATGCCGCGCTCGCGCGTGAGGCAGGGGTGCAGGCGCTGAGAGAGGTCTACGCCCTTCTCAGTGGCCGGGAGCGTGAGGTCATGCGATTGGTGGTCGCCGGTCTTCCGAACAAGAGTATCGGGATCGAACTCGGCATCACCGAGATCACGGTGAAGGCGCACCGCGGAAAGGTGATGCGCAAGATGAGGGCCGTGTCCCTTCCGGGCCTGGTCATGATGGCGGGGAGACTGGGCCTCTGATCGGGATGGAGAAGGACACCGTCGTTCCCGGTCCATCGTTCGGATCGGCCCGGAGCCGACCATGATGACTCTCGATGATCGAGCGACTGACGGATAGCCCGATGCCCATCCCGTCGCTCTTGGTCGAGTAGAATGCCTCGAACAATGAGTCCCGGCTTTGGGGGTCGAGGCCGACGCCGGCATCGCGAACACTGAGCGTCACGGTGTCGCCCTCCTCCCGCCTCGTCCTGATCACCATCTGTCGGGGACGATCCTCCACCTGCTGCATCGCGTCGGAGGCGTTGCGGACCAGGTTCAGGATGACCTGCTGCAGCTGCACCCGGTCCCCGACCACGGATGGCAGGTCACCCGCGAGATCGAGCGACACCGCGACCCGGTTCGCGTGGAGCTCGCTCAGCGACAACGCCACGACCTCCTGCGTGGCCACGTTGAGGTCCACCGGCTCTGCGACGGCGACCTTCCTCGCGAAGAGCGCGCGGAGGCGCGCGATCACATCGGCGGCCCGGTTGCCGTCCCGGATCATGCGACGCGCCGTATCGCTGGCCCCTTCGATATTCGGTGGGTCTGCCGCCAGCATCCGCAGGCAGGCACTCGCATTGGTCACGATGCCTGAGAGCGGTTGATTGACCTCGTGGGCGATCGACGCGGTCAGGACCCCAAGCGTCGTGGTGCGCGTCACGCGCGCCAGCTCGGCGCGGACACGAGCCAGCGCCTCATCCGAGCGGTGACGCTGCGTGATGTCGTGGATCGCGCCGATGTACTCGAGCCGCCCCTCCTTGTCGCGCGACGGGCGCGCGACGAGGTGCAGGTACTTCACCGTGAGGTCCGGCATCTGCGCCCGGTACAGGTAATCGAGATCGGTGGCCGGTCCGCGCGCGATGGCGATCATCCTCTGGAGGATCGGAAGGTCTTCCGGATGGACCCGGCTCGCGATCATCTCGAGGGTCACCGTGAGACCGGCATCGATCTCATAGATGGCGCAGGTCTGCTCCGAGAACTCGACGGTGTTCTCCGAGACACGCCAGTACCAGCTGCCGGTGGAGCTGAGGCGCTGCGCCTCGGCCAGGAGCGCCTCGCTGCGCTTCAGCTCTGCCTCCTCCTTCCGAAGGCGCTCCTCCATGAGGCGGCGCTCGACGATCTCCCTTCGCAGCTCCTCGTTCGCCGCGGCCAGCTCTCTCGTGCGGTGTGCGATCCGTCGATCGAGGTCGTCGGCGACCTGCTTCTGCTGGCGCATGAGCCGCGCTTCCTGGATGCCGATCACGCCCTGGTTGGCCGCGACGCTCAGCAGGAGTCTGTCGATGGTCGTCGGGAAGCCCTCTCGGAGAGCCCCCGCGACCAATACACCGACGTCACCCTGCAGCCCGAGCTGCATGACGGCGAGCGCGAGAGGGCGACCCTCCCAGGTGATCTGATCGGCGGTGGGCCATCTCCGCGAATCTTCGCCGAGGGCGCGGTCGAGCGCCCGACCGATCTCCATCGCCCGCGTCGGGGGCTGCGGCCCCCCGGCGACTCGGGCCAACTCGACCGGAGCCTGCCCCACTTCAAGCAGCCGGATGTAGGCCACTTCCAGCTCAACCATGTCCAACAGCACATCGAGCAGCGTGCCGGCGATGTGTGACGCCTCTCCTCCGCTCCAGATCGCAGGAAGCGCAACGATCCCGATCAGGTCGTTGATGCATGCCCTGAGGGCCTTGACGTCGGCGCCCTGCTGCAGATCCACCGTCTAGGTGTCGCGCGCGGCGCGCTGCTGTCGGCGTCTCGCCAGGAACTCCTCCGGCGGCACGAAGAAGGGATTCTCCCTCAGTATGCCGCCGAGGATGACCATCGGGTGGGTGCGCAGGACGTCCACGACGACATCTCCGCTGAACTGGGCAAGGTCGTATACACAGATCACAGGATCAGATCGGTGCGAGAGGACGTCATTGAGCCGCGACTCGTACTCGAACAGCTCTTCATGAATGCCCGGATGATCCTGCGCCCAGTCCATGTGGCCGATCGAGCGACTGAGCCGGAACTGCTGTCTGTCCCCTGCCTCCAACTGACTCTTGATGAATGAGAGCATGACGTGCGGGTCGAACCCATCCGGGCCGACGCAGGTCTCGCCTGAATCGAACATGACGAGCTGGCCGCTCGACTGAGCCGCGGTCACATCGACTCCAGCCGACTCCAACCGGTGCCGATGGTCCGCCTCCTGCCCGGGACGGAAGATATGGAACGCCCGGTCCCCACACGCGAATCCGTCGACGATGAACGGAAGCAGCGTCCGGTATCCCTCTTCCGCGCTGTTGAAGAAGGCACAAACATGGCGCGATGCGCCGAGCGCAGAACCGGCCAGGTGGATGGGCGCAGAGTCACTCACGATGCCATACATGGCGCTCCGCGCTCGAATTCGCAAGAAAGGGGAGCGTAACGAGTCGGTCGTCGCAGGCACATCGATGCATCGATACCATCGTGCAATGGAGTGGCTTCCGCGCTCACGATACCATACCAGTCACGATGACCAGGCACACTCACGAGACCGCACCGACGCAGTTCGTGGAGGCGAGCGGCATCCGGTTCGCCTACCGCCGTGTCGGGCTGACGCGGGGGGTGCCGCTGGTGTTCCTGCAGCACCTGACGGGCACGATGGATAGCTGGGACCCATTGGTGGTCGACGGGTTCGCCGAGAAGCGCCCGGTGGTGGTGTTCGACAACGCGGGTGTGAGTCGGACCGACGGCGAGACCCCCACCACCGTCGCAGCAATGGCCGAGCACGTCGCGGCGTTCATCCAGGCGCTCCAGCTCGGGAAGGTGGATCTCCTGGGGTTCTCGCTGGGCGGCTTCGTGGCGCAGGTCCTTGCCGGCCGCCACCCGGGCATCGTGCGACGCCTGATCCTCGCCGGCACCGGCCCAGAAGGAGGCCAAGGCATCGCACGCATCGGTGCCGTGGTCGCCGAAGGAATCCGGCAGAGCCCTGCGCAACCGCGACTCCATCTGTTCTTCGAGCAGTCGGAGAGCAGCCAGAGAGCCGGGCGTGACTTCATCGAGCGGCTGGCCCAGCGCTCGGTCGACTCCGGCCCGGACATCAGTGACGCTTCGCTCTCGGCGCAGCTTGAAGCGATCACCGCCTGGGGTGCGTCACCGAGCGCCGAGGCGACGCTCCGACTGCAGTCCATCACCCAGCCGGTGCTCGTGGTGAATGGCAAGACGGACCTGATGGTGCCGACGCCGAACTCATACGCCCTCTTCGAACAACTGCCCGATGCGCGGCTGATCCTCTGGCCGGACTCAGGCCACGGCGCGCTGTTCCAGTATGCGGACCAATTCGTATCCGACGGCCTCCAGTTCCTGCAGGGGGACCGATGACGTCGCAACCTGCGCCACCACCCAACATCGAGGGAGGCTGAGATGAACGAACTACTGCCTGCCGTGCTCGAAGCGCACGGCGGGATCAAGAACTGGGAGCGGACCACGCGGCTCGCGGCGACGATGTCACTGGGCGGCCCGTTCTGGGCGGCGGTCGGTTGGCCAGACCATCTCTCGAACCTGACGGTGACCGTCGATCCGCACCGTCAGCACATCACCTTCGCCCCGTTCACGGCGCCCGATCGCATCTCGGTGATGGACGTCGCCCCGGAGCGCGTGGCGCTGACGACGCTGGATGGCAAGGTGGTCGAGGAGCGGCTGCAGCCACGCAGCTCGTTCCCGCCGTTCGGCCCGACCGCCACCTGGGATGCGTTGCAGCTGTCGTACTTCCTCAGTGCGGCGGTCTGGAACTACATGACCACACCCTTCGTGTTCACCCAGCGGGATGTGGTCACACAGGAGGTCGCGCCGTGGACCGAGGCGGGTGAGACCTGGCGACGGCTCGCAGTGACGTTCCCCGAGCGCATCGCGAATCACAACGCGGATCAGGTCTTCTACTACGACGCCGCCTTCATGCTTCGGCGCGTGGACTACTCGCCGGATGTCACGGGGAAACCCCCGGTCGCGCATTACACGCACGAAGCGCGCACCTTTGGCGGTTTCGTGTTCCCGACGCGCCGCAGTGTGCACTTGCACGATGCGAATGGAGTCACCGACCGAAGCATGGCGGCCATCACGATCGAGCTCGCGTCGGTCGTCGTGGAGTGACCCACGTGACGGACGGCATCGACGAAACGAGGCGCCACCTCCTCGGAGCCGGCTCGGTGGCCTTCGCCGCCGCGCGGCTGGGACTGATCGGCGTCGCAGGCCAAGTGCTCAGCTCGCTGCGGCCGTCGACTCTGACGGCGGCCGCTCCGGCGGCGACGCGGCAGTTCGGGCCGCTGAAGCAGATCGACGCGGGTGAGCTGAACGTCGGATACGTCGAGGCGGGGCCCGCCGATGGCTCACCAGTCATCCTCCTGCATGGTTGGCCGTACGACATCCACAGCTATGTGGATGTCGTGCCCATTCTCGCCGCCGCGGGCTACCGGGTCATCGTGCCGCACCTCCGCGGCCATGGCACGACGCGCTTCCTCTCGAGCGGCACGTTCCGCAACGCCCAGCAGTTCGTCGTCGCGCTGGACATTGTTGCGCTCATGGACGCGCTGCGGATCCCGAAGGCGATCCTCGCAGGGTACGACTGGGGTGCGCGCACCGCGAACATCATTGCTGCTCTCTGGCCGGACCGCTGCGAGGCGATGGTGTCGGTGAACGGCTATCTCATCAACAGCCGCGAGCGCAACCGGCTCCCGCTCCCGCCCAAGGCCGAGCGCGCCTGGTGGTACCAGTTCTATTTCGCCACGGAGCGCGGGCAAGCGGGCTTCGCGGCGAACCGGCGTGAGTTCGCGCGTCTCGTCTGGCAAGTGAACTCGCCGCAATGGGCGTTCGACGAGGCCGAGTTCGAGCGGAGTGCGGCTTCGTTCGACAATTCGGATCACGTCAGCATCGTCATCCACAACTACCGCTGGCGGCTCAGCGTGGCGGAGGGCGACCCGCGATATGACGCGCGCGAGGCGCAGCTCGCCGAAGGCCCGGTCATTCCCGTGCCGACGATCACGCTTGATGGAGACGCTGACGGTGTCGCGCCGGCGTCGGACGGGATGTCGTATGCGAAGAAATTCTCGCGGAGACTCTCGCATCGGATCATCAAGGGTGCGGGCCACAATCTGCCGCAGGAAGCCCCGCGGGAGTTCGCCAGCGCGATCATCGACGTCGCTGCGGCTGGCCGCACATGACCATGCTCGCCGCCGGTACGCCAGCGCCGGAGTTCAGCCTCCGCGCGACGCCAGACCAGCGGTTGTCGCTCGCCGAACTGCGAGGCCGTCCGGTGATCCTGGCGTTCTATCCAGCCGACTGGAGCCCCGTGTGCGGCGACCAGATGGCCCTGTACAATGCCGTGCTTCCCGAGTTCCAGCGACTTGGCGCACAACTGGTCGGGATCTCGGTCGATGGCCACTGGTGCCACGCGGCGTTCACGGAGTCGCGCAAGCTGCGGTTCCCGCTGCTGGCGGATTTCGAGGAGAAGGGCAGGGTAGCGCGCGAGTACGGCGTCTACCGCGAGGAGGATGGCACCGCCGAGCGCGCCCTCTTCGTGATCGATCCCGCGGGCGTCATCGCATGGAGCTACCTGTCACCGGTCAGCGTCAATCCCGGCGCTGACGGACTTCTCGATGCCCTCGAGTCGATGTCTGCCCGTTCGACGGCTCACACACCGCAGACCGCGGAGGCACGATGAGCACCAGGAGGCAAGGGCTGCTTCGCCCCGACGTGGGCCCCGAGGACCATCACGCCGGGCCGCGGGACGCCCCGATCACCCTCGTCGAGTACGGGGACTTCGAGTGTCCGTGGTGCTTCCGCGCGCACCCGATCGTTCTGGGTCTGCAGCGCCGGTTCGAGGAAAAGCTCCATTTCGTCTTCCGCAACTTCCCGCTGACGGAGTCCCATCCCCACGCGATGCACGCGGCGGAGGCGGCCGAGAGCGTGAACGCCGCGAACGGGGGTGATGCCTACTGGCGCATGCACCATCTCATCTACCAGCACCAGCAGGATGCTCCCGATGCGCTCGACGACACCCGCCTCGTCGCCCATGCCGCGCTGGCCGGCGCCGATCCGGCGCGCGTGCGGCACGACCTCGAGGCAGGGACGCACCGGGAGCGCATCAACGCGGACTTCGCCAGCGGCGTGCGCAGCGGCGTGAATGGGACGCCGACGTTCTTCATCAACGGTGTGCGCTACGACGGAAACTGGCTGATCCCGACCGAGTTCGCGAACGCGCTCGAGCGCGCGGCGCTCATCCGAACGTGAAGGCAAAGGCCTCGGCTCCGGCGTCGAGGAACTCGATCTCGATGCGCCGGTCGTCGATCGCACCGGGTTGACGGATCAGCTGGTACAGACGCTGGTCGGTGACCACGCCATTGCCGTCAGCGCCGACGTCGCTCCCCCGTGCGGCGCCCGGTGGCGCTCCGTCGAGCGTCACGCGGAATCGCCGCGCCGCACCGATGACCGTCGGGCCCATCACGAGATGGACATCGCGGGCGTGGAACGTGCAGTGGATTCGGCCGGTCGACTGGGCGAGCCGGATCGACTGCGCCCGCGCGGTCCACTCGCCCGAGAGGGCCCAGTGGCCGCGACGCAACCGCTGGGGGGCGGTGTAGCGACGCCGCTCGTTCTCCGCCATCCCTTCGGCGGACGCGAACAACGTCGTCCGTTCGTAGCCCAGGTAGTTCTCGGGGGACTTCAGGTTGCTCCAGTCCGGCGCGGCCTCGATGCCCTGCCCTTCGACGGTGGAGAGCCGGTCGCCGACTCCGCGCGCCCCGGTCTCGGTGAGGAGCTCCTGGATCATCCGCTCCGAGCGCCCGTACTCGCCCTCGCCGAAGTGGTGGTGACGGATCCGGCCGTTCGCGTCGATCAGGTAGCGTGAAGGCCAGTACCGATTGTTGAACGCGCGCCAGATCGCGAAGTCGTTGTCCAGGGCCAGCGGGTGCGCGATACGCATCGCTTGCACCGCCCGGCGGACGTTCTCGACGTTGCGCTCGAAGGCGAACTCGGGCGCGTGCACACCGATGACCACAAGTCCGTGCTCCCGGTAGCGCCGATCCCACTCGCGCACGTATGGGAGCGTGCGGAGCCAGTTGATGCAGGTGTACGTGCACACGTCGATGAGCACGACTTTGCCGCGCAGGGCGGTCGCACCGAGCGCCGGCGAGTTGAGCCAAGCGGTCGCGCGGTCGAGCGCCTTCAGCTCGTCGGTCCGCACCGAGTCGCGACCGGACGGCCCCTCGGGAGTAAAGCC
Organism: Gemmatimonadaceae bacterium; assembly: GCA_031396725.1. GTDB lineage: Bacteria > Gemmatimonadota > Gemmatimonadetes > Gemmatimonadales > Gemmatimonadaceae > Pseudogemmatithrix. Next base: position 1,787 of record JANNLH010000058.1, on the reverse strand, counting down.
GTAAAGGCCGAGCCCGGCGCCGCCGAGCGCCGCGGCGGCGGCACCGACGAAACTCCGGCGGGTCTGGAGGGGCGCCATTCGGTGCTCCGGGGTCGTGGGTGGTGGCGTGCGCCCGCGAATGGTCGCGGTGTAGCGCATGCTAGCTCCGGAGTACGGGCGGTTCCATCGGACCTTGGTATCGAGCGGTGGCCGGCGGGATCGACACTCAGCGAATAGAGTTCAGCCGTCGCAAGTCGTCCTTGTCCTTCTTCCGGCCGGACGCGCGTTTGTTCTTCTTGAGCTCGTCGAGTCCGATGACGCGCACTTGGTGCCTCCCAATGGCGACTGCCACGGCACCTTTCCAGACCTCCGCAAACGTCACGCCATCGATCGCGTTCAGCAGATCGATCCGGTAGGGAGGCTGGCCGAACTGGGTGACGATGTCCTGCGTGAGGAGCGCCTCCTCGTCGAGGATGTCAGCCGGCGCGCCGAACTCCTGCAGGGCCGTCAGCAGCCGCCGCACGTTCGCGCGTGATCGACGGTAGAGGACATCCAGGTCGCCGGTCGCCCGCACGACCCCGTGCACCGCGAGCGCATATGCGCCCACGAGAACGAACTCGACCTTCTGTTCGTCGAGGCACGCCATGAAGTCGACGAAGTCCGGCGACAGCGCGTCGTTACCCTCGCCACGGGCTCTCGCCCTCATCCGCGGGTGCGTCCGCCGGATGCGATGACGTACGCCGCATCAGAGATCGCGGCAACGGACGCGATCCGCCGCGGCAGCGCTCGAGGCGCGCGCGGAGCATCGCCTGAGTCCCGGAGGTGGACGAAGCGGCCCGTCCAGGTTTCGCGACGGTGCGCCGCGCGCGCGGCGCGCTCGAGACGTGCTGCACCCGTCCCCCTGATCTCGGCGGCGAGCCCGTGCGGTGCCCGAGCGACCACCGTGATCCCCACGGACTTGAATAGACGGAGCGCCGACTCGAGGCTCACATTGCTGCGCTGGCCCCGCTCGAACTCGGCCACGAGGCGCATGCTCACGCCGGCCTTCGACGCCAGCGCTTCGCGACTCAGGCCGAGCTGCTGGCGCGCGCTCTTGAGCAACGGACCAAGGCCGTCGGAAAGCATCGCGACCTCACGCGAGGGGACACCTGAATCTAGCATCAGGCTCCTGTTCACACAACCCCTTTATGTGCTAGTGCGCGCGCCGTGTCGCAGTTGGCGGCCCGCGCGCCGGCTACTTGAGGCTGACCTCGCGCACCAGCAGCCCGGTCGTCGACACCCGGACCTCAAAGCGCGCCGGTCGCCGCACCTCGATGTAGGTCGCCGAGCCGTACTCGGTGTCGACGAGGAATCGGAGCCAGACGTGGCGCCGCGCGAGATCGAACAGGTCGACGCGCTTGTCGGACTTCAAGGAGTGCACGGTCCGCGGCCGGGTCCGCTCCGCCTCGAGGTCCACGTAGCGCCCCGTCAACCGGTCGAGCTCGTAATGGGTGTGGTACCCGATCACGTTGCCCAGATAGTGCCATTTGAGGATGTGCGCATCCACGAGCAGTTGGTCGCCCAGCACGTGCAGCGTGGTATCCCGTCCGTCAGGGAACTCCAGGAACGCCTGGAACGCCTGGGGTCCGGTCGGAACGGTCGTGACGGTGAGCGCGACCTCCTCCTGAGTGAGACCGCGGTAGCCCTGGATCGACGCGCCGAGCGTCGCGAAGAGCGCGCCCAACGAGAGGAAGAGCGCGCTGCCGCCGGTGCGGCCGATGGCGCCGACCCAGCGACCCTTCTTCCAGGCGCCGGCCGCGAGGGCCAGG
>JANNLH010000033.1:0-16642 GCA_031396725.1 Gemmatimonadaceae bacterium | reverse complement strand
CCGACGATCGCTTCGCCCACGATGCTCTTCATGCGCAGTTCATCAGGATAGCGGGGCACTCCCCTGCCAGGGAGGAACTGCGGCAGCTCCGACTTGTCCCGCCCGGCGATCTGCTGTGCGCGTCCGGAGATGTCGAGGAGCGCGAGCCCCACTCGAAAGATCCGCTCGATATCCGACGACGGATCAAGAGGCTCCGCGATCGTCTCGACTTGAGCGATCCCGAGCCCGGTGAACCGGAACCGATACTCGCCGCGGGACGGCGCCGGGAACTCGAAGTCCCCGCCCAGGCGCGTGCGTGTGGAGGCGACCACGCGGCCTGCGCTGTCGAGGAGCTCCACGCTCAGGCAAGCCAGGGGGCGAGCGGACTTGAGATCGACCGCGATCCCGCCCACCACGGAACTCTGCGCGAAGAGCGGCGTGCAGGGCAGTGCCAATAGTGCGGCGAGCGCGGCGAGACGAGGAGGCACCGTGACCATCAGCACCGCGTGGCGCGTGTCGGCGTGGCGGACCCCGCGCGAGAACCGCCGTCAACGGTGGTGACCCTGACGAGTCCGTCCGACTCCCGATGCGTCAGGATCTGCCGCACCGGGCGTCCGTCGAGCCGGGCCGGCGAGTATCGAAGATCCGGGGCCATCGCGATGACGGCGCGGCCGTACCCTCTGTTGTTCGTCGAGACGAGGGAGAGCGTGGCCAACTCGGGCACGCCAAGGGTGTCGACGACGAACCGGATCTCCGCGCGAAAGCAGGAGTTCGACTGGGCCTCGGCAGATGGATCCCAGCGCAGAACGGCCGTGCTCCGGATCTCGCGCGCCGGGCGATCGACCTGACAGACCAGGTAGACGGGGAGGGTCCCGTCGGAAGGGACGGGGAGGGGAGGGCAGGGGCCGCGTTGCTCCACCGGGAGTGGAGCGGCGTTCGCGGCGAGGTCGAAGATGTAGGGCAGCACGAGCAAGGAGCAGCGCGCCTGTCCTTCGACCTCGGCGGGTTCGAATCGCATCTGCGCGAACGACTCGCGCACCGACGCCTCGAACGGCTCCGCCGATGCGTAGAGGATCGAGGTCAAGACCGTGTCGACTCGCCCGTCCGCGCTCACGACGACCGCCGCGACGACGCCGCCCTCGCGCCCGCCGGTCCGCTCGGCGGCCGGGTACCGGGGGGTGGCACTGCTGCTCGCGAGCTGTGCGTAGCGCTTGTCGCCCCGCGCGGCGGAGACTCGCTCGACCAGGGAGTCGACCGGGATGAGCGGGACGGTGAAGGTTCGATCGACATCCGACCCGGGGTGCAGCGAATCGAGCTCGGCGACGGCCTCGACCATGCCCAGCGTACTGAACGCGACGACATAGCGGCCCGGGGCGGGGGAGGCGTACTCGAAAGTGCCGTCCTCGCGGATGAAGGTCCTCGCGACGACGGTACCGTCGCTGCGGCGGAGGGTGGCGTCGGCGCAGGCGAGCGGCCGCGTGGAGTTCTGGAGCAGCGCGCGGCCGCTGATGACGCCTTGGGCCGAGATTGAGGGCGCCGTCGAGAGCAGGAGCGCACTCAGTGCTGTCGGCAACACGAGCGCGATGGCTGGACGAGAAGCTCGAGTCATGGGGACTTGGAGTTGTATGCCTTACCGGGCTCGCCGATGAATCCTCACCCGTGCGTCACGGTCCGCAACCCCGGTCTGAGCGGCGCCGCATTACCGACCGGCTGGTGAGCACATCCAAGGTGCCGGACACGGCGGAGGGCGCTCACTAACGATGGTCTCACGGACGCGTCGAATGGATATGCGCCCCACAATCGCCCTGTTGATCCTGTCAGTGGTAAGCTCCGCCTGTGGCGGCGCTGACGGGGCGCCGCCTACTGCTCCCTCGACCATCCAGCGCACGCGACTGAATCTCGCGTACGCGTCGCAGTCCCCGGCCCAGCGGCTCGATCTCTACCTCCCCGCCACCGGCGAGGGACCCTGGCCGCTCGTCGTCTGGATCCACGGCGGCGGATTCTCGGGCGGCACGAAGACGCTCGATGCGGGCGCCGCGGCGCGGCGCCTCGTCGAGCGCGGCTTTGCCGTCGCCTCACTCGAGTAGCGGCTCAGCGGCGAGGCGCGATTCCCGGCCGCCGTGCTCGACGTCAAGGCCGCCATCCGGCATCTGCGGGCGAACGCGGTCGCGTATCGGATCGCCCCCGAGCGGATCGGCGCCTGGGGAAGCTCGGCGGGCGGTCACCTGGCCGCGTTCCTCGGCGTGACGGGCGACGTCCCCGAGTTCGAGGACGCGGCGCTCGGGAACGCGACGCAATCGTCGCGCGTGCAGGCGGTGGTGGACTGGTTCGGTCCGAGCGATCTGCTGGAGATGGAGCCCGATGCCGTGGCTCAGGGGTGCCCGCCATTCGGAGGGACCGGGCACGACCACGCGGATTCGCCGGAAGGCCGCTGGCTCGGCGGCCAGCCGTCGAGCATCCCCGCGGTGTCCACGCGCGCGAGTCCCGTCACGTGGGCGAGCGCCGACGACCCGCCGTTCATCATCCAGCACGGCGGGTTGGACTGCACCGTGCCCACCGCTCAGGGTCGCCGGATGCGCGATGCGCTCCTCCCGCTGCTTGGCGCCGATCGGGTCAGTTGGAGCGAGTTTCCCGGCGACGGGCACGGCGGCCCCAGCTTCGGCGCGACCGCCAACCTGGATCTCGTGGCCGCCTTCTTCGGACGCTGGCTCCGCTAAGCGCCGCGCTCGCGACGAGTCTGCGGAGCAACCCTCGCCGGGGACGCCGGTACTAACGGGCATGCCAACGTCTCGCGTTACCATCACCGCCCTGGCCACCATTGCCATCGCGACAGTCGCTCCCGGCATCACCGCGAACGCGCAACAGGCGCGCTCGCGAGCCGTGATGTCTGACTCGATCCGTCCCTACTCGCGTGTGACTGCCGTCCGCGAGCTGCCGAGCGGACGCGTCATTGTCTCGGACGCGGGGCAGAGTCGGGTTGAGCTGCTCTCGCCGTCGCTGCATCGCGCGGTGCCGGTCACGGCGCGAGGCGAGGGGCCCACGGAGTTCCGGTCGGCGGACTTCCTTCTCGCTGCCCCCGGGAACGCCACGCAGCTCGTGGACTTCGAGAGCGCGGCGCTGCTCGAGATCGATTCGTCGGGCACGCCGGTGCGGAAGTTCCCGGTTCGCAAATTGACGAGCGGCACCCGAACGCTCTCGCCGGAGATCCGCGCCCGGGACGATGCGGGCAGGTACTACTTCTCCGGTCTCCGGCCCAACGCGACTCCGGGCGCGCCGCGCGACAGTGCACCGCTCCTGCGCTGGACGCCGTCAACCGACGCCATTGATACTCTCACGTGGATCCGCATCCCAGTGGCGGGGCTCCGTCGCTCGGCCAGCGATACGAGCGCGCTGCTCAACGCGCGCCCCGATCCGTTCGAGTGGCGCGACACCTGGACCGTCGCGCCGACCGGACGCGTGGCCGTGGTGCGCGGCGATGACTATCACGTCGAGTTCTATGAGAATGCACGGCTCGTCGTGAGTGGGCCGCGTGTGCCGGCGGCGCGCGTGCTTGTCTCCGACGTCGATGCCGCACGCCTCCGCGCCGACAGCATCTCGATCGCGACGCCGACAGGCACGCGCACCGTCTCCAATGCCACAGGCGCCCTGCTCTCGACCCACAAGCCCTTCGTTGTCACCGATGTGCCGCCGCGCGTGGATCGCGATGGCCGGCTCTGGGTGGAGCGTTCGCGCGCCACCGGAACGGACCTCGTCACCTACGATCTCTTCGACGCCTCGGCGAAGCCGGTGCTTACGGTGGCGCTCAGGAACCATGCGCGCACGGTGGGCTTTGGCGACGGCACGGTGTACGTGACGCAGCCGACGGAGTCGGGGCGGTACAAGCTCTCGCGCGGTCTCTTGCCCAGAGGGATGCCGTAAGCTGCGGCGGGAACTCGAATTGTGATTCAGGCTGAGGTCTGCGTCTCCTCGGCATCGCGTCGAGTTGTGCTGCGGCCGCCCACCTGCGCCCCCGACGCGGCCGTCTGCACCAACCTCCGTTAGGCGGCGCCAGCGAGCACTATGCCTTCGGCGCACGAAGAGACCGCAGAACGAAGCCCGCGGCCATTAGCCAAATGGCGAGTTCGATCCACGGGTCATCAATGCCGCCCCGTACGACCAGCAAGATAAAGCCGGCAAGAAAGATGATGAGCCCAACAATCTCGCCCGCGCTGAGACGCTGTCGAAGCCAGTTCGCCATGATGTCCCTCCCGCGATTCGAAGGATTCTCGACCGCCTAACGTCAGGTTGTGCTGTCGCCGTTCAAATAGAGTGCGGCGGCGCAGCCGCCGCTACCGAGTTCCAACGCGACAGACGCAGTACGTGAACGCTTGCGTGGCGCCGCTCGGAGTCGTGTGCAGCTCACGGTGGCTCTCGAGCAACGTGAACGGGGCGCCGAACTCCGCGTGCAGCTGTGTGGGCGAGTAGCGCGCCACCTCAAGCCCACTGCAGCGCATGGGACCATCCTCGGCGAAGGTGGCCACGATGACGAGCCCACCGGGACGCACCGCGCGCTGCACCTGCTCGACGTAGCGCCGCCGGTCCGCCTCCGCGGTGAGGAAGTGGAAGACGGCCCGGTCGTGCCAGACATCGAACGCGTGCGCCGACATCGTGGCCTCGAGGACGTCCGCCGCACGCCAGTCGACGCGCGACGCACGCGCGCCGAGGCGCGCGCGTGCGAGCTGGAGCGCTGCGGGCGACAAGTCGAGTACGGTCAGCGCCTGGTAGTTCGCGTCCAGAAGTCCGTCGACCAGCGTCGACGCGCCGGCCCCGATGTCGATAATGGCGCTCGACCGAGCCGGGGCCAGGGTCTCGATGAGTTGGCGCGAGAGGCGTGCTTCCGCCTGGAACCAGCTGACCTGATCCGGTCCCTTGGTCTGGTAGACCTCTTGCCAATGTTCGGCGCGGCTCATGGCACGTCTCTCAGTTGTCGGGTAGCGCACATCGGCAGTACGTCAAGTTGTGCTGCGGCCGCCCACCTGCTTCCCTGTCGCGGCCGACTGCACCAACCTCCGTCATGCCGCGCGGGCGCGGCGGCTGGCCGCGATCGCCGCCGCGATGAAGAGCACGCCCACGACGCTGAACAGCGTGCCGGGGCCCGTGAGTGTCCACCACCGGTCGATCGCCTCCTGTCGAGTCGGCACGTGGAACTCCCGAAATCCGAGGACGTACGTGCGTTGAGCGATGCTCTGAGCGAGCCGAACCGAGTCGGAACCCACCGAGGCTCGGGACAGCGCCAGGCGGACCGAATCGAGTTCCCCGACGAGTGCGCGGATGTCGCGGACGTCCGCCGACTGGAGCGCGCGCTGCTGAACCTGAATCGCGATGGCCCCCGCGATGAACGCGAGTCCAAGAAGCAGCGGAACGAGAACACTCTTCACGATTCGCCTCCGTGTGGGCGACGGCATAACGTGTGCTCCTGCTGCGAGCGCTCCCATAAAATGCGGTTGTGGGGCCACTGCAGACCTTCCATAAAGTGGAGCAGTGGCCCCACAACCGCTACCGCACCCGCGCTCGTCGGCAGCAAGCTTCGCTAGCCTGCCCGCGGACCGAACTGTGGAGGTGCCCCTTCGGTTGACGCGTTGTCGTCGAGATGCGACCCCGCGTTGTTGGCCTCCATCGAGACGAGGACGGCCTCGATGAAGTACGTGTGTACGTGCTCATGCGTCGGGAGCTCCCAGAGAGCAGGGAATCAGGGCGACTGAGCGCCTGAGCCAGGCGATGGCCGTTGAGGCGTCCAGGGAGCGCCAGCCGCATTCAGCGCTGCGCGTAACCGCGCGAGATCGCCATCAATGAACGTCCGCAGTTCGCGAGCGAATACCTCCATCTCCCGTTCCGCGAGATCCACCTGCTCCCGCTGCGTCGCCGTGGCTGGCATCCGAGTGTTGAACGTGCTCGTCGCTGTGTACACGCGACTCGAGATGGATATCTCATTCGACTGGTCGAGGCGCGCTCGCGCTGGATCGCCATTCAGGCGCCGTTCGAACGCGGCCAACGACACCGTGATCGAATCGAGCCGCCCGTGCAGCGAGGGCTCCGCGCGCGGCGTCGCGATCAACGTCGCACGCACTCGCCTTAGCTCGGTGCGCAGCTGTCCGATCTCCGATCCGACAATCGAGTGCCTGCGCACCAGTTCCGCCACACGCGCCTGAAACGCCGCCACCGCGACGAAATCCACACTGCCACGCATATTCGGCACCGACTTCACCTCGAAGCTCTGCGCTACACCCAGCGCGCGTACGCCGCTCGATGACACGAGGACTAGCTGCGCTGCGTAACGCCCCGGCGCCACCAACGGTCCCACTGGTTCAGCCGCCCAAGGAGCACGGAAGGCTGGACGTTCGAGCTGCACCGGCTCGGGACTGGGCGCGCGAAGATCCCAGTTGATGCGATGCAAGCCTGCACGTGACGGCACTTCGAGCGTGCGCACGCGACGACCGCTCGCATCGCTCACAACCACCATCAAGCGCGGTCCCGTCTCGAGCGCTTCCTCACGGAGTCGATCGTAGCCCGGGAACGGTGAATCGGCATTGCGATCACGCTGCGTCTTCTCCGCGTTGCGCCGGACTTCAGCCGCGGTACTCGGCACTTCATTGATGTACACGGTGAGGAGCGCACCGAATGGCGTGTTCTCGGCGGTGTAGTCATCACTGCCGAGTTCCGGGCGGCCTGAGGCCTGCGCCACCTGCGCTGGGACGAACCACCACGCATCACGAACTGGGAGGAGCGCTCCGCCATCGGACCGCGCGCCGCCGGCCACCTCGCGCAATGGTGAATAGTCGTCGAGCACGTAGAACCCGCGACCGAACGTCGCCGCCACGAGATCGCCGTCACGCCGATGCAACTTGATGTCACGCACGGGGATCGTCGGCATCCCGCCAGTGAGCTTGTGCCAGTTCGTTCCGCCGTTCGGTGTCCAGTACACGCCGAACTCCGTACCAGCGAAGAGCAGCTCGGGACGCAGGTGATCCTGCTGCACCGCCCAGACAATCGTACCGCGTGGGATGTCGCCCGCGATGGAGCGCCAGGTGCGTCCGAAGTCCGCGCTCACGTAGAGGTACGGAGCGAAGTCTCCCATCTTATGATTGTCGGCCGCCACGAAGATCGTGCGCGCATCGTGGAGCGAGGTCTCCACATCATTGATGAAGGAGAGCGGGGGCAAGCCGGGGAGCGCGGAAGCGCGCGTCCACTGTGCGCCGCCATTGCTCGTCACTTGCACGAGGCCGTCGTCAGTGCCGACCGCGATCGTGCCCGCTGCCACCGACGATTCACTGATGGATGTCGTCGTCGCGTACTTCGACATCGCCCCGTTGTCGTGCAGGGCGTCCACGCTCCAAGTGCGTCCATAGAGGCGCTGCGCGTAACGTTCCTGACCGAGGGTGAGGTCAGGGCTGATCACCGTCCAGCTGTCGCCGCGATCGTCGCTGCGCCAGACGCGCTGCGAGCCAAAGTAGATGCGGGATGGTATGTGCGGACTCACCATGATCGGCGAATCCCAGTTGAAGCGCTCAGGCGGATCGCCAGCCTTGCCGCGCGGCTGGATCGTCACCGCCTCTTCGTGCCGACGGTCGCGCCGGAAGAGAAATCCCTCTTGATACATCATATACGTCATATCGGGATCGCCGGGCTCGAAGGCGACGCCGTATCCGTCAGCGCCGGCCGGCACATACCAGTCCTGGCTGCGAATGCCGTCCTGATTCATCGTGCGTGAGGGACCGAGCAGCGTGCCAAGGTCCTGCGCGCCGCCGAGTATGTCGTAGAAGGGCAGGCGATCGCTGAGCGCGACTTTGTAGAACTGGGACACCGGGAGATTCGGGAAGTGCCGGAACCGCGCGCCTTCGTCGAAGGTCTCGTAGAGCCCGGCGTCGGTGCCGACGAGCAAGTGGCGACCATTGGCGGGATCGATCCACATCGCGTGGTTGTCGCTGTGCTTCTCGTGCCCGGTCTCGAGGTTCGTGAAGGTCGCGCCTCCATCGCGCGTAACCTGGAGAAACACGTCCATCTGATACACGAGGTTCGCGTCCACCGGTGAGGCCTCAATCTCCTGGTAGTAATGCGGGCCCGTGCCACCGGAGATGTAGCGGTTGCGCTTTTCCCAGCTCTCTCCGCCATCGCGCGAGCGGTAGAAGCCGCGGTCCTCGTCGTTCGCCTCGATCGTCGCGTACACGATGCGCGAATCAGCCGGTGTTACGGCGAGACCGATCTTGCCCATATCGCCGGACGGGAGTCCCGCGCTGACCTTCCGCCAAGTGCGCCCATTGTCGGTGGACTTGTGAATGCCTGAGCCCGCGCCGCCGGCGAGCAGGCCCCACACGTGACGACGGCGCTGGTACGACGCAGCGTAGACGATGTCGGGGTTCGACGGATCGAACTCGAGATCGGTGACACCGGTGTTCTCGTCGATCGTGAGTACCGCAGTCCAAGTCGCGCCGCCATCGGTCGTGCGATACGCACCGCGCTCACCGCCTGAGGACCAGAGCGGCCCCTCGGCCGCGACGAGCACCGTGTTCCCGTCGCGCGGATCAATCAGGATCTTCCCGATATGCTGTGATTGCGGGAGCCCCATACGCTGCCACGTACGTCCGGCATCGCGGCTCTTGTAGACGCCATCACCCCATCCCACGTGACGACCGCTCACGTTCTCTCCTGTGCCGACCCAGATGATCTCCGGGTTCGTGCGGTCGATCGCCACAGTGCCAATCGAGTACGAGGGCTGCGCGTCGAACAGCGGGGTGAAAGTCACGCCGCCGTTCGTGGTCTTCCAGACGCCGCCCGAGCCGACCGCCACATACCACGTGTACTTGTCCCGCGGGTGCATCGCGATGTCCGCGACGCGTCCGCTCATGAGGGCGGGGCCGACGCTGCGAAGCGGGAGTCCGCTGACGGCCGCCGCTGAGAGCGCGGACTGCGCGGCGACTGGAGATACGACGAGTGCGGAGAGTGCTGCGCACAGAAGCGCGACCAGCGAGGCACGAGCGATCATTGTGAACCCAGTAGAATGAATTGCGGGAGAATGCGTGCACTCACATTGCTGGCGACACGGGCTTTGGTGCAAGTCGGCGAGGCGCGCGGAGGTCCGCGTCCCGCGTGATGATCGTGCAGCCGTGCTCGCGCGCCTGGCATGCGGGCAGCTCTGCTGTGGACGCTCATACGGGAGCTGCTTACCGGCAGCGCCGTCTGCCTGCGGGACGGGCCCCGGAGCGTATGGCCGCCGACTCGGTCATGTACTCCCCGCGCGAGGTGTTCCCGTAATTGGCCGAGCCAGGGAAGTGGTCGACCGTGGACGAGGTGTTCAGCCACACCCGCACGTCTTGAGGAGCCCGTGAGTCCGCGCCGAGATCTGTTCGAAGGAGGTCGTTGCGAGTGAGCACCGGCGAGATCCTCAGCACCGGGTGCAGTTCAATGTCGTTGGGAGACGCTCCTAGCTGGCCGTGGTCGTCGTCCCAGAAGGCGACTCCCTCGGCCTCGACCTCAATCCCCACCGGCAGCGTGACGAAGGTGCGCCGCGCCTCGGCGAGGTCCGATGCGTAGCGACTACCCACCGCGCATGCGGCCAATTGGGTTTCCTATCCCGTGGTGCCGGCGCCCTGAAACCACCTGAAGCCGACGCCTGTCATATCGGGTAACGTCACCTCAGGAGCTCCCGTGCGTTCCCGTCGGATCCTACTCGCCACGTTCCTTGTCGCGGCACCCACCCTCGTGCGCGCTCAGCACGACGATCCCGCGGCACTGGTGCCGGTCCCGCGACTGACGCCGGCTCTCATCCGTGCCGACCTCGCGCAGTTGCGACGCACGATGCGTGAGGTCGAGAAGGCGTGGCCTGCGGGTGCTCTGCCCAAGGCGCTCGCGCGGCTCGACGCCCTGGACGCGGCCGCCGATACGCTCCAGCTCCCCTACCTGCACCTCGAGCTTGCGCGCATCGTCGCGCTCGCGGACAACGGGCACAGCGTGGTGCCGGCAGGATTCCGCGCGCTCGCGTTCACGCGCATCCCGCTGCGACTCGCGCCGTTCGAGGATGCGTTCCATGTGGTGCGTGCGCGCCCCGACCTCGCCGACCTGCTGGGGGCGCGAGTGATCGCGGTCGATGGAAGACCGGTGGAGGAGCTGCGTGCCGTGGCGCGCACGCTGAACGGCGGCACGACCGCGTTCCGCGACCGGTTCGTGCCGTTCTTCCTCGAGAGCCCCGGGCAGATGCAGGTGTTGGGCGTGGCGACGAGCGGGGAGGCGGCGCTGTACCGGTTCGCGCTGCTCGACGGACGCACGGTCGAACGGCGCATCGTCGCCGACCCGGCGGACTCACTGCGCGCGCCGGTGGGCTCGCACCGCTGGCTCTTCCCCACTCCGAAGGTCGCCGAGGGCAATGCCTGGAGGCCGCTCCTCGCACCGGCCAGCGCACCCTGGTCGCTACAGGACTACGGACCGCCCTACCGGTGGCGTATGGCGCCCGACATCGATGGCATGGTCGTCGAGCTCCGCGTGAACGCGAACATCGATGGCGGTGACATCCGGGCCTTCCTCGACACCATGACGCAGGCGATCATGACGCGGACGCCTCGCAACTTCGTGCTCGACCTGCGCATGAACGGTGGCGGAGACCTCAATACCACCCGCGCGTTCGTGCAGTCGCTCCCGACGCTCGTGCCGGGCCGCATCTTCGTCCTCACGAGCCCCTACACCTTCTCGGCGGCGATCTCCACGGTCGGGTACTTGAAGCAAGCGGCACCGGGGCGCGTGACGATTGTGGGAGAGGAGCTCGGTGACCGGCGCGAGTTCTGGGCCGAAGGGCGGCCGATCCGACTTGAGCACAGCGGCATCCGCGTGGGAGTCGCGACGCAGCGGCATGACTACGCGAACGGGTGTCGTGCGCACACGGACTGCCATGGGTCGGTGGTGCGGAACCCGATCGCCGTCGCGTCGCTCGAGCCGGAGATCCGCGCGCCGTGGACGCTCGACGCCTATCGGACGGGGCGCGATCCAGGGATGGAGGCCGTGGCGAAGGCGCTCGCGGAGCAACCGAGGCCCTGATCGGCTGGGGGCGAGCTCCTCGCCCTCAGCGACGGGTGCATGACCGTGAGCGGCCTCGTGCCGACGCAGGTCGTGATCGTGCGGGGGAGCAACCAGACCACGCGCGCGGGCACCGCGCTCGCGACACACGTCGTCGTTCGCGTGCTCGGGCCGAACATCGTGCCGATGGTCGGCATTCCCGTCGCCGTGACGCACACGGCGGGTGAAGTGTCGCTGCGCTGGACGATCGGGACGACCGCAGGCGCGACCACCGCGTTGATCCAGGTCTGTACGCTCGACCCGGTGACGATCAGCGCGGCGGGCACGCCGTAGCGGCACCATGATGCATCCGGTGCATCTAACGTGTGCTTCTGATGTGAACGCTTCAATAAGAAGGGTGTGGCGGGGAGTCCGCAACTAACCCAGGTCATCACGGACGCCCCGCCAAACCCAATCCGCACCGCGTTCATCAGCAGCAAGCGTCGTTATACGCCGCGTTGCGACCTGCGAGAGCGGCGGACAAGGGAATCTCAACGCGTATGTGGCCGACCCGCAAGCGGCGATCGTCCTCTCCTTCTCCGCTGACGGCAAGTTCGTTGCGAGAATTGGGCGACGCGGCAATGGTCCTGGAGAACTGCGCACACCGCTCTCTGTCATCACGTCGGGTGACACGCTCTCCGTGTACGATCCAATGCGACTGGCGACTCTACGCTGGACCGAACAGGGGCGACGATTCCTGTCGGAGATCTCTGTCGCCGCCTCGGATCAGGGGGCGATGGCGTTGCGCGTGGACGCAGGTGGTGTAGTGGCGCTCCGGCGCACGGGGGTCGGCGATCGGCGGTTCCAAGGCCGCGAAGAGCATGCAACGAATGCGCGACTGAATGTGTCAGAAGAAGACACGCCCGCTGTCCCTCCGTTCTCCTCTGTCGAGGCCCCGATGTCGCGTCATCTGCTCTTGTTGCTTCTCTGCGTCGCGACCAGCGCGTCTACCACGACCTCGTTCGCCCAGACGGCGCCCGGCGATCAGCGGCCGACGCGCATGCGCGAGTACCTCGCGGCCGCGGCCGCCCTCGGGCACCTCAACGGGAGCGTGCTCGTCGCCGAGAACGGGCGGGTGCTGATCGACACTGCGTATGGATTCGCGAACATCGAACTCGGCGTGCGCAACACGCCCGAGACCAGGTTCCGGGTCGCGTCGATCACCAAGCAGTTCACCGGCATGGCCATCATGATGCTCGCCGAGGACGGCAAGCTCGCGATCGCGGACCCGATCTCCAAGTGGGTCGACAGCCTGCCGGCGACGTGGCAGCGGCTCACCATCCATCAGCTGTTGCGGCATACCTCGGGCATCTCGGACTACGAGGAGTGGTTCGACGGTTACACGACGCAGGTCTACTCGGACTACATGTCACAAGCGCACGCGCCGGCCCGCATCGTGCGTGACGCGAAGCTCAAGCCACTGGATCACGAGCCCGGCACCACGTTTCGCTACAGCAACAGCGCCTACATCGTGCTCGGCTACATCATCGAGCGCGCGAGTGGGATGTCCTATGATGAGTTCCTGCGTCGTCGCATCCACGAGCCGCTGGGCATGGCCAAGAGCACGCAGGACCGGTCGGAGGTGTTGATCGCCGACCGCGCACAGGGGTACCGCTTCCGCCCGGGCGCGTATCCATCGGCGTTCTTCAATGGCCTCCAGCGCGAGGACCATCACAACGCGGTCTACCAGCTGATGGAGCCGCCGCAGGCGGACGCGGCGCTGATCACGACGGCGCGCGACCTGTACTAGTGGGACCAGGCACTCTATACCGAGCGGCTCGTGAAGAAGGCCGCAATCGACTCGATCTTCGCGCCAGGCATCGGGGGTTACGGCTACGGCTGGTTCGTGGCGAGCGGCGCAAACGGGCGTACGCACGAGCACAGCGGCGGGCTGCCGGGATTCTCCGCGTACATCATGCGCATCCCCGAATCGCGGCGCACGGTGATCGTGCTCAACAACATCGAGCGCTCAGGCCCGACGCATCGCGACCTCGCGGCGATCCTGCGTGGAGCGCCGGTGGCCATACCGCGCGCGCGGAGGATAGTGGCCAACGATCCGGCACGCGACGCGGCGCGCGTCGGCGTGTACCGCAATGCGACAGGGGACTCGGTCAGGGTCTTCGTCGAAGACGGCGCCATGGGCATTCACCAGCCCGGCGTGTTCCGCGTCGGGCTCCTCTCCGAAGGCGGGGCGGACTACTTCTCGCCGCAGCTGCGGGGTGTGGTGAGTTTCGCCGAGGCGGGTTCGCGGGTGACCATCACCGTCCGCGACGCGCTCGGGAACACGCTGGTCGTGGCGGAGCGGAGCGCTCCCGCGCGGCCCTGAAGGCACCCGCGGGAGATACTGGCCTAGCTATCATGTCTTCGCCAGGGCGACGAGCTGGTCGAATGCCATGCCCCATCCCACCGAGGCGTTCCGCCGCGCCGTGCTCCGACTGCCCGTACGCCTTGATCTCTTCGACGCGCACCAGCCCGCCGGCATGCTCACCTGGCCGCACTCTCGTATTGAGGTATCCGTCGTTCGTGCGTATTACGTCAGCTTCTGCTGTGGACGCTCATATCAAATGGGTTGGGCGGGGTGGCCGCAACCAACCTAGGTCATCACGGCCACCCGGCCCAACCCATCCTGAGCCGCGGCCATCAGCAGCAAGCGTCGTTGTGCGTCGCGCGCTCTGGGCGTCGAACGGCTGACCAGTGAACGGCGGCCACCGCCGTGCAGTGGGTGAAGAGTCACGGCAGACGGGGCCTTGACATATTCCTCGCGAGGAGGAATACTCCAGACATGAGAGCGCCGAATCCAGCCGACGCGATGGGCGTGGAAGTGCCTGAGGAGCGCGTCTTGATTGCGCTCGTGCGGGCGGCGTGGGCGTCGTCGATGCGCTCCGACGCCATCGTGCGCAGTGCAGGGCTGTCGCCGTCGCAGTACAACGTGCTGCGCATCCTGCGATTTGCCGGGCACGAAGGCCTGAGCCGGAATGGAATCGGGGAACGGATGGTGACGCGGGACCCGGATTTGACGCGCATCCTGTCCGGACTCGTCCGCATGCGGGCGGTGCGCGATCGGCGCGTTGCGCTCGACCGTCGCGTGCGGGTGAGTGTGATCACGGAGCACGGCCGGGCGCTGCTCGATCGCCTTGACGAGGAGGTACGCGACGCCGCAATCGCCTCATTACGCGGCCTCGGCAAGGCCGACCTCAAGCGGCTCGAAACCCTGTTGGAGGCCGTCGCGCCGGCAACCGAAGGCTAGCGATTCATCCGTAACGCACGCGTGCGCACTACGGCAATACTTGCTCCTCGCGCGGAGCCCATCACGGGAGAGACACCATGCACCACGACGAGCAAGAGATCCGGAACCTGTTGGCGCGCTATGAGGAGCGCCTGAACGCGTCAGATGCCGAGGCCATTGCCGGGCTGTACGCGAGCGACGGCATCTTCATGCCTCAGGGATTTCCGACGGCGCAAGGCCGAACGGCAGTCCTTGAGTCCTACCGCGCCATCTTCTCGGACATCACGCTCACGATCGGCTTCGAGGTCGATGAGGTAAGGGTCAGCGGAGGGCTCGCTACCGCAATCACTCGGTCGAACGGGTCCGTGCGTGTGAACGCCACGGGTGCGTCGGGGCCGGAGTCTAATCGCGAGCTGTTCGCGTTCGCGCAGGAAGACGGGGCGTGGCGCATCGGCCGGTACATGTTCAACAAGGCGGGGTGATCCCATGCATATCGGCAGAGATCGCATTCTCGTGACCGGCGCGACCGGTCAGCAGGGCGGGGCGACCGCCCGCGAACTGCTCGCGGCCGGCCACAAGGTCCGCGCCATGACCCGAAAGCCTGACGGCGTTGCGGGCCGGGCGCTGGCCGCGTTAGGCGCTGAGGTGGTGCAGGGCGACCTCAACGATAGCGTATCCGTGGAACGCGCTCTGTCTGGGGCCTGGGGCGTGTTCGCCGTGCAGAACACCTGGGAAGCCGGCGTGGAGCAGGAAGAGGTCCAGGGCAAGCGCATCGCCGAGGCGGCCCACCGAGCGGGCGTCCAACACTTCGTCTATGCCTCGGTGGGGTCGGCACACCGGAAGACAGGCGTGCCGCATTTCGATAACAAGGCCCGCGTCGAGGAGACCGTGCGATCTCTGGGGTTTCCGTCGTACGTGATCCTGCGCCCGGTGTTCTTCATGGAGAACTTCCTGTCGCCGTCGTTCAAGCAGGCGACGGATCAAGGCGTGCTCCCGGTTGGCATGTCCCCGTCGGTATCCTTGCAGATGATTGCGGTCGCGGACATCGGCCGGTATGGGCGTGCGGCGTTCGAGAGGCACGCCGATCTGAACGGTGAGGCGATTGACATCGCAGGCGACGCGATGACGATGCCTGAGGTGGCGGCCGCCATCTCGCGGGCAGCCGGCCGGACCGTGACGCATCTGCAGGTCCCGATCGAGGAAGTGCGAAAGTTCAGTGATGACCTGGCGCAGATGTTCGAGTGGTTCGAGCGCGTGGGCTACGACGCGGACATCGGCAGGAACTCTGCCCGATTCGGGATCGAGCCGACGCGTTTCTCCCAGTGGGCCGAGCGCGCCGATTGGGGCGCTGCCTAGCAAGCACCGTGAACTGGCCGGCCAAGAGCGGTGGAATGAACCGACGGGCTCCCGGAATCAGGAAGCCCGTCGCGCATCTCGAGGTGATAGTGGCGCGCCGAGACGAATGGTGCGGTGCCCGTTGTAAGCTAGCAGGTCGACTGGAGCGGCAGCCCAGTCCTCCGCTCCAGTGCCGGATTGGGCGGATAACGTCAGGTTGTGCTGTGGCCGTTCAAATAGAATGCGGCGGCGCAGCCGCCGCTACCGCAGCACGGCCATCTGCACCAACCATCGTTAGACCGCGCCCCTAGGTCGCGAACGGATCGCCCTTTTCAATAGCCACCAGGTACCCACCGTACGTGCACGTCTGAAGGTGGCCGTCGACGGAGTGAAAGGGCAGATACTCGTGCCCGACTTCCTTCAGCGGCACAGGCATCCTTCCCCACCACTTCGTCGTGGCTTCGAGCAACATCTTGCGGCCGTCTGGCTCGGTGAAAACGACCCACGCATGATAGTTCTGAGGCCCGGGCGCGATGAGGTAGCGGCCGACGACTAGTTCCGCCTCGAGTCCGAGCTCATGCAGCTTCCGCCAGGCCCAGAGCGCATGGTCCTCGCAATCACCGCGGCGACGCACCTCGAACTCCGCGGGAGCCTGCCATCGATCGGGCTCTCCGAAGATGGCCTCGTCATGGTCATAGGTACAGCGCCGCAACCAGGCACAGACGTCGGCCACGGAGGAGACGGTCACCGTGGATGGTTGGGCGAGAAACGCCGCCATGTCCGCTGGCGCTGCGCGCCCGAAGCGCCACGTCTCCCGCGGAAGGTTGATGCGCGCCCACCTCCTATCGTTGGTTCGCGGAGGGCCAAAGACGCCAGCGAGCATCGATCGAAGCAGCTCAAGCATTCAGCGAGGTGTGCGGTGCGCGTCGGTCTAACGTCAGGTTGTGCTGTGGCCGATCAAATAGAATGCGGCGGCGCAGCCGCCGCTACCGAAACACGGCCATCTGCACCAACCATCGTTAG
>JANNLH010000107.1:0-5586 GCA_031396725.1 Gemmatimonadaceae bacterium | reverse complement strand
GCGCGGCGGGGCGGCCGAGAAGGGAGGACCCGGGTCGATCCGCACGACGTGCATCTTGCGGTCGGCGACGTAGAACAGCTCGCGCCCGCTGTGCGACCAGAGCGGCGCGCTGCCTCCGCCGTTCGAGAGCTGCCACTTGCCTCCGTTCACGCCCGGGAAGGGGCGGACGAACACCTCGTTGGTGCCCTGTTCGTCCGAGACGTAGGCGATCCAGCGTGAGTCGGGCGAGAGCGCCGCGCCGGTCACGTTGGTGCCGGTCGTCGCGAGGCTGCTCGCCACGCTATCCACATTCGACCGCGCCCCGAGTAGCCGTGGCTCGCCGATGCCGTCCGCGGCCTGCTCCCAGAGGTGGAACGGACGCGGCGGTTTGGCGGTGTCGGTGCCGCTGCTTCCAATCGGACGGTCCGAGAGGAACGTCACGGCGCGCCCGTCGCGCGTCCACGCGGGCGCGCGGTCGGTGCCGGCGTGCAGCGTGAGCCGCGTCGAGGGTCCGGTGGGCAGCTGCTTGATCCAGACGTCGGTGCCGAGGTCGGTGAGCTGCGTGTACGCGAGTCGCCGTCCGTCGGGCGACAGCGCGAGTCCCCACTCGGTCTCGATGTTGCCGACGAACCTGCCGCCCGTGTTCAGCTGCCACGCGGGGTCCACCGGCTCGACCTTCCCGGCGCGGTCCACCCAGACGACGGCGGCATTGGGCAACGGGCCGGGCGCGAACTCGGTGCGTCCCAGCAGGTAGAGCGCGGTCCCCTCGTTCGACACGAGGAACCCCGGCGCCTGGATTCCGTCCATCACCGGCACCGGCCGTCCGCTCGGCGCGAGCGCGCCGTCGTCCCACGGCACGGCCATCAGCGTGCTCGCGCTGGTCAGGTAGAGCACGTGCCCGGTGGGGACGTACCAGGCGCCGATGGCGTCTTCGAAGAGCGTCCGGACGGTGTCCGCGCGCGCGTCGTACACGTACACGCGGCTCGGCCGGCAGCTGACCGGCCCGACGCAGTTGGTGAGGTGGGCCGTGAAGAGGAAGCCGCGCGAGGAGGGCAGGGGCGAGGGGAGCCACGGAGAGCGTCCCCCGATCATCTCGGGCGAGACGATCACCTCGGCGGCCGCATCGCCCGCCTTGAGGCGGCGCAGCGTGCGGTTCGGGAGGTCGTAGTAGATGATGGACCCATCATCCAGCCAGGCTCCGCGGTTGTAGGTCGCGTTGACCGAGTCCGCGAGCTTGATCGACGCGCCGCCCTCGCTCGGGATCCGCCGCAGCTGGCCGTTGGCGACGAACCCGATCCACGCGCCGTCGGGGGAGAAGAACGGCCCCGAGCCCCCTTCCGTCCCGGGCAGCGGCCGCGCGGCCACCTCGTCGCGGCGCTTGATATGGAGCTGGCCGGGTCCCGAGAGCGGGCTGCGGAACACGAGGGATGCGCCGTCGGGCGAGAGGGCCGCATCGACCGCGAGGGCGATGCCGTCGAGGGTGCCGGACGTGCCGAGTGTGGTCGTGAAGCGGGCGACGGGCGTCGTGCCACCTGTGCGGCTCCAGCCCCAGGCGGCCAGCGCGACGGCCAGCGCGGCCACGGCGACGAGGGCGGGCAGGGCGACCTGGCGACGCGCCGCGCGCGCGGCTGCGACGCGCTTGCCGGTCGTGACCGTCGAGGTGAAGGCCGGATCGTGCAGCGCCTCGGCGAACGCCTTCGCGCTCTCGAAGCGGTCGGCCGGGAGCTTTTCGAGTGCGTTCGCGAGCGCGGCCGCGACGTGCGACGGCACCGCCTTGCGCAGCTCGTCAACGGGTCGGGGCACGTCCGCCACGATCTTCATGATGATCGCCTGCGCCGACGGGCCCGTGTGCGGGGGTTCGCCCGCGAGCAGCTCGTAGAGCACGGAGCCGAGCGAGTAGAGGTCCGAGCGGTTGGTGACGTGCCGGTCGGCCGTGGCCTGCTCCGGCGACATATAGTGCGGCGTGCCGAGCGAGAGGCCGGTCTCAGTCATGCGGCCGCCGCCCGCCGCGCTCACCGCGAGGGCGATCCCGAAGTCCGCGACGAGCGCGCGCCCGTTGCGCAGGAGGATGTTCTCGGGCTTGATGTCGCGGTGGATGATCCCTTGCTGGTGCGCGTACTCCAGCGCGTCCGCCACCTCGGTGGCGAGTTGTACGGCTTCGTCGATGCCGAGCTGCTGCTCGCGCTCGAGCTTCTGCCGGAGCGTCTCGCCCTCGACGTAGGGCATCACGTAGTAGAGGAAGCCGGGGCCGTCGCCCTGCGCGCCGGCGGTGCTGCCGCTGTCGTAGAGCGGCAGGATGTGCGGGTGCTGGAGCCGCGCGGTGGTCTTGATCTCCTGGAGGAAGCGGTCGGCGCCGAGGATGACGGCGAGCTCGGGGCGGAGGACCTTGAGCGCGACCTTGCGGTCGTGCTTCAGGTCGTCGGCGAGGTAGACAGTGGCCATACCGCCCTCGCCGAGCCGGCGCTCGATGCGGTAGCGGTCGGCGAGGGCGGTGGAGAGCTGGGCGGGGATTTCAGCCACGGGCGCTGGTCAGCGGGGGCGGAGTGGTGCGGGGTGGGAAGGTAGGGCGGGGGGCGGGGGGCGTCCAGACAGACGAATCCGGTCCCGCCGCGACCAATCCCGGTTTGGGGACTCGCTACGAACCAACCACGGCTAGTAGGAGAAGCACCGACACAGTCGTCAGCAGCATCGTTCGTCCGATAAGGAGAAGCCGCCGAGAGTCTTTGTCGCTGAGGCGAAAGACGGGCCGCAGCCCGAGAAATGCAAGAACGAGCATGAGCACAAGTCCGATGTATGGACGCTCGGGCAGCAAGAAGGCGCGGAGCGACAGTGGCTGCACGATGTCCACGGAAGCGTACATCGTCTGGAAGGTCGGCGCCACGAAAAGGCACAGCGCGAAGGTTCCGAAAAGGAATAGGAGCGTCATCGGCGTTTCGAACTGCTGCTCCGGCCCGCCGAACTCGCGGGCAAGTGAGCTACTGTAACGTCGGATAGAGGGCCGTTGCCACAGGATCCGCTTGACCAAGGGCACGGAGAGCGCGGCGGCGGCGATGAGCGCGAGTACATCCAGTATGCCCAGCAACTCCACCAAGATGCCTGAGCGAGTCGCAGAATCACGCTGCGATAGCCACGTGTGAACTGGCTGGTACCACGAAAGGACGGAGTGCGGAAGCAGGCAAAGACCGATGATGGCCATTGTGGTCAGCCCAACACCCCCAGACTGCGACTTCTCAGATTCCGCTCGCTGCTCCTGGAACGCCTCCGCCAGTTCCTCTGCGCTTGCCGGCCGCCGGACCGGCGCTTTCTCCAGGCACCGGAGGACGGCTTCCACACTGGCCTCGGGCTGCCCTGAGCGCTGGAGCGGCGCGGGATCGGGATGAGCCGTCAGGTGCTGGAAGAGCAGATCCTGGATCGTCGGTCCCGCGAAGGGAAGGCGACCCGCCATGAGCTCGTAGCCCACGATGCCCAGCGCGTAGATGTCCGACGCCGGGCCGAGCGCCTTCTCGCCCGAGAACTGCTCCGGACTCATATAGGCGGGCGTTCCCAGAATCGCACCGGACTCGGTACCTGAGCTCGCCTCCCCAAGCTTGGCGATGCCGAAGTCCATCAGGACGACGCGATCGCCCGGGCTTTCGAGGAAGATGTTCTCCGGCTTCAGGTCTCGATGGACAACGCCGTGTGAGTGCGAGGCTTGAAGCGCGGCGCACACCTCGCGCATGATACGCCTGGCCTCGTGCGGCGCGCAGGGTCCGCGCTTCAGCCGATCGCGCAAGGTCTCGCCTTCGAGGAGAGGCATCGTCATGAAGACGAGCCCCTCGCCCTCACCGACAAAATGGATCGGGACGATCCCGGGATGTCGGAGCGACGCGACGACTCGCGCCTCCATCATGAACCGACTCAATCCCGTGTCAGCCATCTCGTGCCGGAGCACCTTAACCGCCAACGAGCGTGCGAGCTGCTTGTCGAAGGCCTCGTAGACGACGCCGAATCCACCTGACCCGATCTGCCGCCTCACCTCGAAGTCGGAGCGCATGGCACGGGCGAGTCGCTCGCGATATAGGCGGTCGACTTCGACGGAGAGGCTCTGCTGGGCCACGCGCATCTCCCCCGCGATGACGACCGTCGCTAGGGGGTCTCCGCACGATGGGCAGAACGCAGCTTCCGGTACGACTTCGGAACCGCATGCGCTGCACTTAATGCCGGTGCTCATCGCAGCTCCGATGCGGATGCACGACGCAGAATTGGTTCTCGGGGTCCCCGGTGTAGACCCGGCAGATGATTCATGGCTGAGCCAGAAGCGGGGCAGCGAGGAAGCGGTCGGCACCGAGCACGACGGCAAGCTCGAGGCGCAGCACCTTCAGCGCGATCTTGCGGTCGTGCTGAAGGTCCTCAGCGAGATAGACGGTGGCCATACCGCCCTCGCCGAGCCGGCGCTCGATGCGGTAGCGGTCGGCGAGGGCGGTGGAGAGCTGGGCGGGGATGTCAGCCTCGGGCGCTGGTCAGCGGGGGCGGGGTGGGGCGGGGTGGGAAGGTAGGGCTGGGGGTGGGAGGCGTCCAGACAGGGCGCGCGCGGGCGGTGTTGGTTCCGTAGGTGCGTGTTATGTTGGGCGTGATGTCACCCCTCCCGCGCCCTGCGAGACCGGCTCCCCAAGGACCGCCCCTTGGCCAGTTGCTCAACATCGCCGCGCGCGTGATCCGCGAGGAGACCGTCGCCGCCCTCGCGCCCCTCGGCATCGAGCCGCGTGAGCTGGGCCTGCTGGTGAGCATCTCGCGTGGTGCTGGCACGGCGCAGAGCGCGCTCGGCCGCGAGCACCTGATGGATCGCACGACGATCAGCGCCCTGCTGCAACGCCTCGAACACGAAGGCTGGGTAAGGCGTGCGCCGTCCGCGAGCGACGCGCGAGAGCTCGCCGTCTCGATGACGCCGGCGGGGCGGGCCCTCACGCGCCGAGCGCGCGCAGCGTCGGACGCGGTCGAGCGCCGCGTGACCGCCGGGATGTCCGCCGCCCAGCTTCGGACACTGCGCGCCACCCTCGATGGAATGCTGGACACGGTCCGAATCTAAGGGGCTTGCCGCCGGCTGAACCGTCAGTGATACTGACGGTCATCCCTTGCCGGAGCCCCTGCGTGTCCCTGACCACCGACGACCGCGAGGCGCTGCGCGCCCTGCGCGGCGCGTTCGCCGATGCAGCCAACCTCCGCGATTACGATCGCTTCGCCGCCCTTTTCGCCGAAGGCGCCGTCTGGGACATCCCGGATATGAAGGCCCGCTTCGATGGTCCGGCCGCGATCCGCGCCGGCATCGAGCGCATGCTCGGGCTCTGGGAGTTCTTCGTGCAGACGACCCACGACGGGGTGCTGGACGGCGACGGCGACGAGGCCTATGGGCGCGCCTACGTGAGCGAGATCGGGCGCTTCCACGAGGGCGGCAGCCAGCTGAACTACGCCGTGTACGACGACCGCTTCGTGCGCACGCCCCTCGGCTGGCGTTTCGCATCGCGCTCGTACCACTTCCTCTACGTCGACGAGTCACCGCTCGCCGGCCGTGCGCTCCCGGTCCCCGCGCTGCGCGACGTGGCCTGAGGAGCTCGATGCACACCGGCAAGC
>JANNLH010000194.1:0-37131 GCA_031396725.1 Gemmatimonadaceae bacterium | reverse complement strand
CGCGACTCCTCGAGCTGGTGCAGATGCGCCTCCAGCTCCTCCTTCTTGAAGAAGGCGGTCGCGTAGATGCGCTGCAGCATCTGCAGCTTCTCGTCGCCGCGCCAATAGGCACCGGCCGCGCTCAGCAGCTTGAAGTTCTTGAGGTACGACGTGTCCTGCACGTGCGGACCGCGGCAGAGGTCCACGAACGGACCGTCGGTGTAGGTCGAGATGATCTCGGCCGGATCCGTGAAGTCCTCGAGCCGCTCGAGCTTGAGCGGATCGTCGGCGAACACCGTCCGCGCCTCCGCCTGCGACACCTCGGCTCGCACGAACGGCAGCTTCTCGGCCACCACCTTCTTCATCTCGGCCTCGAACGCCTCGAGATCCTCGGGCGTGAACGGCTTCGCGACCTCGAAGTCGTAGTAGAAGCCGTCGTCGATCGCCGGGCCGAAGCCGATCTTCGCGTCGGGGCGCAGACGCCGCACCGCGGTCGCGAGGATGTGCGCACCCGAGTGCCGGAGCACCGGGAGCGCGCGCGGATCCTTGTCCGTAAGGACCTGGAACGCTCCGCCTCGTCGAAGAGGCGTCATCAGGTCCTGCACCTCGCCGTCCACGGCCACGGCGATCGCCGCCAGCAGCAGCCGCGGCCCGATGCTCGCGACGACGTCGCGGGGCAGCGTCCCGACGGCCACCTCGCGCGTCGCCCCGTCGGGCAGGGTCAGCGTGATCATCTCGGGGGCAGTTGCCGCAGCAACGGCGGGGGCCGGGGACGGCGTCATTGCGAGATCGAATCGAGGAGGACCGGCACCGAGCCGCGGTCCAGGACCGCCAGCGCGAGGCCGGCCAGGAGCAGGACGAAGAACACCACCCAGCCGATCTTCACGCCCCAGCCCAGACGCGGCGGACCAGCGGGGCGCGCGGCGGCGGGTTCGGGGGGCATCGAGTGACGGTTCCGGGGGTAGTGACAGTGTGGCGGCGGCGCGCCGGCCGGCGATCCCGGAGTGCGTCCGGCTTGCCGTGGCGCCCGCGCAGGGACAGCCTTCAAACTAGCCGGGCGCGTCAGCCCTGCCAACCATACCGAGCACCCCAATGCGCATCATCCGAGTGGACGAGGACGAATCC
Source organism: Gemmatimonadaceae bacterium (assembly GCA_031396725.1). GTDB lineage: Bacteria > Gemmatimonadota > Gemmatimonadetes > Gemmatimonadales > Gemmatimonadaceae > Pseudogemmatithrix. Next base: position 36,027 of record JANNLH010000194.1, on the reverse strand, counting down.
GGCACACACACCGCACTCTGGGTCGCGGCGGGGGTGGTCGCGGGCCTGGTGACGGGCGTGCTCGTGGCCGAACGGATGAGCGGCCGGCGGATGAGCGCCCGCGGCATCTGGCGCCGCACGCGTGACCTCGCGGGACGCGCCGTGGACCGCTGGGAGCCGTTGCTCGACGCCGCGATGCAGGTGCGCGACGCCTGGTCCGCCCCTCAGGAGGAAGTGGACGAGGACCTCGACGAGGAGCTGGAGGAGGAGGCAGAGGCGGAGCTCGACCTTGAGGACTCGGCCGAAGCGGACGAGGAGGAGGACGAAGACGAGTCGGAGGAGGAGGAGGAAGCCGAGTCCGACCCCGACGCGATCGACGAACGCGTCCTGGTCGCATTCACCAACGACCCGATCCTCGCCGACCGCGACATCGAGATCGAGGCGACGGACGAGGGAGGGATCCTCCTCCACGGTCGGGTACGGACCTCGGCCGAGGTCGCGCGCGCCGTCACGATCGCCCGCGGCGTCCCCGGGGTGGCCGGCGTGCGGCAGCGGCTGCGGGTGCGGGACCGCCGGTAGCCCCGCTAACTTGGGGAGATGAGCGAGCCCGCACGCCCCGACGCGACCTCCCCCGAGTTCCCCACCCACTTCGATTTCGCCGCCGCCGAGGCGGCGATCGGCAAGGCGTGGGACGACGCGGGCATCTTCCGCGCGGACCCCACCCGCACCAACCGCGCCGGCTTCGGCGGCGACCGTGACCCGTTCACGATCCTGATCCCGCCGCCGAACGTCACCGCGATCCTGCACGTCGGCCACGGGCTCAACAACACCGTGCAGGACGTCCTGGTCCGCTGGCGGCGGATGGCCGGCGACGAGGCACTCTGGCTCCCCGGCACCGACCACGCCGGCATCGCGACGCAGAACGTCGTCGAGAAGCTCCTCGCCAAGGAAGGCCGCACGCGCTTCGACCTGGGACGCGAGGCCTTCGTCGCACGCACCGAGACTTTTGTCGCCGAGACCGGCGGCGCGATCCTCGGTCAGCTGCGCGCGATCGGCGCCTCGGCGGACTGGTCGCGCACCGCCTATACGCTCTCGCCCGCGTTGTCGCGCGCCGTGCGCGAGGCCTTCGTCCGGCTCTGGGAGAAGGACCTCGTCTACCGCGGCAACCGCGTCATCCACTGGTGCCCGCGCTGCCTGACCTCGCTTTCGGATGAGGAGGCGGAGTTCCACGACAGCGAGGGGAAGCTCTACCACATCCGCTACCCGCTCGCCGACGATCCGTCGCAGGGCATCACGATCGCGACGACGCGCCCCGAGACGATGCTCGCCGACGTCGCGGTCGCCGTGCACCCGGACGACGCGCGCTACGCGAAGCTCGTCGGCAAGCAGCTCAAGCTCCCGCTCGTGGGCATCACGATCCCGGTGATCGCGGATGCATACGTGGAGAAGGACTTCGGCACCGGCGCGCTCAAGATCACGCCCGCGCACGACGCCAACGACTTCGAGGTCGGCAAGCGGCACGGCCTCGCGATGCCGGTGGTGATCACGCCCACCGGGACGATCGGCGCCGGGCATCCGGACGATCGCCGCCGCATCCCGGCGGAGCTCGACGGCCTCGACCGCTTCGAGGCCCGGAAGAAGGCCGCGGCGATGCTCGAGGCCGCCGGCGTGCTCGTGAAGGTCGAGTCGCACGCCAACAGCATCCGGCGCTGCTATCGCTGCGACACGGTGGTCGAGCCGCGCCTCTCGCTGCAGTGGTTCGTGCGCATGGCGCCGCTCGCCAAGCCCGCGCTCGCCGCGGTGCAGGACGGGACCGTGCGCCTCCTCCCCGAGAAGTGGGAGAAGGTCTACATCAACTGGCTCGAGGGCATCCGCGACTGGAACATCTCGCGCCAGCTCTGGTGGGGGCACCGGATCCCGGTCTTCACCTGCGCGAACGGGCACGAAGTCGCTTACCGCGACGACCCGACGGCCTGCGCGAAGTGCCAGGCGCCGATCCTCTCGCAGGACGAGGACGTCTTCGACACCTGGTTCTCCTCCGGCCTCTGGCCCTTCTCCACGCTCGGCTGGCCCGACGAGGAGAGCGCCGACCTCAAGGCGTTCTTCCCGAGCGACGTGCTCGTCACCGCGCCCGAGATCCTGTTCTTCTGGGTCGCGCGGATGATCATGACGAGCTACGCCTTCCTCGGGGGAGCGCCATTCCACACGGTCTACCTGCACGGCACGGTGCGCGACATGCAGCACCGCAAGATGTCCAAGTCGCTCGGCAACGGGATCGACCCGCTCGACGTCGTGGAGCGCTTCGGCGCCGACGCGCTGCGTTGGACGGTGATCCAGGGCATGGGCCTCGGTGTGGACGTGATGCTCGACCCCGACGACCTCGACAAGTCCTTCGCGCCCGGCCGCAACTTCGCGACCAAGCTGTGGAACATCGGCCGCTTCCTCCTGCTACAGGTGGGGGATGACGCCGTCACGCCGATCGCCGAGGTGGACCGCACCGCGCTCGCGCTCGCCGACCGCTGGGTCCTCGGCCGCCTCGACGCCGCCGTCGCCGAGTGCGACGCGGCACTCGGGCCCGCGCGCCCGCGCACCGGCAAGTGGCCGGAGCAGGAGCGCCAGCTCGGCCTCCGTCTCGATGCGTACGCCGAGGCGGCGCGCCGATTCGTCTGGAACGAGCTCGCCGACTGGTACGTCGAGGCGGTCAAGACGCGACTCCAGCAGCCGGGCGCGGACCGCGAGGTCGCGCGCGCGGTGCTGGTGCACGTCTTCGACCAGGGGCTCCGCCTGCTGCACCCGATCATGCCGTTCGTGACCGAGGCGCTCTGGCAGCGGCTGCCGGGACGGACCCCGGGCGCGTTCGTGGCGACGGCACCCTGGCCGCGCCCCGCCGCCGCTCCGGTGGACGGGAGCGCGTTCGAGATCGTGCGCGAGGCGATCGACGCGATCCGCGGACTGCGCGCCGAGTACGCGGTCACGCCGGGCCAGCCGATCCGCGCCTTCCTCACGCGCGACGCGCGCAGCGCGCCGCTCGCCGACGCGGCGGGGCTGGTGCAGCGGCTCGCGCGCTGCGAGCTCACCTTCGGCGCCGCGCCCACCGGGGCCGCCGCACACGCGGTGCTGCCGAGCGGCGTCGAGCTCGTGCTCCCGCTCGAGGGGATGGTGGACGTGAAGAAGGAGGTCGCGCGCATGCGCAGCGAGCGCGACGGACTCGCGAAGCAGCTCGACGCGCTGCGCGGCCGGCTCGCCAACGAGAAGTTCACGGCCAAGGCGCCCGCCGCCGTGGTCGAGGCGGAGCGCGTGAAGGAAGGCGAGTGGACCGCGCGCGTCGCGCAACTCGACGCCAAGGTGCAGGAGCTGGGCGGGTGAACATGCGCCTCGCGGCCGTCGGCAGCGTCCTCACGGCAGCCGCCGTGATCGGATGCGCCTCGCCCGGAGCGCCGCCCGGCGGACCGCCGGATAAGGTGGCGCCGAAGATCGTGCAGGTGACGCCCGACTCCGGCGCGGTGAACGTGAAGGCCTCCTCGGTCGTGATCCGGCTCGACGAGGTCGTGGCCGAACGGCCCGGCGGTCGGATGCCGGTCGGCGGAGGCGCCGAGGGACTCGGCGCGATCATCCTCGTCTCACCGGGCGACGGTCGCGAGAAAGTCGAGTGGAAGCGCACCGCGATCGAGATCACGCCACGCGGCGGATTCCGCCCCAACACCGCGTATCGGATCACGCTCCTGCCCGGCCTTGCCGACCTGCGGGGGAATGCGCTGCTCGAGTCGTCCGAGATCGTCTTCTCCACCGGGGCGTCCATCCCCTCGGGCGAGATCAGCGGCGTCGTGTTCGATTGGGTCGGCGGGCGCATCGCGCCGCTCGCCGCGATCGAGGTCTTCCGCACCTCCGACACCTCCTTCCGCTGGATCGCGCGCGCCGACTCGACCGGCCGCTACGTCGTGCGCGACCTCGCACCGGGCGAGTATCGGCTCCGGGCCTGGATCGATGCCGACAACGACCGCCGGCTGGGAGAGCGGGAGTCCTTCGACTCCCTGCGCGTCCCACTCGACGCTCGCGCCGAGGTCGATGTGTACGCGTTCGTGCACGACACGATCGGGCCACGGCTCGAGACCGTCGAGGTGATCGACTCCGCGGCGCTCCGCGTGCGGTTCGACCGCGCGGTCGCGCTCACCTGGATCCCCGACTCCACGGCGCTCGTGCTCCAGCGCGCCGACTCGTCCGTCGTGCCGCTCGGCGCGATGATGCCGGCGGCGCGCTTCGACTCGATCGCGACGGTCGCGCGGGCGCTCGCCGACAGCATCGCGCGCGCTGCCGACACGACGCAGCGCGCGGCGGACACAGCGCGCGCGCCGGTGCGCCCTGTCCGACCCGTGGCAACGCCTGACACCGGCGCCGTACAGAGGGCGCTGCCGCAGCTCGCGAGGCCTGTCCCGGTGCGCGACTGGGCGGTGCTCGTCACGGCGCCGCTCGAGCCGGGGACCTACCGGCTGCGCGCCGTGGGCATCGAGGGGCTCTCGGGTACGCGGCGCGCGTCGGAGCGTGAGTTCCGCATCCGGGCGCCCGCGCCGCGCGACACCAGCACCGTCGCGCCGCGCGACACGAGCGCCGCGAATGCGGCCCGTCGCCCGCCGGCGGTCCCGCCCCGCTCGCCGTGACCGCGTTCGACGCACGGCGAAAGACTCCCGCAGTCGGCGTGGTGCTCGAGCGTCCGGCCGTGCGCGCGCTGATGGGGCGGCTTCCCCGTGCCCTCGTCACCGACGCCGTGCGCACGCTGCTCGCCGGCGCGCGCGAGGGGACGCCGCTCCCCGAGTCCGACGAGGAGTGGGCCGCCGCACTGTTCGGACTGATCGACGCCCGCACCGCCCCCTCGCTCCGCGCCGCGATCAACGCGACCGGCGTGGTGCTGCACACCAACCTCGGGCGTGCGCCCCTCGCGATCGCGGCGCTCGAGGCCAGCGCCGAGGTCGCGCGCGGCGCCTCCACGCTCGAGTACGACGTCGCCAGCGGTGCGCGCGGATCGCGGCACGTGCACTGCGCCGGCCTCCTGCGCGAGCTGACGGGCGCCGAGGACGCGATGGTGGTCAACAACTGCGCCGCCGCCCTGGTGCTCGCGCTGCAGGCCCTCGCCGCCGGCCGCGAGACGCTCGTGAGCCGCGGCGAACTCGTCGAGATCGGCGGCAGCTTCCGCGTGCCCGACATCATGGCGGCCAGCGGCACCACGCTGGTCGAGGTCGGGACGACCAATCGCACCCATGTGCAAGACTACCGCCGCGCGCTCTCGCCGCGCACCGGCGCGATCGTGAAGGTGCACCGCAGCAACTTCGCGATCGAGGGTTTCGTCGCCGCGGCCTCCGTGCGCGACCTCGTCCCGGTCGCGGCCGAGGCCGGCGTGCCGCTCGTGCACGACTTCGGCAGCGGGCTGATGCTCGACCTCTCGCCCTGGGGGCTGAGCGGCGAACCCACGGCGCGCGACGCGGTCGCCGAGGGCGCCACGCTCGTGCTGATGAGCGGCGACAAGCTCCTCGGCGGGCCGCAGGCCGGGATCATCGTCGGGACCTCGGACGCGATCTCGACGCTGCGCCGGCACCCGATGGCGCGCGCGCTGCGGGTGGACACGCTCACGCTCGCCGCGCTCGAGGCGACGCTGACGCTCTACCGCGATCCGGCGCGCGCGCGGCGCGAGATCCCGGCGCTGGCGATGCTGACCACGCCGGTCGAGGCGATCCGCGCACGCGCCGAGGCGCTCGCGGAGGGACTCGCGGCGCAGGGGGTGGCGGCGCGCGCGGAGCCGTCCGAGGCCACGGTCGGCGGCGGCGCTTTCCCGACGGCGCGCATCCCGTCGTACGCCGTGACGCTGGCTGGGGACGCGAACGCGCTCGAAGCGCGGCTGCGCACCGGGCGCGTGCCCGTCGTCGCGCGGATCGAAGCGGGCCGCGTCTGGCTCGACCTGCGCAGCGTGCCGCCCGCCGATGACGAGACGCTGCGCGTGCTGATCGCCGCCGCCGTTCGGCCGGCGTGAGCACCGCGGCCGGCCGTCCGGCGGCCTTCCTCGACCGCGACGGCACGCTGATCCGCGACACGCACTATCTCCGCGACCCGGCGCAGGTCGTGCTCCTGCCGGGCGTTCCCGAGGCGCTCCGCCGCTTCGCCGCCGCCGGCTACGCGCTGGTGGTCGTCACGAACCAGAGCGGCATCGCGCGCGGGATGTTCACCGAACGCGACTACGAGGCCGTACGCGACCGGCTCGACGCGCTCCTCGCCGCGCACGGCATCCGGCTCGACGCGAGCGAGCACTGCCCGCATCACCCGTCCACCGACGGCCCCTGCGCCTGCCGCAAGCCGGGGACGCTGATGTTCGAGCGCGCGGCGGCGGCGCTGGGCCTCGCGCCGGAGCGCTCGGTGTTCATCGGCGACCGGTGGCGCGACCTCGCGCCCGGACGCGTCCTCGGCGGCCGCGCCATCCTCGTGCCCTCTCCGGACACACCGGCAGCGGAGCGCGAGCGCGCGGCCGCCGAGGCGGAGGTCGCACCCGACCTCGGGAGCGCGGCAACGCTCGTCCTCGGGCACCCGGCGGGCTAGATTCCCCGCGTGGCACACGCTCACGCGCGCCTCGCCGTGTTCGCCTCCGGCGCCGGCTCGAACCTCCAGGCCATCTGCGATCATCTCGACGGGCTCGGCGCGAGCGCGCCCGCGGAGCTCGTGCTGGTCGCGAGCGACCGCGCGCAGGCGGGAGCGCTCGACCGGGCGCGCACGCGCGGCTGCACCGCGGCCTGGGTCCCGAAGGACCGCGGTGAGACGCTCCCGGCGCTCCTCGACGAGCACGGCGTCACCCTGATCGCGCTCGCGGGCTATCTGCGGCTCGTGCCGCCGGCAGTCGTCGAGGCCTACCGCGGACGGATCCTCAACGTGCATCCGGCGCTGCTCCCGGCATTCGGCGGGCCCGGGATGTACGGCGAGCGCGTGCACGAAGCGGTGCTCCGTTCCGGCGCGCGCGTGACCGGTCCGACGGTGCACTTCGTGGACGAGCGCTATGACGAAGGGGCGATCGTCGCGCAGTGGCCGGTGCCGGTGCGCACGGACGACACGGCGGCCACGCTCGGCGCGCGCGTGCTCGCCGTGGAGCACCGGATCTATCCGTGGGCGGTGGCCGCGGTCGCCGCCGGCACCGTGCAGCTCGGCCCCGACGGCCGCGTGAGCGGCGCGCCGCAGTACGACTTCGACCTGTTCGCGCCGCAGCCCAGGCGGCATCCTTTCGCAGGCTGAGGCAGCACGCGACCGCGTGCCTCTCGCTCCTGACTCCGACGTTCCCGCCCAACAACTACGCTCGATGCCGACCGCACTGCTTTCCGTATCCGACAAGACCGGGCTCCTCGACTTCGCCTCCGGTCTGCGCGCGCGCGGCTGGTCCCTGCTCTCTACCGGCGGCACCGCCAAGGCGCTGCGCGAGGCCGGGCTCGCGGTCACCGACGTCGCCGAGGCGACCGGATTCCCGGAGATGCTCGACGGGCGCGTGAAGACCCTGCATCCGGTGGTGCACGGCGGCCTGCTGGCGCGACGCGACCTGCCGGCGCACATGGAAGCCATCGCGGCGCACGGGATCGCGCCGATCGACCTCGTCTGCGTGAATCTCTATCCCTTCCGCGAGGCCGCCGCGAAGAAGGGTCTCGCGGCGCACGACGTGATCGAGCAGATCGACATCGGCGGTCCTTCGATGCTACGCTCGGCGGCCAAGAACTTCGCCGCGGTCACCGTGGTCGTGGATCCCGACGATTACGGGCGCGTGCTGGCGGCGCTCGAGAACGGCGGCGACGCGACGGAACTGCGGCGCGACCTCGCCGAGAAGGTCTATGCGCACACCGCGGCCTATGACGCCGCGATCACGGGCTGGTTCGCGGCCCAGCGCGGCGAGCGGTTCCCGGAGCGGCTCACGCTGGCCTTCGACCGCGCGCAGACGCTCCGCTACGGGGAGAACCCGGGCCAGGCGGCGGCCTTCTACACGGAGCGCGCCGGCACCGGCCTCGCCGCGCTCCGGCAGCACGGCGGCAAGGAGCTCTCGTTCAACAATCTGCTGGACCTCGAGGGCGCGATGCTCGCGATCGACCCCTTCGGGGGCGAGACGGCGTGCGCGATCGTGAAGCACACGACGCCCTGCGGCCTCGCCACCGGGAAGACCGCGCTCGAGGCGTACCAGAAGGCGCTGGCCTGCGACCCGGTCTCGGCGTTCGGCTCGGTGATCGCGTTCTCGGTGCCGGTGGACGAGGCCTGCGCGCAGGCGGTGGCCTCGCTCTTCGTCGAGTGCATCGTCGCGCCGGAGTTCTCGCCCGAGGCGCTCGCCGCGCTCGGCGCCAAGAAGAACCTCCGCGTGCTCGAAGGCACGGCACGCGTCACCAAGGACTCGCTCGACATCAAGCGCGTGCGCGGCGGCGTGCTGGTGCAGGAGCGGGCACCGGCGCACCTCGACGACCTGGGATGGAAGGTCGTCTCGCAGCGTCAGCCGACGTCGGCCGAGTCGAAGGACCTGCTCTTCGCGTGGCGCGCGGTGGCGAGTGTGAAGTCCAACGCGATCGTGCTCGCGCGCGACGGCGCGACGATCGGCATCGGCGCCGGCCAGATGTCGCGTGTCGACGCGGCCTTCCTGGCCGTGCACAAGGCGCGCACCGCGGGCCACGACACCGCCGCCTCGGCCCTCGGCTCGGACGCCTTCTTCCCCTTCCGCGACGGCGTGGACCAGGCCGCGCAGGCAGGGGTAACAGCGCTCGTCCAGCCCGGCGGATCAGTGCGGGACGACGAGGTCATCGCCGCCGCGGACGAGCACGGGATCGCGATGGTGTTCACGGGGCAGCGGACGTTCAGGCACTGATCAAGTAGAAAGTGGGAAGTAGAAAGTGGAAAGGGGGGACGGGAGCCTCGCCACCCGCCCCCTCCCATCTCACATCTCCCATCTCCCGTCTGTAGTTTTCGTTCTTCCCCAGACTTTTGGATCCGATGGCCGCTGAACTCGACTACCGCCCGTCCTACCTCGCCGCCGGCATCGCGGGGGGACTGACGTTCCTGCTCTACCTCCTGACCCTCTCGCCCGAGACGGCGATGTGGGACACGAGCGAGTACATCGCGGCCGCCTACACGCTCGGCATCCCGCATCCGCCGGGCAATCCGTTCTTCGTCCTCATCGGCCGCGTCGCCGCGATCCTCCCGATCGCGCCCTCGGTGGCGATGCGGATCAATCTCCTCGCCGCGATCTCGAGCGCGGTCTCGGCCGCGATGTGGTTCCTGATCACCGAGCGCGTGCTGGTCGGCTGGTTCGAGAAGCGCTGGCAGCGCATCGCCGGCGGGTCGGTCGCGGTCATCATCGGCGCCACTGCCTTCACCGTCTGGAGTCAGTCGGTCGTCAACGAGAAGGTGTACACGATCTCGCTGGTCGGCCTCGCCATCTGCGCCTGGCTCACCGTGCGCTGGTGCGACGATCCCGATGGACCCGGCGCCGACCGCCTGCTCGTCCTGATCGCCTATCTCTGCGGCCTCGGCTACGCCAACCACATGGCGGGCCTGCTCGCCGTGCCCGCGGTCGCGATCGCGGTCGTGATCCGGCGCCCCGCCACGCTGCTCCGCTGGAAGCTGATCCTCTTCACCTTCGCCGCCGTGCTCGTCGGCGGCAGCTCGTTCGCCACGCAGCCCATCCGCGCGGCGCACAACCCGGAAGTGAACGAGGGCGATCCGACCGCCTGCCGTGACGGCATCGCCATCGGCTGCACCTTCTCGAAGGGCACCTACGACGCCTTCATGTACAACTTCAACCGCGGGCAGTACGGCAAGCCCCCGGTGACGGAGCGCATGGCCCCCTTCTCGGCGCAGGTCGGGATGTGGTGGATGTACTTCAAGTGGCAGTGGCTGCGTGATGCGCACGGCGAACGGCCGGGGCTGCAGGGATCGCTGGCCGCCGTCTTCCTCGTGCTCGGCCTGCTCGGCGGATGGGTGCACTACAAACGCGACCCCCGAAGTTTCGCGTTCTTCGGGCCGCTGATGCTCACGCTGACCCTGGTCCTGATCTACTACCTGAACTTCAAGTACGGTGCCTCCCAGGCGCCGGAGCTCGGGCAGACCGTGGACCGCGAGGTCCGCGACCGCGACTATTTCTACCTCTGGAGCTTCTCGGCGTGGAGCGTCTGGGCCGCGCTCGGTCTCGTCTACGTCTGGGAGTCGATCGCCGTCGTGCTCGGCAGCGAGAAGGTGAAGGTGGGCAGCGAGAGCTTCGAGCTCCCGCGCACCAAGAGCTGGCTGATGGCGTCCCCGGTGCTCGCCTTCGCGCTCATCCCGCTCTTCGGCAACTGGAACGCGTCGTCGCGCGCCGGCGAGACCGACACGGCCGACTTCGCGATCGACCTCCTCAACTCGGTCGAGCCTTACGGTGTGCTCGTCACCGTCGGCGACAACGACACCTTCCCGCTCTGGTACGCGCAGGAAGTGCTGGGCGTCCGCAAGGACGTGACGGTGGCCAACACCTCGCTGCTCAACACCGACTGGTACACGCGGCAGCTGATCCGTCGCCCGGTGTTCGCGTACGACGAGGCCGCCGGCCCGGCGGTCTGGCGGGGCGGCAACTGGAAGAAGCCCGACCACGCGGTGCTGAAGATGACGCTCGACGAGGCCGACCGGATCCCGATCGGCCAGGAGATCGCGCAGACGCAGCTCTTCGTGAAGGGGAACATCCGTGCCACAATCACGCCGCGCTTCCTCACGCGCGCCGACATCCTCGTGCTGCGGATGCTGAACGACAACGACGCCCGCACGATGCACTTCAGCCGCACCTCGGCCGGTCTCGCCGAGGAGCTGGGACTGAGCGCCTACGTCGTGACGCAGGGGCTCGTGCGGAAGGTGATGTCCGACAGCGCCCGGGAGGGCAACGGCCTCATCCGCGTGCCGGGCGAGGGGCTCGTCGACCTCGCGCGCAGCGAAGCGCTCTGGAACGCGTTCAAGGCACCGCCGTCGCTCATCAAGAAGAACGACTGGGTCGACAAGCCGTCCGTCGGGATCCCCTACCTGTATGTGAACACGGGGATCGTCATGGCCGAGGCGCTCGCGCGCGTCGGCCGGCAGCCGGCCTCGGACAGCGCGCTGGCGATCGCTCGGTCGGTCGGCCTCGCCACGAGGCTTGGCGACATCCTCGGCGGTCAGCCGCCGGAGCCGCCGCCGGTCATCCCCGCGGGCGATTCGGCGGCGCGCACGGCGGTCCCGACGAAGCGGCCGTAGGGCGGCGGACCTCGCCGCGCCTGCCGCCGCCCGGGATCAGGCGGCGAGGTGCGCGTCCATCCAGCGTTGCGCCACCTTGAAGGTGCGCTCGATCTCCGCCACGGCGGCGACCGCGGCCGCCTGATCGTTGCCGAGTCCCGCCAGCTCGGCGGCGTCGCAGGCGTCGGCGAGCGCGTTCGCCCCCATCTGACGCGCGCTCGACTTCACGGCGTGCGCCACCCGCGCGATCTCGGACGCATCGCCGGCGTCCGCGGCCTCACGGGCGCGCGCGACCTGCGTCGTCGCGTACTTGACGAACGTCGCCAACAGGGCGTGCACCAACTCATCGCCGCCCACCTCGCGGATCAGGTCGAGCGCGGGGCGAGCGTCGTTCGGGACGTGGATCACCTGGAGTCCTCCTGGGAGCAATTTACACCCCTCCGGTCGCGAGGGCGGCGGCGACGACCGTGAGGCGTTCGACCTCCTCGTGGAAACTCTCGTACCGGATCGGCTTGCTGACATAGCCGTCCATCCCGGCCTCGAGGCACTCGTCGCGATCCCCCTCCATCGCGCTCGCGGTCACGGCGATGACCGGCAGCCGGCGTCCGGTGCCCGCCTCGCGCTCCCGGATCACGCGCGTCGCGGAGCGGCCGTCCATCCGGGGCATCTGGACGTCCATCAGCACGACGTCGAACGGCTCCCGCGCCGTGAGCTCCAGGACCTCGATACCGTCCTCGGCCACGGTCACCACGTGCCCGCGCGCCTCGAGCATCTTTCGCGCGACCATCTGGTTCACGGGATTGTCCTCGGCCAGCAGCACACGCAGCGAGACCGCCGCGCGCGCGACGCCCGCGCGGACGCGCGAGGGCGGCAGCGGAGTCGTCGAGACCGACGGCGTGCGGGCGCCGACGAGGCGCGCCCTGGCCTTCGCCCCGAGCGCGAGGATCGCGTCGAGCAGGACCGCTTGTCGCACCGGCTTGGTGAGGTAGGAGGTCACGCCCGTTGCACGACAGCGCGCGCCGTCCACCTGCTCCCCGACCGACGACAGCATCATGATCGTCGTCCCCGCCAGCCCCGGGTGCCGCTGGATCGCCTCCGCCACGCTGAATCCGTCCATCTCCGGCATCTGGAAGTCGAGGAGCACGATCCCGAAGGGCCGCCCCTCCGTGCTCGCGCGCTCGAGGGCCTCGATGGCCGAGCGTCCGCCGTCCACGAGCGTCACGCGCAGGCCCCAGAGCGCCAGCGTGCGCTCGAGGATGCGGCGATTGGTCGCGTTGTCGTCCACCACGAGCACCGGCAGGCCCGCCAGGTCGGCAAGTCCGGTCGGTGCGACATCCGCGGACTCGGCGCGGACGACCGGCAACGCGACGCGCACGTGGAATGTGCTTCCCGCTCCCGGCTCGCTCTCGAGCGAGACGCGCCCCTGCATCAGCCCGACGAGATGCGTGGTGATGGTGAGGCCCAGCCCGGTGCCGCCGTAGCGCCGCGTGGTGCTCGCGTCCGCCTGGGTGAATGCGTCGAAGATCGTCGCCTGCTTCTCCGCCGGGATGCCGATCCCGGTGTCGCGCACGCTGAAGTGGAGCTGCGCGACGCCGTTCGCGATCGACTCGGCCTCGGCGCGCAGGACGACCTCGCCCCGCTCCGTGAACTTGAGCGCGTTCCCGAGGAGATTGAGCAGCACCTGGCGGATGCGCCCCGGATCGCCGAGGACGCGCGACGGGAGCCCCTGCGCGATGTCGGCGACGAGTTCGAGCGCCTTGAGGTGCGCGCGCGGCGCGAGGGTGCGCACCGCATCCTCGACCAGCGTGCGCAGGTCGAACTCGACCGGGTCGAGTTCGAGCTTCCCCGCCTCGAGCTTGGAGAAGTCGAGGATGTCGTTGATGATGTCCATCAGGGACTCGGCCGAGAGGCGGACGACGTCGATCGACTCGCGCTGCTCGGCCGAAAGCTCGGTGCGCAGCACGATCTCTGCCATGCCGAGGATGCCGTTCATCGGCGTGCGGATCTCGTGGCTCATGTTGGCGAGGAACTCGCTCTTGGCGCGGTTGGCCTCGTCCGAGGCGGCCATCGCCCGCGCCAGGGCCGCATCGGCCTCGACGCGCGCGGTGATGTCGATGATGTTCCCCTCGATCACGTCCATGCCGTCGAGTTCGCCGCGCAGCAGCGTCGCGTTCTCGAGCACCCAGACCGGCGTGCCGTCGGGACGCTGGAGTCGGACCTCCGAGTCGGCGAGTCGCCCGGAGGCATCGAGCAGCGCCAGGAACTCCTGGCGCGTCCCGACGGCGCCGTAGGCACTGCGGATCGCGTGCTGGATGGCCTCCTCGGGTGTGGCGTATCCGACGATCCGGGCGAAGGCCTGGTTGCACTCGAGAAGCCGGCCGTCGCGCGTACTGCGATAGTGCCCGGTGAGGCTGCGCTGGAACAGGAGGCGATAGCGCATCTCGCTCTCGCGCAGGGCGCGCGACTTGGCGGAGAGGACGCGGTCGACCACCGAGATCACGACCGCGAAGGCGAGGACGACAAAGGTCATCGTCACGATGCCGACGAGACCCACGGAGGTGATCGCGACCGCCTGCGTGGCGTGCGCGGCGTGGCCAGCGGCGGCATCCGGGGTCCAGTGCGCGGCCCCCATTCCGGTGTAATGCATCGCGCAGATCGCGAGCCCCATCACGACGGCGGCGATCCCCTTCGAGGGCGCGACCTCACGCGTCTCGCCCCGGAGGCGGAACGCGAGGCCGATCGCAGCCGCCGACACGGCCACCGCGACGATGATCGAGAGTGCGACGATGGACCGGTCCCACACCGGGGTGGCCGGCAGGCGCATCGCCGCCACGCCCACGTAATGCATCGCCGCGATCCCGGCGCCCATCACGACGCTTCCGACCGTGGCGCGACCCCAGCCCATCGTCGGCGCGCTCACCACCCAGAGGGCCATGAACGCGGCCAGCACCGCCGCGACGAACGAGAGCACCACCGTGGAGATGTCGTAGAGCACGGGCACGGGAAGCCGGAACGCCAGCATCCCGATGTAGTGCATCGACCAGATCCCGACGCCCATCGCGAGCGCACCCAATCCCATCCAGATCTGGCGAGTCCGACCGCGCGCGGCGGCGGTCCGTCCCGTGAGGTCGAGCGCGACGTAGGAGGCACCGATCGCGATCAGGATCGAGAGCGCGACCAGCGGGAGGTCGTAGGAGGTGGGCATTGGTGGAGTATCGGCCCCTCCCCGAGTTCAGTTGAGCGCCAGCAGGTCCTCTGGGACCGATCTCGGGCGACCCTCCATTACCTGCGATCGCGGCTAGAAATCCCAGGACAGACCCAGGGTCGCGAGCCGCGGCAACCCCACTTTGATCCCCTCCGGCCTACGGGAGGCGATGTACACGCGGTCCGCGAGGTTCTTGACGGAGCCGACGATCCGCACGCCGTCGAGCGCGGGCAGGTCGTACTGGAGCGAGGCATCGAACACCCGGTAGGCCGGGATCCGCCCCACCCGCCCGTTCGCGCTGCCCGCGACCGTCTCGAAGTTGTCGCTGAACTGGGCCCCGACGAAGCTGCCGTCGACCCGCGCGCGCAACCCCGAGGTGTGCTCGAACGTCAACGCGGCGTGCGCCCGGTGTCGCGGTGCGTAGGGCAGCGCGTGGCCGCGCACGTTCACCGTGTCGGTCCCCTGCGGGATGAAACGGTCACGCGAGAAGACGGCGCGCGAGAAGGTGTAGTTCCCCTCGAAGACGAGCGCGAAGGGCCGCCCCCGCCACTTGGCAAGGTCGATCGAGCCGCCGACCTCGAGTCCGTCGTGGCGCGTGGCACCCTGGTTGGCGAGGGCGGCCGCTGTCGTCGAACCCGCCGAGAGCGAGGGCTCGATGATCTGGTTGGTGAAGTCGAGCCGGAACGCGGTGACCTCGAATGAGAGGAAGGGTCGCGGCTGGACGCGCGCTCCCACCTCGTAGTTCCAGCTGCGCTCGGCGTCGAGCTGCAGCGAGACCGGGTCGGGCACCTGCTGGTCGGGTGCGAGCGTCGGGTCGGAGTAGATGAGCGCGTCCTTCGTGCGCGGCGGCGCGAAGCCGCGGTGCGCGCCGGCGAACAGCGTCACGAGGTCGCGCGGCGTCCACGCGGCGCCGAGTCCGGGAATGAACTCGCTGACGTCGTCGCCGGAGCGGATGTCGAGCTCCTCGACGGGGCGCGTGGTGGTGGTGCCGTCGGTGCGGCGCACGCGGCCGCGCGTGATGTGGCGGTCGAACCGGAAGCGCTCCACACGCACGCCGGGCGTCAGGTGCAGTGTGGGAAGGAGCGCGAACCGGTTCTGCACCCACGCGGAGAGCGCTTCGCCGTTCCGGACTTCATCGTCACGCACGGAGGTCCGGATACCGTCGGCGGTGCCGACCACGAAGCGGTCGCGCGCGCGTTCGCGATGGTAGCGCGCGCCGAGGTCGAGGTCGGAGGTGATGCCACCGATCGCCCAGAGCGTGCGCAGGCGCGGCTCGATGCCGCCGACGTCGAAGCTGCGGTCGCGCGAGCCGGTTCCGCTGCCCAACGCGATCGAATTGCCGGTGGGGCCATAGGTGTAATCGCGGCGCGTCCAGTCACGCGACGTGTGATAGCCGTAGGCCGTGGTGCGCAGCGTCGCCTTGCCGATCACGATCTCGTGCGCGATCGTCGCCGCCTGCCGCCCGATCGCGAGCCGGTCCGAGGGCATCGGGTGCGTACGCGGCGACGCGCGGTAGAGCGAGTCGGTGAGCCCGACGTAGGTCGCATTGGAACCTTCGTCGTAGAGACCGAGCTTCGCGCTCAGGTCGCCCGCGCCCGTGCGCACGCCGATCTTGGCCGTCACGTCCCGTACATCGTAGTCGAGGCCGTTCAGGTCGTCCGCGCGGCGCTGGAAGCCGGTGACCATCGCGCGCGCCGCGCCGCGCGAGCCGCCGATCTGCAGCTTTCCATACTGCTGGCCGCGGCTCCCGCCGCGCGCCTCGACGCGACCTCCCATCCCGGCCACCGGTTCGGCGGTCACGTAGTTCACGACCCCGCCGATCGTTTGCGGTCCGAAGAGGATCGACCCACTCCCCTTGATCACCTCGATGCGCGACATGCGGTCGATCGGCGGCGAGTAGTACATCTCGGGCTCGCCGTACGGCGCGAGCGCGACCGGGACGCCGTCCTCGAGCACGAGCACGCTGCGGCTGCGGTCGGGGTCGAGTCCGCGGATGCCGATGTTGGCGCGAAGTCCCGCCCCCTCCTCCTCCTGGATGTGCACGCCGGGCACGGTGCGCAGGACCTCGTTGGCCGAGATCGGGAGCTGCGCGCGGATCTGTCGTTCGCTGACGGACGTCACAGCGCCTGGGATGCGCGAGAGCGCATCGGCCGCCGCGCCGACGACCGTCACGCCGGCAAGTTCGCGCGGCGCTGCCGCGAGGCGCACCATCGCGGCCGATTCGAGCCCGTCACGCACGACGACCTCCTGCTGCGCGAGCACGTGTGCGATCGCGCGCACCTCTATCGTGTGTACGCCGGCCGGCACCCGCGCAATGCGGAAGCCGCCGGTGGAATCCGAGAGGGCGCCGAGCGTAGTGCCGAGCACGCGGACGATGGCGCCTTCGACTGGCGTCCGGCGATCCTCGCGCGTGACGCGACCACGGAGATCGCCCTGCGCCTGAAGTGAAGTGGCGAGCATTGCGCTGGCGAGGAACGCGATGGACGCGGGAGCGGCGAGACGTGCGACCGAGTCGGGCAGCATGGCGTGGCGGATGGAGGTAGCAGGTTATCGTGTTGTCTTACAGGGATTTACGCGGCCGTATCGCCTGTTGATAATGATTCTCAATAAGAAATTACTCCGAACCACCAATCCCGTCAAGATTTATCGTATTAGTTCGAGCGACAGCGATCACCTGCGATCCACCGCCGCCGACGGCACCGCACGCTCGCCGTACGCTCGCCGTACGCTCGGTCTCCGCGCCCCGAGTCGCTATTATTCGCGGCGCCCTGCGCGCCCTCGGAGGGCTGGCAGAATGGCTATTGCAACGGTCTTGAAAACCGTCGTCCGCAAGGACTTACAGGTTCGAATCCTGTGCCCTCCGCCTGAGATCTCGTCGCCGCTTCGCCTTGATTCGACCTTCACCCACGGCGAGATTACGCCTCTGCGCGGGACCGGCGGTTCCAGCCGTTCCCCGAGATCTACTGGAGACGTGGCCGAGAGGCTGAAGGCGGCGGTTTGCTAAACCGTTATACGGGGTTAAACCTGTATCGAGGGTTCGAATCCCTCCGTCTCCGTGGCGCGGGCCCGCCGGGAAGTCCTGCCGGTCGGGCCCGTGCGCATTTCCAGACCGTCCGCGTCCTTGCCACCACCGACGCACCCCACGCTCCCTTCCCCACGCGATGACCGCCTCGCCCCCGCGCCTCCGCTTCGCCCCCTCCCCCACCGGCTATCTCCACGTCGGCGGCGCGCGCACCGCGCTCTTCAACTGGCTCTGGGCCCGCAAGACCGGCGGCAAGTTCCTGCTCCGCATCGAGGACACCGACAAGGCCCGGTCCACCGACGACTCCACGCGCGCGATCTTCGACGGTCTCGCGTGGCTCGGCCTCGACTTCGACGAGGAGGTCGTCTTCCAGGGTGCGAACCTCGAGCGCCATCGCGCCGACGCCCAACGGATGCTGGACTCCGGCCATGTCTACCGCTGCTTCTGCACGCCGGCCGAGCTCGACGAGCGGCGCGCCGCGGCGGCGGCCGCCAAGGACGCCTTCAAGTACGACCGGCGCTGCGACCGCCTCCCCGCGGCCGAGGTCGAGCGCCGCGTCGCCGCCGGCGATCCCTTCGTCCTCCGATTCCGCGTCGCCGACGGCGAGACCTCCTGGCACGACCTCGTGCACGAGCGCATCGCCTTCCCCAACAAGGACATCGAGGACTTCGTCATCCTCCGCTCGGACGGCACGCCGATCTACAACCACGCCGTCGTCTCCGACGACATCGCGATGGGCATCACGCTCGTGATGCGGGGCGACGACCACATCTCCAACACGCCCAAGCAGATCCTCCTCTACGAGGCCCTCGGCGCGCCACTGCCGCAGTTCGCGCACCTGCCGATGATCCACGGCACCGACGGCAAGAAGCTCTCGAAGCGTCACGGCGCGACCGCGGTCGGCGACTACCAGCACCTCGGCATCCTGCCGCAGGCGATGGTGAACTTCCTCGCGCTCCTTGGCTGGTCGCCGGGCGGCGAGTTCGAGGAAGTGATGACGCTCGAGCAGCTCGTCGAGGCGTTCAGCACCGATAACCTGCTCCGCAAGGCATCGGTGTTCGACCCCAAGAAGCTCGAGTGGATGAATGGCCAGCATCTCTCGCG
Organism: Gemmatimonadaceae bacterium; assembly: GCA_031396725.1. Lineage (GTDB taxonomy): Bacteria > Gemmatimonadota > Gemmatimonadetes > Gemmatimonadales > Gemmatimonadaceae > Pseudogemmatithrix. The sequence goes on along the minus strand of JANNLH010000194.1, from coordinate 17,491 downwards.
CATCCCGCTCACGGACTTGGAGCCGCGCGTGACGCCGCTGATCATCGCCGCCGGTCTCGCGACCGCCGACGACCTCGCCGCGCGCCGCGACTGGTACCTCGCGCTGCTCGACCTGCTCCGCGTGCGCTCGCGCCTCGTGGACGACATCGTGCGCCAGGCGATCCCGTTCTTCCGCGACGAGATCGAGTACGACGCCGACGCGGTCGCCAAGCAGTGGAAGGAGCCGGCGGTCGTGGGCCCGTTGCTCACCGCGACCCGCGAGACGCTCGCGACGCTGGAGCCCTGGGAACCCGCGGCGATGGAAGAGTCGCTGCGTGCGCTCGCCGAGGCGAAGGGCGTCGGCGGCGGCAAGCTCTTCCAGCCGCTCCGCGTCGCGCTCACGGGGCTCGGCGTCTCCCCCGGCATCTTCGACGTGATGGTCGCGCTGGGCAGGGAGCGCACGCTCGCGCGCATCGCGCAGGCGGAGCGCACGCTCGACGCCATGGCCGGGTAGCACCCTGGACGCGCCCCGCGCCCCGCTCACCGCGGTCGAACGGAAGCTCTGGCACTTCCTGATCGACTTCGTCGCGGAGCACACGTTCCAGCCGAGCGTGCGTGAGATCGCGCGGCACTTCCGGATCCCGTCCACGAAGACCGTCGCGGACCTGCTCGGCTCGCTCGCGACCAAGGGGTACATCCGGCGGGTGGCGGGGCGATCGCGCGGCGTCGTCCTGGTCGGGTTCGCCGGCGGCGCCGGCACGCAGCCGGTCCCGGTGGTGCGCCCGGGACCCGACCGCGCGATGATCGTCGAGGAGCACCTCACGCTCGACCGCTCGCTCCTGCCGGCCGACGACGCGTACCTCGTGCGCGCCTCCGTCGAGGACGCGCCGACGCACGCGATCCGCGAGGGTGACCTCCTGCTCGTGCACCCCGGCGCGCGCGCGCGCGAGGACGGGCCGATCGTCGCCCGCATCGGCGGCGCGATCCTCGCGCGCACCCTCGAGCGCCGCGGGGCGACGCTCGTCCTGCGCGCGCCGCGCCCGGGCGGCGACGACATCACGATCGGACCCGGCGAGGATTTCCAGGTGCTCGGCCCGCTCAGCGGCGTCTTCCGGGTGAGTCCCGTGCGCGCCGAGGTGATCGACGACGAGTCTCCGCCGCGCTGAGCGCGCAGGCGGCCTCACGGCCGCTCAGGGCCGCGCGGTCTCCACGATCGGGTTCGCCTTCTTCGCCTCGGCTTCCTTCCGTTCGCGCTCCTTGCGCTCGCGCAGGGCTCGCACGGCGGCGCGGAACTCGTCGTCGCGGGCCTGCCGCGCCGCCTGGAACTGGATCTCCGACCGCATCATGTTCAGCTGCAGTCCCCGCTCGCGCGCGAGCGGGTTCGCCTGCACGTTGAGCGGCAGCGCGGCGAGCAGCGCCGTCGGGATCGAGAAATCGCCCAGCCGGATCCACTGCGGGTCGACCCCGTACTTCTTCCCGTCCTTCTCGAAGGTCCAGTCGCCGGGGCGTCGATCCACCGGCAGGTCGGCGATCGAGTCGAGGTACGCCGTCGCGCGCACGGCCAGCATCACGCGCAGCGAGTCGGCCCGCGTCACCGGCGCGTCGGGTGCCGTGACGACGCTGGACGGCGGGAGCCAGAGCCGAGGGTCCGTGAAGGCGGGTTGGATGCCCCGCGTCGGTCCCCCGCCGCCGATCACCGGTCCGCTGCCGCCCGGATCGCGCGGCGCCGGCGTCGTGCGCGGAAAGACCGCCGTCGGGACCTCCGTCGGCGCGACGATCGGCGCGGAGGGCGTCGCCGACGGTTCGGCGGAGGGGCTGCGCCCGTCCCCGCCCGCGCGCAGTGTCTCGCGCACCGCCTCGCCGTCGCGCGGACCGGAGGTGATGAAGCTGATCCGCTCCGGCGTCACCGCGCGGCCCGAATCGTCGCGCAGCAGGTCGAACGCGATCGGCACCACGAACGCGGGCACCACGATCGCGATGAGCAGGACCTGCAGCACGAACGCCGCCAGCGAAGCCCGCGGGTCGCCGCGGTCCTTCGGGAGCAGGAGGCGCGGGCGCGGCAGCTTCACGACGCCGCCACCACCGGGTTCCGCACCACGCTCCACCCCGGCACCTCGACCTCGACGACGTCCCCCGGCGAGAGCGGGGAGACGCCGGCGGGTGTTCCCGTCGCCACGACGTCACCAGGCTCCAGCGTCACCGCGCGGGAGATCCACGAGAGCAGTTCGGCGATCGGGAACGCCATCTCCCGCGTGTGGCCGCGCTGCCGCTCCTGGCCGTTCACCCGCGTGATCACGGTGAGGTCGGTGAGGTCCGGCACGCCGGTGGTCTCGGGGCCGATCGGGCAGAAGGTGTCCGCGCCCTTGGCCCGCACCCACTGCGGCTCGCTCTTCTGCAGGTCGCGCGCGCTCACGTCGTTGACGGCCACGATCCCGCGCACGCCGGCGGCGCACTCGGCGGCGCTCGCGCGCGAGAGCGTGCGGCCGATGACGACGCCGATCTCTCCTTCGTAATCCACGCGTCCGAAGTCGGCCGGCAGGACGATCGGCATCCCGGTCTCGATCACCGCGGACGGCGGCTTGAGGAACACCAACGGCGACGCCGGGACCTCGTTGCCGAGTTCCTTTGCGTGCTCCCGGTAGTTCCGCCCGACCCCGATGATCTTCCCCGGACGCGCCATGCCGCAATCTACCCCGTTCTTCAGGTTTGGGTCTGACGGTAGAAGGCCGCCAGCTCCTCCCGCAGCATCACCCACGGACCCTGGATCCGCGTCGCCGGGGGGAGCCCCTCGATGAGACGGCGTCCATAGCCTTTTGTGACCACGCGGGGGTCGCAGATGACCACCGCACCCCGGTCCGTGGCGGTCCGGATGAGCCGTCCAAAGCCCTGCTTGAGGCGCAGCGCCGCGTGCGGGATCATGTAGTCGGCGAAGGCGTCACCCCCCTCGGCCTCGATCGCCTCGCACTGCGCCGCCGTCATCGGCTCGGTCGGCACCCGGAAAGGGATCCGCCCGAGCACGAGTCCCCGCAGCGCTCGTCCGGGGACGTCGACGCCCTCCCAGAAGCTGGCGGTCCCCACCAGCACCGCGTCGCCGTGCTCGCGGAATCGGCGCAGCAGGTCGTCGCGCGGCGACTCGCCGTGCACGAGCAGCGGGTGCCGGCCCTCGATCCCGCGTTCGCGCAGCGAGCGCGCCGCCTCCTTCACGTCGCGATGGCTCGTGAAGAGGCAGAAGATGCCGCCGCCGGAGTATTCGATGAGGTCCGCGGCCGCGTCCATCGTGCGTCGGAAATGCCCCGGACCGTCCACGTTCGGTGCCGGGAAGTCGCTCGGGATCGCGAGCATCGCCTGGCGCGGATAATCGAACGGCGACGCGAGCGATGCGGTGAGCGGTTCGAGTTCGGGGTCGTCGAGCCCGAGCCGCTTGGCCATGAACGCGAAGCCATCGCCGACCGCCAGCGTCGCACTCGTGATGATCGCGGTCCCGACGCGCCGGAAGAGATCCTCGCGCAGCAGCGGCGCGAGGTCGAGGGGCACCGCGGTCGCACCGACGTTGCGTTCCCCGCCCCGCATCTCGAGCCAGCGCACGCGCGGCGCGCCCTCGCGCTCGGGGAGCAGCGCGGCGCGCAGGGCGTCTCCCGACGTCTGCAGCCTGCGCGTGACGCCGCGTACCTCGTTGAGCAGCGGCGCGAGCTCCTCGGCGCGCCGCTCGTCCGTCTCGAGCCGCTCGCGCACCATCCGGAGCCCGTCGCCGAGCAGTTCGATCTCCTTCAGCAGGTCCTCGAGCGCTGCCGACAGTCCCGCGCGCCAGATCGGGTCGTCCTCGAACGCGTCGGTGAGCCGCACGGTCGCTTCGCGCTGCGCCTGCACCCAACCCGTCAGCAGGTCGCAGAGCACCGCGCTCTTGTCGCGCGCCGCGACCGTCGAAGGAATCAGCCGCGCCCGCACGAGGTCGAGGCTGGCGACGCTGAGCAGGTCGCTGCTGCTGGCGAGCTTGCGCTCGAGTGCGGGCAGCAGCCCCTTGCCGCGCCGTTCGAGCCGCGCGAAGAGCCGGTCGAGTCCGCGGCGCGTCACCGACTGCCCGAGGTGGGCCGCGGCGGCGTCCTCGAGATGATGGCCCTCGTCGATGATCAGGCGCTTGTACGCCGGCAGCACCGCGGCCTCGTCCCAGCGCTGCGAGGCACGCCGCACCGCGATATCGGCCATCAGCAGGTGATGGTTGACGACGATCACGTCGGCGTTCGCGGCGGCGCGTCGTGCCTGGAAGACGAAGCACTTCTCGAAGTGCGGGCAGCGCAGCCGCGTGCAGAGGTCCCCCTCGGCGGCGACCTCGTCCCACACCTCGCTGCGCGGCGCCGTCGGCAGGTCGGCGAGCGAGCCGTCGGTGGTCTGCTCGGCCCAGTTGGCGAGCATCGCGAGGTCGGCACCGGCCGACTCGTCGAAGAGCATCGCGCCCTGCGCCTGCGCCTGCTCGAGTCGCTGCAGGCAGAGGTAGTTCTTCCATCCCTTGAGGAGCGCGAAGCGCACCTTCTGGTCGGTCAGCGCCTTGGCGAGGAACGGCAGGTCCTTCCCTGTCAGCTGTTCCTGCAGCGTGATCGTGTTGGTCGAGACCACCGTGCGCTCGCCGCTCTCGGCGGCCCAGCGCAGCGCCGGCACGAGGTAGCCGAGCGACTTGCCGACGCCGGTGCCCGCCTCGATCATCCCGACGCCGCCGCGCGTGAAGAGCTGCGCGATCAGTCGCGCCATCTCGCGCTGGCTCGGCCGGTCCTCGTAGCGGCCGAGGTGCCGGGCCACCGGACCGTCGGGCCCGAGGATCCCGGCCACGTCGCCCGGCACGAGCTCGGCGCGCTTCTTCGCCCGCGGCACCTCGACCACGACGTACACGCGGGCCGCGTCGTTGTCGGTGATCGCGAAGCCGATGCCGTCGTCGTGCAGCCGCGCCGCGACCTCGAGGTCCGCGTCCGACGGCTCGAGCCAGCCGCTCGGATGATTGTGCAGCAGGAGTTCGCCGCGATTCGCGAAGCCCGGCAGGGCCAGCACGCTGCGCACGTCCCCCCGCGCCGCGACGCGCGCCGTCTGGATGAGGCCCGCGTCGTCGGTCGTGCAGACGAAGCAGACCTCGCGCCCGCCGGCCATGCGGATCGCGGAGCGGATGGCCTGCGCCGCGCCCGGCTGGATCCGATTCGGCTCGCCGTGCGGGGCCTTCTTGGCGGGCACGGCGCCCGCGTCCGCGACCGCCGGTGCCGCGCCGGACCCGCGCACGCCCTTCCTCACGTCTTGAGCGGCTTCTTCTTCGCGGCCGGGAAGAGGACGTTGTTCAGGATTAGGCGGTAGCCCGGCGAACTGGGGTGGAGCGCGAGGTCGGTCGGCGGCGCGCCGATGTTGTGCTGCGGGTCCTCGGGGTCGTGACCGCCGAGGTAGGTCCAGGAGCCGCGGCCGTACGTGCCGTGCACGTACTTCACCCAGGGCGCCCCCTCCTCGTGCGCGAGCACCGTCACGCCGGGCTTCAGCACGCGCCGCAGGAACGAGGTCGTCACGCCGAAGTAGTCGTTGATCACCGTGCGGTGATCCTGCACCAGCATCGTGGCGACCGGATCGAACTTGGCCGAGAAGCCGAAGAGCGTGAAGGTCCCCAGCGGCTGCCGCCGCGACGGCACGTTGACCTGGTGGCCGTCGATGTCGCTCATCGCGTTGACGCCGCCGGCGTACTCGAGCCGCGCATCCTGCACCGCGAAGGTGCGCGACCAGTCGAGCTTCGACTCGCCGTCGGCATCCATCGGCGTGCCGTCGCTGAACGGCCCCGCGATGTCCACGTCGCGCGCCGCGATCGCCAGCTCGAGCGTCTCGGTCGCGCCGCACATCGCGAAGAGGAATCCGCCCCGCTCCACGAAGGCGCGCAGCCGCTCGGCGACCGCCTTCTTGAGCGCCGGCACGTTCGCGAGCCCGTGACGCCGCGCCGTCGCGAGGTCGCGCTCGCGCGCCTGCACGAACCAGGGCGCGTCGCGGAAGCCGAGGTAGAGCTTGTTCTGCTGCCCCGTGAAATCCTCGTGGTGCAGGTGGATCCAGTCGAACTGCGAGAGATCCGTGTTCAGGACATCGTCGTCCCAGATCTTCGAGTACGGGATCCCCGCGTAGGTGAGCGCGAGCGTCACCGCGTCATCCCAGGGTGGGGCGTCCGGGGGCGTGTAGACGGCGATACGCGGTGCCTTCTCGAGCGGCACCGCATCCATGTTCCCCTCGGCGATCTCCCGACGGACGCCCGCGAGCGCCGTGCCGTCGAGTGCCTCGAAGCTCACGCCGGCCAGGGCCGCGATGCGCCGCAGCGCCGGGATGTCCGGGACGAGGAAGCTGCCGCCGCGATAGTTCAGCAGCCACTCGCTCCGCGCGCCCTCGCCGAGCGCGTTGAACGCCACGCCGTAGGCCTTCAGGTGGTTGGTCTGCGCATCGTCCATCGGCACGAGCAGGTGCTGCGCCTCGGCGCGCGTGGCGCCCGCCACAGTCACGAATGCCCCGGCGACCGCGAGGGCGATCGCCAGCAGGATCTTCGGTCTTACGGTGATCAATCCGATGCTCCAGCCGCCGCGCCAACGCGCAGCGCATCGAGTTCACGGCGCGCCTGATGGATCAGCGCGCTCTTGGGATAGGTCAGGATCAGGTGCTCCAATCGTTGCCGCGCGCCAGCCACGTCGCCACCGCGGCGCAGGCCGCGCGACCACTCCAAGTGCGCTTCCGGCGCCTCAGGCGCCTCGGCGTACTCCACCGCGACGCGCTGCCAGAGTGCCAGCGCCCGGCGATCGTCCTTCCGCGACGTCTCGATGCGCGCCGCCAGCGCCAGCAGCAGCGGTGCGGCGTCGGGGAGTGCGGTGGCGGCCGCCTCGAAGCGGCGCGCTGCCTCGGCCGAGTCGGTCCGTGCGAGCGCGAGGAAGGCCGCGCCGATCGACGGCGCCCGGGTCTCGCGCGTGCGATTCAGGAGCGAGAGCGCCGAGACCGCGTCCTGCCCCGGCGTCTCGGTGTGGCGGAGCGCGGCGCGTGCGGCGGCGAGGTCGCCGTCGAAGAGCGCAAGCCACCCCGCCACCGCATCGTCCGCCTCGAGCGGCGCGTCCTTCAGTGCCGTGCGCGCCTTCGCCACGTCGCCGGCGCGGATCCAGGCCCAGGCGATCGTGCGCGCGTAGCGGCGGGCCCCGTCCGGACCGAGCACGCGCTCGGCACGCCGCAGCACCTCCACCGTCTCCGTCGCCCGCCCCATCCGCGCCAGCGCCTCCAGTTCGAGCGGGAGCGCCTCGGCCAGGGCGCGCGTTGAATCGAGCCGCGCCGCGGCATCGCGCGCGAGGCGGAGCGTCGTCGCCGCGTCGTCGGCCGCGAGCGCGGCCGTCGCGGCGCGGATCGCCACCGCGGCGTCGGGCCGAGCCCCGTGGATCGCCACGAGCACGTCGCGCGCGGTCGTCCACGCTCGCAGCCGCTCGGACTCGTCCGCGAACTCGCGCCAGATCGCGACCGCGGTGTCGGAGACCGGCAGCGCCGAGAGCACGCGCCAGCCGCTGCGCGGCGCACCCCAGGCCGCCTCGAGGAACGCGAGTGCCTGCGTGGCGCCGAGCGGCGCGTCGGCGGCGGCCAGTTCGGCCCGCACCGCGTCGCGCTGCGGCGCCGGGGTCGGCGTCAGCGAGAAGATCGTCGCCGATTCGAAGTAGGGCTGGTCCCGCATCGCCTCGCGCCACGCCGAGGCGGCATCCTTCCAGAGCCCCAGCGCGGCGCGCATCTGCGCGACCTCGAGGATCAGCGCGCGCGTCGTGCCGAGCGCGGCCTCGGCCTCGCGCAGCACCGTGTCCGCGGCCGAGGCGCGATTGTTGAACAGCAGCACGCGCGCGTACTCGCGGTAGGGCGCGACGTCGCGCGGTGCGTCATCGCGCCAGGCGCGGAACGCGGCGGCCGCCTGCTCCTCGAGCCCGACGGTCGCGAGGGTGCGCAGCTGCGCCGAGCGCAGCGCGCCTTCACGCGGCAGACGCGGGATCAGCGTATCGAGGACGACGAGGAGCGAGTCCTCCTGCCCCAGCATCGAGAAGACGCGCTCGAGGCCGAGCACGCCGGGCAACACGGCGCCCGAGGCGAGCACCGCGCGCCACGCGAGCACGGCCTCGCGGTTCTTCCCCGCGCTCTCGAGTTCGAGCGCCTTCGAGACCAGCGCGCCGCTCGCCGCCGACTCCTGCGCGAGGAGGGGGGCCGTCAGCAACGCCGCCGCCACGAGGGCGCGGCGCAGCGCTCTCACGGCCTGGCCTCGGCGTTCAGGCGCCGGAAGTACTCGATCACGAGCCGCCGCTCGTCGGCGCTCAAGCCGCGCAGCTCCTCCCAGGTCGGCACCGTGTAGCGCGCCGCGTCGCGACCGCGCGCCGGGCCGACGGGCGGCGTGAAGCGCTCGGTCCCGCGCGCGGCGCGCGATTCCCGGCGCTGGCTCTCGTCCTTCTGCTCCTGCTCGAGCGACCGTCCGGCATCGAGCATCCGGCGGAAGAGCCGCTCCTGCCGCTGCTGCGTCGCCGGATCGACCGCGCCCTGATCGAGCGCCTGCGCGAGCATCCGGGCCTCGCGCGCCAGCTCCTGCGCCTTGCCGGTGGGATCGGAGTCGGCGAGCTCGTCGAGCTGCCGCGCGACCTCGCGCTGCGAGCGCGCCATCTCGCGCGCCTGGTCGCGGCCCGCGGCATCGAGCTGCGGCCGCTGTCCCTGCGCACCCGGGAAGAGACTCTGCATCTGTCCGTTGAGCGTGCCCTGCTGCTGGGCCAGCTGCTGCAGCTGCTGCATCATCTCCGGCAGTCCGGAGGCCGACTGCGCAGACGCGGCGCGCTCGCGGTCGCGCGTCAACTGCGCCGCGGCCTGCCGGAGCGAGTTCGCCGCCTCCTGCATCGCCTGCGACTGCTGGCCGCGCTGGCCCTCGGCCGCCTCGCGCGTGGCCTGCTGCACGCGCTGCTTGGCCTGCTCCATCATCTGCTGCGTGCGCGGCGAGACGAGCGCCGACTTCTTCCCTTCCTGTTCGAGTCGCTCCTGCGCCGTCTGCACGCCCTGCTGGAGCGCCGACTGCTGGCCGCGGAGCGAGGGATCCTGCGGCTGCGTGCGCGCCTTCTCGGCGAGCTGGTCCTGCTCCTTGGCGAGCTGCAGCATCTCCTGCACCGACCGGTCGAGCGCGTCGGTCAGTTCCTCCTTCCACTCCTGGACCTGGCCGTCGCGCGACCGCTGCATCGACTGCGCCGACTGCTCCATCGCCTGCGCGGCCTGCTCGGCGGCCTGCTGCGAGCGCTGCTGGGCGCGCTGGCGCTCGGTCACCGTCTGGGCGGCGCCGGCCTCGCGCGCCTGCTGCATCGCCTGCTCGAGCGCCTTCTCCGCCTGTGCGGCCTCGGCCGCCGCGCGCTCGGCCTCGGTCGCGCCGGTGGCCGCGCGCTCCCGCTCCAGCCGCTCGCTCAGCTTCTGCATCGCGTCACGCAGGTCCTGCGTGCGCTCGCCGAGCTGGCGCGCCTTCGCCGTGTCGGGCATCGTGCGCGCGGCGCTGTCGGCGAAGGCGCGCTGCTCCTTCGCGAGGTCCTTGGCATCGTCGCCGAGCGTCTGCATCGCGCCCTCGAGCGCGGCCCGCTTCAGCATCTCGGCGCTCTTCTCGAGCGCCTCGCGCAGCTTCTGCTGCTGCGCCGCGAGCTCGGAGAGCGACTGCCGCGTGCGGTCGCCGTCGAGCTGCTGCGTCGAACTCTCGAGCTTGCGCAGCGCCTCGGCCATCTCCGGCGTCATCGCCTCGCGCAGCAGCTTCTGCGCGTCCTGCAGCTGGCGCGCGAGCGCCGTGTCGAGCGCGCCGGCCTTGCGGAGGCGGTCCTCCAACTCGCGCGCGGCCTCCTCGAGCCCGCCGACGCGTTCCTGCAGCGCCTTCTGCTGTTCGGCGATCTCGCGCGCCTGTTCGGCGCTCTCGAAGCCCATCCCCGGCTTGTCCTTCGGCGGGGTCGCCGCGCCCGACTTCGACTCGGTGCCGCGGTCGCTGCGCGAGCGCGCCGCGCTCTCGGTGCGCTCGGCCAGCTGCGCCTGCGCCCGCGCGGCGGCATTGGCCGCGGCGACCGCGGACTCGCCAACGTCGCGCGCCGCCTGTCGCTCCTCGTCGCGCGTGGGGACGCGCAGCACGAGCGTGTCGCTCGCGCCCTCGCGCGACGCGGCCGAACCCGGCGCGGCGTCCCGAGCGACCGCGACGAGCTTCACCGACATCCCCGCGGAGAGCCCGTGCGGTGCCAGCTCCTCGAGCGTGCCGCCGACCCATTCGCCCTCGCGCGCGTCGCTGAGCCGCCGTTCGGCGACCGCGCCGGCGCGCCCCTCGGCGTCCACGATCCAGCGCCGCACCCAGACACCGGTCAGCGCGTGGTCGTCCTGCGCGAGGATGTCGATCGTGACGCGGTCCGCGGCGCCGACGAGCACCGCGCCCGACGGCGAGAGGATCTCGACCCGCGGCACCGAGTCGCCCATCAGCTCGATCTCGAGCGGCGCGGGCAGGTCGGCGATCTCCTGCCGCGCGCCGCGCGCCTCCCAGACCCAGGTGCCGCCGCGCGAGGGAACGAAGGTCCCGCGGAACGCCGTCCCCTCCGCCGCCAGCGGCACGCGCGACGCGCCGTCGCGCAGCGCGACCTCGGCCAGCGGCTCGGAGGAGTGACCGTCGATCTCGAGGCGCGTGCCGGCGGGGAGCCGCAGCGGGGCGTCGGCGGCGAGCCGCTCGGCGGCACGCTGCAGGTACGCCGGATAGACCGCGCGGATCGTCACATCGCCGACGAAGGGACGGTCCACGACGCGCACGTGCGCCGTGTCGCTCGTCCGCCGGCCGTCGTCGAGCACCAGCGCGAGGTCGGCGTCCACCGTCGCCAGCGTGAGCGAGGCGCGCCCCTCCGCGTCCACGCGGAGCAGCGTGTCGCGCCAGGCGGCGCCGGTCGCGCGCCAGTGCAGCGTCACCTCGCGCCGGCCTTCGGCGGCGACGCCGATCCGCGCGCTCGCGCCGCGCGCCAGGCGCCGCGGTGCGTCCACGATCGCGAGCGCCGGGAGCAGCGTGCCGCGCCAGGCGTCCACCGGGTTGAGCAGCGCCCGCCAGCCGTCGGCGCGCGTCGCCCACGAGGTCGTCGCGAGCACGAGCACCTGCGCCAACGCGAGCCCGGAGAGGCCCGCGGCGCGGCGCAGCCGCCGCCGATGACGGGGCGCCGGGCGCTCGGCCACCGACGCGAGCCGGTGCCCGAGCGCGCGCGACGCGTTCTCGACGAAGACGCCACCGGCGGGCGCCACCTCGAGCAATCCCGTGAGTGCGCCGCGCCGCAGCTGCTGCTCGTCCTCGATCGCGCGGGCCACCGCCGGCGCGGAAGCCCGCGCGGTGAGCCGCGTGAGCACCCGCCGCGCCAGCAGGGCCGCCAGCGTCAGCGCGGCGAGCCAGATCACGAACGGGACCAGCGGCGGCAGCGCCATCCAACGGCCACGCGCCAGCCACATCGCGCCGGTCGTGAGGAGCGCCAGCGCGCCGACCAGCGGGAGCAGCACGATCGCGACGCGCGCCGCGCGCGCGGCGCGTCCTGTCTCGCGCGCCACCAAGTCGAGAACGCTCATCGGCCCGGCCCGCTGGTGACGGCGTAGACGAAGAGGTTCACGCCCATGCGCAGGGCGGCCTCGTGCGCCTCCGGCGGGTCATCCGGATAGGTGCCCGGGTCCTCCCAGCCATTCCCGAGGTCACTCTCGTATGAATAGAAGACGGCCAGCCGGTCACCGATGAAGATCCCGTATCCGCGCGCCGGCTTGCGGTCGTGCTCGTGGATCTTCGGCACGCCCTGCGGGAACGGGTAGACGATCTTGTAGATCGGATGGTCGAGCGGCACGTCGACGAGTGGGCGGTCGGGGAAGACCTTCGCGATCTCGCGGCGGAAGTGCTCGTCGAGCCCGTAGTTGTCATCCGCGTGCAGGAAGCCGCCGCGCAGGAGGTAGTCGCGGAGCCGCGTGACCTCCAGGTCGCTGAACTTGATGCTGCCGTGCCCGGTCAGGTGCAGGAACGGGTGGTCCCAGAGCCGGTCGTCGAGCAGCGTGAGCCGCGCTTCGCGCGCGTCCACGGCCAGCGTCGTGCGCTCGCGCACGGCGCGGATCAGGTTCGGGAGGCTCGACGGGTTGGCGTACCAGTCGTCGCCCTCGTATTGGAGGCGCGCGATCGTGAGCCGCGGGGCCGCCGCTGCCGCCGCCTGCGGCGCCACGGCCGACGGGCCGGTGACGCGCGTCGGCAACGCCGCGCCGACCGAAACGACGGCCAGGAGCGCGACGGCGACGGGGAGCACGAGCGGGAAGCTCTTCTTGCGCAGGCGCATCAGGATGGACGGCTCACTCGTGGGCGATGCGGTAGGCCAGGTTCCGCGGCGCGTGCGCGGTCTCCATCAATACGCGCGTCACGTCGCGGGCGCTCAGTCCTTCGGCGCGGAGCGCCGCCGCCCGGGTGCGGAGCGCGTCCTCGTCGAGGACCTCGGGTGCTGCCCCGCCCACGACTATGACAACCTCGCCCCGCGGCTCCGTTGCCTCATAGTAACCGGCCAGCGCGGCCACCGTTCCCCGGCGGAACTCCTCGAACTGCTTGGTGAGCTCGCGCGCGACCACCGCCTCACGCCCCCCGGCCCCCGCCGCGGCCAGGGCGTGCAGGGTCTCCCCGGTGCGACCCGGGGACTCGTACAGCACCGCGGTGTGCGGGAGCGCCGCGATCTCCGCCACCGCCCGTGTACGCTCCCCGCCCTTTCGCGCGAGGAATCCATAGAACGTGAACCGCTCGGCCGGGAGTCCGGACCCGACCAATGCCGCCAGCAGCGCCGACGGGCCCGGCACGGGTGAGACCCGGAGGCCGGCGTCGATCGCCGCGCGCACCAGCCGCGCCCCGGGGTCCGAGAGCAGCGGCGTGCCGGCATCGCTCACCAGGGCGAACGACTCTCCCGCGAGCAGCCGCTCGACGAAGCGCGGTGTGGCCTGCGCCTCGTTGTGCTCGTGGTACGCCAGCAGCGGCGTGCGGATCTCGAATCGCTCCGAGAGGATGCGCGTGTGCCGAGTATCCTCGGCGAGGATGGCGCTGACGGTGCGCAGCACGTCGACGGCGCGCGGTGAGAGGTCGCCCAGATTGCCGATCGGCGTGCTCACGAGGTGCAGCACGCCCGGTTCGTTCGCCGGGGCGCCGGTCCCGCTCACCACTTCACTTTCCAGGGGAGCACGTCATAGAGCCCGGCCGCCTGGAACATGTGGCGGCGGGCGCCGGTCGTCTCCTGCAGCAGGGTCTCGGGCGCGAGCTGCTCCGGCGCCGCCGCCCAGAGGAGGTCGGAGATCCAGGCCCCCATCGCGGCGGTCAGCGCCGGCGTATCCGTCACCGGATCCTTCACCGTCGGCTGGAGGGGCGAGAAGCGTTCGAGCAACGGGTGGCGCGCCACCAGCGTGCGGCGCGCGCCCTCCATCACCTCGGCGGCGGACGCCGACCCGGCATCCCGCAGCCGGCCGGAGATCGTCGCCATGAGCTCGCGATACGCGAGGATCAGCGCCGGCGAAGCCTGCGCCGGCAGGGCCGCCGGGCGCGGCCAGAGCCGGACCCGTGGCGTCCCGGCGAAGGCGTGCGGCTCAAGCAGGGCGCGCACGTGCGCCGCCACCTCGCCCGGACGCGTGTCCGAGAAGTAGCCGCGCACCGGCGTCCCGCTCGACGAGATCACGTAATGGACGGGTCCGTCGGTCACGACCTCGAGGACGCCATCGTGCATCGTGGCGTAGAGGTAGGCGAGCAGGGCCTCGGCGTCGTGCGTCTGGAGCTCGCGCGGGAGCGGCAGGGGTTGGCCGGTCTGGGTCGCGAACATCGCGTCGAGCTGTTCGTCGGTGGCCTCGTGGAAGCAGATGCTCCCGTACTCGGCCGAGGCCGGCACGCGCGCGATCGCGTCGCTGATCGCGATCGGGTGGAACGCGAGGCCGTCGGCGGAGGTGGTCGCGTTGACGACCTCGCCGTCCTCGAGGAAGAGCGTGATCAGCTCCTCGGGGAGCCAGACGGCGACGTAGCCGTAGACGCGCGCCGCGCGGTCACGCTTGGCGTCGGTGAGGAGATTCCGGAGGTGTACGTACGCCAAGCGGGTCCGCTGGAGCAGGACCCGCTTGGCAGGGTATCGCAGGGCGTCCCGGAGCGGCGGCATCGGGGGAACTTAGCCGCTCGGACCTCAGGCCGCGTGCTGCTCGAACTTCGCCGCGAGGGCCGGCTTCGGGACCGCGCCGATCACCTGGTCCACCAGCTTCCCGTTCTTGAAGAACAGGAGGGTCGGGATCGAGCGCACCTGGAACCGCATCGCGGTCTTCTGGTTGGCGTCGACGTCGAGCTTGGTCACCTTCACCCGCCCCGCGAACTCCTCGCTGAGCTGCTCGAGGATCGGCGCGATCATGCGGCAGGGGCCGCACCAGGTTGCCCAGAAATCCACCACCGTCAGCCCGTCGTGCGCCTCGACCTCGCTCGCGAACGAGTCGTCCGTCACTGCCATCGTCTTCGACATCCTGTGGTCCTCTCCCGATCGGGCGGGCGGTGCCGGGCACCCCCACGCCACGCTAACGTTACGGCGGCTCCTCCTTCCCTTCGAAGCCGCCAAGTCAATGTCCAGCGACAAGAACGACAAGAACGACAAGTCCGACCAGTCCCACGATCCGCGTCCGCGCGGCACCCGCATCGCCCACGTCGGCATCGCGGTCGACCAGCTCGACCACATCCTGCCGTTCTACCGCGACATCCTCGGCATGCCCGAGGTCCCGGTGGACGACGCCGACGGCGCGAGCATCCGTGCCTTCGCCGCCGGTGACGCACTCGTCGAACTCCTGCACTCGCACGAATCCGGATCCCCCGTCGCGAAGTTCCTCGACAGGCGCGGACCCGGCATCCATCACATCTGTTTCGCGGTGGAGGATCTCGACGCCACCCTCGCGCGCTGCGCCGCCGCCGGCGTCGAACTCATCGACCGGACGCCGCGCGTCGGCGCCGAAGGCAAGCGCATCGCCTTCCTGCACCCAAGATCGACCGCCGGCGTCCTGATCGAACTCTCTGAATACTAATCCGGCGAGGTCGCGCAGAGTGTCCGCACGGCCGCGAGCTCGAACTCCTCAACGAACCAGCGACCCGATTTCGTGTTGCGCACGGTCGTGAAGGTCGTGGTGGCCTGCTTGGTCGCCTGTTTCAGCTCGACCCGGTGCACGGTCCGGCCGGCCTCTCCCATCTGGGCCGGTCCGATGCGAGATTCATCGTGCTTGAGATGACACACCATGATGAGCAGGCGGCGCTCCAGCTCCTGCCGCTCGACGCGCTCGCGCACCGTCCCCTCGGCATTGCCCCAGACGGCCGACATCGCCTGCAGGTCCTGGGCGCGCGCGGCGGCCAGGAACTGCGACACGGCGGTCTCCGACGTCACGGCGCCGGGTTCCGCGCCGCCTCCGACCACCGCGCGGCATCCGGCCGCCAGCACGAGCACCACAGGCATCACCAGCGCGAACAGACGTCTCACGTGACCTCTCCGGGACGAAGGACTCTCGAGCACCTAAGATGACCCCACAGCGCCTCTACATCAACATCGACCACGTCGCGACACTGCGTCAGGCGCGACGCGCGACCTATCCCGACCCTGTCGCCGCGGCGCGCCTCTGCGAGGACGCCGGTGTCGACGGCATCACCGCGCACTTGCGCGAGGACCGCCGCCACATCCAGGACGCCGACGTCGAGGCGCTGGCCGCCGGCGCGCGCACGCCGTTCAATCTCGAGATGGCTTGTACCCCGGAGATGACCGTGTTGGCCGCGCGCCTCCGCCCGCACCAGGTCACGCTCGTGCCCGAGCGGCGCGAGGAGATCACGACCGAGGGCGGTCTCGACCTCGGGCAGGATCCCGCGCGCGTCCGCGCGGCGGTCGACGGGCTCCGCGCCGCCGGCATCCGCACCTCGCTCTTCATCGATCCCGACCGCCGGCAGGTGGACCTTGCCGCGGCGCTCGGCGTCGAGGCCATCGAGCTGCACACCGGCGCCTATTGCCACGAGCCCGCTGTCCCGGCGCGGCTCGTCGCACTTCGTGATGCCGCGCGCCACGCCGCCGCGCGCGGGCTCGCGGTGCACGCGGGCCACGGCCTCACGCTCGCCAATGTCGGCCCCGTGGCCGCCATCCCCGAGTGCGAAGAGCTCAACATCGGGCACGCGATCGTCGGGCACGCCGTTTTCGTCGGCCTCGCCGACGCCGTGCGCGCGATGCGCGCCGCGATGGTCGCGGCGCGTCCCCGTTGACCCTGATGCGGCGGGCGGCCACCATTAGCGCTCACGCTGCGGAGGCGCGATGACGGGTGGGTTGCTCGAGTTCTTCACGATGGAGGCGACCGAGTACGTCGACGAGCTCGACGCGCTCGCGTCGCGCGCCGTCGACGGGCCGCCGGACGCCGCACCCTTCGCCCGCGCCGCCCGCGGACTGCGCGGCAGCGCGACGATGGCCAGGCAGAGCGGCATCGCCGAGGTCGCGGGCGGGCTGGAGCGGCTCGCGCGCCAGGTGCGCGACGGACTCCTCGTCTGGGACGCCGCCACGCGCGGCGTCGCGATCGCGGCCATCGACGACCTGAAGATCCTGATCCGCGGCGTCCGCAGCTGGGGGACCGTCGAGGAATCCCGTGCCGGCGCGCGCATCGCCGAACTGGAGCGGCTCGTCCCGCGCGCCGTGTCACCGAAGGCGCGCGGCCGCGGCTCGGAGTACCTCTCCGCCACCGCCGCCGATGCGGCCGCGGGACTGCTCGACTACGCCGAGCAGCCGGGGACGCGCGAGGCCTTCGCGGAGACGATGCAGCGCGTCCGCGCGCTCCGCGGCGTCGCCGCGCTGCGCGACCTGCCGCCGCTGGCCGAGGTCGTGGACGCCGTGGACGCCGCCGCCAAGCCGATCGAGATCGGGCAGGACACCGCGACGGCCGAGCGGCGCCGGCTCTTCCGCGCCGCCGCGCGCGTGCTCCTCGAAGGGGGCGATGCCGTCCGCCGCGGCGCGGTGCCGCCGACCGACTCGGCGGCGGTGCGCGAGTTCACGCACGCCGCCGAGACGCTGCGCACCAACGAGCGCGACGCCGACGAGGTCGTCCCGATCGCGTCACTCCTGGCCGACGACGCCGCCGATGCCGTCCAGCCCTCCGCGCATCCTCCGACCACCGCGGCCCAGCGCTTCCGGCTCGAGGTGGTGAGTCAGGCGGAGCATCTGCGCCGGCTCGTCGGCGAGGGGCGCGCCGCGGTCGATCCGGCCGCGCGCGACCGCGTCGGCCGAGAGCTTCGCGGCGCGGTCCGCACGCTCGCCCGCGCCGCGCAGAGCTTCGCCGCGATCGAGATCTCGAACGTCTTCCTCGCCGCCGAGCGCGGGGCGGCGGCGCTCGAGTCTCGGGCGCTCGGCGTCCTCGAAGAGGCCGCGATCCTGCTCTCGAGCCCGGCGGCTGGCCCGGAGTCGGTGGCGCCGCACTTCCTGGAGCTCGCGCAGCAGTTGGCGGGCAC
>JANNLH010000153.1:0-2169 GCA_031396725.1 Gemmatimonadaceae bacterium | reverse complement strand
TCCTCGTCCGACGCGATCCGCTGCACGAGCTCGGCGATCATCAGCCGCACCCCGGCGTTCTCCGGCCGCCCGAACCGTTCGTCCTTGCAGTCGAGATCGTGCACGATCTCACCCAGTGCGACGAGCGCCGGATCGTCGCCGAGCGCGAATCGCTCAAGCAGCACCTCGAAGGTGCAGCGCTCCCCCTCGTGCGTGAACTCCCCCTCGAACATGTCGAACCGGAGGTCGTGCTTCTTCGCCTCCTGTCCCTCGGCAAGGAAGGCGAATCGCGCTTCGGGGTCGATCCGCGTACGGATGAGCCAGGCCGACGCCATCCGGTCCACCTTGATCCCGCGCCGCGTCACCCAGCGGCGCCCCTTCAGCGCGCCGAGCGTCGCGTCCACGCGCGGCGACGCGACCGGCGCGGATTCCCCGCTCTCCCCGAGCCGCGTCTCGAGGTCGTCCACGCTCGGACCGTCGACGATGTCGGCGGAGGTGACGATCGCCTCGCCCCCCTCCGCGCGGATCTCCTGGGCGAGCCATCGCAGGTCTTCCAGGGCGTCCTCCGTGTTCGGGAGCAGGTAGACCGAGTTCTTGAGCGCGAGCGCCCCGAGCCGCTTGAGCCGCCGGCGCACCTTCACGCGGGTGTAGGCCGGCTCGGGCGGGATCGAGTGGATGAGGAGGAGCCAGCGCGGGGAGCTCATGCGCGAAATGTGAAGCGCGGCACGTCCTTCCGCCCGGCCACCTGCGAGAGCACGAGCTCCGCGGCCGCCGCATCCTGGATCGGGATCCCCGTGCTGTCGAAGACGATCCGCTCATTCGCGGACTCGCGACCCGGCCGCACCCCGGCGACGATCTCACCGAGCTCCGCGTGGACCGCTTCGGCGCGCATCGCCCCACGCGCGATGGCATGACGCAGGTCGCCGATCGCCGCGCACTGCGCGGTGGAGTCGGTCACGACCTTCGCGGCCGCCATCAGGTCGGCGGCGAGCTCGACCTTGTGCGGGTTGTCGGCGCCGACCGCAGCGACGAGCGCACCGGCGCTCACCATCGCGAGCTCGAGGAACGGCGTACGCGAGGTGGTGCAGGCGATGATGATCGCACTCGCCGCGCAGGCCGCCGTGAGATCGGTGCCCGCCACGGCCTCGACGCCGAGCTCCCGCTCGACGCGCGCGGCGAGCGCCCGCGCGAGCTCGCGACGTGTGTCGATCAGGGTCACCTGACGATACGGGCGCGCCACCAGTGCGAACCGCAGCTGGTCGAATGCCTGCACGCCGCAGCCCACGAGCGTGACACGGTCGGCAGCGCTCCGGGCCAGATGACGGATCGCGACCGCGGTCGCCGCCGCGGTCCGGAGTCGCGTGAGGGTGCCGGACTCCATCACCGCGAGCGGCGCTCCGGTCGCGGCATCCGCCACCACGACGAGTCCCTGGATGGTCGGCATCCCGTTCGTCGCGGCGTTTCCGGGGAAGTTGCCATTGAGCTTGGCAACGAAGACACCGCGATCGGGAGCGAGCGCCGCGGCCTTCAGGTGGAAGCCGCCGCCGGCGAGCTCGACGCCGAGCACGCCCCCCGGCGCCGCGGAGCCGCGCCCTCGTGCGCGGAAGGCGGACTCGACCGCGTCGATCAACGGCTCGGGGTCGAGGACTTCTTCGAGGAGTTCGTCGGAGAAGAGGGCGACGGTCCCTGTTCTGCCGCTCAGGGGGAGCTCCTTGCGCGTGGAATGGTCTGGTGATACAGTTGAAGCTCTAATATGATTCAACTGTGATATCGACGCAAGCCCTCGCCCTCTACTTCCTCCGGCTCGGCACCACCGGGTTCGGCGGGCCGGTCGCGCTCGTGGCCCGGATGGAGAGAGAACTGGTCGAGGAACTCGCCTGGTTCTCGGCGTCGGAGTTCGAGGATGGCGTCGCACTCGCGCAGCTCGCACCCGGACCGCTCGCGGCGCAGCTCGCGATCTACCTCGGGTGGCTCCGTGGCCGTGCAGTCGGTGCGACACTCGTCGCCCTCGCCTTCATCGCCCCTTCCTTCCTGATGGTCGCGGCGATCTCGGCCGGCTACGTCGCGGCGGGTGGTGCGCCCTGGCTGCGCGCCGCCTTCTATGGGGTCGGGGCGGTCGTCATCGCGATCCTCACGCGCAGCGCGTGGCGGCTGCTCGGTCGCACGACGGCGAAGGACGCCCTCCTGGTC
>JANNLH010000096.1:0-26742 GCA_031396725.1 Gemmatimonadaceae bacterium | reverse complement strand
CGCTCGCGTTCGAAGAGGCGCTCGAGCTGGCTCCGTCCCGCGCGGTACTGCGGGGGCCAGAGCTCCTCGGCGCCCGTGTAGCCGAAGCGCGCGGCCTCGACGAGGGTCCAGGCGGGGTTCACCAGATGCGGCCGACCGATGGCAACGAGATCAGCGCGCCCCGATGCGATGATGCCGTTGGCCTGGTCGGCGTCGGTGATCGCGCCGACGGCGATCGTCGCGATGCCGGCCTCCTGGCGCACACGGTCGGCGAAGGGCGTCTGCCACATGCGGCCGAAGACCGGCCGCTCGTCCTTGATCACCTGGCCGGCGGAGACGTCGATCAGGTCTGCGCCGGCCTCCTTGAAGAGCGCAGCGATGCGCACCGCGTCGTCGCCGGTGTTGCCGCCGGGGGCCCAGTCGTGCGCCGAGATGCGGACCGAGATCGGGCGATCGGCCGGCCAGACGGCGCGCATCGCACGGAAGACCTCGAGCGGGAAGCGGGCGCGGGCTTCGAGGTTCTGCTCCCCGCCGTACGCGTCGGTGCGCGTGTTGGTGAGCGGCGAGAGGAAGGCCGAGAGCAGATACCCGTGCGCGCAGTGCAGCTCGAGCCAGTCGAAACCGGCCTCCGCTCCGCGGCGCGTCGCCTGCACGAACTCGGCGATGACACGCGCCATGTCGTCCGCGGTCATCTCGCGCGCCGTCTGCGAGACCCCCGTGAGATACTGAGCCTCCGAGGGCGCGATCAGCGGCCAGCCCCCCTCGGGGAGGGGCTCGTCGATCCCCTCCCACATCTTCCTGGTGGCGCCCTTCGCGCCGGCGTGTCCGAGCTGCAGTCCGATCCGCGCCGGCGAGTGCTCGTGCACGAAGCGCACGATGCGCGCCCAGGCATCCCGGTGCTGGTCGCTCCAGATCCCGGGACACCAGGGCGTGATGCGCGCGTCGGCCGCGACGCAGGTCATCTCGGTCATCACCAGCCCGGCCCCGCCGGTCGCGCGCGCGCCGAGGTGCACGAGGTGCCAGTCGCCCGGGGTCCCGTCGGCGTGGGCCGAGTACTGCGCCATCGGAGAGACGACGACGCGGTTGGGAAGCGTGACGCCGCGGACGGTGAAGGGCGTGAGCAGGGCCGGCGGGGCGGGGCGGTCGCTCCGGATGGGCAGCCCCGCGTGCTGCGCGAACCAGCGCTCGAACGCGGCGACGTAGCCGGGGTCGCGCGCGCGCAGGTTCTCGTGCGAGATGCGCTGCGACCGCGTGAGCAGCGAGTAGGCGAACTGCTCGGGCGCGAGCCGGGCGTAGCGGTCCACGTGCTCGAACCACTCGGTCGAGTTGCGCGCGGCGTTCTGCAGCTTGAGCACCTCGACGGCGCGCTCGCGCTGGTAGCGCGCGAGGACCTGCTCCCTCCCTTCTTTGTTCTGCCCATGCGCTTCGGCGTCGGCCAGGATGGTGTCGAGCGCGATCGCATCCTCGAGCGCGAGCTTGCTCCCGGAGCCGATCGAGAAGTGCGCGGTGTGCGCGGCGTCGCCCAGCAGGACCACGGGCACGCGGCGGTCGCCGTCGTCGAGCCAGTGGACCCAGTGCGCGCAGACGACCCGCGGGAAGCGGATCCACTGGGCCGAGCCGCGCAGGTGGGCGGCGTTGCTCATCAGGGGCGCGCCGTCGAGCTCGCGTGCGAAGAGGCGCTCGCAGAACGCCGTGGATTCGGCCCCGTCCATCCGGTCGAGTCCGGCGCGCTCCCAGACCTCCCAGGGCGTCTCGACGATGAAGGTGCTCGTCCCGCCGTCGAACTGGTATGCGTGCGCCTGGAACCAGCCGTGCTCGGTCTCGGTGAAGGCGAAGGTGAAGGCGTCGAAGCGCCGCGGGGTGCCGAGCCAGACGTAGCGGCAGCGGCGCAGGTCGACGTCGGGCCTGAAGCTCGCGGCGTACTGCTCGCGGATGCGGCTGTTGATGCCGTCGGCGGCGATGACGAAGTCGAACTTTCCGTCGTGCACGACGGGTGCGAGGTCGGCCGGCGTCTCCTGCTCGAACCGGAGGATGACGCCGAGCTCGGCACAGCGCTGCTGCAGGATGGCGAGCAGGACCTTGCGGCTGATGCCGCTGAAGCCGTGCCCGCCCGAGCGGATGCTGCGGCCGCCGAAGTGGATCTCGATGTCGTCCCAGTGGTGGAGGGCGGCGGCGATGCGTTCGGCGCTCGAGGGGTCCGCCGCGCGCAGATTCGCGACGGTCTGGTCGGAGAGGACGACCCCCCAGCCGAAGGTGTCGTCGGGCCGGTTGCGCTCGTGGACGGTGATGACGGTCCTCGGATAGCGTCGCTTGAGCAGCAGCGCCGCATAGAGTCCGCCGGGACCTCCGCCCACCACGAGGACGTTCACAGGGAGATGGTACGGCAGTTTGCTTCAAGTATCAAGGAATGTGCAGGGTGGCGGCGGGGCCATTATCTTCCCTCGATCATGAGTCCTGTTCAATAGATGGCGGCCAAGCGCAAGCGCGGGTCGGGACGGCGCGGGGGGAGCGGACGGGGCGCGGGTGGAGCGCCGAAGGCCGCGACGCCGCGTCCGCACGCCCTGACGTCGCATCCGACCGGCCGCGCGGCGTACACCGACACGCGGGAATGGCTGTTGGCGCGCTTCGGGCCGATCTGCGCGTACTGCGAGCGCCGGGTGCCGGAGAAGTCGGTGACGCTGGACCACGTCACCCCGCGGCGCGGGCTCACCGCGTACGACCGCCGCGACAACCTCGTCCTCTGCTGCAAGACCTGCAACTCGGCCAAGGCCGACAAGCCGATCCTCGTCTTCCTGCTCGGCAACCGGAAGCGGGTGGTGGCGCTCTACAAGTACGGGCAGCACCTGAGCCACCAGCTGGTCGAGATGGTGAAGGACCTGCTGCCGGAGCATGAGCGGCCGCCGCTCCCTGCCGGGCCGGGCCCCAAGCCGCGGGCCAAGCGGAAGTCGTGGGTCGAACTGCACGGGCAGGAGAAGGACGATTCCGATCCGTATCAGGAGCCGTCGCCGTACCTCGAGTGAGGTCGCCGAGCATAGATTCCTGCGCTCACGCCAGCGCGGAGTCCGCCGTGCCCCCGATCCGCTACATCCAGACGCCGCACGCGCCGACCCCGGCCGGCCACTATTCGCAGGCGACGGTGCACGACGGCGTGGTCTACGTCGCCGGCCAGCTCGCGATCGACCCGGCCACGGGCGAGAAGAAGCTGGGCTCGATCGAGGAACAGACCGAGCGCACGCTGCAGAACGTCGAGGCGATCCTGGTGGCGGCGGGGAGCGGTTTCGACCGCGCGCTCAAGATGACGGTCTTCGTGGCGGACATCGCGCTCTGGGGTGCGGTGAACACCGTCTATGCGCGGATCCTCGGTCCGCACAAGCCGGCGCGCGCGATCGTCCCCACGAAGGACCTGCATCACGGGTTCCTGATCGAGATCGACTGCGTGGCGGCCGTGCGTGACTGACCTGCGCACGATCGCGACGCCGGCGCTGCTGCTCGACGCGCCCCGGCTGCACCGGAATGCGGCGCGGATCGGCGAACGCGTGCGCGGACTCGGTGCGCGGCTCCGGCCGCACGTCAAGACGCACAAGTGCATCGAGGTGGCGCGGCTGCAGACGGCGGGACAGTTCGGCGGCATCACCGTCTCGACGCTGGCCGAGGCGCGCGTCTTCGCGGCGCACGGATTCACCGACATCACCTACGCGGTGCCGATCGAAGCGGGGAAGTTCGCCGAGGTCGTCGCGATGGTGCTGGGCGGCACGCAGCTCGGCGTGATCACCGACGACGTCATGGTGCCGGCGGCGCTGGCCGAGGTCGCGAAGGTCGCGGGTGCGACGGTGGGCGTCTGGGTGAAGGTGGATTGCGGGTATCACCGCTGCGGTGTCGATCCCGAGGGGAGCGCGCTCGGCGAACTCGTGCAGCGGATCGGCGAACGCAGCACCCTGCGCTTCGCCGGGCTCCTGACGCACGCGGGACACGCGTATCACGAGCGCGGGCCCGAGGCGCTGCGCGCGGTGGCGGCGGTGGAGCGCGACGTGATGGTGCGCGCGGCCGGGGCACTGCGTGCCCGGGGCGTGACGGTGCCCGCGGTCAGCGTCGGATCGACGCCGACGATCTCGCACGTGGACCACCTCGACGGGGTCGACGAGGTCCGCGCCGGGAACTACGTCTTCCTCGACGCGTCGCAGGCGACGATCGGGAGCGGGACGCTCGACGACTGCGTGCTCACGGTGCTCGCCGCGGTCGTGCACCGGGACCGCTCGCAGGGGAAGGTGGTGCTCGATGCCGGGGCGATCGCGCTCTCGAAGGACCGCGGCGCGGTCGATCTCGACGCGGCGAGCGGTTACGGCCGCGTGTGCGACCTCGCGGGGCGCGACCTCGGCCTTCGATTGGACTCGCTCTCGCAGGAGCACGGCGTGGTACGCGTCGCGGACAAGGGGCTGCTCGAGCAGCTGGCGGTCGGCACGCGGGTGCGGGTGCTGGTGAATCACTCCTGCCTGACGGCGGCGCAGCACGAGGCCTACCAGGTGGTCGAGGGCGAGCGGGTGGTCGATCGCTGGGCGATCCATCGGGGCTGGTAGCGCCGCCCGGTAACGCTCGGGGTCCGGCGCGCGTAGTTGGCGGATGCCCTCCCCGCTGAAGATCCGCACCACGCTCCTCGCCGCGCTCGCCGCCGTCCTGCCGGCGTGGCATGCCTCGCCGTTGTGGGCGCAGGTGGACACGACGGTCCCCGCCGCCCGCGCGGTGCGCGCCGCGGAGGCCCCGCGGCTCGACGGCCGCCCGGACGATGCCGTCTGGCAACTGGCTCCGGTGACCGACGATTTCCGGCAGTTCTCGCCCGGGGAGGCGCTGCCGGCGCGGTTCCGGACGGCGTTCCAGGTCGCCTACGACGACCGGATGCTCTACGTGTTCGTGCGGGCGTACGACCCGCGGCCGGACTCGCTGGTCTCGCTGCTCAGCCGTCGCGACGTGCGGACCGCCTCGGAGTGGATCAAGGTCGTGATCGACGGCTATCACGACCGGCGCACCGGGCTCCAGTTCATGGTGAACCCGGCCGGCGTGAAGCGCGACGCGTCGATCTACTCCGACGTCCAGGAGGACAACGCCTGGGACGGCGTCTGGGACGTGGCGACGAGCGTGGACGCCGAGGGCTGGACCGCGGAGTACGCGATCCCATTCAGTCAGCTGCGGTTCACGGCCAAGGACGTGCACGTCTTCGGCTTCGGCGTCTGGCGGGACATCGCACGCTACGCGGAACGCGAGGCATGGCCGGTGTATCGCCCGTCGCGGGCGACCTTCGCCTCGCAGCTCGGCGACCTCGTGGGGATCGAGGGGATCGGGCGCAATCGCCGCCTGGAGGTCCTGCCCTACGTCGTCTCGAAGAATGTCAGTCTGCCGTCGGTCGGTGGCGGATGGGACCATCCGCAGCAGCAGAGCGCGGGGCTCGACCTCAAGCTCGGGCTGACGAGCAACGTGACGATCGACGCGACCTTCAACCCCGACTTCGGGCAGGTCGAGGCCGACCCGGCGGTGCTCAATCTGAGCGCGTTCGAGGTCCGGTTCGACGAGCGGCGCCCCTTCTTCCAGGAGGGCGTGCAGCTCTTCCGCTGCAACGGCCCCTGCGAGGGCATCTTCTACACGCGTCGCGTGGGGCGGACGCCTCAGCTGCGCGCGAGCGCGCGCGACCCGCGGTCCACGGCGATCCAGGGAGCGGCCAAGGTCACGGGGCGCTTCGAGAACGGGATGCAGTTCGGGCTGGTCGCGGTGTCGTCGGCGCGTGAGGAGGGGCAGGCGGGCCAGACGATCGAGCCGCAGACGACGACGTTGGTCGCCCGGCTCGTGCAGGACTTCCGCGGCGGGCGGTCGCAGCTCGGGACGATGCTGACGGGGCTCATGCGCGACCTCGACCCGACCACGGCGCCGATCCTCCGGCGCGACGCCTACACGGCGCTGATCCAGGGCTACCATCGCTTCGCCGACCGCTGGGAGATCTCGGGATACAGCGGGCACTCGCTGGCGCGCGGGTCGCGCCAGTCGATCTCGCGCACGCAGCTCTCGAGCGTCCACCTTCACCAGCGTCCCGACCACGAGCGCGCGTACGATTCGACGGCGACCGCGATGGCGGGCTCGGTGAACTCGGCGACGCTCCGGCGATTCGCCGGCCGGGTGCGCTGGGAGACCACGACCCGCTACGCCACGACGAACACCGAGCTCAACGACCTCGGGTTCGTGACGCTGATCAACGACTTCCAGTTCCGGAACCAGATCTCGTTCTCGACGCTCGCGCCGACGCGGCTCTCGCGGCGCGCGAACGCGGTGCTCAGCAGCGAGCAGCACTGGACGACGGGCGGGCTGCCGACGGGGTTCACGGCGCAGGCGCACGCGGCGGCGGAGCTGGCGAACTTCTGGTCGGCCTCGGTGACCTGGAACGCCTCGCAGCTCGGTGCGACGCACTGCGTGTCGTGCGCGCGCGGCGGGCCGGCGCTGCGGCTGTCGCCCAACCATCGCCTGACGCTCACGCTGGACGGCGACGCACGGCGCGCGCTGACGCCGGGACTCGACTTCCGCGTCACGCGGGGCGACGACGGCCGGTCGTGGTCGCGGCAGGTCGGGATCGGCGCGGCGGGACGCGTGGGATCGCGCACGTCGATGCAGCTCGACGCGAGCTATGAGCGCCGGACTGACGACGCCCAGTGGGTCTCGAACCTGGGCGCGCCGCTGAGCGACACGACGCACTTCACCTTCGCGCGGCTCGACCAGCACATCCTCGCGGTCACCGCGCGCGCGAATGTCACGCTGACGCCGGAGCTGAGCTTCCAGCTCTACGCGCAGCCCTTCATCGCGAGCGGGGCGTTCAGCGACTGGCGCGAGATCGCCGACGCGCGCGCGACGGACTACGACGCGCGCTTCGCACCGTTCGGCGGGGGCGCGACGCCGGCGGGGTTCAACTCCAAGCAGTTCAACTCGAACGCGGTGATGCGCTGGGAGTACCGGCCGGGCTCGGTGCTCTTCCTCGTCTGGCAGCAGGGACGCTTCGATGGCCGCGATCCGGGGACGTTCGAGTACCAGCGCGACCTGCGCCGGCTCTTCGCGTCGCGCCCCGACAACACGCTCCTGCTCAAGTTCTCGTACTGGTTCAACCCCTGAGCCGTTCCAAGGCCGCATATTCCCGCATGCTCCCCGCCCCCGCCGTCACGCGCGACGTCCGCCGCGTGATCCTCGCGTCGTCGCTCGGCACCGTGTTCGAGTGGTACGACTTCTACCTCTACGGCTCGCTCGCGGCGATCATCAGCCGCCAGTTCTTCTCCGCGGTGAACCCGACCGCGGCGTTCATCTTCGCGCTGCTGGCGTTCGCGGCGGGCTTCGCGGTGCGTCCCTTCGGCGCGCTCGTGTTCGGCCGGCTCGGCGACCTCGTCGGCCGCAAGCACACCTTCCTGGTCACGATCGTGATCATGGGCATCTCGACCTTCCTCGTCGGGATCCTGCCGACGTACGCGACCATCGGCATCGCGGCGCCGGTGATCCTCGTGGTCCTGCGGCTGCTGCAGGGGCTCGCGCTCGGCGGTGAATACGGAGGGGCCGCGACCTACGTGGCCGAGCACGCGCCGCAGGGGAAGCGCGGGCTCTACACGTCGTGGATCCAGACCACCGCGACCCTGGGGCTCTTCCTCTCGCTCCTCGTCGTGCTCGGTTGCCGCGTGCTGCTCGGCAACGAAGCGTTCGAGGCGTGGGGGTGGCGCATCCCCTTCCTCCTCTCGATCGGGCTGCTCGGCATCTCGGTCTGGATCCGGCTCAAGCTCGACGAGTCGCCGGTCTTCAAGGAGATGAAGCGGCAGGGCGGTCAGTCGAAGGCACCACTGACCGAGTCGTTCGCGCGCTGGGGCAACCTCAAGATCGTGCTGCTGGCGCTCTTCGGGCTCACCGCCGGCCAGGCGGTCGTCTGGTATACGGGGCAGTTCTACACGCTCTTCTTCCTGACCCAGACGCTCAAGGTCGAGCCGCAGACGGCGAACATCCTGGTCGCGATCTCGCTGCTGCTCGGCACGCCGTTCTTCGTGTTCTTCGGCTGGCTGGCCGACCGCGTCGGGCGCAAGCCGATCATCATGGCGGGGTGCCTGCTCGCGGCGCTCACCTACTTCCCGCTCTTCCGCCAGCTGACGCGCTTCGCGAACCCGGCCCTCGAGCAGGCGCAGCGGATGTCGCCGGTGTTCGTCGCCGCGTCGCCGGACGTGTGCTCGGTGCAGTTCAATCCGCTCGGGACGAGCGCCTTCGCCTCGCCCTGCGACGTGGCCAAGGCGGCGCTCGTGCGGCGCGGCGTCCCCTACCTGAACCTCGTCGCCGCCGACACGACGCCGGTCGTCGTGCGGATCGGGTCGATCGTCATCCCCTCGTACGATGCGTCGACCGCGGACGCCCTCGAGCGCAAGCGCTTCGACGACGCGCTCGCGGCGGCGCTGGGCCGGGCGCGCTATCCGGCGCAGGCCGACCCGGCCGCGGTCAACCGGCCGATGGTGGTGCTGATCCTCTGGGTGCTCGTGCTCTATGTGACGATGGTGTACGGCCCGATCGCCGCGATGCTCGTCGAGATGTTCCCGACGCGGATCCGGTACACGTCGATGTCGCTGCCCTATCACATCGGCAACGGGTGGTTCGGCGGGTTCCTGCCGACGACGGCGTTCGCGATCGTCGCGGCGCGCGGCGACATCTACTCCGGGCTCTGGTATCCGGTGGTCGTTGCGACCCTGACGCTGGTCATCGGAATGCTCTTCCTGAACGAGACGAAGGACGTGGAGATCGACGGATCACCGTGACGGTCGGAGTGACGGAGGGATGGCCAGCGGGGTAGTACGGGAGCGCGACACCCGTTGCGCCTCATCCACACCGCGAGCCAGAATGCCCGCCCGTAACGCTCCCGTTGCTGCACCCTCCGCGATCGCGCCACGCATCGCGCCGACGTTGTTCCTCCTCCTCGCCGTGCTGGTGCTCCTGGCGGCGGGCTGCGGATCGCCGCGTGCCTCCGCACCGGGAGAGCGCGTGGCCGAGGGGCAGGTCCGGGCGACCATCGCAGCCGGCCTCGAGCAGCGCGTGACCCTGGTGCCCGCCATGCTGCTGGACGGGCGTGACGTCGAGGTGCGCTCCGTGCTGGTCAACACCGGCGGCACGCCCCTTTCGGTCACCTCGCGCATCTGCGGCTTGGACTACGCGGGGACGCTCACGCTGACGCATCCGCCCGAGGTGCTCAAATGCGGGGGCTACAGCCGGCAAGGCCCGCTGGCGCCGGGCGACTCCGCGGTCTCGGCCGACCTGATGCGCGTCTCGAGCCTGTCGGGTCAGTACGAGCTCCGGGTGCGGCACGCGCTGTCGCCGGATCACTGGGTCGTGATGCCCGTGGTGGTGCGCGCGCCGTAGTCGCGCCATCATTGCGGGATGATGCACACTCCAGTTCGACTCGCGCCGCTGGCGCTCCTCGCCGCGGCCTGCGCCGTGGCCTCCGCACCCGAAGGCGGTGCGCAACGCTCCCCGACGCCCGCCTTCACCGACGGCGTCGTCATCGGCGAGACGGTCGCCACGGGACTCGTCCATCCGTGGGCGCTCGCCTTCTTGCCCGACGGCCGGCTCCTCGTCTCCGAGCGCGGCGGACAACTCCGCTACGTCTCGATGGACGGCGCCGTCTCCGCACCGATCGCGGGCGTGCCGCGCGTCGAGGCGGTGGGGCAGGGTGGCCTGCTTGATGTCGCGGTGGACCCGGCGTTCGAGACGACACGGCTCGTCTATCTCTCGTTCTCCGAGCCCGGCCCGGGCGGAGCGGGCACCGCGGTCGCACGTGGCCGACTCGGCGACGCGGGGCTCGAGGAGGTGCGCGTCCTCTACAGCCAGCGCCCCAGATCCGACGGGCGCGGGCACTACGGCTCGCGCATCGTCTTCGCGCGTGACGGCACGCTCCTCATCACGCAGGGCGATCGCCAATGCTGCCGCGACCGTGTGCAGGACCTCTCGACCGGTTTCGGCAAGATCGTGCGCATCAACCCCGACGGCAGCGCTCCGGCGGACAATCCGTTCGTGGGGCGCGCCGACGCGCAGCCGGAGATCTGGTCGTACGGGCATCGCAACGCGCAGGCGGCCGCGCTCGATCCGGCGACCGGACAGCTCTGGACGGTCGAGCACGGCGCGCGTGGCGGCGACGAGCTGAATCATCCCGAGGCGGGACGGAACTACGGCTGGCCGGTGATCACCTACGGCGTGGACTACTCCGGCTCCCGCATCGGCGAAGGGGCCGAGAAGGCGGGGATGGAGCAGCCGGTCTACTACTGGGATCCGGTGATCGCCCCGTCGGGGATGCTCTTCTACACGGGGGACGCGATCCCCGGCTGGAAAGGGAGCGTGCTCATCGGCTCGATGACGCCGGGCGCGCTCGTGCGGCTCGTGATCGAGAACGGCCGGGTCACGCTCGAGGAACGGCACCTGGGCGACCTTCGGGAGCGGATCCGCGACGTGCAGCAGGGTCCGGACGGCCTCGTGTACCTCGTCACCGACAACCCGAATGGCCGGGTGCTCCGCGTGCGCCCGGCCGGGAGATAGTCCGATGCGGCTGCGTCTGCTGATGCGCGCGCTTGTGTGCCTACTCGTGCTCCTCGCTCCGGCCGCGATCGGCGCGCAGGCCGATCCGCCGCGCCCCGGGCTTCCCGCGGGCTCCGACGGCAACGACTGGGAGCTCTACTTCGATCGCGGCGTGCTCCTCTTCCAGAAGTCGCCGATGGATGCGGCGCCCTACTTCCATTGGGCGTCCCGGATCGACCCGTCGCGCGCCGAGCCCTACTTCGCGCGCTGGGCGAACTACCTCTTCCGCGCCGACAACGAGGAGGTCTACGACTACATCCGCGGCGAGGAGTCGCTCTGGCGGAAGCCCGCCTTCCTCGCGGCCGACTCGCTCCGCGTCCGGGCCTTTATGCGCAATCCGTTCGTGCATCGGGCGCTCGAGGTGCTCGTCTACGACCGGCTGCCGGGCGAGTTCAGCGCGAGCCGCGACACGCGGGCCTGGCTCGCCTACACCGAAGGGAAGTTCTCCCAGGCGCTCGGCCTCGCGGCGCGCTCCGTGGAGCGCGGCGGTCCGCGCGCGCTGGGGAGCCGCTACGACCGCGCCCTGATCGCCGTCGCCGCCGGGGAGATGACGCTCGCCCTCACCGACCTGCGCACCCTGGTGGACGAACTGCGCAAGCTCGATGAGAAGCAGATGGTCCGGTTCTATGCCTCGAAGGAGCAGCTGCTCTACATGATCGGGCTGCTCCACAACCAGCTGGGGGACCGCGTCGCGGCGCGCGCCGCGTTCGGCGAGGCGCTGGTCGAGGACGCCGCCTTCGCGTACGGGTACGCGGGTCTGGCCGCGATGTCGCGCGTGGGACGCCAGCACGCACAGGCCGCGACCGAGTACGCGCAGGCGATCGAGCTGGCGCCGGACGACGGCCACCTGCGGCTGCTCCAGGCGCAGACGCTGTTCGACCTGCAGCGCTACGAGCCGGCGGCCATCGAGCTCGAGCGGGCGATCGCGCTCGAGCCGTGGTATGCCGCTCCGCAGTACCTTATGGGGCGGGTGCGCGAGCGGCAGGGCCGTGAGGCCGACGCGATCCGCCACTACGAGCGATTCGTCGCGCTCGCGAGCCAGAAGGATCCGATCGCCAAGAACATGCGATTCCGGCTCGAGCTCCGCGCGCGATCCGACACCGCCAAACGCCCCTGAGGCCGATCCTCTTGACCACCGACCGCACCACCTTCCCCCCGCTCGTCCCGGCGATCGTGCTCGCTGTCGGGATGGCCGCCGCCGGCCTCTTCGTCGGTCACGGTTTCTCGTCGGGGCGCGCCGCCGACCGGTTCGTCGAGGTCAAGGGGCTCGCGGAGACGGACGTCGAAGCCGACCTCGCGCTCTGGCCGCTGCGCTTCGTGGCCACGGACAACGATCTCGCGCAGGCGCAGGCCCAGATCGGACGCTACACCCGCCAGGTGATGGCCTTCCTCGCGAAGAACGGTGTCGACACGACCACCGCCGAGCTCCAGAATCTCGAGGTCTCGGACGGGCTCGCCAACCGCTACCAGCCCTCGCAGATGGGGCCACGGTTCATCATCCAGCAGACGCTGATGGTGCGGTCGCGCGAGCCGAAGGTCGTGCTCGCGGCGAGCCAGCGCGTGAGCGAGCTCGTCTCCTCCGGCGTCGTGCTCCAGCAGTCGGGGGAGTACGGCATGGGCGGCCCGACCTTCGTGTTCACCGGACTCAACGCGCTCAAGCCCGACATGATCGCGACCGCGACGGCCAACGCCCGGGCGGCGGCCGAGCAGTTCGCGCGCGATTCGCGCAGCGCGCTCGGCGACATCCGTCAGGCCAATCAGGGGGTGTTCGTGATCCTGCCGCGCGACCAGGCGCCGGGGGCGCAGGAAGGGAGCCAGCTCAACAAGACCGTGCGCGTCGTCTCGACGGTCCAGTACTTCCTGAAGTAGCAGCGCGACGTTGCACCAAGCGCGCGCGCCTCAGGCCAGCAGCACCGTCGCGAGCCCGAGGAAGAGCCCCATGCTCGCCACGTCGGTGGCGGTCGTCAGGAAGATGCTCGACGCCGTGGCCGGGTCGGCGCCGAACCGACGCAGCGTCAGGGGGATCAGCGCCCCGGCGACACCGCTCACGATGCAGCTGAACGTCATCGCCGCGGCGACGATGGCCGCGAGCGCGAGACGGTCGGGGTTGGATTGCATCGAGGCGACGACGAACATCCCCAGCCCGGCGGTCAGCCCGACGAAGAGGCCATTCAAGAGGCCGAGCAGCGCCTCCTTGCCGACGAGCGCGCGTTCCGAGCCGGGGCGCAGCTCGCCGAGGGTCATGCCCCGCAGCGTCACCGCGAGGGCCTGGCACCCGGTGTTGCCCGACTGGCCGGCGAGCACCGGCAGGAAGAGCGCCAGGATCACCATCTCATCGAGGGTGCGCTGGAAGAGCCCGACGACGCCGGCGGCGAGGAAGGCCGTGAGCAGGTTGAGCTGCAGCCAGGGGTGCCGGAAGCGCAGGCTGCGCGGCCACGCCGTGAGGAGCCGTTCCTCCTCGGTGACACCGACCATCCGTCCCGGGTGGGCGCTGATCTCGAACGCCTGCTCCTCGAACATCGCGCTGCCGCGCACCGGCCCGATCAGGCGCGGGGCGTCGTCGACGACGGGGTAGACCGGGTAGTGCCGCTGCACGACGGTCTTCATCGCATCCGCGACCGGGGTCGCGGGTCCAAGCGCGAAGACGTCGCGGATCATCACCTCGGAGAGCAGCGCATCGTTCTCGGCGATCACGAGCTCGCGCATCGTGACGACGCCGATCAGCCGGCCGCCGTCGTCCACGACCCAGCAGTAGGTGAGCATCGTCTGCGCCGCGAGGTCGCGCACGCGCTGCGAGGCCGCGCGTACGGTCTCCGTCTGGCGGAAGGTGGCCGGGGTGGGCTCCATCAACCGGCCGATGGTGCCCTCGTCGAACGAGGCGTTGATCGACCACTGCTGCGTGACGCGGCTGGGCGCGACGGAGAAGAGGGAGGAGCGCTTGCCCGCCTCGAGCTCGGGGATGATGTCGCTGGCGACGGAGGGGCTGACCCGCTGCAGCACGTCGAGCACGACGGCGTCGTCGAGTGCCTCGAGCGTGTCGGCCGCCTCCTGCGGCCCGAGGGCCGAGATCCGCTTCGCGATCTGCTCCGGGGTCGGGTGTGCCGCGCCCGCCCCCGGAGTCTCCGTCCGGTCGTCCACTGCCATTCTCCGCGTGCCGAGTGTGGGGGGAAGATGCCCTGTCCGGTGTGCGTCGCGCCACGGGCCGCCCGAACGGCCCGGGCCTTCCGGGCGTAACTTGCACGTGTTCCACACTCCTCCCGCGCACCTCGCGCGCGGGCGCGCGACGTTCCCACCGTCACTCCGCTCAGGACTCACGACCGATGCGACGCTTCCCCCTCCGTCCGATGCACGCGCTCCTCGCGCTGCTCGCCCTCCCGTTGGTCTCCGCCCCGATCGCGGCCCAGGGCTTCGGCGGACAGCAGCAACCGCCGCGCGACACCGTGCGCCGCGTGCACATGGTCCCCGGCCAGCGCGACGGGGCGAGCATGTTCCCGTTCGCGGACTACGCCGAGACCAAGCCGAAGCAGTGGGGCGTGATGGACTTCGAGCATTACCACACGACGGCCGAGATCAACTACTGGCTGGAGCGCTGGGCGAAGGAGAAGCCGGAGATCGTGGCGCTCTACGAGGTCGGGAAGTCGTTCGGCGGCCAGAGCATCTGGCAGCTGACGCTCACGAACAAGAAGACCGGCAAGGATACCGACAAGGCGGCCGCCTACTTCGAGGGGGGACGGCACTCGGGTGAGATCACCGCGAGCGAGAGCATCCTCTGGCTCGCCTGGCACCTGGTCGAGAGCTACGGCAAGGACCCGCGGATCACCAAGCTGCTCGACGAGAAGGCGATCTACCTGCGCCCGAACCAGAATCCCGACGGCGCCGACATGTACAAGCTCACCGCGCAGGCGAATCGCAGCTCGGTGCGTCCGCAGGACAACGACGGCGACGGGCTCTTCGACGAGGACCCGGCCGAGGATCTCGACGGCGACGGCCACTCGCGGCAGATGCGCAAGTTCGTCGGCGCGGGGAAGGGCTCGTTCGTCGTGGACACGATGGACCCGAAGGGCCGGCTGATGCGCGGGGTCGGCGCGGGGAACGGCGACTACATGATGTACCAGGAAGGCGTCGACAACGACAAGGACGGGCGCATCAACGAGGACGGCGTCGGCGGCCTCGACCTGCACCGCAACTACCCGTACAACTGGCGCCCGATGACCGAGGCCACCGGCCGCGGCTACACGCAGTTCGGTGCCGGCGAGTATCCGCTCTCCGAGCCCGAGACGCGCGCGGTCTTCCTCTGGCAGGTGAGCCATCCGAACATCAGCGTGACCAACTCGATGGACACGCAGGTCCCGATGCACCTCCGCGGGCCCAGCACCTGCGAGGAGAAGGAGTGCATGTTCCCGTCGGACCTGAAGCTCTTCCAGCACTTCGACTCGGTCGGCCTCTCGTTCACGAAGTACCCGTGGGCCGGCGACGTCTATCGCACGTACGCGACGCGCTTCGCGCCGCCGGGGCAGGGACAGCCGGAGCCGCTCTTCGGCCACGGCCCCGATTTCGGCTACTTCCAGATGGGCCAGATCTGGTACGGGGACGAGCTCTGGAACGGCGGCCGCGAGCGCGACTACAACGGCGACGGGCGCTGGGACCAGTACGAGGTGCTGCGCTACAACGACGAAGAGTTCGGCGGCACGGGCTACCAGGCGTGGACGAAGGTGACGCATCCCGACCTCGGCGAGGTCGAGGTCGGCGGCGCGAACCCGAAGTTCTGGTCACAGAACGGTCCCGCGCAGGCGGTCGAGAAGTGGGCGAAGAACCAGGCGCTCTTCAACCTCGCGATGGCGTTCGAGCTGCCGAAGCTGGAGATCACCAATGTCGTCGTGAGCAAGGTGCGGGCCTCCGCCGACTCGGCGACGCACGAGGTGAAGGTCACGGTGCGGAACACCGGGCGGATCCCGACGGCGCTCGAGCAGGCCAAGCGCGTCAAGATCGTGCGCCCCGACATGCTCACGATCGAAGGCCCGCGCGGGACGGCGGCGCGCACCACGACGCGCGGCGTCGAGTTCCACGTCAATGGGCTCGAGACGAAGACCGTGACGCTGCGGGTGCGGGCGCCGGCCGGTCAGGCGGTGGAGATGAACGCGCGGATCACGAGCACGCGCGGCGGCGTGGTCGATGCGCCGGTGCGCATCACCCCGTAGGCGATCTCACGCCGCCGCCGGGAAGTGCGCCGCGAGCCACCGCTCGATCGCGGCGAACACCGGCGAGGCGTCGGACTCGTTCATGATCTCGTGGTAGAGCGCGTCGAAGCGGTGGGACTCCACCACACGCTTCGGCGCGCTCGCCGCGAAGGCGGCACTCCCGGCCGGCGAGACCAGCCGGTCCTTTCCCGCCCAGAGCAGCAACGTCGGCACCGACCATGCCGCGGCGCGCGCGCGCACCTCACGGCCGCCCTCCACCAGCGCGCGCGCGAGGCGCGCGGTCACGCGGTCGTGGACGAGCGGGTCCGCGCGGTACGCCCGCACCACCGCGGCGTCGTGCGAGATGAATGCGGGGTCGAGCTGGTTCGACATCGCGAGGTCGGGGACGAGCGCGTGGCCGATCGCTAGTTGCAGGCGCTGCGCCGGAGCGAGCCCGGCCTCGAGTGCCGGCGAGGTGAGGATCAGGCCGTCCACCATCCCGGGGCCGCGCGCGCGCGCGACGAACTGCGCGGCGACGAGCCCACCCATGCTGTGCCCGAGCAGGAGCAGGGGTCCGGGTGTCTCGGCGCGGACCATCTCCAGTACCGTCCCGAGGTCGGTCAGGAGGTCGTCCCGGTGCGCGAGGCGGCCGCGCCCCCCGCCGGAGAGGCCGTGTCCCCGCTGGTCGTAGGCGACGACACGCCAGCCATGGTCGCGCAGCTGCGTCGCGACGTGGTGATAGCGTCCGGCGTGCTCGCCGAGTCCGTGCACGATCAGGATGGTGCCACGCGCCGGTGCGGCGGGCCCGGGCCAACGATGGATGGCCAGCGGCGTGCCGTCAGCGGCGGGGATCGTGGGGGGTGGGGCGGAAGTCATCTTCGGACTTTCTTCCGTGGACGGGGTCGGGCTGGAACGATATCGCCGCGCGTTCGGTAGGGTGAGAGGAACGTTGGTCTCAAGCGGAGTGTGCGGTATCCTTCAGCGGAGACGCCCCCCATTCCTGGATCCGGAGCCCCGATGCCCGAGCGCCACCGGTGGACGGCACGCCGATGATCTTCTACGAGGTCACCGCCGAGGTGTCCCCCGACCTGCGCGCGCGCTACGAGCTCTACATGCGTGAGCGCCACATCCCCGACGTGCTCGCCACCGGGCTCTTCCTCGGGGCGCGCCTCTCGCGCGGCGACGGCGGCCAGTTCCGCGTCCGCTACGAGTTCGCCGACCTCGCGACGTACGAGAAGTACATCGAGCGGCACGCGCCGCGGCTGCGGGCGGATTTCACCGCGCACTTCCCGGATGGCGTGACGCTGAGTCGCGACGTCTGGACCACGCTGCAGGTCTGGCCGCACTGATGCACGCGGCGCGCCGTATCCGCTCGGCGGTGCTGGTCGCCGTTGCGTCGCTCGGCCTGGCGAGCGAGGGCGGAGCGCAGGTGAGCGCCGCTCCGGCCGCCGGCGCTCCGGCCGAGACGGCGCGTCCGCTGGTGGTCGTCGTACACGGGATGGGTCGCACGTCGCGCTCGATGCGTCCGGTCGTCCGCGCGCTCGAGGCCGAGGGATACGACGTCCTCAACTTCGGATACTCGAGTTACTGTTGCAGCATCGCGGAGCTGGGGGCCCAGCTTCGTGCCGCGGTGGACGCGCGCGTGACGCCGCAGCACACCGCGGTCCACTTCGTCGGGCACAGCCTCGGGAACATCCTCGTGCGCTGGGTGCTGACCCGCGACGAGCCGATCCCTCGCGCTGGGCGCGTCGTGATGCTCGCGCCGCCCAACGGGGGATCCCACTCGGCCGACCGATGGGCCCCGGTGGTCGGGTGGCTGCTCGAGCCGATCGACGAGTTGCGCACCGACAGCACGTCCACCGTGCGTCGGCTGCCGCCCGTCCGCGGTGTCGAGATCGGCGTCATCTCCGGCGGGCGGGATGGCAAGGTGCGGGTGGACGAGACGCACCTCGCCGAAGAGACGGATCACGTCGTAGTTCCCGGGTCCCACTCGTTCCTGATGCGCCGCGACGACGTGCTGACGCTGACGCGGGCGTTCCTGCGCGAGGGGAAGTTCGGGGCCGCGACGCGCGCCGAGCCCGCGCCGTGAGCATCGCTCTCAGAGTCGCATTGAGCAGCGCATGAGCGCCGGGGGATCGGACGCGCCGATCCTCGTCTACGACGGCGATTGCGCGTTCTGCTCTCGCGCCGTGCGCTTCGTGCTGCGGCACGATCGTCGCCGGCGCACGGTGCGCTTCGCCACGCGCGAGGGGGCCGCTGGGCGCGCCGTCCGGGAACGGCACGCCGCGCTCCGCGATGTCGAGTCGCTCGTCTGGGTGGACTGGGTGGCTGGCGCCGAACGCGCGCAGATCCGTTCTGACGCGGTGCTCGCGGTCGCCACCTACCTCGGGGGCGTCTGGGCCGTGCTCGGCGGCCTAGGTCTGCTGGTCCCGCGACCCCTCCGGGACGGGGTCTATTCGGTCGTGGCGCGGGTCCGCCGACGGATCACACGCGGGGCGCCGGAGTGTCTCATGGTCACCGAGGCCGAGCGGGGCCGCGTCCTGGATTGACACGGTCGGGTGTCATGAAACTGGCACAAATGACCTACTTGACGGTTCCGCGCACGCAGCGGAGAATGACGGACCCTGACTCCCCCACCAGTCTGGAGTTCCGAGGTCCTCATGCGCGCCCTGTTGCTGCTCCTGCTCGTTGCCGTCGGATCCGTCCCACTCTCCGCACAGCGCCTCGGCCCGGAGCAGCGCCGCCCCAAGCTCGCCGCGGACGCCGACACGAACGACGCCTCGGCCTACCTGGCCCACGGCGTGCGTTCGGCCGACGAGGCCCCTGACCTCGCGGCGGCGGCCTTCTACTGGGCCGCGCGGCTGGACCCGTCCTCGGCCGACGCCCTCTACGGCCTGCGCGTGGCGTCGCTGATGCGGAAGCCGACCGACCTGAGCGCGTACATCGTGAGTACGCGCCGCGCACGGGAGAACAAGAAGTTCCTGCAGCTGGACTCGTTGCAGCTGCGGGCGCTGCGGCTGAATCCGCTCTTCCACCGTCGGCTCGACTACACGATGATCATGGCGTACTACCGGTACGCCTTCAAGGATGACGTGGGCAGCATGTCGCGGCGCGAGTTCGAGGCGCAGATCAACGAGATCCTGCTCAAGGAGCCGCCGGCGGTCCGCGCCGACGTGATGTACGGTCAGGGCCGCCTCGACCAGGCGCTGATCGAGTATGAGGACGCGATCCGGGTATCGCGGTTCCCGATCGGGCTGCGGCTCGACCGCGCGCGTGTGTACGCGATGAAGGGCGATCTGCCGAAGGCACTCGCGGAGTTCGGCACCACCCTCGGAATGCTCAAGGCGCGGGACGAGAAGAAGGACGGCTTCGTGATCTTCTACGATTCCAAGGCGTTGGTGGAGCACAGCATCGGCCTCCTGCACGCGCGCGCCGGCAGCGTCGATTCGGCCAAGGCGGCGTTCGGCCGTGCGATGACCGAGGATCTGGCCTACTTCCCGGCGCACGTGGAGCTCGGCCGCC
Source organism: Gemmatimonadaceae bacterium (assembly GCA_031396725.1). Lineage (GTDB taxonomy): Bacteria > Gemmatimonadota > Gemmatimonadetes > Gemmatimonadales > Gemmatimonadaceae > Pseudogemmatithrix. Next base: position 7,453 of record JANNLH010000096.1, on the reverse strand, counting down.
TGGCGCTCGAGCAGAAGGACACGGTCACGGCGGTGAGCGAACTGGCGCTGGCGGCGGACCTCGCCGCGGACGAGCCCTACGTGCATTACTTGCATGGCGGCATGCTCGTCGCGACGGGGCAGCACGCCGAAGCGGTGGCGCCCCTGAAGAAGGCGATCGACCTTGAACCGCTCTACGCGGCGCCGCACGCTGCACTCGGCACCGCGCTCGAGCGCACCGGGGACAAGGCGGCGGCGACGGCGGCCTATGAGCGCTTCCTCGTGCTCGCCGGCCGGCGCGATCCGCAGCGCAACGCGGTCACGCAGCGGCTGGGCGCGCTCAAGGCGGCGCGGTAGCGGTGGGGGACCGATGACCCCCGAGCGCGTCCCACGGCTCTTCCTCGCGCTGGCCGCGTTCGCGACGGCCGGGGCGTCCGCGCGGCTCCTCGAGGCACAGCAGGCGCCGGCACCGCAGCCGGCACCGCAGCAGGTGCCGGTCACGCGCGCGCGCACGACGGCCGAGGACCTCCAGCTCTTCAGCCAGGTCTTCAACCAGATCCGTGTCAATCACCCCGACTCGCTCGACGCGCACCGGCTCTTCATGGCGGCGATCCAGGCGATGGTGCAGGCGACCGACCCGCATTCGTACGTGATCCCGGCGGTGCGGCTCGTGCCGGGCAAGGAAGCCGAGCTCCGGGCGGGAAAGCTGCAGCCGGTGCCGGTCGCGTTCTTCTTCGTCGGCGGCGCGGCGGTGGTCTCATCGGTGGCCGCGGGCACCGAGGCGGCATTGTTGGACATCCTGCCGGGGGACGAACTCGTCGCGATCGACGGCAAGCCGATGCAGGCCGAGAGTCCGGTCGAACTGGAGATCACGCTCGCCGGTCCGCGCAACAGCACCGTCGCGCTCTCGCTCGAACGCCGCCGGGCCGACGGCAGCTACGTGACGCTCGTGCGCAAGGTCAAGCGGGAGCGGTTCAGCGAGGCGACCGCGGTGCCGGCGGCGCTGATGCTCGCCGACCGCACGGGCTACGTGCGCATCACCTCGTTCGACAACGACAAGGTGGCCGACGACCTGCGCGCCGCGCTGCAGAAGCTCGAGGATGAGGGGATGCAGCGGCTGGTGCTCGACCTGCGGCAGAATCCGGGCGGCATCGTGGACGAGGCCGCGAACGTCGCGGGCGAGTTCCTGCCGAAGGGGTCGATCGTGTACACGTCCGAGGGGCGCAAGGCGGCGGCCGTGGACACGGGGCGCGTGAAGCGGTCGTTCTGGAAGGAACAGCGCCAGTACCCGATGGTCGTGATGATCGACGACGGCAGCGCGAGCGCGGCCGAGCTCGTGGCCGGCGCGCTGCAGGACCACGACCGGGCGGTGATCGTCGGGCAACCGAGCTTCGGCAAGTCGCTGATGATGACCGGATTCCCGCTCTCCGACGGCTCGGTCCTCGTGCTCGTGGTGGGGCAGATCCGGACGCCCTGCGGTCGTGCGGTCCAGCGGCAGTACCGCGGCGTGCGGACGCGCGACTACTACAAGCTGGCGTCGGCGGAGCGCGACACGGTCGGCCGGCCGACCTGCAAGACGAAGGGCGGTCGCACGGTGTACGGGGGCGGCGGCATCTATCCCGACGTGCGCACGCCGAAGCCGGCCGAGCCACCGCAGTGGTTCGCGATGGCGAACGAACTGGAACTCCCGCTCGCGTGGGTGGGAGGATTCCTGGCGGAGCACGGGAACTCGCTCGGCGTGCTCACGACGTTCGCGAAGGACCCCAAGCTCCCGGCGGGCACGGCGGAGTCGTTCCGCGCCTTCGCCGCCGGGCGCGGGGTGACGATCCCGGTGGGCGAGACCGACGACGCGGCGCTGACGCGGCTGCTGCTCGGGACGGTGTCGTTCGCCAAGTGGGGAAGTGCCGGTGTGTACCAGGTGGAGGCGCGCACCGACCCTGCGATCAAGCACGCGATCACGCTGCTGCCGGCACCTCCGCCGCCGGCGCGCTGAGCGCGCGCTGACGGAGTCGCCTACGGCACCTGCAGCATCACCAGCTCCGCGTAGTTCGCCACCCGCCCCTCGCGGATCGCCTTGAGCATCTTGTCGATCGGCATCGTCAGCTGCGCCATCCGCGAGCGCGGGTTGCGCATCGGCACCCAGCCCCGCCCGGTCGCCGACCGGATGAAGGTGCTCGCGCTGTCGGTCGGAAAGGTGCCGAGGTTGTCGAAGAAGCGGGCCGCGGCATCGCCCTGCTGGAAGAGGTATTGCTCGACGTTGGACGCGTAGAAGACCCCGAGCGTCGCGTCGTGGCTGCGGAGCCAGGACGCGACCGCGCGCAGCGCCTTGTCGCCCCCGAAGTCCCCGACCACCGGCACGAGGAGATTCCGCTGCTGCAGGTCGCGCACGCGCCGGTAGAGCTCCTCGCTCGCCAGGTAGCCGCGCGGGACGCCCTCGGCGTCGGTCTCGGTCATCATCTGCGCGAGCGTCGGCATCCAGCCGCCGAAGCGGCTGCCGTTCATCTGGCCGAACGAATAGGTGATCTCGGTGCCGGCTTCCGCGAACGCGCCGAAGACGTACCGCAGCGACTCGAGGTCGGCGTCGGGGAGCGGCCAGCCGTGGTGCCGCGTCAGCCGGTGCTGCACGTCGCCCAGGGTGCGCCGATAGAGCGCGGTGTCGGGCGCCACGGTCGCGTACGCGGCGAAAAGCGCCGTCACCGAGCTCGTGCTGTCGAGGCCCGCGGGGCGCGGCCGCGAGAGGAGCCGCGAGACGAAGGTCGCGCGGTCCTCCGAGGTCTCCATCAGCGCCTTGACCATCAGGTGCTGCACCAGGTTCTGCCGCCGGATGTCCACGATGAACGCGATCGACGGCTGCAGCGCGGCGACGTAGGTGAAGTTCTGCTCCGGACCGACGCCGACGTAGGCGCGGCCGCGCGGCACCGTGCGCTGCAGGTCCGCGATCACGTACTGCAGCTCCCCCTCGTTCGAGATGAAGTTGTCGGAGCGGAAATAGCCGCCCGGTTCGGAGAGGGTGGTGACCAGCCCCCAGAACTCCTTGTCGTCGAGGCGCTCGGGCACCGCCGGCTGCTCGACGCCGTGCGCATTGCCGAGCGAGAGGGCGGCGACCGCCGCGAGTGCGCGCATCATCGTCATCGGGTGAGCTCCTCGTAATCCGCGGGGGTGTCCACGTCCCTGAGCGCGTCCTCGGGCCAGTCGAGCATCGCGGCCTCGGCCCGATGCGCGTTGACCACGGCCTTGCCGCAACCCTCGCCGTGCCACGCGAGCAGTTCCGGCCAGAGGGAGCGCCGGAAGAAGAGCGGCGGCGCGAGCACCTGCCCGTCGCCATAGCGTGATACGGCGAGGGGCGCCGGATCGCTCGACCCGACGGCCATCAGGTCGCGCACCATCTCCTCGGTGACGCGCACCATGTCGCCGAGCATCACGACCGCGGCGCCGGTGTCATCGCCGAGCGCACGCAGGCCGGCGTGCAACGAGGCGCTGGTGGGGCCGGTCGGGTCGGCGCTGGTGGCGAAGCGGCACTCGAGGCCCGCCAATGCCGTGCGCACGCGCTCCGGCTCGTGCCCGAGCACCACCACCACGGGCGAGAGCCCGGCGGCGAGCGCACGGCGCACGACTCGGCGCACCATCGGCTCGCCCTCGACATCCAGCAGCAGCTTGTTGCGCGAGGCGCCCATCCGTCGGGAGGCGCCGGCGGCGAGGATCACCCCCGCGACGCCGTCACGCCCGCCCTCACTCGCCGACGGCATGGATCGGGGCCTGCCGGTCGCGCAGTGAGCGCGGCCGCCGTCCACTCCGCACCGCGAGGATCTCCGCGATCACCGCGAGCGCGACCTGTTCGGCGCCATCGGTCCCGATGTCGAGCCCGACGGGTCCGAATATGCGCGCCTCGTCCACCGAAGCTGGTGCGCCGCCTTCGGCCCGGAGCAGGCCGAGGAGCCGGTCGGTCCGCTGACGAGGTCCGAGCACCCCGAGGTAGCGCGCGGGGCTCGGCAGCAGCGCGCGCAGGTAATCGGTGTCGTCGCCGAAATGGTGCGTCATCACGACCGCGAAACTGTCGGCGTCGAGCACGACGCGCTCGGCGAGCCGCGCCGCGTCGGTCTCGACCAGCCGCACGCCCGGCGGGAATCGGTCGGGGGTCAGGAGCCCGGGGCGGCGGTCGGCGACCACGACGCGGAATCCGACCTCGGCCGCGAGGCGCGCGAGGTGCCGCGCGTCGTCGCCCCCGCTCACCACCAGCAATCGCGGCGGCGGAAGCAGCACGTCGATGAATCGCTCGACGCCGTCGTGCGTGTGGAGCCGCGACGCCCCGTCGCCGAGCCAGTGCTCCGCGGCGGCCCCGGTGATCACCTCGCGCGCGGGTCCGAGCGCGGCCGTCGAACCCGACGCATCGGCGGTGACGCGGTCGAGCAGCGTCACGACGGCGAACGCCTCCTCGGCGTCGAGCGCGGCCTGCTCGGCCGCGTGCGCGTCGGTCACCGGCTCGACCAGGATCTCGACCTCGCCTTCGCAGCCGACACCCAGGTCCCACGCGGCGATCTCGTTCGCGCCGCCGCAGTAGGACCGCCGTTCGGCGATGCCCGAGCGGATCACGCGGAGTGCGACCTCCCGCACGTCCTCCTCGAGGCAGCCGCCGCTGACGTTCCCCACGCTGCGCCCATCCTCGGCGACGACCAGCTTCGCCCCCTCGTGGCGGTATGCCGAGCCGCGCACGCGGATCACGGTCGCGAGCGCGGCGCGCACACCCTCACGGTGCCACGCGCCGAGCTGTCCGACGACCTGCCGCGTCTCGAGCCATTGCTTCATCGGCCTACCTCATCCCCACTTCAGGTCGTGCTTGCTGATCGGGAGCGAGCGGATGCGCTTGCCGGTCGCGGCGAAGATCGCGTTGGTGAGCGCCGGCACCACCGGCGGCAGCGCGGGCTCGCCCATCCCGGTCGGCGGGAACTCGGTCGTGCGGAAGTGCACCTCCACCGGCGGCGCCTGCGTGAGCCGGAGCAGCGGGAAGTCGTGGAAGTTGCTCTGCACCGTGCGGCCGCCCTCGATCGTGATCTCCTGCGCGAGCGCCTCGCCGATGCCGTCGAGCACCGAGCCCTGCACCTGTTGCAGCGCGCCGCTCGGGTTGATGATCTGGCTGCCGACGTCGCCGGCGGCCCAGACCTTGTCGATCTTGAGCTGGCCCGCGCGGCTGACCGTCACCTGCACGACCTCGGCGAAGTAGCCGCGATGGCTGAAGTGGAAGGCGACGCCCATCCCGGTGCCGCGCGGCAGGGTCTTCTTCCCCCAGCCCGACTTCTCGGCCACGAGGTCGAGCACCCCGCGCATCCGCTCGGCGTTGAACGGCTGCGGCTGCGGCGGGCTGCCCGGGGCCGCCGCAGCCGGTGGCGTGAGCTGCGCGAGCAGGTCGCGGCGAAACTGCACCGGATCCTTCCTGGCCGCGTGCGCCAACTCGTCGATGAACGACTGGAAGACGAACGCGAGCGCGTTGCTGCCCGGCGCGCGCAGGAAACCCGTCGGCACGCCGAGTGGCATCGTGGAGACGCCGATCGTGAAGTTGGGGATGAAGCTGGCGGGGAACTCCCCGGCGCCGAGATTGGCGCTCGGGGCGAAGCCGGTCCCCTCGCCGAAGCTCACGAAGTGGTCGTCCCACGCGATCAGCTTGCCGGCCGCGTCCACCGCGCCGCGGAACTTGTGGAAGCCCGCGGGACGGTAGAAGTCGTGCTGCGTGTCGTCCTCGCGCGTCCAGACGAGCTTCACCGGCGCGCCGGCCTCCTTGGAGATCCAGGCGGCCTCGACCATGTAGTCGTTGTTGAGCCGGCGGCCGAAGCCGCCACCTGAGCGCACGATGTGGATCGCGATGTCCTCGGGCTTGATGCCGAGCGTCTGGGCGCAGAGCTGGCGTCCGGACTGCGGATTCTGCGTCGGCGCCCAGACCTCGAGCTTGCCGTCCGCGAAGTGCGCGGTGCAGTTCATCGGCTCCAAGGTGGCGTGCGCGATGAAGGGGTATTCGTACTGCGCCTCGACGACGGTGCCACGGGCGAGCGCGCCGGCGACGTCACCGTCGTTGCGCAGCACGCGCTGCGGCGCCGCGGCGAAGAACTCCTGTGCCTTCTCGCGGAATGCCTTCGAGCTCTGTGCGCTCGTGGGGTGGTCCGCCCAGGTGACCCGCAGCCGCTGGCGAGCCGAACGCGCGGCCCACCATGAGTCGGCGACGATGGCGACGCCGCCGAGGAGTCCGGCGAGCTGCGTGCCACCGTCGATGACGAACGCCTTCCGCACGCCGGGGAGTGCGCGGACCTCGTCGAGGTTGGCGGTCGCGACCTTCGCCGCGAAGACCGGCGCCTTCTCGAGCACGGCGTAGAGCATCCCCGGCACGGTGACGTCGATGCCGAAGAGGGGTTTGCCGGTGACGATCTTGAGGTTGTCCACGCCGCCGATCGAGCGGCCGATGATCTTGAAGTCCTTCGGGTCCTTCAGCTTCACGGTCGCGAGCTCGGGGGGCGTGAGCGTCGCGGCCTTCGTCGCGAGCTCGCCGTAGCCGAGCCGGCGGCGCGAGGCCTGATGGATCACGAAGCCGTCGGCGGTGGTGAGTTCGGCCTCGGGCACGTTCCAGGTCGCGGCGGCGGCGGCCACGAGCATCTGGCGCCCGGCGGCGCCGGCACGGCGGAGCGGCTCCCAGTTGGTCGGCGTCGCGGTGCTGCCACCGGCGACCTGCCGGCCGTAGAGCCGTTCGTCGGCCATCGCCTGCTCGATGATCACCTTCTCCCAGGGGACGTCGAGTTCCTCCGCCACGAGCATCGGCAGCATCGTCTTGATGCCCTGCCCGATCTCGGGGTTCTTCGCCATGATCGTCACGGCGCCGCTCGGCGCGATGCGGATGAACGCGTTGGGCGAGAAGTCGGCGAGAGAGCCAAGCGTGCCGCTCGCGCCGCCGAGTTCCGCGGCCGCGAGCACGCCGTCGGCGCCGAAGTCGAGCCAGGTGCCGAGCAGGATGCCGCCGCCGGCGAGGGCGGAAACGCGGAGGAAGTCGCGGCGTGCGACGCCGGCGACCGCCTTTGGTGACTTCACGGTGGAGTCCACGGCGCCCCCTACTCGTTGTTCGCCGCGAGTGACGCGGCGCGGTGGATGCCTTCACGGATGCGCGTGTAGGTCGCGCAGCGGCAGATGTTGCCGTTCATCGCCGCGTCGATGTCCGCGTCGGTCGGCTTGGGATTCCGCTGGAGCAGCGACGCGGCGGACATCAGCTGGCCGGCCTGGCAGTAGCCGCACTGCGGGACGTCGAGTTCGACCCAGGCCTTCTGCAGGGCGTGAGTGCCCTCGGCGGAGAGGCCTTCGATGGTGGTGACCTGCATCCCTTCGACCGCGGTCGCGGGAAGGACGCAGGAGCGGGTCGCGGCGCCATTCAGGTGGACGGTGCAGGCGCCGCACTGCGCGACCCCGCAGCCGTACTTGGTGCCCTTGAGGTCGAGGACGTCCCG
>JANNLH010000093.1:0-9993 GCA_031396725.1 Gemmatimonadaceae bacterium | reverse complement strand
CCACGAACGCATTCTCAGGCATCGCTCCCTCCTTCCGTTGGGGTGTATCGGGATGGTAGCCGATGGACTCGCGCCCGGCTACCCTCGTCACGCGGGGGCTGTCAAAGGGTGACGGTCTTCTATCTACCCTTGGCGCTCGATCCCAGTTCCCGTTCACCACGAAGGCACGAAGGGTTGAAGGACTGGCGTCAGCGGCTGTTCAGGTATCCCGTGTTCACCACGGAGACACGGAGGGACGGAGACTGCGTGGAGAACCACAACTGCAACTGATTTGAAAGGGGTGTGGCGGACAGCCCTGTCCGCCACACCCCCAGAAGAGGCCGTTGCAGTCTTAGCCGTTATTCCCGTCGTCGCGCCTTCGTAGTGAAGCCGTGCAGTTGCAGCCTCCGCCCTTCCTCCGTCTCTCCGTGTCTCCGTGGTGAAACGGCTACGAGACCGTGCTCCGGATCAGAACCCCGCGCTTGCCGAGCTCGGTCACGTACCGCTCCCCCGGCATGCACTCGTCGGGCGTGTGCACGCCCGCCTTCACCGCGCCCTCGGCCTGCAGCTGCCCGGTGATCGAGAGCGAGAACCCCGTCGCGCGCATCATCGCGCTGATCCCGTGCGCGGCGTCGTGACGGTCCACGAGTTCGAAGGTGTGCGTCATCGGCTTGCCGCCCCCGGTCCCGCTCACCGTCACCCGCAGCGCGACCAGGTCCGGGCTGTTCTTCTTCGTCAGCCGCGGCTGCATCTGCGCGATCGCGAGGTCGCGCGGCACCACCTGCGTTCCCTTCACGTCCACCGGCTCGAGTTCCAGCAGCCCGAGGTCGCGGATCGCTTCCATGATCCTCGCGTGCCCCGGGTAACGGAGCGTCTTGTACTCCATCGTCGGAATCTTTCCCTCATACCGGCGCGCCATGGTCGACAGTCCACCGGCGGTGTGGAACGCCTCGAGCTCGCCGACCGGTGCCTCGAACTTCACCGGTTCGATCTCCGAGAGCGCCTTCACCTGCACGCGCTTGCCCTCGCGCACCACCCACGAGAGCGTGGTGTAATAATCGAGCACGCCCTCGATCGAGTAGACGATCTGGTACTTGAGCGGCCCCTCGGGGTGCTGCGGGAGTCCGCCGACGTAGATGCGCACGGCCTCGGTGGTGTCGAGGCGGTCGATGCCGAGCTGGGCGAGGATGTTCACCATCCCGGGCGCGAGTCCGCAGTCGGGGATCACCGAGACCTTGGCCGCGGCGGCCTTGGCGGCGAGCAGCTTCTGGTTCTCGACGATCTCCGTATTGCCGCCCAGGTCCGCGAAGTGGGCGCCGGCGGCGATCGCGGCCTCCGTCATCGGGAGGTTGAAGTAGTACGGGAGGGCGCACATCACGGAGTGCACGCCGGCCATCGCGGCGCGCACCGCAGCGCTATCCTTCACGTCGAGGGTGATGAGCTTGAGCCGCTCGCCACCGATGTAGGGCTGCAGGAAGGACGGCAGGTGCTCGACCGTGCGGTCGGCGAGCCGGACTTCGTTGATCGCGGGATTCTGCAGCAGATCGTAGGCACAGGCCGAGCCCTGCAGGCCGGCGCCGAGAACGAGCATGCGCATCACGGGCACTCCGAACGGGGGGAGACTGCTCCAGCGTAGCCATTCAATTTAGCCCGTCCGACCCCATTTTTTCACCCCTCGCACATGGCCGATTGGCAGCAGCATCTCATCGAGACGCCCGAAGGCATCACAGCCCTGCTGGACCGCGTGCAGAGCGTGGCCGTGCTGGGCATCAAGACTCCCGAGAGCGGCGCGCCGGCCTGGTTCGTGCCCGAGTACGCCCAACAGGCGGGGCTGCGGGTGATCCCGGTGCCCGTCTACTATCCCGAGCTGAGCGAGCTCCTGGGTGAGCCCGTGCACCGGAGCATCGCCGGCATCGGCGAACCGGTCGACCTCGTGAATGTCTTCCGTCGGCCGGAGGACATCCCGGCGCACGTCGATGACATCCTCGCGGCTGAGCCGAAGGCGGTCTGGTTCCAGAGCGGGATCCGCAACGACGCGGCGGCCGAGCAGTTCGCGCGCGCGGGGATCGACGTGGTGCAGGACCGCTGCCTGATGGTCGAGCTGCAGAAGCGCGGGCGCTGACCGGTCGCGGGACCGACCCTACCGCACGACGTTCACCGTCGCCGCCTCGGCGTCCAGCTGCCACCGCGTCCCGCGCAGCATCGCGCGGCCCTCCGGACCCTCGATCGCGACCGGCGCTCGCCACGGCATCTCCACCAGCCACACGCCCGGGAAGCCGAGCATGAACGGGATCCGCTGCGAGCCCTCGGTGACCGTCACGCGGGCGGCGCGCGCCGGCAGCGTCAGTGTCCCCGCGCGCTCGTCCACGATCGCTCTCAGGTGCCAGAACACATCGAGTCCGATCCGCATCTCGCCCACCGGCACCTGCGGATCGATCGTGCCGTCGAGCCACGCGAGCCGTCGCTCGCCGATCGTGATCTCGCCGATCAACACCGGCGCCCCGGCGCCGCGCGCGCCGAACGTCCGCACCGGCACGAGCGAATCGGTCGCCGACGACACGGTGACACCGTCGATCGACGGATCGACCGTGGCCAGCACCGTCCCGCGCTCGGTGCGCACCACCACCCGCAACAGCGTGCGCCCGTCCTCGCTCATCGTCACCGGCACAGTCACTTCCTCGCCATCGAGGACCGCCGCGAGACCCTCCGCGCGCGCGCGCTCCCGCGCCGCGATCGCCGCCGGTAGCCGCGCGCCCGGCACGCGCTTCAGGTCGGCCCGCGGACGATAGGGCGCCATCTCCGCCATCGCTCTCGCGACGAGCGCCGTGTCCGCCCCGAAGCGGAGCGCCTCCTCGAGCAGCACCTGCGCGATCATGAAGCGCCCGCGCGACGCGAGATAGCGGGCCAGCTCGCCCCTCGGCGCGCTCTGGCGCGGGTTGGCCTGGACCGCCGCGTAGAGCTCGCGCTCGGCGGCGGCGAGACGACCCACCGCGAGCAGCTCCTGCGCGCGCGACGGCTGCGTCACGGCGTTCGGCGCGGGACGGGTCGCCGACGGCAGCTGCGCCGCGATCGTACCCGGGAGGATGAAGGCCGCGACCAGCGCAGCCCTGCGCACCATCACCGCGCGCTCACGGCGTGCGGAACTCGGCGAGGAGCTCCACCCGCGGGTCCGGACGCACGGCGCGCGGGGCAGCGGCCCACGTGCTCGGCAGCGCGACGCGCACATTGCCCTCAGCCGGCACCTCGACCCGCACCTCGGTCGTCACGCCGTCGGCCCCCTCGACCACGAGGCGCAGCGGAAAGCGATAGGGCGGGAATCGATCACCCTGCGTGACCGTCAGCTGCACCTGCCCCGTCGCCGCATCGTGCGTGAATGAGGTCGCGACCTGTGCGAAGCCCGGGCGCGTGAGCCACTGCTCGAAGAACCAACCGAGATCGCGCTTCGCCTCGGCCTCGACAGCGGCGCGCAGGTCGGACGTCATCGCAGTGCCGTGCTTGTGCGCGGTCCAGTACGCGCGTACGCCGCGGAAGAAGGCGCTGTCGCCGACCTCGCCCCGCAGCATGTGCAGCACGAAGCCGCCCTTCTGGTAGCTGTTCGTGTTGAGCAGCGCCATCAGGTCGGTCTGCGCCGTGTCGAGCACGGGTCGCGCGGCCGAGACCGCCGAGCCCACGATCTGGCGGCGGATGTTCGCCATCTCCGCGCGGAATGGCGCATCGCCGGAAGCGTGCTCGGTGTAAAGCGCCGCGAAGTAGGTCGCGAAGCCCTCCGAGAGCCAGAGGTGCCCCCACTCCCGCTCGGTGACCGCATCGCCGAACCACTGGTGCGCGGTCTCGTGCGCGATCAGCCCGGCGCTCACGCCGTTGGGCGAGCGGAAGAGCCGGTCCGCGTAGAAGATCGCCCCCGCGTTCTCCATCCCACCGAAGCGCGTCGAGCTCTGCAGGTGCGCGAGTTGTTCGTACGGGAAGGGTCCGACGACGCGCGCGAAGAAGCGCACGATGTCGTCGGCAAAACGGAAGTTGCCAGGCATGTAGCGCGCCTGCTCCGGTGCCGTGAAGACCTGCTGCGGCACGCAGCGCTCCACGCTCCCGAGTCCGCACGCGGTCGGCCCGAGCGAATGCTCGGCCAGCGGCGCGGCGGCGATCACCATCAGGTAGGTCGGGATCGGCGCGACGGTCGCCCAGGTGGTGCGCTTGCGCGGCGCGGCGCCGGCGCGCGCCGGGCGCACGTCCTCGACGGCGCGCTGCGTGCCGTTCGCCACGATGCGGCGGTCGGCCGGCGCCTCGACGCGGAATTCCACGAGCGCCTTGTCCGAAGGATGATCGATCGTGGCGAGCCAGTGCCGCGCGCGGTTCGGCCAGTTGTCGCCGAAGGCGAGCCAGCGTCCCGCGCTGTCGGTCGAGATCACGAGCCCGTCCGCCGGTGCGCCTGAGTACTGCAGGCGGACGCAGCTCTCGGCGCCGCTCGCGGCTGCGCCGGGCGCCGCCGGTAGTTGCACCTCGACCACCTTGCCATCGTGCTTGTGGCGCGCCGGCGCCGCCGGGGCGCCCGGGCAACCCGTGCTCACACGGAGCACCTTCATCGGCGCCAGCAGGTCGAGCCGGAGCGTGCGCACATCGGCCGTTCGCTCGAACAGCACGGTCGTCACGCTGGTGATGGTCTTGCCGGACGCCGGCAGCGAGATCTCGTGCACATAGCGTTTCACATCCACGCCCGGCTGCTGCGCACCGAGTGCCGGCGCCAGCAACACCAGAGCGAGCGCAGCCCTCATGCGATCACTCACGTGGTCGCCGAACGCAGCGCCGAGGCGAACTCGGGCGCGGTTTGATACCGATCCTCGGGAGCGCGCGCCATTCCCTTCATCAGCACGCGGTCCACGCCGTCGGGGAGCTCCGGCCGCCGGTTCTTCGCCGGGATCGGGTCGGCGCGCAGCCGCGCGATCATCATCTCCTGCTGGTTCTTCCCCTCGAACGGCAGCTTGCCCGTCAGCATCTCGTACGTCATCAGCGCGAGCGAGTAGATGTCGGTCCGCGGGTCGAGGTTCTTGCCGCGCAGCTGCTCCGGGCTCATGAACTCCGGCGTGCCGAGGATGATCCCCGTCGCGGTGAGCTTCTGCAGCTCGCCGCCCGCCTTCCGCTCCTTGGCGAGCCCGAAGTCCATCACCACCGCGTATTCGGTGCCGTCGGGCTTCTTGCAGATCATCACGTTCTCGGGCTTGAGGTCGCGATGGATGATCCCGAGTTGGTGCGCGATGAAGAGCCCGCCCGCCATCTGCTCGACGAACTTCACGGTGTCGTCGAGCGTCGTCTTGCCGACCCGGTAGTTGCGGTCGGAGAGGATCTCCCCTTCGACGTACGGCATCACGACGTAGACCAGCCCCTCCTCGGTCTCGCCCATCCGCACGATGTGGCAGATGTGCGGATGCGCCAGCCGGATGCCGAGCGCAGCCTCGCGGCGCAGCCTCGCCATCGCGTTCTCGTCCCGCGAGAGCGCCGGCGAGAGGATCTTGATCGCGTAGCGCTCCTGTGTCGCGACGTCGGTCGCGAGGTAGACGTACGACATCCCGCCCTCACCGACCTTGCGCACGATCTGGTAGCGCCGGTCGAGCACCTGGCCCGCCATGTTCGCGTGGCTCGTCGCGCTCGTGGGCGCGGCCCCCGGCAGGTCCGCGAGACGCGGCGAGGTGCGGCGCGTCGGGCCGCTGGCCGAACCTCCGGACTGCGGCGGTCCGCTCGGCAGCGGCGGCGCGACCACGGGCGCCGGCGGCGCGACGCCGAACTGGGCCAGCCGCGTCCCGTCGCGCGTGCAGAAGCGCGCCTCGTCGCCGTACATCGATCCGCAGGTCGGGCAGCGCATCGCCATCGGTCAGCTCGCTCCGGGATCGCCGAGGACGGCGCGCAGGCCGTCATACTCGATGTTGCCGCCACTCAGCACGCAGACGGTCTTGCCCCTGCCCTGCACCCGCTTGTCGAGCAGCGCGGCCACCGTGATCGCCCCGCTCGGCTCGGCCACCAACTTGAGCCGGTCGAGGATCAACTGCATCGCGCAGGCGAGCACGCCGTCCGGCACGGTGACGACCTCGTCGAGGTACGCCTCGAGGTGCGCGAAGTTCCGCGTGCCGATGCGCGTCGCGAGCAGCCCGTCGGCGAGTCCGGCCGCATTGGACGGGATCGTCACCGGCCCGCCCTCGGCCTTAGCGCGCGAGTACTTGGGCGAGCCCTCCGGCTCGACGCCGACCACGCGCGCCTTGGGCGCCATCAGCTTGATCGCCGTCGCCACGCCCGAGCTCAGCCCACCGCCGCCGATGGGCACGAGCACGGTCCCGACATCGGGAAGGTCCTCGGCGATCTCCACACCGAGGGTGCCCTGCCCGGCGATGATCGTCGGGTCGTCGAAGGGCGGCACCATCGTGAGCCCCTCGGCCTTCTGGATCTCCTCGGCCCTCGCCATCCGCTCGAGCGTCGTGATCCCCTCGTAGAAGCAGCGTGCGCCGAGCCGCACGGCACCGTCCTTCTTCGCGCGCGGCACGGTGGTCGGCATCACGATCGTCGCCGGCACGCCGAAGAGCTTGGCCGCGAGCGCGACCGCCTGGCCGTGATTGCCCGAGCTCGCCGTGATCACGCCGCGTGCGCGCGCTTCGGAACTCAACTTGGCGAGGTAGGTGTAGGCGCCGCGGAACTTGAAGGCGCCGCCGCGCTGCAGCATCTCCGGCTTCACGAACACCGGGACGCCCGCGACGTCACTCACCGCCTCGGCAGCGAGGAGCGGAGTACGCACCGCGACGCCGCGCAGGATCGCCTGGGCGGCACGGAGGTCTTCGAGAGTGACGAGGGCGGTGCCCGACGCAGTCGTGGCGGTGCTCATTTGCGCTGGTAATCTGCCGCCTAACGCACGCCACCGCAACGCGATAGGGCGTTCGCCCTACGGCGCGCGGCCGCGCCTCTCCTCAAGCGCGGGTCAAGGGCGAGTCAGGGGCGAGTCAGGGGCGCGGCGCCATCGTCGCGCAGGGCTCCGTCTGCGGAGGATTCTGCGGCCCATACCGCCCCTCCACGAGTCGTGCCGAGGAACCGTCGAGGATCACCGTGTAGAGGCCGTCGTACTGATGATCGCAGAGCGAGGGCCGCGTCGGGCCGCCGAGCGCGGCGACGTAGGCGAGGATGGTGTTCGAGTGCCCGACGACGACGATCGTCTTCCCCGGATGCTTGCGCACCGCTTCGGCCACAGCGGCTGCATGCACGGCTGCCGGCCCGAGCGGCAGCACCTCCGGGGTGATCCCGAACGCCTCGGCCACCGGCCGCGCCGTCTCGCGCGTGCGCGTGGTGGGCGTGTGCATCACCGCCGCGACCTTCGCGTCCTTGAGCAGCGCGACGAGCGACTGCGCCCGCTCGGCACCCGCCGCGGTGAGCGGCGGATCACCCGCCGGCTGCGCCGCCTTCTCCGCGTGACGAACGATCACGACGACGGTCGGAGCAGACTGGGCACTGAGCGGTGAAGCCAGCGCGAGGAGCGCGAGGATTCGGAGGAGTCGAGTCATTGGACCGCGAAGTGAAGAGTGAGGGGGGAACACTTTCAACTTTCTACTTTCTGCTTTCTACTTTCTACTTTCTACGCTGTCGTCGTCCCGCCAGCAGCGCCGGCATGATCAGCATCGCCCCGATGGTCCCCGCGATCGTCCCGCCCGCGGTCGCGAGCGCGATCGCGCCGAAGAGGCTCGTCGAGCTCGTCCCGATCGCCAGCGGGATCAGCGAGGCGATCGTCGTGAGCGTGACCATCATGATCATCCCCGAGCGGTCGAGCGCGGCGCGGAGCACGCGCGCCGGCGTGAGCCGACCGCCCGCCGACGCCCGGCGCTTCTCGAGCGCCGCATCCACGAGCAGGATCGCCTGGTTGACGGCCAGTCCCACCACGAGGATCACGCCGACCGCCGCCTCGCGCGTGAATGCCGCCCCCGCCAGCCAGAAGGCGGCCATCACGCCGGCGAGCGCGAGCGGCAACGACGCGAAGACCATCGCCGCTCCCCAGGTGGAGTCGAAGACCATCGCCACCGAGAGGATCACGAGCACCACGCCGAGCCCGAAGACGAGCCAGAGGCCGCGCTGGCTGGTGTCCTGGTTGTTCCGGAAGAACTGGTCATCCTCGACCTTGAAGCCCGGCGGCACGCTGACGCTCTTCATGAACGCCTCATGCGTGCGGTTGGCCAGGCGCGTCGGGCCGCGGAACTCGTACGCCACGACGCGGAGGTACTGCTGGTCGTCGCGCGTGATGGCGGAGAGTTGCTCGCGTTCCGAGACGGTCGAGAGATCCTCGATCCGGGCCGGCGTCCCGGTGGCGGTCGGCACCAACGCCTCGCTCAGCTCGCTGAACGACCGCTCGCGCGACCCGGCCGACTTGACCGACACCGGGATCTCCTCCCCACCGATCTCGAGCCGTTGCGACCCCTCGGCGCCGCGCACCTCGCGCTGCACGGCGGCGCTGAAGTCGAGCGCGGTCACGCCGTAGCGCGCCATCGCGTCGCGGTCGGGCTCGAGCGTCACCGCGAAGGCGTTGCCGCCGCCGAAGTACCCGCCGCTCGTCACGACCGCGTTCCGCACGCGCGTGATGCGCTCGAGCCGGAGACGCAGGTCCTCCGCCAGCTGCTGGACCGCGGCGTACGAATAGCCGAGCACGCGGATGCGGAACGTGCTCATCGACCCGATGCCGCCGCCGGAGCTGAAGGCCGGCCCCTGACCATAGACGCCGATGCTCGCGCCCCCGATGTACACCGCGCGCGCCGTGAGCTCCTCCTGCAGCTGCAGCGGGATGGCGGTCGCCTCGGCGGCGCGCGTGAAGGCCACGTTCATCCGCGCGCCGAAGGGACCGCCGCTCTGCGCGATCACCTCCTCCACCCCCCCGCGCCCGACGACGATCTGTTCCATCTCGCGCATCGCCGCGTCGAGACTCGCCGGGTCGGAGCCGCGCGGGAAGTTGATGCTGACCGAGATCGACGAGCGCTGCTCGCCGAAGCCGCCACCGAACGAGAAGCGCGGCACCTTCTTCACGAACACCCACGAGAGCCCCCCGACACTCGCGAGCGCGACGAAGAGCGTCACCCAGCGCCAGCGCAAGGTCTTGATCACGAACCAGCCATAGAGGCGCTGCGCGCGCGGCCAGTGCGTCTCCTTGAGCCCGTGGCCGCCGGCAAGCGCCGGGATCATCACCAGCGCCGAGAGCACCGACCACGCGAGCGCCAGCGTGAACGCGGCCGCAAAGGGGAAGAACGCGGCCCGCGCGTTCCCCTGGAGGTAGAGGAACGGGAAGAGCACCACTGCCGTCGTCAGCGTCGATCCCACGATCGCCGGCGTCATCCGTACCGCGACGTCGGCGCGCCCCATCGTCGTGTCGGGAGTGCCGCGCAGCCGCTCGACCACGATCAGCCCGTTCTGCACCAGCACGCCGACGCCCATCCCCAATCCCGCGAGCGTGAGCATGTTGGCGGGGATGTCGAGCAGGTAGAGCCCCAGCGCCGTGCCCGCGATCGCGACCGCGGCGCTCCCCATCACGAGCGCCACCGCGCGCCAGTTCCGCAGCGCGACCGCGAGCACGAGCATCACCGCGAGGAATGCGATCGCGCCGCGCTTGAGCAGGTCCTTCAGTTGGCGGTCGAGCTCCACCGAGTCGTCCGAGGTTATGCGCCAGCGGATGCCCGGCGGCAGTTCGGGACCCATCGCCGCCAGCACCTTCCGCACCTCGGCCGCCGTCTTGATCGCATCGGAGCCTGCCTCGCGCGAGATCGTGAGCGCGAGCGCGGTATTGCCGTTGACGCGGAAGAAGAACCCGCGCGTGTCCTCCTCGGGTCGCACCTTCGCGAGGTCGCCGAGCCGGAAGATCTTCCCGCCGCGCCCCGCCACCGGGAGGTCCTCGAGCTCCTCGAGCGCGCCCGGCTGGTCGCGCAGCACCACCTCGCGCTTCGACGCGCCGAACCGCTCCGTGCCGAGCGCCTGCACCACACGGGCGTCGCGGACCGTCGCCATCAGCGT
>JANNLH010000036.1:0-4904 GCA_031396725.1 Gemmatimonadaceae bacterium | reverse complement strand
CGTCGCCAAGGCGCTCGGCGTCCCGCTCACGAATGTGCGCGTGATCTGCGAGGCGATGGGGGGCGGCTTCGGCGCCAAGAACTACGCCGGCGCGCACACCTACGTCGCCGCGCTCTTCGCGCGCCGGCTCGGCCGCGCGGTCGGTTGCGCCGTGGACCGCGCCGGCGAGCAGGTGGACACCGGCAACCGTCCCTCCTCCATGCAGCGCATCACGCTCGGCGCCACGAAGGACGGCCGACTCACGGCGATCGATCTCGTCGCCGAGGTCCCGCTCGGCATCGGCGGATGGGAGGGCGGACCCGGGGAGATCTATCACGAGCTCTACGCCTGCCCCAACGTGCGCACGCATGAGACGTTCGCGTTCGTGAACACGGCGGCGATGGCGGCGTTCCGCGCGCCCGGGCACGCCGAGGGATCGGTGGGACTCGAGATCGGCATGAATGCGCTCGCGCGCGCATTGGGGATGGACCCGCTCGAGCTTCGCCGGAAGAACTTCGCGGCGCACGACCAGAAGAAGGGTCGGCCGTACACGGGCAATCGCCTGCTCGAGTGCTATGACGAGGGTGCGCGGCGGATCGGCTGGCGCGAGGGCGCGACGAAGCCGGGCGCACCGCATCTGAAACGCGGACTCGGCGTCGCCGCGCAGGTCTGGTCCACCGGCGGCGGCCCGCCGTCGTACGCGACCGTGCGCGTCAACACCGACGGCACCGCCGACGTGCTCGCGGGCTCGCAGGACCTGGGCACCGGCACGCGCACCATCCTGGCACAGGTCGCCGCCGAAGCGCTCGGCCACAAGCTCGATCAGGTGCGCGCGGTGATCGGCGATACGGCAAGCGGGCCGTACGCCGGCAACTCCTGGGGCTCGATGACCGTCGCCTCGCTCACGCCGGCGGTGCGGATGGCGGCCGAGGATGCGCGGCGCGCGCTGTGCGAAGCAGCGGCGGGCATGCTCGGCGTGCCGGTGGAGTCACTCGACGCGCGCGACGGCCGCGTGACCGTGCGCGACACGGATCGTGCGATGACGTTCGGCGAGATCACCGCCAAGCTCGGGAACGTGATGATCCAAGGGCAGGGTTCGCGCGGGCCGAATCCGCAGGATGCGGGGATCGTGACGACGGGCGCGCAGTTCGCCGAGGTCGAGGTGGACACCGAGACGGGCATCGTGCGCGTGCTGCGCGTGGTCGCGGTGCACGACGCGGGACGGATCGTGAACCCGACGCTGGCCGAGTCGCAGCTGGAGGGCGGGATCATCCAGGGGCTGGGGTTCGCGCTCTTCGAGGAGCGCGCGCTCGACGCGCGGTCGGGCGTGCCGCTGAATGTCGGATTGCACGACTACAAGATCCCGACGATGGCGGACCTGCCGTCGATCGACGGGCATTTTCTGGATGGCGCGGATCCCCGGGCCAATCACGTGGGGGCGCGCGGGATCGCCGAGCCGGCCATCATCCCGACGGCGCCGGCGATCGCGGGTGCGGTCGCGGATGCGCTCGGGGTCGAGGTGCTGGAGCTGCCGATGACGCCTTGGCGGGTGCTGGCGGCTCTAGGGAGGTGAGCGGGACGTGAGTCGTATGTGTGTCGACCGTGAATCCACCAAGGGGTCTCCGATGAACGTCATCCGGATCGCAACGCGCGCCGCCTGCGGGCTGGTGCTGGTGTCGAACGCCGCGGCGGCGCAGGACCCAGCCGCCGTCGCTCTCGCCGACCGCGTCTTCGCGCAGTACAGCGCCGCCTCTCCCGGCTGCCAGGTGGGCGTCTCCCGCGAGGGGCGGGTGCTCGTCGAGAAGGCGTACGGCGCGGCGGACCTCGAGCGCGGGGTACCCCTGACCACCGCGTCGATCCTCGAGGCGGGGAGCGTCGCCAAGCAGTTCACGGCCGCCGCGGTCACGCTGCTCGCGCTCGAAGGCAAGCTGCGCTTCGACGATCCCGTGCAGAAGCACTTTCCGGAGCTGCCGCAGTACGAGCGACCGATCACCATCCGGATGCTGCTCGATCACACCAGCGGCCTGCGCGATTGGGGTGACATCGCCTCGCTCGCGGGGGCGCCGCGCGGGACGCGCGCCTACACGCACGCACACGTGCTCGAGATCATCGCACGCCAGCGCGCGTTGAACTACCCGCCCGGCGACCAGTACTCGTACACCAACAGCGGCTACAACCTGCTGGCGATGCTCGTCGCGCGCGTGAGCGGGCAGAGCTTCGCCGACTTCACGCGCGACCGGCTCTTCCGTCCGCTCGGGATGACCAACACATCGTGGCGTGACGACTACCGCCGGATCGTGCCCGGGCGGGCGCTCGCATACGCGCCCGTGCCGGGCGCGCTCGCGTCCTGGCGCACCGACATGCCCAACGAGGACGCGCACGGCAACGGTGGCCTGCTCACGACCGTCGGCGACTTGCTCAGGTGGAACGACGCGCTGACGAAGCGGACCGTCGGCGGCGCGCAGGGAGGCGCGGTGGTGGACTCGCTCACGCGGCAGGCTGTGCTCACGAGCGGCGAGCGGATCACCTACGCCGCCGGGCTCGTCTTGGACGAGTACCGCGGCGCACCGCGCGTCGGGCACAGCGGTGCGACGGCCGGCTATCGCTCCTATCTCGTGCGCTTCCCGACGCAACGGGATCTCTCGGTCGCGGTGCTCTGCAATACCTACGCGAACGCAGCGGCGCTTGCGCTCGGGATGGTGGACGGGCTCGCGACTGGGCTCGCGCCGGTCGTGCGTGGGACAGTGGCTCCACCGGCGCCTCGCGGCGCGCCGCTGCCGACGGACTCACTGCGCCGCTTGGTCGGCGACTACTTCAGCGAAGAAGTCGGCGCAGCGCTGCGGGTGACGCTCGAGGGCGAGCGCCTGATGGTGCGACGCGGAGCGGAGTCGCCGGCGCCAGCCACGCAGATGGGTGAGGGACGGTTCAGCGTCGGAGGGACGACGGTGTGGTTCACGCGGGATGGGAGCTCAGGCGGCCAGCTGATGCATGTGGCCACCGGGCGAGCGCACGACGTGGTCTTCACGCGCGCCCGTTAGACGCGCCACGGCGGCAACGCCCCCGCCTTCCGCTTCAAGTCCGGATTGTACCGGTACAGCGTCGCCGTCCGCCCGATCACCTGGATCACCTCGGCCTTCACACGTCCCGCGAGGGTCGCCGCCGCTTCCTTCGCGGTCACGTCGACACTCTTGTTGAGCGAGACCTTCACCAGTTCGCGCGTGCGAAGCGCGTCGTCGAGCGCCTTGGCCAGTGAGGGCGTGAGCCCCTCCTGACCGATGTGCACCGTCGGCTTGAGCCCGTTGCACTCGGCGCGCAGCTCGGCCCGCTCCTTCCCCGTCATCGTCATCGCTCTTCGCCTCGCTTCGTGAGGTAGGGGAGCGGGTTCACCGGAATGCCATCCCAGTAGCGCTCGATGTTCGTCATCCGCATCAGCTGGAAGTGGAGGTGCGGGGCGTCCTTTGGCGCATTCCCCGTCGTGCCGACCGAACCGAGGAGTTCGCCGCGCTTCACGAACTGCCCTTCTTCCAATGGATACACCCACTTGTCCAGATGCGCATAGTAGTAGACGAACCGCCGGTGCGGGTCGGCCACGTACACCACCTTCCCGCCCAGGCTGTTCTCGGTCACCCGCACCACCGTGCCGTCGTCGGCCGAGACCACGCGGGTGCCCTTCTTGGCCATGATGTCGAGCGCGAGATGCGCGCGCCCGCCGCTGCGCCGTGCGGAGAAGGTGTCGCGGAGCTCGCGCCGCGACACGCCGTGCACCGGCACCATCAGATCGCGCGCTCTCAGGTACTCGGCATCCGTCAGTGTGCGCGGGTCGACGGCACCGCCGCCGGGGAGACATCCTGCGGCCGCGGCGCTGAGCAAGAGGACGGAGAGCGATCGGAGAACGGAGGCGCGCATACCCGGCATACGAGCGCCCGGCGGGGCGGGTCACGCGCCGGCTCTGGCGCGGGTTCCGGCTCCCGTGAGCCCACCGTGGGAACGCTCGGCAGACCCTGCGGATTCCCCTCACAGCGGTCGTGGGAGCTCCCCGATGCCGCGCTGCACCGGCATCACGCACACTGAGTCCATGACCTCGCTCCAGACCCGCTTTCTCGACGGCCTCTCGTTCGACGAGATGGTCGCCAGTGCGACCTCAAACGTTGAACTTTACATCGGCATCCGCGCCCACGCATCCGCGAGCGCCGTGTTCGCTGACCGCATCGCCGCGACCGGACGCCAGTGGCACCTGCTTGTGATCAGCGAGGATTGGTGCGGCGACGCGGTCAACATCGTGCCCTGGATCGACGCGCTCACGGTGGCGGCGCCGAACGTCGACCTGCGCATCATCGCGCGCGACCAAAACCTCGACCTGATGGACGCCCACCTCACCAACGGGCGGACGCGGTCGATCCCGATCGTGCTGCTGCTCGACGAGGACTACGTCGAGCGCGCCTGGTGGGGTCCGCGTCAGCGCCCTCTGCAGGAGTGGTTCGAGACCGCCGAGACGAAGGCGATGACGAAGGACGAGCGCTACAAGGAGCTGCGCCGCTGGTACGCGCGCGATCGCGGCCGGACCCTGCTCGAGGAGCTCACCGCGATGATCGAGCGCGTGTCCTTCGCCGCTCAGGACGCGCCGGCGATCGCCAGAGCCGCGTCGTAGGCATACACGCGGTCGCGACGGCGGCCGGTGATCTCCGTGGCGAGTCCCGCGTCCACGAGCCGCTCGAGCGCATCCGCCGCAGCGGGACGAGAGAGTTCGAGGTCGGCGCTCAGCGAGGGCATCGTGCAGGCGAGTGACTCCCGCAGGACGGCCAACCCTCGCCGCGCATTGATGGCGGCGCGGCCGAGGGTGTCGAGCCGGTCCTCTTCCCTCTCGCGTGCATCCATCAGCTCCGTCACCGCGAGGCGCTTGGTTCGCGACGATGCCGCCAGCGCAC
>JANNLH010000084.1:0-40717 GCA_031396725.1 Gemmatimonadaceae bacterium | reverse complement strand
TCTTTGTGGAGACCACAACTTCCGCTTACTTCCGCGCCCCGCAATTCTCCGCCGATGGCCGCGAGGCCCGCCTGGTGATCGACAATGTGAAGGACGCGGCAAAGCTTAGGGGAACCACCCTCAAGCTCACGCTCCGCCAGTATGATCGGGGGCTTGAACAAAGCCTGACACTCCCCTAAGCCCAACGTCTCGCAACAGAGGAACCACGACATGACCATCGACGCTTCGCCCTCAAGTCCATCGTTACATGACGATATAGCGCTCAATACGCATACACATCATGATGATCTCGACACCGATGTTGTGCATCCGCCGCTCGTTGGTGTACATCTTGAAGTAGGCGCTGTCCATCAGTACCCGCACGTGCGCGACCTGCCCGCGGAGCTGCGCGTGCATCGCGTCGGGGACCTTCGAGGCACTGTTCCCCGCATTCTGCCCGCTCCCGAAGATGTAGTTCCCCTCGGGGTGCCAGAGGAGGTCGGCCGACCGCTCCCCGCGATCCATCGATGCGCCGCCCTCGATGGTGATGACCTCGTACCCGCAGCAACGCACCGGCGGCGCGATGACGTCGATCTCGAGCGTGAAGCGCTCCGGCAGCCGCTTGCCGACCGGGATCAGGAATGTCGAGCGGCCGGTGACCCGCAGGACCTTCACGCCATCGCGTTCGACCACGTCCATCGGACCGCCCACGTACTTGAGCCGGCGCGCGAAGTTGCCGACGCGATCGTCACTGAAGTCAGTGAAGAAGATGACGCGGCTGCCGGGAACGAAGTCGTAGTTCTCCCAGATCTTCGCATCCGCGCGTGCAGGCGCGGCAGCAGACGCGGCCGCGGGCGCGGACCCGGCCTTGGCGGAGTCGGGCGCCTGCGCCTTCCGCGTGGAGTCGGCGGCCGCGCGCGCCTTCGCGCTGTCGGCGGCGGCCTTCTTCCTGGCGTCGGCCGCCCGCTTCGCCTCCTCGGCCTTCCGCCGGAGATCCCCGAGTCCTTGCGGCGCGGCGACCGCCGGCGTCGCCGCCAACATTGCCAGCGGTGCCAGTGTGCCCAGCGAAGCCAACGCGAGCACGGCCATCACCCCGCGCGTCCTGCGCATCATCCCTCCCGTGGCCGCGAGTCTGGCGCGGTCGCCCGGTGCAGGTCCCGGCCGGCAAAGTAGTGTCCTGCGGGCGCCGGCCGCGCACCCAGTGTGCGACGGACCCGGCGCACACGCAATAGCGCCGATGGCGCGGCGCCCCCTCTCCCGCGCCTCTTTCGCCTCCTGGGGGCGGCTTCTATGTTTGGCGTCGCTCGTCCCGCCCCTCTCCTGGGAGACGCGATGCTCCGTCCGTTCACGGCTTCGGTCCTGGTCCTGCTCGCGTGCGCCGCTCCCCTCGAGGCACAGCAGCCAACGCTGCGTGACCGGCTCGGCGCCCTCTTCACGTTCGGCAGCTGCGGTGAGCCCCTCTGCCTCGACCTCGACAACCTGCACGGCAACCACTACGTGCCGGGCATCGCGCAGGGGAACTCGACCGTCATCTCGTTCGTCACCGAGGCGCTCGCCAAGAGCTCGTCGAACCTGCCGATCAGCGGCACGAGCAGCGGCGCGACGTACTCGATCGTGAACGGTCTGCCGGTGCGGACCTCGACTTCCGCCGGTCCGATCTTCGCCGAACGCTCCCAGACGCTCGGCCGCGGCCGGTTCTTCCTCGGCGCGAATGTCACCCACATCGGCTACACGACGCTGAACGGCGTTCCGCTCGACAACCTGCAGCTGAACTTCTCGCACCAGGACGTGGGCAATCCCGGGCTCGGCGACCCGGCGTTCGAGAACGACATCGTCCGGCTGCGGATGGGACTCAAGCTCGACCTGCTGATGGCGGCGCTGACGGCGACGTACGGCCTCACGGACTTCATCGATGTCGGTGTGGCGGTGCCCTTCACGCGCGTCTCGATGTCGGGCTCGAGCGTGGCGCAGATCGATCCCTTCGGGCCGAACCCGCTGCACTTCTTCGGCGGGACCTCCGCCGACCCGGTCCTGCGCGCGGTGGCCTCGGTCAACGCGACCGCCGCGGGGATCGGCGATGTCGTCGGGCGAGTGAAGGTCAACCTCGGCCAAGGCCCGCGCTACGGCGCGGCGCTGCTCGCCGAGGTCCGGCTGCCGACGGGGGACGAGGAGAACCTGCTCGGGGCGGGCTCGGCGAGCGGTCGCGCGGTCGGCGTCTTCGCCGCGCAGTACGGCAACTTCTCGCTGCACGGCAACGGCGGCTACCTGATGCGCACGGGCGAACTCCAGAATGACGCGGCGCTTGCGACGCTCGGCTTCGACAACCTCATGGCGCCGTGGGCCACGGTCGCCGTCAGCATGATCAGCGAGTGGAGCGTCGGCGAGCAGAAGGTCACCCTGCCCCCGCCGATCCAGCTCCAGTTCCCTTTCGCGCGCACGATCGAGTCGACGTCGATCCCGAACCGGCGCGAGGACCGCTTCGACGCCTCGGTGGGCGTGAAGTTCTCGCTGCGCGGCGGCACCGTGTTGATGATCAACGGCACCGCCCCGCTCCGCCGCGCCAGCCTCCAGCCCGACTTCATCTTCACGACCGGGCTGGAGTTCAGCTTTTAGCGCCTGCGGGCACGCCGGTCAGGGATTGCTCGCGCCCTGCCCGATCCAGTCCCGGACGATCGCGCGCTGCCGCGGCGACATCAGCACCGCAAAGGGCATCTGGCTGCCGCAGCTTGGCGTCGGCTTCATCTTCTCGTACACCAAGCTGAGCGTGTCGCCTGGCACGATCCGCACGCGGCCGATGCAGGCGCCGCCCGCCAACGTGAAGTTGACGGTGTTCGCGGGCGTGTAGCCGTGGCAGGCGGAGCAGCCACCGCGCCCGAAGACGTCGAGGACGTTGTACGCCCACGAGACAGCGACGCGCACGGTGTCCGAGTTCACCGGCGCGAGGCCGGGCACCGAGAACTGCAGGACGTGCGCGCCGAGTCCGAGCGTATCGCCCGCAGGCCGCGGACCGCGCACGAGCAGCCCCGCGAACGTCGCGCGACCGGCCACCGCATTCACGGTGAAGGTGCCGCCGGCGCTCGAGAGCAAGCCGTCGCCGAAGGCGAGCGACACGCTCACCGGATCGGTGGCGCCCGGGATCCGGTTCCCGAAGGCGTCCCGGATCTCGACCACTGGCTGCGTCATGAACTGCGCGTTGGCGACGGCGCCTGCGGGTTCCGTCACGACCGCGATGCTCGATGGCGCGCCGGCGTTCACGGTGACGGTCGCCGACTGCGTGATGGGGAGGGTCCCGTTCACGGTCGCGGTCACCGTCTTGTCCTGGGCCACCGTCGAGCTGAGCGTGCCGGTGGTGCGCCCCTGGTTGTCGGTCAGCGTGGTCGGCTGCGTCAGCGCGTTGCCGGTGCCGCTCGCGGCGAGCGTGACGGCCGCGCCGGTGATCGTACGGCCGAGCGCATCGCGCACCGTGACCGTGATGATCGAGGCCGAGGTGAGGCCCCCCGCGCTCGGCGGGATCACGGACGGCACCGCCACCACCGTGGACGTGCCCGCATGCGGTGGGCCTACGACGGCGGTCGCGGTGAACGTGACTGGGTTCCCGGCGAGGCCCGCCCCGGCCGCGGTCGCCGTCAGCGAGTTCGCGCCCGGCGCCGGCCCGAGGCGCCAGGGCGCCGACGCGAGTCCGTCGACGTCGGTGAGCACGGGTTGCGCGCTCCCGATCGATCCCCCGCCACCGGCCACCGCAAAGGTGACCGCGACGCCGTAGACGCCGTTCCCCTGCGCATCGCGCACCCGGACGGTCGGCGGCACCGGCAGCAGTTCGTTCACCCCGGCCGTCTGCGCGTTGCCGGCGGCGCTCTCGACCTGCGTCGGATCGCCGCTGATGATCGCCACCGCGGTGCCTTCGATGCCGTCGACCGACGCGGTGATGATGGCGAGGCCGGACCCGACCGCGCTCACGAGACCCGAGTCGTCGACCGTCGCCCGGGCCGCGAGACTGGTGCTCCACGCGGGCTTCACCTGCGCCAGCAGCGTGTTCGACTCGTCGAGCGGCGCGGCGCGCAGCTGCGCCGTCTCTCCGATGCGCAGGAGCACGGTGTCGGGCGAGACGCGCACCGACACGGTCGCGCCGGGCCCCGCGACGTTCAGGTCGACGCAGCTCACCGCGACCATGAGCGCGCCGAGCGCGCCGAGTGCACCGAGCGCGAGGGTCCGGCGACGCAGGTGCACGCGCTGGCTCAGCGGATCGATCTGATGTGCCATCCGGTGGGACCTCGATCGAGGGTGGCGGTGACGCGCACCGGGAGCCGCTCGGTGCGGCGGTTCTCCGGGCTGTAGAACTCGTACTCGCCGACGACACCGGCCGTGGCCTCGGCGCCGACGACGTTGAAGGTCTCGACGCGCAGGCGCACGCGGAGATTCTGGAGCGTGCGCAAGGTCTGCGTGAACTGCGTCTCCTGTTCGGGCGTCAGCCCCGGGTACGCGGCACGCACCTCGGAGAGCTGCCGCGACTCGAGCGCGCGGGCGTAGCGCTGGATCGCGGCGTCGGCCGCCTCACGCGGATCGACCGGCGCCGGCTCCGCCCGGGCGGGCGTCGCGGCCGGCGCGGGCGGCGGTGCGGCGACCTCGGGTGCGACGACGCGCACGGTCACGTCGTGCTCGCGTCCGTCGGCCGTCGCCGTGATCAGCGTCGAGCCCGCGCCGACGGCGGTCACCACGCCGGCATCCACGGTCGCGACGCGTGGGTCGGCGGTGCGCCAACTGACGCCGCTCGCCACCGGTCGCCCCGCAGCGTCGAGCGGGGAGGCGGAGAGTCGAGTCGACGCACCGACCGTCAGCGACGCCGGGGGAGCGGAGACCGCGACCGACGCCGCGCGCACCGGCACGACGTCGATCGTGAGCGTCTGCGACGCGGTGCCCGAGCGGGCAGTGAGCGTGACCGGTCCGACCGCGCGCGCCGTGACGACACCCTCAGGGGTGACCGCCGCGCGCGACGCATCGGTGACCGTCCAGCGTACGCGATCGCCCAGCGCACGACCGCGCGCATCGACCGCCACGCCGCGGAGCGCCGTGCTCTCGCCGACGGTCAGTGTCGCCGGCGGCGCGGTGATTCGCACCGACGCGACCAGGGTCGGGGTGACCTCGGGCGCCAGCGACGCGGGCGTCGGCGAGGAGGACACCGGCGTGACTGGCGCCGTACTCGGCGCCCTGGCGTCCGTGTTGCCAGCGGGGTCGGCGCTCGGCGCCGGCGGTGGCACCGTCGCGACCGGCGCGGTCGGCAACGACTGTCCGGGGTCGGACGCGGTACCCTCCGTTCCTCCGCCGCGCGCCCACGGCCGCAACCAGGCGGCCAGGCCGATGCCCACGACGAGGATCGCCGCGGTCGCGATCCGTCCGACCGGAAGCGCGCGACCCGGCGCGACGGGCCGCGCACCCGGCGCCTCCGCCCGCACCGGACTCTCCTCCGGCGTCAGGAAGGGCGTGAGTCCCGCCCCGGAGACGATCGGCTTGGTGCGTCGCGGCACCGGCGGGCTGATCGGCGTGCTGATGCGCTTGATCAGCGCGACGTTCTCACCGCGTCGCGCGAGTCCGATCAGCTGCGTACGCACCGGATCGTCGAATCCGAACGAGACACGGCCGATCGCCTCGACCGCGCCCTCGATCGTCGGAAACCGATCCTTGGGATCCTTCGCCAGCATCCGCATCACTGCCGCGTGCAACGCCGCCGGACAGTCGGGGCGCAACGAGAGCAGCGACGGCGGCGGATCATGAACGTGCTTGTAGAGCAGTCCGACGAGGGTGTCCCCGTCGAACGGCACCTTGCCGCCGAGCATCTGGTACGCGAGCACGCCGAGCGAGTACTGGTCGGACGCGCCGGTGATCTCGCCCCCGGAACACTGCTCCGGGCTCATGTAGGTCGGCGTGCCCATCATCGCGCCGGTCATCGTCAGTCCGTGCGTGTCCGCCACCTTGGCGATGCCGAAGTCGGTCACCACGGGGAGCCCTTCGATGTCGATCATCAGGTTCGCCGGCTTGATGTCGCGATGCACGACGCCGCGGCGGTGCGCATAGCCGAGCGCCTCACCGACCTTCGACAGGATCGACTGGACCATCGGGATCGGGAGCTGGCCGAGCTCCCGGAGGATCGCATCGAGCGGGCGTCCCTCGACGAACTTCATCACGAAGTAGACGAGCCCGTCGGCGGCGCGCACGGCGTAGATCGGGATGATGTGCGGATGGCTGAGCTGCGCCGCGGTCCGGGCCTCGAGACGGAACCGCTCGATCATGTCCTCGCCCTCGAGCAGCGCCGGCAACATGACCTTGAGCGCGACCTTCCGATCGAGCTGGATGTCGTGCGCGAGGTACACGGTGGCCATCCCGCCGCGCCCGAGCTCGGTCAGGATCTCGTACTCGCCCAGCGCGGCGTGGCGCACGCGCTCGAGCAGCTGGTCGTGCATCACCTGCGTCGAGGTGAACTTGCGCGTGGCGACGTTCCCCTGCTCTGCCGAGACGTCGGCGCCGCAGTTCGCGCAGAAGCGCGCCCCGGCGGCGACCGTCACGCCGCACTGCTGGCAGACCGTCCGGGTCGGCATCGATCAGGGCGCGCCGTTGCCGTAGTGTCGCCGCATGAAGGCGATGCCCGGCTCCACCGCCGCGCGCCACGCCGCCTCGACCTCCTCGGTGCACGCCGCGTCATGCTCGCGCACCGTCGCGACGAGACTCTCGACGAAGTGCGGATAGAGCGCCGGCGGGATGTCGAGGTCGCGCGAGCTGTGCCGCTCGGCGATGCGCGCGAGCAGCGTCGGATTGGGGCGCTTCGCGAAGATGAAGAGCAGCCCGACACCGTGCTGCAGCAGCTTGTTCTGGCGCTCGAAGTCGGTGTGGGCGAACTTCGCGTGGATCGGCGCTTCGGTCTCGAGCAATCGCCGGTAGAACGCCTGGAAGAAGGGATCGCCCTGGACGCGGCGATAGCTCTCCTCGGCGATCAACACCTGCTGGGCAGCGGGTTGACCGGTGGATGTCACGGGTGGCGCTCCGGCGGACGCGGGTCGGCACGGCCCGGCCACAGGGGGTCGGACCGTGTCCAGAATGTGGCGCGAAATGCCCACCTGCAACAGTGCGTGGTCGGTGACGCAGGGACGACAGCGCTTGACCCGGGCCACATCGCCGGGCGACTCTTGCCTCCCCCCGGCCCCCTCCCTCCCGCGCCCATGCCGACCCGATCGACGCCGTCCGCCTCCATCGACCGCCGCGACCTCGACTTCCTGCTCTACGAACTCCTCGCGGTCGACGCGCTCGCGGAACGGCCGCGCTTCGCCGATCAGGGACGCGAGGTCTTCGATGCCGTCATCGACACCGCCCGCGCGATCGCGGACGAGCACTTCGCGCCGAGCCGACGTCGCAACGACCAGGAGGAGCCGCAGGTCGTCGACGGCCGGGTCCAGACGCAGCCCGACCTGCAGGCGACCTGGGACGCTGTCGCGGCCTCGGGTCTCATCGCCGCCACACAGGACGCCGACCGGGGCGGGATGCAGCTCCCGCACGTGATCGCGTCGGTCGCCATCGCGCACCTCGAGGCCGCGAACGTCGGGTCCGCGAGCTATCCGATGCTCACCGCGGGCGCGGCCAACCTGATCGCCGCCTTCGGCACCGACGCGCAGCGTGCCCTCTGGCTCCCGCCGATGCTGACGGGACGGTTCTCCGGGACGATGGCGCTGACGGAGCCCGATGCGGGTTCGTCGCTCGCCGACCTGCGCACTCGGGCGACGCCGGTCGGCGATGCGAACGACGGGACCTTCCGCATCGAGGGCACCAAGATCTGGATCTCGGGCGGCGACCACGAGCTCACGGAGAACATCGTGCACCTCGTGCTCGCGCGGATCGCCGGCGCGCCCGAGGGGACGAAGGGGATCTCGCTCTTCATCGTGCCGAAGAAACTGGTGTCGCCGGACGGCCCCATCGGTGGAACGAACCACGTCACGCTCGCCGGACTTATCCACAAGATGGGGTGGCGCGGCACCACGTCGACCCTGCTCAACTTCGGCGAGCAGGGCCCCTGCCTCGGCTACCTCGTGGGCGCGCCGCATCAGGGGCTCGCCTACATGTTCCAGATGATGAACGATGCGCGGATCGCGGTGGGGCGCGCCGCGATGGCGATGGGATACTCGGCCTATCGGTACTCGCTCGAGTACGCCCGCACACGGCGCCAAGGCCGGCTCCCCGGCGAGAAGGACCCGGGCAAGCCCCCGGTGCCGATCATCGAGCACGCCGATGTGCGACGGATGCTGCTGCAGCAGAAATGCGCGGCCGAAGGGTCACTCGCGCTCGTGCTTGAATGCGCGCTGCTGATGGACGAGGAGGAGACCGCTCCCGACGCGGGCGCCCGCGCGCGCGCGAAGCTGCTGCTCGAGGTGCTCACGCCGATCGCGAAGGCCTGGCCCTCGGCGACCTGCCAGGAGGGGATCTCCAACGCGATGCAGGTGCTCGGCGGCTACGGCTACGCGCGCGAGTACGACGTCGAGCAGCTCTATCGGGACAACCGGCTCAACCAGATCCACGAGGGCACGAACGCGATCCAGGCGCTCGACCTGCTCGGGCGCAAGGTCACGCAGCAGCAGGGAGCCGCGTACGCGGCGCTGGTCGCTCGCCTCGACGGAACGGCGGCCGAGGCCGGAGCGTCGGATGTGCTCGGCTCGATGGCCCGGGCGCTCCGCGTCGCGACCGGCCGGATGACGGAGGTCACCGCGCACCTGGTCGGCGTGATGCGGTCCGATCCCGCGCGCGGGCTCGCCAACGCGTCGGTCTATCTCGACCTCGTGGCGCGCACCGTCCTCGCCTGGCTCTGGCTGCGGCAAGCGATGGTGGCCGAGCGAGCGCTCGCCGCCGGCGCGGGCCTCGGGAGTGACGAGGCGTTCTACCGGGGGAAGCTCCAGGCCGCACGCTTCTACTTCGGGTTCGAGCTCACGAAGAACGACGCCGATGCCGACCTGCTGCTCCGGAACGACCCGAGCGCCTTCGAGATGCGGGGCGAGTGGTTCTAATGGTTCTTAGCAGTCGCCGACGAGCGTGACCTGGTCCGGTGCGTCAGGCACGACGCAGATGAACTCGAAGGGCGCCTCGACCACCTCGTAGCTGTGCGGCATCCCCGCCGGGATGAAGAGCGTGTGGTCCGGCGCGACCTCGTGCACCGCATCACCGATGCGGATCCGGGCGCGTCCGCGCAGCACGTACTGCTGGTGCTCGACCAGGTTCGTATGGAGCGGCATCCCGCCGCCCGCACCCATCAGGAAGCGGCGCAGCGCGAAGGAGGTGTGGCCCTGCGCCGGGCCGACGAGCACCTGCATCTCGGTCGCCGTGCCGGCCTTGACGACGGTGAGCGGCACGGCGCTGGCCGGACGGACCGTCGGCGTGTCGGCGCTGCTCGCGCTGCTCGCGCTGCTCGCGTTGCTCGCGTTGCTCATGGCACCACCCGCGGACGGCCGATCTGGTACTCCTTCGGCGGCTCGCGCCCCTGGAGGTTGCGCACGAAGTAGTCCCAGCGGCGCCGCATCATGTACGGACTGTCCGCGCCGAAGCCGTGGCGCGCGTTCGGCAGGATCAGCAGGTCGAAGTCCTTCCCCGCCTTCATGAGCGCGTCCACGACGAGCGTCGTGTTCGAGAGCGGCACGTTGTCGTCCATCGCCCCGTGCGCGAGGAAGAGCTTGCCCTTGAGGTTCTTCGCGTGCGTCTGATTCGCCTCCTCGGCGTAGTTGTCCGTGCCGTTGCTGCGCACGAGCAGCCCTTGATAGCGCTCCCCCCAGTCGTCTTCGTAGTTGCGATTGTCGTGGTTCCCCGACTCGGAGATGCCGACCTTGAAGAAGTCGGGATACCGGAACATCGCCGCGGCCGTCGCGAAGCCACCGCCGGAGTGTCCCCAGATCCCGACCTTGTCGATGTCGATGAACGCGTACCGCGTCGCGAGCTCGCGCATGCCCGCGACCTGGTCGGGCAGTGTGTTGTCCCCCATCCGGCCATAGTAGGCGTCGTGGAAGGACTTCGATCTCCCCGGGGTGCCCATCCCGTCGATCGCCACGACGACGAAGCCGAGCTCGGCCAGCGCCTGGTGATCGCCGCGCGCCGCCCCGAAGTTGCGCGTGCCGACGCTCCCCGACTGCGGGCCGGGATAGATGTAGTTGATGATCGGATACTTCTTCGTCGAATC
Organism: Gemmatimonadaceae bacterium; assembly: GCA_031396725.1. Lineage (GTDB taxonomy): Bacteria > Gemmatimonadota > Gemmatimonadetes > Gemmatimonadales > Gemmatimonadaceae > Pseudogemmatithrix. The sequence goes on along the minus strand of JANNLH010000084.1, from coordinate 30,540 downwards.
GAGGGCGCTCGGCGTGAACATGAGGCCGTAGATGTCCGTCCGGCCGTCGCGCGCCTTCATCGTCACCTGCGTCGGTGGCTTCCAGCCGCTGGCGACGAGGCGCGAGACGTCAGCCCGCTCCAGGGTCAGGAGCAGCCGCCCGTTCAGGTCGCGGAGCACCGTGACCGGCGGCGCCACCGGGGTCGAGTAGGTGTCAACGAAGTGCCGCCCGTCGGGCGAGAGCGTGATGTTGTGGTTGGCGACCTCCGGGGTCAGCAGCGCAAGGCCGCGGCCGTCGAAGCCGATGCGGTAGAGGTGCTGGTAGTAGGGATCGCGCCCGGCCTCGCGCCCGTTGGCGGTGAAGTGGATCTGGCGCGCCTTCTCGTCGACGCGCACGATGCCGCTGACGTTCCCGTCGCCGGTCGTGATCCGGTTCTTGAGCGCGCCGGTCGTGAGGTCGTACAGGTAGAGGTGCACCCAGTCGTCGCGCTGCGACCACCAGATCAGTTCGTTCGAGGCCGGGAGCACGCGCCAGAGGTCCTCGGCGAGCGAGGCGTCGCCGATCTGCGTCCGGCTGCTCTCCTCCAGCACCGTGCGCACGGCCCCGGTCTGCGCATTCGCGACGCGGAGCCAGGCCTGCTTGTGGTCGCGTGAACTCGAGATGAAGGCGAGGTGCGAGCCGTCGGGATACCACTGCGCGTCGCAGATCGCGCCGCCGCAGTTGACGTGGTCGCTCACGGTCGAGCGGTGCTGGTCGGGCGGCATCTGCAGGCGGACGACATGTGCCGCGCCGTCGGGTCCCCGGGTGATGATCACGCGGCTGATGCGGAAGATCACGCTGTCGCCGGGGAACGGGTACTTCCATGACTCGAGGCGCGGCGCGCCGACATTGGTCGCGACCATGTGCATCTCGCGCACCCCGCGTCCGTCGTGCTGGAAGGTCGCGAGCGTCGGTCCCGAGGGCGCCCAGGAGATCACCGGGCGATCGCTGTGCGTCCAGCCGGCATTGTCGGTCGCGTACCCGAAGTCCTTGACGCCATCCGTGGTCAGCCGGGTCTCCGCACCGGTGGTGAGGTCCGTGGCCCAGAGGTCGTGGTCCCGGACATCCGCCGCCCAGCGGCCGTCGGGGGAGGTCGAGGCGTTGGCCGGAGCGGCACGCGTCGCGGCCGGCGCGACGGTCGCGCAAGTGTACGCGCGCAGGTCGCAGCGATACCGCGCGTTGCGCACCGCGACGGTCAGTGCCACCGCGTCGTCGGCGAAGCTGAAGGCCTGCACCGGAAGCCGGTCGAGCTCGACCGGGCTCCCCGCCGCGGCCGTGAGCGCCGCGCCGAGCCGGCGCGCATCGAGCGCCGCGGCGCGCGTGCGGCGCCTCGGATCGACCAGCCAGAAGGCACTCCCCTCGGCCAACGTCGCGCGATACCAGAACCGGCCGTCGGGGAGCCAGACCGGACGCGAGGCGATGCCCGACACCAGCGGCGTGACCTGCGCGGCGAGCCGCTGCTCGGCGCGGGCGTAGTCCTGGTCGCTGAGTGCCGCCAACTGCTGCGCCGGGAGCGTGAGCGGAGCGCTGAGCGGCGCCGCAAGGACGGCGACGAGGAACACGAGGGCGGTCGGACGAAGTGCGGTTCGCATCGGGCTCTCGAGCGAGGGGCGTGAGGTGCGTGTTGCGTCGGCGAAACGTTGCTCGCGGCGGTGCGGTCGCCGCACATTGCATCATATCATACCCTGGGCGTCGGTCCGGCGCCCTCCCCCGCACCGCGTCAGGAGCAGCAGATGGACCGTCGCATCGCCGTACCAACACGCGCCGCCCTTCGACTCCAGCTGGCGGTCCTCGCGACCGCTGCGACACTCGGCAGCTGCGCGACCAATCCGGCCACCGGCCGGAACGAGCTGATGCTCGTGAGCCAGGCCCAGGAGATCGAGATGGGGCAGCAATACGACCGTGAGGTCGTCGCCTCGATCGGACTCTACCCGGACGAGGCCGTCCAGCAGTACGTGCAGCAACTCGGCGCTCGGCTCGCAGCGGCCAGCGAACGGCCGGGCCTGCCCTGGTCGTTCAAGGTGCTCGACGATCCGTCGGTGAATGCGTTCGCCGTGCCGGGCGGCTTCATCTACATCACGCGCGGCATCATGGAGCACCTCGAGAACGAGGCGCAGCTCGCGACCGTCGTCGGACACGAGATCGGGCACGTGACCGCGCGGCACACCGCGCGGTCGATGAGCCGCCAGCAGGTCGCGCAGATCGGGCTCATCGTCGGCGCCATCGCGAGCCCCACCGTCGCGCAGTACGCGGATCTCGCCAGCCAGGGACTCGGGGTGCTCTTCCTCAAGTTCTCGCGTGACGACGAGTCGCAGGCGGACGGTCTCGGACTCCGCTACATGCAACGGACCAACCACGACCCGCGCGAGAGCCCGGGCGTCTTCACGATGCTCGAGTCGCTCTCGGCGGCGGCGGGAGGGGCCGGCCGCTTGCCGGAGTGGATGGCGACGCATCCCGCGCCGGCGAACCGGCGCGAGGCCCTGACCAAGGCGATCTCGGCCCTCCCGCAGGACTTCGCCGGCACGACGGTGGATCGCAACGGCTACCTGCGGCGTCTCGATGACTTCGTGTATGGTCCCGACCCTCGCCAGGGGTATTTCGTCGGCACGCGATTCCTCCATCCGACGATGCGGTTCCAGCTGACCTTCCCGAGCGGGTGGGCGACGCAGAACGAGGCGCAGGCGGTGATGGCGATGAGCCCCGAGAAGGACGCCGCGATCCAACTGACGCTGGCCGGCGCCGCGACCGCCGAGGAAGCGGCGCGGGCATTCCTCTCGCAGGAGGGAATGTCGGCCGGCGGCACCCAACGCTCGACCTCGGGCGGTCTGTCGTTCGTGAGCGCGCCCTTCGCCGCGCTGGCCGGGGCCGATACCCTCCGCGGCACCGTGCTCTTCGTGCAGCACGGCGGCGCGGTGTTCCAGATCGTCGGCTACGGGCCGGCCGCCCGCTGGGCCGCGAGGCAAGGGGTCACGGAGCAGGCCCTGAGGAGCTTTGCCGTGCTCTCGGATCCGGCGGCGCTCAATGTCCAGCCGCAGCGCGTGGACATCATCACGCTCGACCGGCGGACCACGCTGACCGAGCTCTTGCGCCGGCGGCCGTCACCGGTGCCCGTGGCCGAGCTCGCGCTGATCAATCAGGTCGGCGCGGACGTCTCGCTCGAGGTGGGGCGGCTGGTGAAGTGGGTCGTCGGGAATCCCCTGCCGGGCAACTGAGACGGAGGAGGGCCGGCTGCAACTCCGGCGACCAGGGCGCGTAGTAGATTGCGGGGGCCAACCTTTCCGGCCCCCGCAGTGTCCTAATACCGATATGGCTCTATTGATGCGACTTCGTGCATTCCCGACCGCGACCGCGGCCGCGGCCCTGATCCTGCTCGCCGCGTGCGGCGGCGCCCGCGCGCCGCGACCCGAGTTCCAGATGGGCGCCGAGGGCGCCGTCGCCCGGGCCCGCGCCGACAGCCTCCGCTATCCGTATACCCAGGCCGACATCGACTTCATGTCGGGCATGATCCACCCCCACGCGCAGGCGCTCGTGATGTCGCGGTGGGCCCCGGCGCACGGCGCGAGCCCGGCGATCATCCGCCTCACCGAACGCATCATCAATGCCCAGCAGGACGAGATCACCATCATGCAGACCTGGCTCAGGGACCGGAACCAGCCGGTGCCGGACCCGGAGAAGCCGATGGCGAGGGCGCACGCGGCCGGCGAGCACAGCTCGCACGCCGCGATGATGCCCGGCATGCTGAGCGACGACCAGATGAAGGAACTCGACGCCGCGCGCGGCGAGGTGTTCGACCGTCTCTTCCTGACCTACATGATCCAGCATCACCGCGGTGCGGTGGCGATGGTGAAGACGCTCTTCTCGGCCGAGGGCGCCGGGCAGGACGAGTCCGTGTTCAAGTTCGCCGCGGACGTCGAGGTGGATCAGTCCACCGAGATCAAGCGGATGCTGCAGATGTTGATCGAAGGTCCCACTTCATCAGTTCAGAGGAGTCCGTGATGTCACTCGATCGGAAGCGCCGCCCGCTGGGCGCGCGCCTGCTCACCACCCGGCTCACCGGCCGGCTCTCGCTCGCCGCCTCGCTCATCGTCACCGCGGCTTGCGCCAGCGCGCCCGCCGCGAGCACCGCACCCGAGCCCTCGACCGCGCCGCTGCCGCAGGTCCGGCCCGACGCCCGCTCGGGCCTCAAGTCCGGCCTGATGGACGCCGGTGAGGCCGTCTCGAACATGAAGGTCGTGTCCAAGGCCGTCTCGCCGCAGGGGTTCCTCGGCATCACCAACTCGGACCTCGCGTTCACCGGCAACTACGCGATCCAGGGCAACTACAACGGTCCGGTGATCTGGGACATCTCCAACCCAGCCGCCCCCGTGCTGGTCACGGCCTACAACTGCCCGGCGTCGCAGAACGACGTCTCGGTCTACCGAAACCTCATGTTCATGTCGGCCGAGGCGAACAACGGCCGCGTGGACTGCGCTCCCGGCGGCGTGCGCGACACGGTCAGCAAGGACCGGATGCGCGGTGTGCGCGTCTTCGACATCACCGACATCCGTAACCCGAAGCTGGTCGCGAACGTGCAGACCTGCCGCGGCTCGCACACCCACACGGTGCTCGAGGATCCCAAGGACCGCGAGAACGTCTACATCTACGTCTCCGGATCGGCGGGCGTCCGTTCGCCCAATGAGCTCGCGGGCTGCGTCCGCGAGACGCCGGACAAGAATCCGAACTCCTCGCTGATGCGGATCGAGATCATCAAGATCCCGCTCGCGAACCCGGCAGCGGCGGCGGTCGCGAACCGCGCCGACATCTTCACCGGCCTCACACAGGCGAAGAGCCACGGCCCGACCGACGCGGAGAAGGAAGCGGGCGCCAAGGCGGCCGCGGCCGCACGTGCAGCCGGCGCCTACACCGTCGTCATTCCGATGTCGGGCGAGGAAGTCCCGGTCGGTGGCCAGTTCATCACCGCACTGCTCGACAGCCTGGTGAAGGTGCGTGGCGGGACCGGCGCGCCGACCGGCGCCGACAGCGCCAAGCTGCGGACCGAGCTGCAGGGCATCGTCAACAAGATGTTCGGTGACGCGCCGCAGCCCGGCGGCCCGGTCTCGCCCGGTCAGCAGTGCCACGACATCACGGTCTATCCGGCGCTCGGCCTGGCCGGCGGCGCCTGCGAGGGCCACGGCCTGCTGCTCGACATCAGCGACCCGCTGAACCCGCGCCGTCTCGACGCGGTCGCGGACTCGAACTTCGCGTACTGGCATTCGGCGACGTTCAACAACGACGGCACCAAGATCCTCTTCTCGGACGAGTGGGGCGGCGGCGGCTCACCGAAGTGCCGCGCGACCGACAAGCCGGAATGGGGCGCCAACGCGATCTTCTCGATCGTCGACAAGAAGATGAAGTTCGAGAGCTACTACAAGATCCCGACCGTCCAGACGGCGAACGAGAACTGCGTCGCGCACAACGGCTCGCTGATCCCGATCCCGGGCCGTGACGTGATGGTGCAGGCGTGGTACCAGGGCGGCATCTCGGTGTTCGACTGGACCGACGCGGCGCGCCCGTTCGAGATCGCCTCGTTCGACCGCGGCCCGGTGGATTCGACCCGCATGGTGATGGGCGGCTCGTGGTCGGTCTACTGGTACAACGGCGCGATGGTGAGCTCCGAGATCGCGCGCGGACTCGACGTCGCCGAGCTGGTGCCCAGCGAGTTCGTCAGCCAGAACGAGATCGACGCGGCCAAGACGGTCCGCTGGTCGTACCTGAACGCGCAGGGCCAGCCGCAGATGACGTGGCCGCCGACGTTCGCGCTCGCGCGCGCGTTCGCGGACCAGCTGGAGCGCAAGCAGTGCATGACCCCGGCGCGCCTCGCGTCGGTGCGCCAGACCCTGTCCAACGCCGAGCGCGCCGCCGGCGCGCAGCGCAGCTCGATCCTCGGGCGACTCGCGTCGGAGCTCGAGGCCGACGCACGCGGCTCGTGCGACAAGCCGAAGGTCGATATGCTCAAGAAGGCCGTGACCGACCTGCAGAATCTCGTCGTGTCCTGAGTCTTCGTTCACCACGAAGGCACGAAGGGCACGAAGCAGGACAAAGGAAGCAACTGCGTACGGCTGCACCACAGAGGCACAGAGAACTGCAACTGAATTGAAAGGGGGCGTGGCGGACGAATCTGTCCGCCATGCCCCTTTTCGAGTGTTTGCTTCGCCGTTCTTCGGCCCTTCGTGCCTTCGTGGTGGAGCAGTGAAGTTCAGCGGCCGCCACCGAAGGTGTCGCACGCGCTCAGGCGGCCGTCGGTGAAGCCGCGCTGGAACCACTCCATCCGCTGCGCCGAGGTGCCGTGGGTGAAGGCGTCCGGGTTCACGCGGCCGCCGCCCATCCGCTGCAGGCGGTCGTCCCCGACCGCGGCCGCGGCCGCCAGGCCCTCGTCCACGTCGCCCTTGTCGAGGATGTCGCGCTGCGCGGTCGAGCGCGCCCAGAGCCCGGCGTAACAATCCGCCTGCAGCTCCATCCGCACCGAGAGCGTGTTCGCGCGCGAGGGATCGTCGCTCTGCAGTTGCCGGACCTGCGAGGAGGTGCCGAGCAGCGTCTGCACGTGATGGCCGATCTCGTGCGACAGCACGTAGGCCTTCGCGAAGTCGCCCGACGCCCCGTACTGCGAGCCGAGCTCCTGGAAGAATCCGAGGTCGATGTAGACCTTCTGGTCGCCGGGGCAGTAGAAGGGGCCGGTCGCCGACTGGCCGAAGCCGCACGCGGTCTCGGTCGCGTCGCGGAACACCACCAGCGTCGCCGGCTTGTACTGTCGGCCCTCGGCCTCGAAGAGCGCGGTCCAGGTGGACTGCGCGTCGTCGAGCACGAAGGAGACGAAGTCCACCTCCTTCTCCTCCTCCGGCGTCGAGGTGATCGGACCCTCGACGACCGTGGACGCCACGCCGCCGCCACCGCCGAGCATGCCGAGGAAGTCCTGCTTGAAGACGAGACTCAGCACGACGAGGACGACCGTGGCGCCGAGCCCGAGACGTCCGGCGCCGCCACCGAATCCGCCCCCGCTCAGGCGTTGTCCGCGACGGTCTTCGAGATTCGAACTGCGCTTCCCTGGGGTCCATCTCACGGGCGGCTCCGGTCCTGGTGGGGTGACGCTATCTTCACCTCCGTACACCACTCACGCCAGCGAGGGTTGACCGCATGCGATGCAGTCCCGGCGGACAGGCGGCTGTGTTCGCCGGGCGCGTGCTCGTCGTCTCGATGGTCGCCGCACTGACGGCGTGCGGTCCGACGGACGCCGCCCCGCGGGCCGCGGACGGGCCCGCGGTGGGGGAGCCCGTCCCGGACGAGCGCGGCGCGAACGCCACGCTCGCGTCCTGCGTGATCGGCGCCGGCGCCGTGGGACCCGTCCGCCTCGGCGCGACACTCGATGAGGCGCGGCGCGCCTTCCCGCAGGCCTCGTTCGCGCGCTCGTCCGACGGCGACGGTGCGGCGCTCGTGACGGTCACGCGCGCGGACACCGCCCTGATGAGTCTCCACGCACTCGAGGATGACGCCGAGGCGCCGATCGACTGGTCCCGCGCGATCGTGTTCATCGAGACCTTCTCTGCGGCCTGTCGGACCGCGGAGGGGATCGGCCCCGGATCGCTCGTCGTGGACGTCGAGCGGACCTACGGTCCGACAACGCGCATCACGCTCGCCGAGATCGAGTCGCGCGAGTTCATCGAGTTCGAACGGCAACCCGCGGGGATGATCCTGCGGCTCGACTACTCCGGCGACTTCGCAGCCGGCGCCAGGGAGACGGTCCGGTTCGCGCCGGGTGCGAAGCTCCTCTCCATCGCGCTCGCCCGCGCCCCCTGAACGCCCGGCCCTGGCACGGTCAACGGTTCCCGGACGCGCGGCATACTGTAACCAGTCCTCACGGGGATGCAGATTTCGGCATTCCCCTCGTCACGTCGTCCGGAGCCCGAATGTCCGTCCGTCCCTTCCGCGTCGCCCTCGTCCTCTCCATCGCCCTCCCCGTCCTCGCCGCGGCGCAGCCGGGTGGCCAGGGCAATCGCGGCCAGCAGATCCAGCCCGGCGAGCAATGCCCGCCCGGGATGACCGAGGTCCGTCCCCGGAACTGCCAAGCGCCCACGATGCCGCCGCCGAGCATCCTCGACTACCGTCCGCGCTCGACGCTGGTCGCGCCGGAGCACCTGGTGCCGAAGGCCAAGTTCCCGGCCATCGACTACCACGGCCACCCGGGTGGCGCCCTGACCGGCTCCGCCGCCGGCCTCGAGCAGCTCGGCGACGCGATGGACGCGCTGAATCTTCGGTTGATGGTCGTGGCCAGCAACGTGTCGGGAGAGAATCTCAAGTCGTTGGTCGCGAGCGTGCAGGCCTCGCCGCGGATGCGGGACCGCGTCCGCGTACTCACCGGCATCAGCTTCGGCAACGTTGGCCCCGGGTGGGCCGAGCGCGCGGTCGCGCAGCTCGAGGCCGACATCGCCGCCGGTGCGGTGGGCGTGGGCGAGATCGGGAAGGGGTTCGGGCTCAACACGCGCAAGGCCGACGGCACGCGCCTGCAGCTCGACGACCCCGCCCTCGACCCGGTCTTTCAGGCGGCCGCGCGGCTCAACATCCCGGTGTTCATCCACACCGCCGACCCGCAGGAGTTCTGGCAGCCGATCGACAATCAGAACGAACGGTGGCTCGAGCTGGCGCTCTTCCCCGGCCGACGCTACCCCGCGGATCAGAATCCGAGCTTCGAGCAGCTGATGACGGAGCGCGACAATCTCGTGAAGCGCAATCCGCGCACGAAGTTCGTGATTGCGCACATGGGCTGGCACGCCAACGACCTCGGTCGGCTCGGCCGGATGATGGACGCCAATCCGAATCTCTACACCGAGGTCGGCGCGGTGCTCTACGACATCGGCCGCCAGCCGCGCGCGGCGCACGACTTCTTCGTTAAGTACCAGTACCGGATCCTCTTCGGCAAGGACTCGTTCCAGCCGGAGGAGTATCCGTACTACTGGCGTGTCTTCGAGACGCGCGACGACTACTTCGACTACTACCGCGACTACCACGCGTCGTGGAAGCTCTACGGCATCGACCTGCCGGACGAGGTGCTCAAGAAGGTCTACTACAAGAACGCGCTGCGGATCACGGGAGGCTTGCCGCAGCAGGGGTGGCCGCGGTAGTCGTGAAGCGGGCCCGGGGCGCGCATGTTATCGTGGAAGCGCGACCCACCACCCGTTCAGGGAGTCCCCCGATGCCCCGCCACACGCCAATCGCCGTGCTCGCCCTCGCCGCAGCCCTCGCCCTGCCTGCCGCCCTCGCCGCGCAGGCCGGCGATGCCGTCATCAAGAAGGAAGGTGAGAGCCCGCTCGTCACCGAGTCGACCTTCCCGGTCGCGAAGGACCTCGTCTACCGCATCGCCTGGGCCGTGAACGTCGGACCAGAGAAGCCGGAGGAGGTCGTGCCGGGCTTCCGCCGGCCGGCCAACTTCCTCGTGCTCGGCGACCGCAACGGCTTGCCGCGCAAGAACGTGCACCAGGCCGTCGTCATCTGGGGCACCGCGACGCACTCGCTGCTCAAGAACGACGCGTACAAGGCGGCCAGGGGCGCGGATAACGCCAGCATCCCGCTGCTGCAGGCACTGCACGACGCGGGCGTGCAGATCATCGTCTGCGGCGAGGCGCTGATCAACCGCAAGCTCTCGCGCACCGACCTGCTGCCCTTCGTGAAGATCGCGCCGACGGCTACGATGGCGCTCGCGACGCTGAACGCGCAGGGTTACACGACCTTCGCGCCCTGACGCGCGGTGTGACCCCAGCCGGACGCCCCCCGTGCGACGCACTCACGGGGGGCGTCTGTCTCCCCCGCGCGCCCCGCCGTAGATTCGTCCCGCTCGCCCGACCCGTCCCGAGGCCCCCCGATGTCCCTCGATCTCCGCTACATCCTTCGCAGCCTCGCCCGCGCGCGCGGCTTCACGATCGCGGTCCTGCTGACGCTCGGCCTCGGGATCGGGGCCAACACCGCGATCTTCAGCGTGGTGCGCGGCGTGCTGCTGCGCCCCCTGCCGCACCAGGACGGCGACCGGCTGATGTACCTGCGCCAGTCGGCGTCGGGCCCGGGCGCGGAGAATATCGCCTTCTCGGTGCCTGAGATCGAGGACTTCCGCACCACGTCGAAGACGCTGGCGCAGATCGCGGAGTACTCGCCACTGACGCTGAACGTGGTGGAGGAGAACGACGCCTCGCAAATCGACGTCGGCCTCGTCACCGGCAACTACCTCGCGGTGATGGGACTTCGTCAGCAGCTGGGCCGCCCGTTCAACGACTCGGACGACGGGGCCGGCGCGGCGCCGGTGATCATCCTCGGCCACGTCTACTGGCAGGCGCATTTCGGCGGCGATAGCGGTATCGTCGGGCGCACGATGCGGATCGGCGGACGGCAGGCCGAGGTGATCGGGGTGCTGCAGCCGGCGCCCTTCTTCCCGGGGCGCATCGATGCGCTGATGAACATGTCGATCAGCGAGCATCACGTGAGCGCGATGATGGTCCAGGAGCGCTCGCACCGGATGACCGAGATGATCGCCCGGCTCGCGCCCGACGCGACCGTGGAGCAGGCCCGCGCGGAGGTCGCGACGATCCGCGCGCGGGTGCAGTCGGACCATCCCGAGACCTACGATGCGGCCTCGGGCTACAAGGTCACGCTGACACCGTTCAAGGAGATCCTCGGCCAGGACGCGCGACTTACGCTTTGGCTGCTGATGGGCGCGGCGGGCTTCGTGCTCGTGATCGCGTGCGCGAACGTCGCCAACCTCACCCTGATGCGCGGTGTGCGCCGCGAGCACGAGATGGTGGTGCGCGCCGCCCTCGGCGCCGGTGCCTCGCGCATCCGGCGCCTGCTCGTGATCGAGAACGTCGCGCTCGCGCTCGGCGGTGCGGCGCTGGGGCTCGTGGTGGCGTACGCCGGCGTCGGGATGCTGACCGCCTTCGCCGCGCGCGTGAGCCCGCGCGCGGACGAGATCCAACTCGACGGCGTGGTGCTCGCCTTCACCTTCCTGCTCGCGCTCCTGGTCGCCGTGCTGCTCGCGTTCATACCGCGGATCGGCAGCGAACAGACGATCGGCTCGGGGCTCGCGGCGGGGAGCGTGAAGTCGAGTGGCGGCCTGCGCCGGCGGAGGTTGCAACAGGTGCTCGTCGTCACGCAGCTCGGCGTGTCGGTGATGCTGCTGACGGGCGCCGGGCTGCTCGTGCGATCGATGCAGCGGCTGGCCGCGGTCGATCCGGGGCTCGACGCGCGGAATGTCCTCACGATGGAGGTGCCACGCGACTTCGTCGGCGCGCAGGACAATGCGGTGTCGATCGCGCGGTACGAGGAGATGCAGCGGGAGCTCTCGACGCTGCCCGGGGTGAACGTTGTGGGCGTGGGGTCCACGATGCCGCTGCGCCGTGCGGGGATCGTGCTCCCGGTGAAGGCCGAGGGTCGGCCGACCGCGCCCAACGAACCGGTGCCGCAGGCGGAGTACCGGACCGCCGACCCCGGGTACTTCCGTGCCTCGGGCATCCCGATCATCGCGGGCCGCGAGTTCGCCACCACGGACCGCGCGGGCTCCCAGCGCGTGGTGATCATCAACAAGACGCTCGCTGACCGCTTCTTCCCGGGCATCGACGCCGTCGGCCGGCAGGTGGCCTGGACGGGCGAGATCCTGCGCATCATCGGGATCTCCGGGGACTGGCGCACCGTCGTGGGCGTGGTCGGCGACACCCGCGATGGCGGCCTCGATGCGGCACCGACGCCGGCGGTGTTCCTCCCATTCGCGCAAGGCGATTTCCCCACCGGCGGGCTCGTGATCCGCTCGGACGTGGACCCGGCGGGCATCTCGAACGCCGCCCGCGCGATCGTGCGGTCGCTGGCACCTGAACAGCCGATCGAGAACGTGCTGACGGTCGATGCGATCCGCGATGAGAGCGTCGGGCCGCGGCGCCTCAACGCGATGCTCGTGGGGTCCTTCAGCATCCTCGCGCTCGTGATCGCGGCGATCGGCATCGCGGCGGTGCTCGCCTTCTCGGTGAGCGCGCGCACGAACGAGATCGGGATCCGGATGAGTCTCGGCGCGGACCCGGGACGCGTGCAGCGGATGATCCTGAAGGAGGGCGGACTGCTGGTGGGACTCGGCCTGCTGGTCGGCGTCGGCGGATCGCTCGCGCTCTCGCGCCTGATGCGCGGGCTCCTGTTCGGCGTCGAACCCACGGATCCCACGACGATGGCGGGCGTGGCGATGCTGATGGCGGCGATCGGGATCGCGGCGTGCTGGGTGCCCGCCGCGCGGGCGAGCCGGATCGATCCGTCGGAGGCGATCCGGGCGCAGTAGTCGGAGGGAGGGGCGCATGGGGCGACGCTGGACCGAACGCACGGGAATGCTCTGGCCGCTGGCGATGATCGCCGGCGCGGGCGGTTGCTCGTCCGACGGCCCGGCGCCTCCACCGTCGCCGGTGGCCATCGAGCTGCGCGTGGCGCCGGTCGCGACGACGGTGGGCGTCTTCGGCCGTCAGCTCACCGACGCGACCGCGCGGGACGCCAGCGGCAACATCCTCCCGGGACGGGTGGTGACCTGGGCCTCAAGCGACCCCGCCATCGCGTCGGTCTCGCTGGACGGCGTGATCGCGGGGCGTGCGGTGGGCACGGCGACGATCACGGCCACCATCGTCGAACCCGCGGGCCCCCTCACCGGCAGCGTGACGGTCACCGTCGAGCCGTATCTCGCGCTCTCGAGCGTGAGCGCGGGCGGGAATCACACCTGCGGGCTCACGTTCGAAGGCAAGGCGTACTGCTGGGGATCGAACAGCTTCGGGCAGCTCGGCGACCTCAGCGTCGAACGACGCGACCGACCGGTGCCTGTCAGCGGAGGGCTCACCTTCCTCCGGATCTCCGCCGGATTCAGCCACACCTGCGGCATTGCGTCGGGCGGCGCCGCATTCTGCTGGGGCCGCAACGCGTTCGGCGCGCTGGGGGATGGCGACGCGGCCGAGTTCCCGCCGAGCCGGAATACCCCAACGCCCGTTGCCGGCGGCCTGACGTTCGCGACGATCAGCGCGGGATGGCAGCACAGCTGCGGCGTCGCGCCCGGTGGCCTGGCGTACTGCTGGGGCTACGACTTCGACGGGCAACTCGGCGACGGCGCGGGCGGAGGCAACCGGAACGCGCCCGCTGCGGTCGCCGGCGGATTGAGGTTCACGAGCGTCAGCGCGGGCGGGAGCCACAGCTGCGGGGTCACGATCGCCGGCGGCGGCGCCTGCTGGGGGAACGGTGCGGTCGGTGAACTCGGCGCCGGCGCCACGACCTTTGCGCACGCACCGGTCGCGGTCGAGGCCAGCCTGACTTTCATCTCGATCGACGCGGGCAACCGGCACACCTGTGCGCGCGCCGTGACCGGCGCCTTCTGCTGGGGCGACAACGTCAATGGCGCGGTCGGCGACGGCTCGCGCGATCAGCGGCGGACGCCCACGCCGGTCACCGGGTCGCCGCAGTTCATCGAGCTCTCGTTGCGGGAGCAGCACGCCTGCGGGGTCCCGACCGACGGCGTGGTGCGGTGCTGGGGCGTCAACAGCTACGGCCAACTCGGGAACGGCAGCTTCGGCCTGAGCTCGGTCCCGGTGAGCGTGCGCGGCGGCCGCTCATTCTTCGCCGTCTCCTCTGGACGCGCGCACACCTGCGCGCTCGGAGGGATCGGCTCGATCGTGCACTGCTGGGGACGCGCGATCGACGGGGCGCTCGGACACGGCGTCCTCACGGCCGTCGAGGCGACCGAGCCCGTGCGGGTCGTGTCCCCGTGACGCGCTGAGGGATAGTTTTCACGCTCCACCCTCCGCCGCCCGCGCCCGTGACACACCGCCTCCTCGTCACCGACGAGATCGATCCCGAAGGACTCGCCTTGTTGCGCGCGGTGCCGTCCTTCACCGTGGACGAGGTCCCGACGCTGCCTTCCGACGAGCTGCTCAAGCGCATCGGCGACTACGACGCGATCGTCGGGCGCAGCGCGACGCGCATCTCGGAGGATCTCCTGCGTGCCGGCCGGCGTCTGCGCGTGGTGGGCCGCGCCGGCGTGGGCGTGGACAACATCGCGATCGACGCGGCGACGGCGCTCGGCGTCGCCGTGATCAACGCGCCGGCGGGCAACACGGTCGCGGTGGCCGAGCTCTTCTTCGGGTGCGTCATCGGGCTGCTGCGCCACATCCCGCAGGCCGACGCGTCGATGCACGCGGGGCGCTGGGAGCGGGGCGCATTGATGGGCAGCGAACTGCGGGGCAAGACGCTCGGCATCATCGGACTCGGCCGCATCGGGAGCGCCGTCGCGCTGCGCGCGCGCGCGTTCGGGATGACCGTGGTCGCGTTCGACCCGTACATCCCCGCGGACCGCTTCGAGGCGATGCACGTGCGGCGGGCCGAGACGCTCGAGGCGCTGCTCCCCGAGGCGCAGTTGTGCACCGTGCACACGCCGCTCAACGACGAGACGCGCGGGCTGCTCGGCACCACCGCACTGGCGATGCTCCCGCGTGGGGCGATCGTCGCGAACCTGGCGCGGGGCGGGATCGTGAACGAGGCGGCGCTGGCGGAGGCGCTCCGGTCGGGACATCTCGGCGGCGCCGTGCTCGACGCCTACGCGCGGGAACCGCTGACGGGCGAACACGCGTTCCACGACCTCGCGAACGTCCTCCTGACGCCGCACCTGGGCGCGTCCACCGCGGAGGCGCAGCGCAACGTCGCGGTCGATGTGTGCGAGGCCGTGCGCGACGCGCTGCTCGACGGCGAGCTCTCGCGCTCGATCAACGTGGCGGGCACCCCCGACGACTGGCGCGCGCTGCAGCCGGCCATCCACGTGGCCCGTCGCGCGGCGGCGGTCGCCCGCGCCCGCCTCGCCGACCGCGACCGGCGCGCGATCGAGGGCGTGACCATCAAGGTCGGCCCCGAGGTCGCGGACGCGCGCGGTATCCTGCTCGCCGCCGCAGCCGCGGGCGCGCTCGACGGTGCGGTCGTCCACGACCGCCTGAACCTGATCAACGCGCGCGCGGTCGCGGTGGCGCGCGGCATCGAACTCGCGGTGTATGAAGGCGGGGACGCCCCGCATCCCCGCGCGATCGAGGTGCGCGTGCGCGCGTCGGGCGAGGAGCTTCGCGTGGGCGGCGTCGCGACGCTCGACGCCCCGCCGCGGCTCACGCGCATCGGGCCCTTCCACGTGGACGTGGCGCCGCGCGGGACCCTGATCGTCCTCACGAATCACGACGTGCCGGGCGTGATCGGGCGCGTGGGCACGGCGCTCGGCGCCGCGCACGTCAACATCGCCGAGTATCACCAGGCGCGGCTCGCGCAGGGCGGCGAGGCGCTCGCGGTGATCAGCGTGGACGGGGTCTTCGCGCCGGAGGTGCGGCAGGTGCTGCTCGCGCTCCCCGACGTGCTCACGGCCACGATCGTGCGATTCGGGGAGGAGTGATGGCCCCCGGCGCGCGGCTCGAACGCGACCGCGCCGTCTGCGAGGGATACGCGCGGGATGCGTCGGGGCTCCGGCACGTGCCGGAGGGCGTCGTGCGGGCGAGTTCCGCGGACGAAGTGGTCGCGCTCGTGCGGGAGACCGCGGCCGACGGAGTGGCGGTCACGCCCGCGGGCGCGCAGACCAGTACCACCGGCGCCTCGATCACCGCGCACGGAGTGCTGCTCTCGCTGCGGGCGATGGACCGTGTGCGCGACATCGATGTCGCGGCGCGCACGGCGGTCGTCGAACCGGGCGTGCTCCTTGGCGACCTCAACCGGAGCCTCGCCGGCGAGGGGCTCTTCTTCGCGCCGGATCCGACGAGCGACGAGACGTCCACCGTCGGCGGCGCGATCGCCTGCGACGCGTCCGGCCCTCGCACCCTGATGTACGGCCCGACGCGCGCCCACGTCCGCGCGCTCTCGGTCGTGCTCGCCGACGGGAGCACGCTCGAGATCCGCCGCAGCGCGGTCGAGAAGAACACCGTCGGCTTCGCACCGACACAGGACCTGGTCGATTGGTTCGTCGGCAGCGAGGGCACGCTCGGCGTGATCGTCGCGGCGGAGATCGCGGTGCTCCCGCGCCCGGCGCGCGAGACGGGGCTCGGGATCCCCTTCCCCGGCCTCGCGGACGCCCTCGCGTTCGTACGCTCGGCACGCGCGTCCGAGCAGGTGACGGCCCGCTGCCTCGAATACTTCGATACCGAGGCGTTCCGCATCGCGCGGGAGGGCGGCGCGTGGGGCACCGACGGCCAGGTGATGATCTACCTTGAGGACTGCAGCCCGGGCGAGCTGCCGATCGACGAATGGCTCGCGCTGGCCGAACGCTCCGGCGCGCGCGACGCGGACGTGCGCGTCTTCGAGGGGGACGCGGCGATCCGCGAGGCGCGCCGACTCCGGCACGCCGTGCCGGCCGCCATGCACGAGCGCGCCGCGCCATTCCTCGCGGGGGGCGGCCGGCGGATCTCGACCGACTGGGCCGTGCCGCTGGGGCGCGTTGAAGAGGCGCTGCGGGTCGCCGACGCGCACGCGGCCGAGGCGGGGATCGGCCCGGCCGTGACCTACGGGCACATCGGCAACGGGCATCCGCACCAGAATCTCGTGGCCCGCGACCCGGACGAGGTGCGCCGGATGGAGGCCGTCGTCGAGCGCACCCTGAAGGCCGTGATCGCGATGGGAGGGACCGTGGCCGCCGAACACGGGATCGGCAAGCTGAAGGCCCGGTGGCTGGGCCTCCAGGCATCACCGGTGCAGGTGGCGCTGATGCGCGCGGCGAAACACGAGTTCGACCCCGACGGGCGGATGGCGCCCGGGAACATCCTGGCATGAACACCTTGCGCGCGCGAAGCGTGGTCCTCGACGCCGACTCGACGCTCGCCGGCATCGAGGGCATCGACTGGCTCGCCGCACGGCGGCCCGCGACGGTCGCCGCGGAGATCGCCGCCCTCACCGAGGCGGCGATGGCGGGTGCACACTCGCTCGAGCAGGTCTATCGCGCGCGCATGGAGGCCGTCCGACCGTCGCGCGCGGAGGTCACCGCGCTCGCGGCGGCCTACACGGAGTCGCTTGCGCCAGGCGCGGACGCGTGCATCGCGGCGCTCCGCGCGGCGGACGTCCGTGTCGTGATCGTGAGCGGCGGGCTGCGTGCGGCGCTCCTGCCGCTGGCGGACGCGCTTGGCATCGCGGAGGCGGACGTGCACGCGGTGGAGGTCGCGTTCGGGCCCGACGGGGACTACGTCGACTTCGACCACACCAGTCCGCTCGCGCTCCAGCGCGGCAAGGCGTCGGTCGTGAAGTCCCTCGCGCTCCCGCGACCGGTGCTCGCCGTCGGCGACGGCTCCACCGACCTGGCCATCCGTCTCGAGCGCGCGTGCGACATCTTTGCGGCCTTCACGGGCTTCGTCCGACGCGACAACGTCGTCGCCGGCGCGGATCTCGTCTGTCCGTCGTTCCACTTCCTGCAGCACTACGTCCTGGGGACCGCATGAGCGACCGGCCCGCATTCGGCACCTTCTTCCTGCCCGGCCCCACCGAGGTCCGCCCTGAGGTGCTCGCGGCGATGCTGCGGCCGATGATCCCGCACCGCGGCAGCGCATACGAGGCGCTGCAGCGACGCATCGTCGCCGGACTCCAGCACGTCTTCCGTACGCACCGCCCGGTCTACCTGATGACCGCGTCGGCCACCGGTGCGATGGAAGCGGCGATCCGTGGCGCGCCCGAAGGCCCGATCCTCGCGCTCGTGAACGGCGCCTTCTCCGAGCGCTTCGCGCGCATCGCGCAGAGCTGCGACCGCCAGACGCGCGTCCTGACGGCGCCGCCGGGCGCCACGCATCCGCTCGCCCTGGTCGAGGCCGCGCTCGCGGAGCGCTCCTTCGCGGCGGTGACCGTGGTCCATTCGGAGACGAGCACCGGCGTGTTGACCGACATCCGGGCCATCACCGAGCTGGCGCACCGACACGGGGCGATGTGCCTCGTCGACAGCGTCACCGGCATCGCCGGCACACCGGTGGAGACCGATGCGTGGGGACTGGACTTCGTGCTGACCGGCTCGCAGAAGGCACTCGCACTGCCCCCGGGGCTGGCCTTCGCCGTGGCGAGCGAGTCATACATCCTCCAGTCCCCGGCGACGCCGCATCGCGGGCGGTATCTGGACGTGGTGGAATTCGAGGAGTACGCCCTGCGCTCGCAGACGCCGAATACGCCCGCTCTCTCGCTCCTCTACGCCGCCGACGTCCAGCTGGAGACGATCGTGCAGACAGGGATCGAGGCGCGCTGGGCCCGCCACGCGGCGATGCAGGCGGAGACCACCGCGTGGGTGCACGCGCTGCAGGCCGAGGGTATCCCGGTCGCCTTCCTGCCTCGCGAGGGCGAGCGATCGCACACCGTGAGTGCACTGACGCTCCCTGCGGGGCTCCGGTCCGCCGACGTCGTCCAGCGCGTCGCCGAGATGGGGTTCGTGATCGGCGGCGGCTACGGCGCGCTCAAGGACTCGACGATCCGGATCGGACACATGGGGGATCACACGCTCGAGACATTGCGGCCTTGCCTCGCCGCGGTGCGGCAAGCCTTGCGGTCGGCGCCCTGAGAGGATCTGTCCGGTTCACCACGAAGGCACGAAGGCACGAAGCGGTGAAGAACGGCGAAGGACGCAACTGCCAACTGCCGACCGCTTGGTGCTTCACCGCGGAGACACGGCGAGGCGGAGGAAGGACGGAGAAGCACTTCGGGGGTACTGCGTGCGCTGTCCCAATCGGGCGTGGCGATCGCAGTACCCCCAGGCCATCTCCGTCTTTCCTCCGTTCCTCCGCGTCTCCGCGGTGAATCCGACGCAGCAGGCGGTCGGCAGGTGTGAGTGCCGCCTTCGTAGTTCTTCAGCCCTTCGTGTCTTCGTGGTGAACGCTTCCTACGGGGCTGATGCGGCCCCGAAGAGGTCGATCTGCGGCGGATGCAGCGGGAGTCCGAGCGAGCGCACCACGGCGGGGATCCAGCCGGCGCGATCGGCAGAGTCGAGGCG
This sequence comes from Gemmatimonadaceae bacterium, assembly GCA_031396725.1. Classification (GTDB taxonomy): domain Bacteria; phylum Gemmatimonadota; class Gemmatimonadetes; order Gemmatimonadales; family Gemmatimonadaceae; genus Pseudogemmatithrix. Next base: position 11,521 of record JANNLH010000084.1, on the reverse strand, counting down.
CAGGACGGGCACCGCGAACGCGTCCACGAGCCGGTCGATCGTGGCGTCGATCTCGAGCTGGAATGTCGGGCTCACCGCCCGCTGGCCGTCGAACGACGGCAGGTCGATCACCGGCACCTTGAAGAGCGCGTCATAGCCGCGGATCCAGCTCCCCACCAGCGCGTCGAGCTCGGGACGGCGGCCCACGCGTGCCACGAGGTAGGCATAGTTGTCGAGCACCGAGCGATCGCAGATCACCACTTCGTACGACGCTGCCGCCGCGATCTCCTCGGCGATCTGCGTGTGCAGGATCCACGCCTGTGCATCGAGCGTCGTCTCCTCGTTGATCGGCAGCGGGCAGCGCCGCGCGACCTCCTTCACGAGGTCCACGCCGAGGTCGAGGCGCTTGAGCTGCGACGCGAGATCGAAGCAGAGCGTCGTCTTGCCGACGCCATGCGTGCCGACGAAGGCGACTTTCAGCCGGCGGCGCCCGGAGGCATCGAGAGGGAGCTGGAGACGGGGTGCGGTCATCGCAATCTCAAGTTAGCATTGCCCGGGACGCCCGGCGGTGCTCGGCGGGGATCGCGGAACGGCGATTCACCACAGAGGGCACAGAGGACACAGAGAACCGCAACTACCTTTGGGGGGCGTGGCGGGCAGATCCTTCCGCCGCGCCCCTTCAAAGGCGGGTGCCGTTCTGCTGTTGTACTTCCTCTGTGCCCTCTGTGTCCTCTGTGGTGACTCGCCGTTGACGCGGGCGGAACTTCGGCCGGCGTGCGACGTACGACCCGCCAGCGAACTCGTCGCCTCGAGACCCTCTCGAAGGGAGACCCCGTGACCCGCACGTTGTGGCGCACTCGCATCCTGATCCTTGCGACCCTTGCAGGGCTCGGAGCGGCGGCTTGCACCAGCATCCGGGTAGGCGGATCCGGCGACGAGACGGGCGGCGCTGGCACTGTCGGCCTCCCGACCGGACCCGTCGGCACGATCCCGCGCCCGGGAACGACCGGGAGCGCGCCGCAGCCCGGCGCGGCGCATGCCGGCCTCGAGACGCGAACGATCTGCCGTTCCGAACAGCGGCCGTCGGGCTGGATCGCCATCGATTTCGTGGACGGCGGCTCGCGGTGTCCGAAGGCCGCGGCAAGTGCGAGCGAGCGTGCGACCTCCGGCGTGGTGATCGCGCGGTACTCCAACCAGCCGGTCGGCGCACTGATGGAGGTCTGCGCCAATCAACTGATCCCGCGCGACTGGCACTGGGAGTCCGGCGCGGCACCGGACGCCGCGCGCTGCCCCGGTGCGGCCTCGGATGGGCGGCCCACCGTGCGCGTGATGCGGCGGGTGCGGTAGCTTTCCGGGATGGAGCCGACCGAGCTCGCCGGCACACTCGATTTCCTGCGCGCCGCCGAGCGGCTCAAAGCCACGGTGCGGAGCGCCTACACCTCGACCGGGGTGCAGGAGAGCGTCGCCGAGCACACCTGGCGCCTCTGCCTGATGGCGCTGGTCCTCGGCCCGGAGTTCCCCGACGTGGACGCGGCGCGGCTGCTCCGGATCTGCATCGTCCACGATCTCGGTGAGGCCATCGGCGGGGACGTCCCGGCCCCCGAGCAGGCGCGCCGCATCGCGGCGGACCCGGGCGCGGGCAAGTCGGCGGCAGAGCGCGCGGACCTGCTGACGCTGCTCTCGCCGCTCCCGGCCGCGCGCCGCGACGAGATCGTGGCGCTCTGGGACGAGTACGAGGCCGCCGTCACGCCGGAGGCCCGGCTCGCCAAGGCGCTCGACAAGCTCGAGACGATCCTCCAGCACACGCAGGGGGACAATCCCCCCGGCTTCGACTACCGCTTCAACCTCGGGTATGGCCGCGCGTACACCGCCGACCATCCCCTGATCGTCGCGCTGCGCGCCCTGCTCGACACGGAGACCGAGCGGCGCGCCCGCGAAGGGGAGCGTACGCACTCGCGTTCGCGCGACCTCAGCGACGGCCGCGCCATCGACTGATCCCGAGTCGGACGCGCGGCGAGACGATGACCGCGAGCAACGCGGACCCGCCGCCGACCACGAGCCACTGCCACGTGGCCAAGTCCGGCGCGGACCAGCCCGCGGCGGTGAGCCATCCCGTGAGAAGCGCACCGGCAGCCACCGTACCCAGCATCGCCGACGACCGGCCGAGCCACGCGGGATGATCCGGCACCGGCTCTCCCCCGACCTCGCGGAAGAAGGTGACGCCCTGCACCTGGTCGAACATCTCGCGCACCGACGGGAAGCGGTCATCCGGCGATTTCTCGAGCGCGCGCTCGATCGCGTCGGCCAGCGCCAGCGGCACCGAGGGATTGATCCGGCGCACCGGCATCGGGGCGCTCGAAACGTGCTGCATCATCACCTCCGACGGGGTGCTCCCCGCGAAGGGCGGACGCCCGGTGACCAGGTGGAAGCCGACGACGCCGAGCGAGTAGATGTCCGACCGCTCGTCCACCGCCGGGCCGCCCCCGACCTGCTCCGGTGACATGTAGGTCGGCGTCCCCATCAGCACGCCGCTCTCGGTGAGCTCGTCCGCACCGGCGAGGCGCGCGATGCCGAAGTCCATCAGGAGCACCTTCTCCTGGGGGCCCTCGAGGATCACGTTGGCCGGCTTGATGTCGCGGTGCAGGATGCCGGCCCGATGCGTCGCCGCGACGGCGTCGCAGAGCTCGGCGAGGATCCGCTGCGCGACGCGCGGCGGCAACGGGCCGCGCTGGTCGAGCTTCGCCGCGAGCGTCGGCCCGTCAATGAAGGGCATCGTGTAGACGATCAGGCCCTCCGACTCGCGGATGTCGTAGATCGGCACGATCGCGGGATGCCGCAGCCGCGCGAGGGCGACACCCTCCCGCCGGAAGCGGTCGAGGAACGCGGTGGCGCCGGCGAGGTCCGGGCGGATGACCTTCACCGCGAGCCGACGGTCGAGCCGGCGGTCGCGCGCCGCGTACACGCGGCCGAACCCGCCCTGACCGACGAGCTCGCCGATCTCGCAGTCGGGGCCGAGCACGGCGGCGAGGCGTTCGCGGAACTCCCGGTCGTTGGCCACGTCAGCTCATCGAGGCGTAGTTCTTCAGCACGTCCTCACGCACCGCAGCGCTGATCTCCCCTTCGGCGAGCAGCGCATCGACCGACGCCTGCATCGTGACCATCCCGGCCTCGCGCCCGGCCATCACCGTGCTCCGCAGCTGCGCGTCGCCCCCGCTCTTGAGCAGGTTGCGCACGGCGCGCGTCCCGACGAGCACCTCCGCCGCGACGCGCTTCCCGCCGCTGAGCGTCGGCAGGAGCTCCTGGTGCACCACCAGGTGCAGCACCTCGGAGGTCATCGTCCGCACCAGTGACTCGCGTCCCGGGGGTGCGTACGAGAGCATCCGGTCCATCAGGCGCTCGGACGACACGATGTGCAGGGTCGAGATCACCAGCACGCCGGAGGCCGCCGCGCGCAGCGCGATCTCGATCGTCTCGTAGTCCCGCATCTCGCCGATCAGCACGACGTCGGGATCCTGTCGCAGCGCCGCGCGCAGCCCGGAGGCGAAGGTGTGGGTATCGCGCCCGATCTCGCGCTGCCGCACCAGCGACTGCCCCTTGGGATGCAGGTACTCGATCGGGTCCTCGATCGTGACGATGTGCTTGCGGCTGTGCCGGTTGATGGCGTCCACCATGCTCGCCATCGTGGTCGTCTTCCCCTGGCTGGTGCTCCCGGTGATCAGCACGAGTCCCTTGCCGCGGTGCGTCGTGGACTCCACCACCGGCGGCAACCGCAGGTCCTCGAGCGGGATCGGCAGCCGCGGCAGCAGCCGGATCACCGCCCCGATCGCGCCGTTGGCGTACGCGACGTTCAGCCGGTAGCGCTGTTGCGCGTCGTCGACGCACATCAGGTCGAGGTCGAGCACCTCGTCGAGGCTCGCGCGCTGCTTCTCGCTCAGCAGCGCGAACGCGAGATGCCGCGCCGCCGACGCCGAGAGCACCTCGTCGGTGAGCGGGCGCAGCTCGCCGTCCACGCGAGCATACACTGGCGAGCCCGGGAGGATGTGCACATCCGTCGCCTTGAACTCCCGGGCGAGCGCCAGCAGCCCGTTGAGCGACGCCTCGCCGCCGTGCCCGAGCCAGATGTCTCCCATCTTCCGACTGCCGCTCGCTCGTCGCATCCGGTATCCGGTGAGGGAAATGCCTCGGCAATTATCCCGACCGGCAGCGTTCGGCGCCAGCGGTCGCCGGGGGATCCGGGGGACATCCCCCACGTTCGCTCAGGCATCCACCGATTGTCCGAACCGGCGCCCTGGGCAGAATTCACCTCGTACCGCGCGGCGATCCCGCCGACGCCTTCACGAGGAGCGCCCAATGCTCAGGGTCCGTGACATCATGACCGCCGATGTGCTCACGCTCGCGCCGGATGTCAGCATCCGGGAGGCGGCCGAGATCTTCTCCACCGAGCGCCTGGGCGGGGCGCCGGTCATGCGGCTCGGCACGCTCCTCGGCATGCTCACGGCGCAGGACCTGCTCGACTTCATCGCCTCGCTGCCGACCGAGCCGGCGGAGGTGCGGGCGGAGAGCGAGCAGGGCATCCTCGACGACCACACCGTCGAGGAGGCGATGACGCGCGGGCCGTTGCACACGCTCACGCCGGACATGCCCGCCGACCGCGCCGCCGAGGTGATGCGCCACGAGCAGGTCCACCGGCTGCCGGTGCTGGAGGGCGACCGCCTCGTCGGGATCGTCTCGACGGTGGATTTCGTCCGGGCCGTCGCGGAACGCCGGCTCACGCACCGCACCTTCGTCTTCCCCACCAAGGGCACCCTGATCTGACTGGAGGAGGGCCCAATGTCCGTCTCGCAGGAACTGCTCCGATTCATCCGCGCCCATCGCGGGGAACTCACGCTCAGCGTCTACATCGAGGCGACGCCGGCCGATCCCGCCGAGCGCCGCAACTGGCGTGTGCACCTGCGCCAGCAGGTCGCACAGGCGCGCGACGCGCTCGCCGGCGCCCCGCAGGAAGAGCGCGACGCATTCGAGCGGTGCGTCGAGCGCGCGCTCGACCACCTCCCGACGGATCAGGCGATGCCGCGGGGCGGCAGTTGGGCCTGTTTCTGCGCCGCCGGGGGAGATCAGCTCACGCTCGCGCTCCCGGAAGGCGTGGAGACCTCGGTGCACTGGGGGATCGGGGCGCTCGTGGTGCCCTACCTCCGCGTAGCCGAGACGGAGGAGGCCCACGTGGTGCAGGTCGACCGCAATCACGTCCGGATCTCGCGGCTCCACGACGGCGCGTTCGAGACCCTGCTCGCGCAGGACGCCGACGCGATCACGGAGATCGGGCCGTACATGAGCGAGCCCGCGCGCGTCGGATTCCACGGCGGGACCCGCGGCCGCACTGGCACGGACGAGGTGCAGCGTCAGCGCCGCGAGGCGACAGAGCGGCTCCACGCCGTCCTCCTGCACCGCCTGACCGCGCTCGCCGACGGCGGGATCCCGCTGGTCGTCGGCGGCGCGCCCGAGTCGGCCGCGCACCTCCTGCGCATGCTGCCGCCCGCACTCGCCGGTCACGCCGCGCTTTCGCCCGTTCTCCGGATGCAATCCCCGGCCGAGGCTCTCGGCCCCATCCGGGAGGCCCTGCATACTCTCCGGTCGCGGCACCAGGAGTCGCGCGTGGACGCCATCCGGGAAGCGGCGCACGCGACCGGGCGCGCGGCCCTGGGCTACGAGGGGACAGCGCGCGCGGCCGAGCTCGGCGCGATCGCCGAGCTGATCTTCTCCGAGAGCGCCTGGCGCCAGCACCCCAAGGAGATCGAACAGCTCGTGCAGCGCGCTCTCGCCGACGGCGCGGAGGTCGCCTGGGCCGACGCGTCGCTGAAGCGGGCGCTCGATGGCGAGGCCGACGGGATCGTCGCCGGCCTGAGATTCCCCTTGGCGGCCGCGCAGTAGACTGCCGGCTCCCCCACCCAAGGGACGCCCCCGGGACGCTGATGCGTTCCGGGGGCGAGTCGCGTGACGCTCTCTACGCCGGGCCGGGTACTGCGTCAACAGACCCCTTCTCCCCGGATCCCCATGCGCCGCTCTCCGAAGCTCCTCGCGTTCGCGCTCCTGCTCGGCGCACCCGCCGCCGGTGCGCAGCAATCGACGAGTCCGGCCGCGACCGCCCCGGCGAGCGCGACCGCGGCCGACTCGGCGCGTTTCCCGTGCAGCTACGTTGCCGTCCGCCGCCAGTTCGATTTCTGGATCGGCACCTGGGACGTGTTCCCGTGGACCCCATCGGCCGGCGCCACCGCGCAGCTCGGCACGAACACGATCGCGCCGATCATGCGGCATTGTGCGCTGCTGGAGCACTGGACCGACGCGCAGGGCGGCACGGGTCAGAGCTTCAACTGGTGGGACCAGAACCTCCGCACCTGGCGTCAGCTCTGGCTCGCGGAGGACGGCGGGACGCTCGACTACACGCAGGGCGAGTTCCGCGACGGTGCGATGCGATTCAGCGGCTGGTCCCGGCGACCCGACGGCCGACGCGTCGAACAGCGGTTGACCTTCTTCCACCTGCACGCGGACACGGTGCGGCAGCTCTTCGAATCGTCGCTCGACTCCGGACGCACCTGGCAGTCCGGGTTCGACGGGCGCTACATCCGGCGCGGCCCGAAGCCGGGCGCGCCCTGAGCGGGCGCGCCCCGACGGTCCCGGGCCTCACCGGCGCGAGGTCGTCCCCTTCGTCCCGCGCCGCAGCGGCATGGTGAGCAGCGCGCCGACGGTCGTGTGCTCGGCCGGGTCGAGGTGCGTGTCGACGCCGTAGACCAGCGCCGACCGGTCGAGCGTGCGGAAGGTCCCGAAGAGCCGATCCCAGAGCGAGAAGACGTTGCCGTAGTTCGAGTCCGTGTACGGCATCACGTAGTGGTGATGCACCTTGTGCATGTCGGGCGAGACGATGACCCAGCTCAACACGCGGTCGACCGACGCCGGCAACGCGATGTTGGCGTGATTGAACTGGCTGAGGACGACACTCGCCGACTGGTAGAGGAACACCATCCACATCGGCGCACCGGCGACCACCACGCCGAGCATCGTGAACGCGAAGCGCACGACGCTCTCGCCCGGATGGTGGCGGTTGGCCGACGTCGTGTCGATGTGCGTGTCGGAGTGGTGGACCAGGTGCAGGCGCCAGAGCAGCGGCGTCTTGTGCTGGACCCAGTGGGCGAGCCAGGCCGAGACGAGGTCCAGGATCAGCAGGCCGATCAGCAGCTGTACCACGAGCGGAAGCGCCGGCAGCAGGAACAGCACGCCGATCCGGTTGGCGACGGTCCAGTCGGCCGCCAGCAGGAGGATGAACGCCAGCGCGAAGTTCACCACGATCGTCGTCATCGTAAAGAAGATGTTCACCAGCGCGTGCCGTCCCTTCCGGTAGTCGAAGCGGAAGAGTGGGGCGGCGCTCTCCCAGACCCAGAAGAAGGTGATGCCGCCGACCAGGATCGCGGCGCGATGCGTGGACGGGATCGTGGAGAAGTAGTCGACGATGGCTTGCATGGATCGAGAATCTACTTACGCCGCCGCCGGTGCGCCGTCGAGCATCGCGCGGACGCGGCGGCAGAGCTCGTCCGGGGTGAAGGGCTTGGCGACGAACTCACTCCCCTCCAGGACGCCTCCCTCGAGCGAGGCCTCGGCCGTGTACCCGGACATGAACAGCACCGGCAGTCCCGGGATGCGGTCTCGGATGAGGCGCGCCGCCGCCGGACCGCCGAGCCGGGGCATCACGACGTCGCTCAGGAGCAGGTCGATCCGCCCCTCGCGCGCCGCGACCAGTTCGACCGCTTCGCGCCCGTCGCTCGCCTGGAGCACGAGGTACCCACGCTTCGTCAGGGCGCGCACCAGCAGCTCGCGGATGGCGCGCTCGTCCTCCACGACCAGGATCGTCTCGGTGCCGGCGGTCGGCCGTGCATGTGCGGCGCCCGTCCCCGACTCGGGGCGCTCTCGCACCGCGGGGAGGAGGATGCGGAAGGTGGACCCCGCGCCGGGCACGCTGGTGACCGAGATGTCCCCGCCGGACTGTCGCACGATACCGTAGCAGACCGCGAGCCCGAGGCCGGTGCCCTCGCCGAGCGCCTTGGTCGTGAAGAAGGGCTCGAAGACGCGCTCGATCGTCTCGCGGGACATCCCCGCCCCGGTGTCACGCACCGCGAGCTCGACGTACTCCCCCGCCTCGAGCGCCGGATGGCCTGCCGCCGCCGCGGCGTCGAGCGTCACGTTGCGCGTCGCGATCGTCACCTGACCGCCGGCGGGCATCGCATCGCGCGCATTCACGACGAGGTTCACGAGCACCTGCTCGAGCTGCCCCGGGCCCATCCGCACGGCGTGCAGCGGCTCCTCCAGCGCGTGGTGCAGCTCGATCCCCGGCCCGATGAGCCGGCGCATCATCCGGTCGGCCTCGCGCGTGAGCGCATTGACGTCGAGCACGCGGGATTCGACGAGCTGGTGGCGCGCGAAGGTCAGCAGCTGCCGCGTGAGGTCGGCCGCGCGCCGAGCCGCCTGCTCCGCCTCGGCGAGCGAGCCATCCATCGGGTCGCCGGGTCCGAGCCCGCTGCGGCACGCCTCGAGGTTTCCGAGGATCGCCGTGAGGATGTTGTTGAAGTCGTGGGCCACGCCGCCGGCGAGCTGGCCGATGGAGTCCATGCGCGTCGCGCGCGCGAGCGCGTGCTCGAGCGCCCGCCGCTCGGTCGCATCGTGCGCACGGCCGACCAGCTCGGCGATGGCGCCGGCGGCGATCTGCTCTTCTCCGGTCCAGCTGCGCCGCTCGAGGTCCGGCTCGACGACGAGCGTCGCGACGAGACGGCCCGCCGTCCGGACGGGCACTTCCAGCCGCAGTGGATCGGTCGGGGGATCGCTCACCTCGACGAGGATGCCTGCCGGTTCGTGCAAGTCCCGACGCGCGTCGTAGACCGCCAGCAGCCGCACCATCTCCCCCTCGGCGCGCCGGACGAGCACCCGCGACGCGCCCAGCAGATCGGCCGCCATCCGGGTGATCGCTCGCAGTGCCGCCGGGAGATCCCCGTCCGTGAGCACGCGCTGCTCGGCGAGGGTGAAGTCGCGCAGGCGCTGGTCGAGTTCGCGCGCCCGCTGCCGCACGCCCGCGTCCTCGGTGACCGTCACGAACACCGCGCGGTCGCCGACGGTCGAGTACTGCAGCGTCATCTCGACCGGGTAGCTGCTGCCGTCCTTGCGGACCTGCCGCATCGAGAGGAAGAGGCGCTGCTGTTCCCCGCGCCGCAGGCGGCCAAGCTGGGCATCGAGCGCGGAGCGGTCGAGCCCGCCGAGGAGCGTCGGCAGCGTGATATCGCCGACCTCCTCACGCGTGTACCCGAGGTTCACGCGCGCGCCCCGGTTGGCCTGGACGGCGCGCAGCGTCTCCGCGTCGAACACGCAGATCTCGTTCGAGGACTCGTCCAGCAATCGGCCGAACCGTTCGGTGAGATTCTCCCGCCGGCGTACCTCGTCCTCGGCGCGCTCGCGCAGGACCTGCGTCATGGCGTTCAGGTGTGTGGCGAGCCGACCGAGTTCGTCGGGGCGCGCCACGGTCACCTCGGCGCTGAGGTCACCCTCGGCGATCCGCCGCACGGCGCCTTCCATCGCCGCGACCGGACGATAGATGCGCGCGCGCAGGATCAGCGCGCCGACCACGAAGAGCAACCCGCCCGCGACGATCCACCAGGCCGCCCAGCTGCCCAGCGCATCGAGCCGCTCGAGCAGCGCCTCCTCGCCCTTGAGCAGGTCGCCGAGGGCGACGCGCTGGGCGGCCGAGAGCAGCACGGAGGTCGAGTCGGAGCGGAGTCCCGATGCGCGGAGGGCCTCGACCGCTTCGGACGGCCGGGCGAGCGCGACCGCGCGCGTGGCCTCGAGCAGGGAGACTCCCACGGCCGATTCCTGCTCCACGGCCTGCGCGAGCAGGAGGCGCATCTCGAGCGGGAGGTCGGCGCGCTCCACCGACGCGCGCATCGACGCCCCCTCATCCAGCAGCGAGCGGACCTCCGACCGCAGCTCCTCGAGCGGCCGGAGCCGGGGCGCCCCGGCGTCCCGGAGGATCGGGGGCACGTGCCGCGCGACCTCGCGCCGGGCATCCCGGAGGCGGCGCAGCCGTCGCTCGATCGCGTCGTGGTCCGTCAGCAGGTCCGACGTCTGGCCACGGAGTTCCGAGGCCGCGGGCCGCAGGACACCGATCACGTGCGCGCCCACGAGCGCCACGTAGCCGAGCCCCGCGAAGCCCACGACGAACAGGAATGCGCGCAGCGAGAGGGTCCTTGCGGAGCGCGTCATCGGCCCAGCACCTCGGAGTCGCGCCCGCGCACCCGCGTCATCAGCATCGGGTGGCGATGGCCGGCCCGGAACTCCATCGGACCCGTGATGCCGGTGAAAGCCGCGCGCGCCCCGCCGAGCGACAGCATCCAGCGGCGCACCGCGACCCGGTCCGCGCCTCCCTCCCGGATGGCGGCGGCCGCGAGCATCGTGGCGTCATAGAAGACCGCATCGCCGTGCCGCGGTCGCCGTCCGACCTGCTCGGCGAAAACGCGCGCGAATCGGCGGGAAGCGCTGTCGGCGAGGTCCGGGTGCCAGAACGCGACGAGATGCATCCCCTCGGCGGCCGCGCCGGCGCGATCGAAGAAGAACTCCTCGAGGTAGGTCCCGTCGCCCGCGATCAGCACGGCGCGCGGGAACCGCGCCCGCAACGGCCGCGCGAGGCACCCGGCCTCGACCGTCCGCGCGGCGATGACGACGACATCCGGCGTGCCGCGCAGGGCGAGTTCCGCGGTGAGGCCATCGTAGAACCGCTGTCCGTCGCTCGAGAGACAGTCGAGCGTGAGACGCATCGCGCTCCGGTCGATCAGCGCGATCCCGCGCGTGGCGAGCGCGGTCGCGGTGCCGGCGCCGAGCCCGATCCCGTACTCGTCCGGCACGTAGAAGATCGCGGCGGAGCGCGCGCCGAGCGCCGAGTCGGCGAAGGCACCGATGAACTCCCCCTGCATCGAGTCGTTCGGCGCCAGCGTGAACGTGTACTCGCCCGCCGTCGAGAGGAGGCGACTCGTCGCCGTCGGCACGAGGTCCACCAGCCGGGCCTCGCGGTAGATCGGCGCGACTTGCAGCGCCTCGCGGCTCCCGCCGGGTCCCACCGCGATCACCACGTCCGGATCCGCCGCCAACTCCGTCGCGCGCTTCACCTCCGCCGAGAGGGCGGAGATCGCCAGGACGCCCTGATCGGCGATCTCGGCCCCGACCACCCGGATCGGCACACCCCCCGGCGGGCGCGTCCGGTCGACCTCCCGCTGGAGGAAGTGCTGGAACGCGGTGTCGCCGAAGTTGTAGGTGAACGCGATCGCCGGCGTCTCGCGCCCCTCCCCACAGGCGCCGCCGAGGGCGACGAGGAGCAGGGAGAGCGGAAGTCGCCAGCGCAGGCGGGCCATGGTGCCCGAAAGTATCGGCAGAACCGCCCTAGGGCAAAAGGACGGGGCGCCCGACCGTCGAGAGACCGGCCGGGCGCCCCCCCCGTCTACTTCCTACATCCTACGTT
>JANNLH010000199.1:0-16290 GCA_031396725.1 Gemmatimonadaceae bacterium | reverse complement strand
GAAGAAGAGCGTGCCGACGAGCGCGTCCTTCTCGCTCTTGGACGCGAGCATCCGCTGGGCGATGTAGCTGCCGCCCCCGGGTTCGGCCCCGGGGTACCAGACCGACCACCACTGTATGGTGAGCGGCAGGATCAGCACCGTGAGCGTGATGGTCCAGTTCGAGGTGTCGGGGAGGAAGGCGTAGGTCTGGGCGGGCAGCTTGGCGAAGAGTCCGTCGAGCCCGCCGACCTCGGGGCGCTGCAGCGCGAAGTAGGCCGCGGCGAAGGAGCCGGTCATCGCGATGCCGAACTGGATGAAGTCGGCGACCAGCACGCCCCACAAGCCGGAGATGGCCGCGAAGCCGACGTTGAGCACGGCGCAGACGAGCAGCGTCTGCCACATCGGCCAGCCGAGCAGGATGTTCGCGATCTTGGCGGCGGCGAGGTTCACCGTCGCCATGATGACGCAGTTGAAGATCAGGCCGAGGTAGACGGCGCGGAATCCGCGCACGAAGCTCGCGGCCTTGCCGGAGTATCGGATCTCATAGAACTCGAGGTCGGTCATCACGCCGGAGCGCCGCCACATCCGCGCGTAGAACATCACCGTCATCATCCCGGTGAGCAGGAAGGCCCACCAGACCCAGTTGCCGGCGACGCCGCCCTGGCGCACGAGGTCGGTGACTAGGTTCGGTGTGTCGGTGCTGAAGGTCGTGGCGACCATCGAGACGCCGATGAGCCACCAGGGGGCGGCGCGGCCGGAGGTGAAAAACTCTTCGGTGTTGGCGCCGGCGCGGCGGGCGAGCAGGAGCGCGGGGACGAAGGCGACGGCGACGCTCAGGACCACGATGAGCCAGTCTAGACTTGTCAGGCGCATTTGAAGGGCAGAGGTGAGATGTGAGATGTGAGATGTGAGGAACTGCGCTCACGTCAGCCCTTCTTCCTGCTCCACTCCCCTCTGGTGAAATCGGGGAACTTCATTGGGGCGCTGCCCTTGGCGACGGACATCTGCGAGAGTGGCAGCGGGGCGCTCCAGGCTGCCGCATCGTAGACGTCGAAGTCGGGGACCAAGGCTTCGCGCATGCATTCCACCAGGCGCCAGGCCATCACGAAGTCCATTCCGCCGTGGCCGCCCTTCTTGCGGGCGAGTTCGCCGATGCGGGTCCAGAGTGGGTGTTCGTGCGTGGTCTTCCACTTGTCGATCGCGCCGAAGCGGTGGCCGCCCTCCTGGCCTTCCACGTAAATGCGCGGTGGGTAGTCCTCGAAGACTCCCTTCGTGCCGGCCACGCCGTTCAAGCGTGAGTAGGGGCGCGGGCTCGAGACGTCGTGCTGCAGGACGATCGTGCGGCCCTTCACCGTGCGCAAGAGCGATGTATTGAGGTCGCCGGTCGCATACCGCTCGCGCCACTTGGGGTCCGACTTGTCGGCGACGGTGGCCTCGCGATGCAGCGAGAGGCCGCGCTCCTCGGTGCTCATCGAGACCATATAGTCGAGCCGGTCGCCCGCATGCACGTCCATATACCACGCCACGGGGCCGAGCCCGTGCGTCGGGTAGAGATTGCCGTTGACGCGCGTGTGCCAGCCGCGGCGCCAGAGGCCCTCGTCCCTGTTCTCGAAGAGGATCGTGCGCAGGTCGTGGATGTACGCCGCGGAGCCGTGCTGGATCTCGCCGAACACGCCATCGTGCACGAGGCGGTTCACGAGCATCTCGTTGTAGCCGTAGTTGCAGTTCTCGAGCTGGAGGCAGTGGCGCTGGGCCTTCTCGCTCGCGTCCACCAAGGCCCAGAGATCCTTGAGCGTCGTGCCCGCCGGGCACTCGGTGCCGCAGTGCTTCCCCGCCCTGAGTGCGGCGAGCATCACCGGGACGTGCCATTCCCAGGGAGTGGCCGTGTAGACGAAGTCGATGTCGTCGCGTTGCACGAGCCGCTCGAAGTCGCGGTCGCCATTCGTGTAGACGTCGGGCGCCGGCATCCCGGCATCGGTGCACATCTTCACGGCGCGCGCGGCTTTGTCCGGCGCGATGTCCGCGAGGGCGACGATGCGCACGTTGTCGATCGCGAGCAGCTCCGACAGCAGGCTGCGCCCGCGCAGTCCGGTGCCGACGATCGCGAAGCGCACCGTCTCGTGCCGCGCGAAGGGCACGCCGTGCATCGTGCGCGCGGCGGCCGCGCGCTCCGGTGCCAGGTCGCTCGCCGACCCCGCCGTGATCGACTCGGCGATCGCCGGCATCGGGGTGAGCGCGCTGCCGGCGGCCAGTCCGGCGCCGGCGGCGAGTGCCTGCTTCAGCAGGTCGCGGCGGTTGAGCGAGTCGGTCACGATGGATCCCGGCTGGAGCGAGGTTTTGTTCGGACCTCGAAGCGACGTCCGTCACAGCGCTGGAAGTATGGTCGCGGCCGTCGAGTCCCGCGACCGCCTCGGCCGAGCCCATCCGCTGCGTTCCCGGGACTCCTCGAGGGCCAGTCGATGGCCGGATATTGACTGCATCACGCATTTGGTCAATATTCGCAGGTATTGAGTATTCGCTATGTTATCGTGCTTATTGATTATTTGCCAAATACACTCAATATCGCTGGAGCACCGATTGCCGCTTCCTAACCTGTGGCAGCTATATGACTTACGCGGTTCGCCCTTCTTCCAGAGTACTCTGGGCGCCGCCTCTGAGCACTTTCCGTTGAGCCTCTTCATCGGTCGGGCTCCGGAGCAGCGCCAGCTGCTCTCCGTGATCGGCGGCGGCCGCAGCTCGCGTCAGGCAGTCGCCGGCGCCCCAGGCATCGGCAAGACCACATTCGTGCAATCGGTGAAGGGAGCCGCCATCGACGCGGGGTATTGGACGGTCGATGAGGTGATCCCGCTCTACTCCGGGGACTCCGTCGAGGCCGTGATCGGCCGGCTCCTGGCTGCGGTCTACGACGCCGTCGTGACGGCGCGGCCGCAGGCCTCCTCGCCGGCGCTCGACGCCGCGAGCCAGATGGTGCGCGCCATCCGCCTCACCGGCGGGGGGGCCAACCTCTCGGTGCTCGGCGTCGGCGCAGGGATGTCGCGCTCCACCGGCGCCGCGACGCCGCCGGGTGCGATGCTCCTCGACGGCCCCCGCGTGATGCGCGACCTGCTTGCCTTCGCGCGCGATGCCGGTGCGCCCGGCGTCATCGTGCACGTCAACAACCTCGAGAACCTGAGCGACCGTGACGCGCTCGCAGCGGCCGAGGTGCTGCGGAGCATCCGCGACACCGTGCTCCTGCTCGACGGGCTCCACCTGATCCTCGTCGGGACCACCGACGCGGTGGTCACGGTGGTGAATCGGTTCGCGCAGGTGCGCTCGGTGTTCTCGCCGCCGCTGCTGCTCGAGTGGCTCGCCACCTTCGAGGTCGAGACGCTGCTGGCCGAGCGCTACCGGCACCTGTCGATGGCACCGGACCGGCCCGGGCACTCGCCGATCGATGCGGAGACGGTGCGCGCGCTCTACCCGCTCTTTCGGGGGGACCTGCGCGCCTTCCTCAAGTCGCTCGAGGATGGGGTCGCCGCGCTATTGGGAGTTGCACGCGATGCGCCCCCGGCGCCGATCACCTTCGATCAGCTTCGCCCCGTGCTTCAGCGTCGCAACGAGATGCAGTTGCGGTCGACGATCGGCGAGACACGGTTCGCGAATCTCGTTGCGTGGACCCAGACCGACCCGGCCGCCGAGTTGACGCAGGCGGAGCTGCAGGAGCTCTGGGCGCTCTCGCAGGGCACCGTGTCGCTCGCCCTGAAGGCGCTCATCGCGGCGGGATGCGTCGAGGCGCTCCCGCGGCGCCCCGGGGAGCCGATCGCGTACGTGATGACGGGTGTGGCGCGGGTCGTCTTCGGCTAGGTCGTGTTGTGTGTCTCGCTGTCGACCGTGCGGCTCGAACCCCACCTCGGTCACCCTCGGTTATGATTCGGGATGGTCATCCGGCGTGCGCTACCCCTGCTCGCGGCCCCACTGCTCTTCGCGCGGCTCCCCACGCTCGTGCACGCACAGGATGAGCCGCCACAGCGCGGTGAGGGCTCCATCGTGTCCTTCACGGCGCGCCAGGACGTTGCCGTCACATTCAGCGGCTACCTGCAGGCCGACGGCCGCTGGCTCTCCGGCGCGAGGCAGCCGATGCCCGATGGCTTCGTGCTGCGCCGGGCACGATTCATTGTGGATGCTGCGTTACCCAGCGGCTGGCACCTACGCCTGCAGCCGGATTTCGGTCAGGGCCGTGTTCTCGTGCAGGATGCGTTCGTCGGCCTTGAGCGCGGCGACGTGCTACTGCGCGCCGGCCGCTTCCGGCCCAACTATGGCCTTGAGCGCGTGCAATCCTCCAGCACACTCCTGTTTCCCGAGCGCTCGCTCATCAACTCGTTGGCACCGAGCCGCGCACTCGGGGCACAGCTGCGCTGGACTCGCGGTGCATGGACGCTGGCCACAGGCGGGTTCCGGACACCGATCGGCACGGACGCCGCCGCGATCGATACCGATGGTGACGTTGAGGCCACGATCGGCTCGGGCCACGACCTGCTGCTCCGGGCTGCGTGGTCGTGGCGCCGCGTCGCACGCTATGTGGACCTGCAGACCTCGCTGCTCGACGGTCGCGAGCGCGGCACGCTGGAGTCGCCGGCCATGGCCCGCATCCTGACCGTCGGCCAGCAGCCGATTGCGGCGTTCCGCAACGACGGCACGGCCGCCGGCACCGTCGTCGCGTCCGGCACGCGCCGTCGCGTCTCCGTTGGCACCATCGTTGGCACGGGGCGCACGATGCTCGCCCTCGAGGGCGCGATGCTGAGCCAGCGCGGCGCCCTCAATGGCAGCGACGGCACGGTCACCACCATGGGCTACGTGCTGCGCGCCGGCCGCGTATGGAACGGACGCCAACTGCCCTCGCAGGAGATCGTCCCCGCCTCGGCCCGGGGCGCGATCGAGGCTGGCCTGCGTGTCGCTGCACTCGGCAACTGGGGCGACGGAGCGGGGGCACTTCTCAGCACGCGCTCCGATCGGCGCGTCGCGAGCGCCGGCCTGGCACTCGGTTGGGTACCGGGCTCCCTGACGCGCTTGTCCGTGGCCTACGACATCACCACCACGGACCGACTGCGCCACGTGCTTGAGCACGCCCTGATGCTCCGCGTGCAGCAGGCGTTCTGATCGCCACCGTCATGAACTGGCACCTACTCGCACCGCAGGCGGTGATCGAGGCGCTGGCAACGCACGGAGAGCGCGGGCTCGCCGGCGTGGAGTCCGCCGCCCGCCTCGCACGACACGGCCCGAACGAGTTGATCGAGACCGGCGGCAAGAGCCCGTGGCGGATCCTCTGGGAACAGTTCACCGCCGTCATGGTGCTGATCCTCATTGCCGCAGCGGCACTGTCGCTCTTCCTGAGCAAGTACCTGGAAGCTGGCGCCATCATCGCCATCGTCGTGCTCTTCGGGTTGCTCGGCTTCTTCCAGGAGTACCGCGCCGAACGGGCGATCTCCGCTCTCAAGAAGCTGGCGTTGCCCACGGTGCGCGTCGTGCGCGATGGTACCCCGCGTGTGATCTCCGCGCGCGAGCTCACTCAGGGCGACGTCGTCGTCCTGGAAGCCGGCAATGCGATCCCGGCGGACCTGCGCCTGATCGAGACCGTGAATCTCCGGCTGCAGGAGGCCGCCCTCACCGGCGAATCCGAGCCGATAGAGAAGGGCACCGATGCGCTGGCCGACACCCAGATGCCGATCGGTGACCGCGTCAACATGGCCTATCTGGGCACGCTGGTCACCTACGGGCGTGGGCGCGGCGTGGTCGTCGCGACCGGAATGGAAACCGAACTGGGCAAGATCGCGTCGCTCATCCAGTCGGTTCGGGCCGAGCCGACGCCGCTGCAGCAGCGGCTTGAGGCCGTTGGCAAGGCGCTCGCGGTGGCGGGCGTCGTCGTCGCGCTGCTCGTCTTCGGCATCGGGATCGCCGGCGGCGAAGCGATGAATGACATGCTGCTCACGGCGATCAGCATTGCCGTTGCCGTGATCCCCGAGGGCCTGCCAGCGGTCGTCACGTTGACCTTGGCCCTCGGTGCGCAGCGAATGCTGAAGCGCCACGCGCTCATCCGCAAACTCCCGGCCGTCGAGACGCTCGGTTCGGTCACCGTCATCTGCACCGACAAGACCGGCACACTGACGGAGAACCGGATGACGGTGACGGTGCTCGACGTGGCCGGCCATCAGATCAGGATCGAAGAATCGCTGCGCAATGGTCATCCCGGCCTGGTCGAGGGCGACGCCGCACCCCCGCCGGACGCATTTCGTCCGGCGCCGGTCGGTCTCGTGCTCGTGGGCGGTGCGCTGTGCAATGACGCCTCGCTCCACTGGGAGCCGGACGACCGAACGATCGTGAGCGTGGGGGATCCCACGGAGGCGGCGCTGCTCGTCGCGGCATTGCACGGTGGCCTGCGGAAGGACGTCCTCCTCAACGTGATGCCACGGGTCGGCGAGCTTCCCTTCGATTCAGATCGCAAGCGCATGACCACGGTGCACCCGAAGCCCGCAACGCGTGACGGCCACGCCGCCTTCGGTGTCCTGGCGGCGCTGGACGCGCCCTACGTCGCGTTCATCAAGGGCGCGGTGGACGGCCTGCTCGAGTTGACGACCGCCGTGTGCACGAACGACGGGATCGAGCCGATGGACGCCCACTGGCGCGAGCGCATCCTGGCCGCCAACACCGCGCTGGCGCAGAACGGGATGCGGGTGCTGGGGGTCGCCTTTCGCCCGGCCGACACCGCCGAGCCGACCCCCGATACCGAGCGCGACCTCACCTTTGTCGGTATGGTCGGCATCATCGATCCACCTCGCGCCGAGGTCAAGGAGGCGGTCGCCCGCTGCGTTTCGGCCGGCATTCGCCCAGTGATGATCACGGGCGACCATCCACTCACTGCGGCCGTGATCGCCCGTGAACTGGGCTTCAGTTCCGGTACCGTCCTCACGGGGACTCAGCTCAACGGGCTGACGGAGGTCCAATGGGGGGAGGCGGTCCGCAGCGCTTCCGTGTTCGCGCGCGTCTCGCCGGAACACAAGCTGCGCATCGTCCACGCGCTGCAACGACAGGGCGAGGTGGTGGCGATGACCGGCGACGGCGTCAACGACGCGCCCGCACTCAAGCAGGCCGATATCGGCGTCGCGATGGGCATCGCCGGCACCGACGTCTCGAAGGAGGCCGCGGACATGGTGCTGCGCGACGACAACTTCTCCACCATCGTCGCCGCCGTCGAGGAAGGCCGGGTGATCTACGACAACTTGCGCCGGTTCATCAAGTTCGCGGTCGCCGGCAACATCGGGAAGGTCACCGTCATGCTGCTCTGGCCGATCCCGTTCGTCCTGCTGGGCCGCCCGATGACGGAAGCGGTGGCACTGCTGCCGCTCCAGTTGCTGTGGCTCAACCTGATGACCGACGGTCTGCTGGGCCTCAGCCTGGGTGTCGAACCGCCGGAGAAGCAGGTGATGCAACGTCCCCCGCACTCGCCGCAGGCGGGGATCTTCAGCGGTGGGCTGAAGGGACAGGTCGTGTCGACCGGTCTCTTCATCGGCGTGGTGACCGTGGGCGTCGGGTTCGCGTACCACGAGGCGTATCCCGGCGGCCCGTGGCAGACGCTCATGTTCACCATGCTTGCGATCATGCAGGTCTTTCAGGCGCTGGGGACGCGATCGAATCGGGAGTCGATCTTCACGCTCGGCCTCTTGAGCAACCGGATCATGGTCGGCGTGATCGCCCTGGTCGTGGGGCTGCAGGTGCTGGTGGTGTACACGCCCGTCGTCTCCACATCGCTGCTCCAAGTGCGACCGCTGGGGATGGTGGAGTGGATGCTGGTCTTCGGCGCCGGCGGCGCAATGCTGCTCAGCACCGAACTCGAGAAGTGGCGGCGCCGGCGAACGGCGTAGGGACGCGCCGCCGTGCGGACAGGTACTTGACAGGCACGATAGCAATGCTATCATTCCGGGCAATGCAATAGTATTACTACTGTTGCAGGGGTGTATTACTTCCCTCCCGCACGATAGCCCATGAACTCGCTGCTGAAGGAACTGAAGCACGACCTGCCGGCAAGCATCGTCGTCTTCTTCGTCGCCGTCCCACTCTGCCTCGGGATCGCCCTGGCGTCCGGGGCGCCGCTCTTCGCGGGACTCATCGCGGGGATGGTGGGTGGGATCGTGGTCGGCGCCGCCAGCGGGTCCCCGCTGGGAGTGAGCGGTCCGGCCGCCGGGCTGGCAGTGATCGTGCTCAGTTCGATCGCGACCCTGGGCGGATCGTTCGACGCATTCCTCGCGGCCGTCGTGCTCGCCGGGATCATGCAGGTCGGGATGGGATACCTCGGGCTCGGCAGCATCGCCTACTACTTCCCCTCGTCGGTCATCAAGGGGATGCTGACCGGCATCGGCCTGCTCATCATCATCAAGCAGATCCCGCACGCCCTCGGCTCCTTTGCGCCACCGGGCGACGCCCAGGTCGTCAGCGCGGCCTCGTTCAGCCTCGGCGTCGTCATCGTGGCGGTCGTATCCCTGGCCGTGCTCATCGCGTGGGATTCGCTCCTGGCCCCCCGGTTCAAGCTCTTCCGCACGGTGCCTGGACCGCTGGCGGCGGTCGCGGTCGGCATCCTCATGAGCACGCTCTACGCGTCCGGCGCGCTTCCCTGGACGCTGGACGCGCATCAGATGGTCGCGATCCCGATCGCGGGGAGCTTCTCGGAGTTCCTGGGGCAGCAGACCGCGCCCGACTTCTCCGTCCTCGCACGGACCGATGTCTATCTCGTCGCCGTGGTGCTGGCGCTCGTGGCGAGCATCGAGACCCTGCTCTGCGTGGAGGCCACCGATCGGCTCGACCCGCAGAAGCGCATCACGCCGACCAACCGGGAACTGAAGGCCCAGGGGCTCGGCAACATCGTCTCGGGCATGATCGGGGGTCTCCCCATCACGCAGGTGATCGTGCGCAGCACCGCGAACATCACCTTCGGGGGGCGCACCAAGCTGTCCACGATCCTGCACGGCTTCTGGATCCTGGTCTCCATCGCGACGTTCCCCTGGCTGCTCAACAGGATCCCGTTGGCCACGCTGGCCGCGGTGCTCTTCGTGGTCGGCTACAAGCTGGCCAAGCCGGCGCTCTTCCGGCAGATGTATCGCCACGGATGGGAGCAGTTCGTGCCCTTCGTTGCGACCGTGGCGGGCATCCTGGCCACCGATCTGCTCCGCGGCATCGGCATCGGGATGGCCGTCGCGGTCGTCGTCGTGCTCCATCACAACCTGCGGAACCCGTTCACCGTCCAGCAGCACGAGCCGGGGACGGATGAGTATCGCATCCAGCTGGCCGAGGAGGTGTCGTTCCTCAACAAGGGGCGCGTCCTCGAGCAGCTGGCGGCCATCCCCGACCGTGCGCGGGTCGTCATCGATGCCACCCGGTCGAAGGTCATCGACTTCGACGTGCGCGAGATCCTGCGCGATTTCAAGACCAGTGCCGCGACGCGCGACATCTCCGTCGAGCTCCGCGGCTCCACCCTCAGCTAAGGCGATCCCATGAGAACCCTCACCCGCGACATCCGCGACTCGCTCACGCCCCACCAGGTCATCGACGTCCTGCGGAAGGGCAACGAGCGCTTCGTCAACAACCTCAAGGCCAACCGGAACCTGCTGCAGCAGGTCAACGAGACCAGCGACGGCCAGCACCCGATGGCCATCGTGCTGAGCTGCATCGACTCCCGCACCTCGGCCGAACTGGTCTTCGACCAGGGCCTCGGCGACATCTTCAGTGTCCGCATCGCCGGCAACGTCCTCAACGAGGACATCCTCGGCAGCATGGAGTTCGCCTGCAAGGTGGCCGGTGCCAAGGCGATCATCGTCCTCGGGCACTCGAAGTGCGGTGCCGTCAGGGGCGCCTGCGATGGCGTGAGGATGGGCAACCTCACGACGCTCCTCCAGAAGATCGAAGGGGCGATCGCGCTCGAGACGGAGACGATCGGTGACCGCAGCGCTCAGAACGAGGAGTTCGTGGAACGGGTCGCGGAGCTCAACGTGATCCTGGTGAAGAGCCAGATCATGCAGCGGAGCCCATTGCTGGCCGCGATGGTCCGCAACTCCGAGATCGCGATCGCCGGCGGCATGTACGACGTGGAATCGGGGGCCGTCGACTTCTACGACGCGCGCATGCTCATCGGTGCGTCGTGACGCAAGAGGTCGCCGAGCGGGTGCGGCTTCAGGTGGACCCGAAGTTCCACCTGAAGGATCCCACGACCTCCGCGATCGGATTGGCGATCGTCGGGCAGAGCATCCTCATGATCGACGAGATGGGCTACGAGGCCTTCACGCTCCGCAAGCTCGCCGAGCGGATCGGGACGACGGAGGCCTCGGTGTATCGGTACTTCAAGAACAAGCACCGGCTGCTCCTGTACCTGATCGCCTGGTACTGGGCGTGGATGGAATACCGGCTGATGATCGCGACGGTCAACGTCGTCGATCCGCGGGAGCGGCTGCGACTCGCGCTGCGCGAGTTGACCCGCTCGATCGAGGACGATGCACTCATTCCGCACATCGATGAATCGGTGCTCTATCGCGTGGTCGTGGCGGAGTCGTCCAAGGTGTACCTGCATCGGGACGTGGCCGACGAGAACCGGGACGGGCTGTTCCACAGCTACAAGCGGCTCTGTCGCGTCGTGGCCGACCTGATATCCGAGGTGAGCCCGACCTATGCCTATCCCGTCGCGCTGGTATCGACCGTGGTGGAGAGCTCCCATCTCCAGCGGTACTTCGCGGAGCACCTGCCCCGCCTCACCGATGTGGACCGGTTGCGCCCCGACTGGTCCACCACCGAGTTCCTCACGGAGATGGTGTTCAAGGCGATCGCGCCCGGTGCGTGATCGCGCGATCCACTGGGCGACGATGGCGTTGCTGCTGCTCGCGCCCGCATCGACCCTCGGCGCCCAGGCGGACTGGACGTCCGTGAACCAAGCCGCCGTCTGGGTGAACGGGTTCGTCGATCACGGACTCTCCTCGCGTACCGCACTCTGGTTCGACGGCCACTGGCGGCGGGATGGTCTCGGTGCACGGCCTCAGCAGCTGCTGCTGCGTCCCGGCGTACAGGTCACGTTGCGTCCGGGGCTTCGCGTCGCGGCTGGCTACGCATTCATCGCGACTGCGCCCTACGGCGAGTCGCCGAACGGCGCGCCGCTGCGTGAGCACCGCGCCTGGCAGCAGGTGTCGGTCGCCCAGTCCGTCGCGGGCTCGACCATCGCTCACCGGCTCCGCTGGGAAGGGCGCTGGACCGGCGCGGTGGACGCGACCGGGGAGCTGGGATCGCGCAACTACCAGACGCGGATGCGCTACCTCGTGCGCGGCCAGCGGCCGCTCGGCGTGCGCGCGACGGAGGGCCGGCCGGTAATCGGCTTCGTGGCGAACGAGTTCTTCTTGCCGATCGGACACTCCGATGGTGCGCAGCGCCGGTTGCAGAACCGGGCCCAGGCCGGCGTCGGCATTCCCGTGAGCGCACGCCAACGGCTCGAGTTCTCCTATCTGCACCAGTGGAACCGCATCACGCCGCGCAGGACGTACGAGATGAACCACACGCTGGTGGCCAGCTGGGTCTGGACATCGTCGCCGCCCCGGCTGCCCGCTAGAGCTGCGGCGGTCGGATCTCGCAGTTCTCCCCGAGCGTCACCGACCCCGTGACCCCCTCGAGCACCACCGCATCCCCGATCATCGAGTCGCGCAGCGTGCTGGTCGTGATCCGGCAGCGGTCGCCGATGATCGTGTCGCGCAGCGTGCAGTTGGTCACGGTGGTGTTGGCGCCGACGACGACGTTCGGACCAAGGTAGCAGTCGGTCACGATCGCGCCGTCCTCGACCTGCATTCGGAGAGGCTGGTTCGGGAGTGTGCCGAGCCGGTGGAGCTGCCCGTCCTCCGCCTCGCCTCGCAGGGCCGACAGAATCAGCGACCAGCTCTACCGTGCCCACGCGTTCGACTGCCCTGACTCACCGCTCTCAGTCCCGCGCCTCACCGATTGGCTTGCTCGTGAGACACTTCGCCCTAGGTCGATTCGCACGAAACGAGCTACTGCGGCACAGGACAGCTATTGACAAGTTCCGCACGGCGCACGATAGTCGGCCAACCTGTAGTTCCGGTCCCTCATCTGCACTTGGAGTCACACCCGTGACGATCGGCCGCCTCTCGGTGCGTCGCACGGCGCTTTCCGTCGCCGTGCTCTGGCCCGCCATGCCCATGGTCGCTGCGGCCCAGGGCGGTTCCACCACTGTCATTCAAGATGTCCGTTCCTGCTTGACATGCGAGATCAAGGTTCAGACTCGGTTCGCGTTCGCGACGCGTCCGCCTGAGGGCGAGATCACCGAGGTGCCTTTCGCGGTGCGCCTGGATCCGAGCGGCAACTACTGGATCCTCTCACAGAATACGCTGCCGCGAGTGTACACGTCACGCGGACTCTTCATGAGAACGTTTGGGCGCTCCGGACAAGGGCCTGGCGAGTTGCTGCTCGTCGAAGATCTATTCTGGACGCCCGGTGACTCGCTTGTGGCAATCGACGGTGTCAATCATCGGGCAAGTGTCTTTGGACCCGACGGCCGACTACACCGACAGCTCCTGCTTCCCTCGCAGCTCGTCAATGGCGTCGTCATGCAGTGGCCGTCGCGCGTGTTCATGTCCGGGCAGATCGCACGCTCGGCCACAGCGGGGTTCCCCTTGCATTTGGTATCGTTCGACTCGACCGCCGTAAAGGTGGCGCGGTCATTCGGACCGGATCGCGGGTTGCTGCGACCCGGAGCGCGGGGCACCACGATTCATTCGACGGCGCGTGGGACCCGCGGTTCGCTGCTCACCGCGAATGCTGAGCAGTTCCGCTTGTTCGTTTGGAGTGCCGAAGGCGATCTTCTCAGTTCGATCACGCGGAGCGCCGCGTGGTTTCCCGAGACCGGGGCAGCTCGCATCGGAAGCCCGGAGCGTCCCCCGACCCCGGCGGTCCTGGCGGTCGAGGTCGACCGCGACGGGCTCTTCTGGGTCTTCGTGCGCGTGCCGGCCGATCGGTGGCAACAGGCGTGGGCCTCGGTGCCGAAGGGCGCGCAGGAGGTACGTCGCGATCAGCTCGACTACGCGCGCCTCTTCAACACGCGCGTCGAAGTGATCGACCCTGCGGCTGGCGCTCTTCTGACCACCACCCTCATCCCGGGACTCGCGGTCGCCGCACTCGGAGATGGCTCGGTCGCCGTATTCGGGACGAGCCTCTCGGGTGAACCGACTCTTCGTATCGACCAGCTTCGATTGCATCGCCCGGGGAAGCGCGACTGACGCCAAGCGCACGTCGCGCCGTGAGCCCGCGACTGCGCTTCTTCTCGGCTCACAGACATCGGGAGGATTGATGATCAGGTTCGTGAGCGGGTTAGCCCTAGCCGTAGTCGTGGCGAGCATTCCGCGGGTTGCGACAGCGCAAGCGTGTGGTCCGTACCGCGATTGCCTCGGCACGCCGGAGCATCGCGTGGAGTGCCCCGTTGGTGTCGGCGTGTACAACTGCCACTTCTCGTGCGCAGAGTGCATCTTCGGTGAGTGCCACCCGACGTGCACGATCTCGAAGCTTCCCGGCGTGGATGGCGAGGATTCTCGACGCTACGCTCAGCTGCTGCGACTCGCGGATGACATGGACGTCGCGGGCCTCGTTGCGGGAGCTCGCGATCTGCCGGGTCGAGTGTTCTACAGCCCTCAGCGAGACGCCGTTCAGGTGGTGGGGTGTGATGGTATCTCCATTGCGGCGAGCATCCCACTGCTCTCGGCGAAGCATCGGCTCCTCGCAAGTGAAAGGTTGCCAGATGCTAGTGAAATTGGTCCCTTCGCTCCAACGTCATGGCGTCTCGTTGCTCGGCTGAGCGCCTCGCGAGACGATCTGTTCCGGTAGCGGACCGCTGCATACTGCGAATGCGCTGGGCGCCGGGCCGACTTAGTCGCGGTCTGGCGCCTCGGCGTGACCACGCATGCGGTGGCGGATCAGCCGCGAACCAGCCACGCGCGCCATCAGGACGGCAGTCGGAGGCGCTGAAGTCGCATTGCCCGAATCTACGAGCGCGCTTTAATCAGGAGCGCGTCCTTGGCGAGCCCGCCGCGTACGCGATGAGCGGCGTCGCCCGGCTTCTGTCCGGCTAGCCGGACCGTCGATCGGCGGCGGCGTCTAGTCGCGAATCGGCGGGCGGGCTGACCTCAAGGTGTGCGCCCAACCGGGCAGGCCGCGAGTCGATAGATGTGCACGAGCGGGATCGGATCCGCCCGATAACACACCACTCGGTCGTTGCGGGCGCCGACCTCCTGCCAAGCGGCACGGCGGCGAACCCCCTCGACGCCGCTGAAGCTCAGGGGGATGAGCCCGAACTCCGCATAGTCGCCACTGCCCTCGTGGAGGGAGTCGGCGCGTCCGACGATGATCTCCACCCCCGCAGGAACACGCCGGATGGCGACGGTCTCGTCGAACTTGCCGCCCTTCGGCGCCCCCTGACGGATCCCTCCGGGCACGGCCTCGAACACCAGCGGCGTGAAGTTCGCCAAGGTGAGGCTCTTCTGCGTGTTCGACGCCACGTCGACGATCAGCGCGGCATTCGCGCTTCGCGACGAGAAGATGACGCGATTGCCGTCCGAGTCGCACAGCAGTCGACCTTGTGTCGCTTGCGATCGAAAGATCGGGTCGGCCGCGAGAGGGTGCACGACCGCGAGTGAGCCGAAAACGCCGGTCTTCTCGAGGCGACCTGCCCGCCGTTCGAAGCGATGCAGGAGGCCGTCGCGCAGCATCGCCAGCACGAACAGCTGCCGGCCCATATAGCACGCATCCTCCGGATGGAACTCCAGTTCCGCACTTCCCTCATAGCGCAGGGAGTCACCGAGCACGTATCGGGTGATGCGGCCATTGGCGGGATCGAGGACGGACAGCTCGCGCGTCGCCGTCGAATAGGCGGCCACCTGAGGGCTCCGATACTCGCCTGGCCCCGAGCCCAGTCGTCCCGTCGCGTGGACGAGACTGCCGTCGAGGGCGTACAGGTGGAGGAATGGAGCCTCCCGATCCAGCAGCAGCAGGCGATCACCGATCAGCAGCACCCGCCGCGGATTCGCGATCAACGGCTCCCGCTCGCGTTCGCCGTCGATGACCGCGACCGGCACCTGTGCGCCGAGAGGCGACTGAAACGCGCTCGCCAGCAGTGCGAACAGCAGACTGCTCAACCGGATGGATCGCATTCGTCGCTCGCTTCGGCAAAGGCTCCCGCCAGGGCTCCGCTTAGAGCTGCGGCGGCCGGATCTCGCAGTTCTCCCCGAGCGTCACCGACCCCGTGACCCCCTCGAGCACCACCGCATCACCGAGCATCGAATCGCGCAGCGTGCTCGTCGTCACCCGGCAGCGGTCGCCGATGATCGTGTCGCGGAGCGTGCAGTTGGTCACCGTGGTGTTCGCCCCGACGACGACGTTCGGACCGAGATAGCAGTCGGTCACGATCGCGCCTTCCTCGATCCGCACCGGCGGGATGATCGAGACGTTCTTGAGGCCCTTCGCCGGCACCTGCGCGCGGCCCTTCTCCAGCATGACGCGATTGGTGTCGAGCAGCGTGTCGAGCTTGCCGGCGTCGTACCAGCCGGCGACGTCGATCACGCGGATCTTGGCGCCGTGCTCGATCATGTACTGGAAGGCGTCGGTCAGGTAGAACTCGCCCTTGTTGGCCGGCTGCGCGAGCGTGTGCGCGATCCCCTCGTAGAGGAGCTTCCAGTTCCTGATGTAGTACAGTCCGATATTCGCGCGCTTGGAGATCGGCGTGTCGGGCTTCTCGACGATCCGCGTCATGTGCCCGTTGGCGTCGGTGACCACCACGCCGAAGCGCTGGTAGTCCTCGACCTCCTTGGTCCAGATGATGCCGTCGTCGGTCGAGTCGTTGATCACCGAGAGATCGGCGTCGAAGATCGTATCGACGAAGATGATCAGCACCGGCTGGTCCACGAAGGGCCGCGCGAGGTCCACCGCGCCGGCCGTGCCGTCCTGGACCTTCTGCTCGACGAACACTCCGGGAATGCTGTAATGCTCCCGTGCGTGCCGTTCCACGACCTCCTTCAGGTGCCCCGTGATATACACGACCTGCTCGACGTTCCCGAGCTTGGCCACGTCCTCCATCACGTAGTCCATCACCGGCTTGCCGGCGACCTTCAACATCGGCTTGGGCACGGTGTGCGTGTGCGGACGCAGGCGCGTCCCCTTCCCCGCCAGCGGGATGATGACCTTCACAGTGCGTTCACGGTGCGGAAGTCCCCTCACGACCATAACGGTCGGCAAGTCGCACCACGTCGTCGA
>JANNLH010000187.1:0-4023 GCA_031396725.1 Gemmatimonadaceae bacterium | reverse complement strand
CGACGAGGCCTATGGGCGCGCGTACGTGAGCGAGATCGGGCGCTTCCACGAGGGCGGCAGCCAGCTCAACTACGCCGTGTACGACGACCGTTTCGTGCGCACTCCCTTCGGCTGGCGATTCGCATCGCGCTCGTATCACTTCCTCTACGTCGACGAGTCACCGCTCGCCGGCCGTGCGCTCCCGGTCCCCGCGCTGCGCGACGTGGCCTGAGGAGCTCGATGCACACCGGCAAGCGCTATCGCCTGCGCGAGGTCCTCATCTGGACCAAGCGGGAGACCGCCCTGATGACCGCCATCGCCACGCTCCCGACCGTGCTCTTCGCGGTCCTCGAGTGGGAGTGGCTCGTCATCCCCTGGGTGCCCGTGGCGATGCTCGGCACCGCGTCCGCCTTCACCGTCGGCTTCCGCAACAACGCGACCTATGCCCGGATGTGGGAGGCGCGCCAGATCTGGGGCGGGATCGTCAATGCGAGTCGGTCCTGGGCGATGCAGGCGCGCGATCTCATCCTGCCGACGGCCACTCGAGACGCCGCGGCCACGTCCGCGCTGCACCGCCAGCTTGTCCACCGCCACCTCGCCTGGCTCACCGCACTGCGATACCAGCTGCGCGAGCCGCGGGGCTGGGAGAACATGGACCGCTCGGACAACCGCAGTTTCCAGCGACGCTACTATGTGATCCCTGAACACGACGGCGCCCTCGCCCCGGCCCTGCGGTCGCTGATGGGGGACGCCGAGGCAGAGCGCGTGATGGCGTCGGCCAACCGTGCGACGGCGATCGTTTCGCGGCAATCTGCCGACATCGCGGCGCTCGCCGCCGATGGGACCCTCGAACCCAACCGACACGTCGCCTTGGCGCGGCAGCTCGCCGAGCTCATCGACCTGCAGGGCCGCTGCGAGCGCATCAAGAACTTCCCGTATCCGCGGCAGTTCGCGACGCTCAACTACTGGTTCATCCGCCTCTTCGTGTGGTTGGTGCCGTTCGGCATGCTGCAGGAGTTCCGGCGCCTCGGTGACGCGGCGATCTGGCTCACGATCCCCTTCAGCGTCGTCGTGACCTGGATCTTCCTCGCACTCGAGAAGGTCGGCGAGAGCACCGAGAACCCGTTCGAGGGCAGCGCGAACGACGTGCCGATCACCGCGCTCAGCCGCACCATCGAGATCGACCTGCGCCAGATGCTCGGCGAGTCGGAGATCCCGCCTCCGCTCGCGCCCGTCAACTCCATCCTGATGTGAGGAGCGTGAGATGCCCCTGAGTCCCGCCGAGGCGATCGCCGTCGTGCGCCGCCATTACCCCGATGCCCAGACGACGCAGGAGGCGACCGAACGCTTGTTGCATTTCTTGGAGCGCGCGTACGGCCTGCCCACTGCGCGCCTGCTCCTCGCGGATTCCATCTGCGCGGACGACCTGAACAGCGTGGAGTACCCGCCCGCGGCATCGGCGATGGTCGGACCCTTCAAGCTGGGTGGCCTCAACGGGTTCCCGCACGCGGGCCTCACCGGAATGGCCGCGTTCGCGGGACACGTCCCCGACGGCGGCGGGGTCGTGATCTATCACGCTCCGCACATCGGCGTCTCGGCCGACGGCGCCATCGGCGTGATCCGGCGCCCGGGCCAGCAGCGGACCACCGGCTGCTGCGGTGCTGCGCGCGCGGCGCTGGCGCGGCTCGAGGCCGGCGCCATCAGCGCGGCACGTCCGGATGACCTCGACTATCAGCAGGGCACGGTCGAGCAGGTGCTCTTCCAGGGCCGCGACCGCATCCTCGGCGCCGCTGACCGGCTCAAGGAGGCGACGGAGGTGATGTACGAGAGCATCGCCGAGCGGGTCGACCTGCTGGTTTCGCGGACGACGTTCCCAGCGCGGTACGTGATCCGGTTCGGCGGGGTGCTGATCAACGGGGACGAGGGGATGGGGTCGTTCTCGTCGGCCCGGCGGGTGCTGCTCACTGATGCCACGACCGGGGAGACGACGGATCTGCGGGGGGCGCTGTTGGCCTGAGCGTTCTGCACATCGCGTTGTCGGGCAACGACTTACGATAGAATTGACGGCGGATCTGGCCCTTCCGGGAGGCAGCCACTCGCCTCCAACGGAGGTGAAGGAGCCTCGAACGGAGGTGAAGGCGACTCTAACAGACGTCAAGGCGACTTCGACAGAGGTCAACGCGACTTAAACAGAGGTCAACGCGACTTAAACAGACGTGAAGGCGACTTCGACAGACGTAAAGGCGACTTCGACAGACGTCAACGCGACTGCAGCAGACGTGAAGGCGCCTCCGACAAGCGTCAACGCGACTGCGACAGAGGTGAAGGCGACTGCAACCGACCGAAACGCGAGTGTGACTGACCGCACGGTGATCTACGCGTGCTGGCGGCTAGTCTCGGCCTCGATCTCCCGGTGGATAAACTCTCGCCTGCATTTGACCCGGCGGGCCGCGCGGAGAATTCAGCCGCAAGTCGTCCTCAGTGGACGGGGTCCTGGGTCCAACTAGCTGTCACGGCGGCGTCGCGAGCGGAACGAACCGCCCCGCATCGATCTCGCCCTTCCGAACGGTGTAGAGCGTGAACCCCGACGGAAACGTCAGCGGGCCGAGCCGCGACGGACCGACCACGGCCGGACTCTGCTCGAATCGGGTCTTCACGCCCCCGATCTCGAAGGCGATCTTCTCGCCCGCGTGTACGTGGGCGCCGAGCGCGAGGACGTGCGGTCTGGCGCGAAGGACCGCGAGGACGTCCGCCGCGTTCGAGACGACGTGCCGGAACACCGTCTTCCCACGCACGGTGATCAACGTCGGCGCGGGAGGCCCGTCGGTGTAACCACCGAGAAGCTCCATGGTGCTGGCCATCGGAATGTGGTTGAACGTCACCACGGGCATGGACGAGGGAATGCGGGCGAGGTCTCGTCCCAGCCAGGCGAGCTGCAGGCTGTCGACGTTCCCGTAATACGACGGCCCGTCGACGCCGATCGTGTTGAGCCCGACGAAATGCACGCCGCCGTAGGTGAACGAGTAGTAGTCGGGCCCGAGATACCGGTGATACATCTTCCTGCCGAACAGCGGATGCGTGGCCTCGACGCGCGAGAGGCTCTGTTCGATCCCAAAGATCTCGTGATTGCCGGGGACGGCCCACGCCGGCGTCGTGAACTGGCCGAGTTCCTGCATGAACAGGTCGTAGTAGGACGTCGCCTCGGCCTCGGAGACCCGGAGCGCGTCGCGGACGAGATCGCCGGCGATAAGGAGGAACGCCGGCCGGATCGAGTCGACGACGGTGCGCAGTCGTCGCGTGCGGACAACGGACGCCGGGGCGATGTGCGTGTCGGACGCGTGCACGAAGGTGAACACCTCTGGCGCCCGCGCCGGTGCCAGGGCGAACTCGACGCGCGCTGGTCCGTCGCCCACGTTGCGCCAAAAGTGCCCGACCACCTGATAGTCGTCCGGCACCGAGACGAACACGAGGTCGTTGGGGCCGCGCTCGACCCGGAACTCGCCCGCGGAGTCGGTCGCGACGACGGCGTCCTGATTCGATACGCTAACGTTTGCGAGCCCGCGTTCGCCCGGGTCGCGCCGGCCGTTGCGATTCTGATCGACGAAGACTGAGCCATGGACGAGGGCGGGCTGCGCGCGAAGGGGCGCGGCCAGGGAGACCGATAACGAGAGGGCGAGCGGAACGACCGCGAGGCGCATGGCGTGGACTATCGGGTTAAGTGTTCTTCGTCTCTGTTGGAACTTGACGGCAAACACAGCATGTCGCTTCGGAGGATGCCTCGACGAGATGCGGCTGTTCGGGGCTCGAGACGAGCCGAATGCGGGTGGGGAGTCACGCCGGTCACCTATCGCCGAGGATCGCCGAGACTGCTTGGTGCCGTCAAACGTCGAGTTGTTCTGTGGCCGCTTCCAGAAGATGCAGGTGGGCGGCCGTGCGATACCGGAAGGTACAGAAGAGCACGGCCGCCCCCCAGCGTCCCTAACGCGGTGATCTGCACCAACAGCCGTTTGTCCGAGCGCGCGCCGATTCCTAAGTGTCCGTGCG
>JANNLH010000182.1:0-7075 GCA_031396725.1 Gemmatimonadaceae bacterium | reverse complement strand
GCTGTCCGCCACGCCCCCATCGAGTCAGTTGCGGTGGCGGCCTCCGCCGTTCTCCGTCCCTCCGTGTCTCTGCGGTGAAGAGGTCGCAGTCTTCGCGGTTCTTCAGTCCTTCGTGCCTTCGTGGTGAGACACCGGAAGCTTCACCTCGAGCACGTCCCGGACGGCGGGCGTCGCCAGCAGGATCCGCGCATCGTCCAGCACACGCCGTTCCTGCGGCCAGGTGAACCGCCGGCGCGCCTGGCTCGGCGTCAGCCACGCGTGGCGCGTGTGCTCGGCGCTGCGTGCCACCGTGGCGTCGGGGGCCACGATCGCGGCGAAGGCCGCCGCCAGCTGCACCGTCCCGGCGGGCACGAGGTAGAACGCGTGCATCGTGATCGAGAGCAGCCGCTCCGGGGCGAGGCCGGATTCCTCACGCAGTTCGCGCAGCGCGGCCGCCTCGAGGCGCTCCCCCGGCTCCACCTTGCCGTGGATCATCTCCCAGGTGCCGGGGCAGCGCGTCTCCGGCGCGCGCTCGAGCGCGAGCACGAGCCAGCCCTTGGCCGCGGGACGGAAGACCACCACGTCGACGACGCCGACCTCGACCGCCGTGGAGCTCAAGTCGCGCTCACGACGCGCTCAAGACGCGCTCAAGACGCGCTCACGGCGCCGACTTGGCCTTGCGGTCGAGCAGCGAGTGGATGCGCGCCGAAAGGGCGCGCGCCCGGAACGGCTTCGTGAGGTAGTCGCTCGCCCCGTACTCGAAGACCCGCACCTCGCTCTCCTCGTCTCCCTTCGCCGTCAGCACGATCACCGGCAGCTTCTGCGTGGCGGGCCGCGCGCGCAGGTGGCTCAGCACCCCGTAGCCGTCGAGTCGTGGCAG
The DNA here is from genome assembly GCA_031396725.1 of Gemmatimonadaceae bacterium. Lineage (GTDB taxonomy): Bacteria > Gemmatimonadota > Gemmatimonadetes > Gemmatimonadales > Gemmatimonadaceae > Pseudogemmatithrix. The sequence goes on along the minus strand of JANNLH010000182.1, from coordinate 6,216 downwards.
GTTGAGGTCGAGCACCACCAGGTCGGGCGCGAGCCGGTCCACCTCGTCGAGCGCGACCACGCCGTCGCCCGCCTCGAAGACGATGAACCCCTCGCGCTCCAGCAGGTCCTTCATCACGCGGCGCAGCGACTCCTCGTCCTCGACCAGCAAGACGCGCTTGACCGCCCCCTTCTTCGGCTTCGTGTCGTCCACCAGCTCGAACGACTCGCCGCTGAAGGTCGAAGGGGCCGAGTGCCGGGTGCCGCTGCGGCGCGCCGACGGCGCCGGGGCCGATGGGCCCTCCTCGTCGTCCATGACGGGCGCCTTCATCGCGGACGAACGGTCGTGGTTCGAGTGCGCGGTGTCCGTCACCTGGCGCGAGCCCTGCGTCGGCCGGTTGCCGGGCCCCTCGGCCGGCGCCTCGAGCACGCGCAGCAGTTCCTCGATCGTCGTCTCGCCCTGCCGGACGTGCTGCACGCCCGACTCCCAGAGCGACTTCATCCCGCCTTCCTTCGCCGCATCGTTGATGCGGTCCACGCTGTCATTGCCGGCGATGCGCCGCTCGACCTCGTCGGTGACCTGCAGGATCTCCTCGATCGCGAGCCGCCCGCGATAGCCGGTGGCCGAGCACTCCGGGCACCCGACCGCGCGATAGAGCGAACCCTGATCGGGGAAGAACTTGTGCAGCCGCTCCGGCACCTGTCCGACGGCGATCTCGCGGCAGTGGATGCAGAGCCGGCGCATCAGGCGCTGGGCGACCACGCCCTTCAGCGCGGCCGCGATCTTATAGCTCTCGATGCCGATGTCCACGAGACGGGTGACCGAGCTCGCGGCGTCGTTCGTGTGGAGGGTGGACAGCACGAGGTGGCCGGTCAGCGATGCCTGCACCGCGATGTTCGCGGTCTCCTTGTCGCGGATCTCGCCGACCAGGATGACGTCGGGGTCCTGACGCAGGATCGACCGCAGCGCCGCCGGGAAGGTCAGCCCCGCCTTCTCGTTCACCTGCACCTGCACGATGCCCGCCAGCCGGTACTCGACCGGGTCCTCGACCGTCACGATGTTGACGCCGCGCGCCTGCACCGTGCGCAGCATCGAGTAGAGCGTGGTCGTCTTGCCGGATCCCGTGGGGCCGGTCACGAGCACGATGCCCTCGCGCGCCTGCAGCAATTCCATGATACGCTGGTGCTCGTCCGGCAGCAGCCCCAGCGAGTCCAACGAGAGCACCGTCGACCGCTGGTCGAGGATGCGGATGACGACCTTCTCTCCCTGCGACGCCGGCAGCGTCGAGACGCGCAGGTCCACGCGGTTGCCGCTCACCGCCACGCGCGCGCGGCCGTCCTGCGGCCGCAGGCGGTCGGCGATGTCGAGCTGCGCCATGATCTTCACGCGCGAGACGAGCGGGACGCCCGCCGCCTTCGGCAGGACCATGTCCTGCCGCAGCACGCCGTCGATGCGATAGCGCACCGCGACCCCACTCTCCTCGGGCTCGAGGTGGATGTCGGACGCGCGGGACTGGATGCCGCGCGCGATGATGCTGTCCACCAGCTGGATGACCGGGCGCTCGCCCGCGCGCGTCGCGTTGATGTCGAGATCGGCCTCGTCGGTCGTCTCGGCGATGTTCTCGACATCGTACGTGCCCTGCACGTTCTCGAGGATCTTCTCGATCACGTTCTCGGGCTGGTACACCTCGTCGATGCGGTCGTGGATCCGCTTCGGGGACGCGATCGCCATCCGCACCGTGCGGCCGAGCGCGAATGCCAGCGTCCGCTCACAGTCGAGGTCGAGCGGGTCCGAGGTCGCGATCTCGAGGACCGAGTCGGAGATGGAGAGCGGCAGGATCCGGTACCGGCGCGCCAGCGTCTCCGGCACGAGCTCACGCGCTTGCTGGCTCACCGACGCGAGATCCGCGACCTTCATCCGGAATCGCTTCGCGATGGCCTGCACCACGTCCTCGTCGGTGACGAACGACCGCCGGGAGACCTCGGCCCAGAGGCTCTCGACGGGTTGGCTCTTCAACGCCGCGAGCTGCTCCGGCTTCAGGAGCCCCTCGAGGGTAGCCAGCAGCCATTCGTCCTTCGCCGGTTTCGCCGAACTCCCCATGCCGTTCACTCACTCCTGACACACAAGGTGTATTTGCCGAAACATACCGTGCCGACGGCACCGTCGGCACACGGATCACCGCAACCCGTGACCGATCAGAGCACCGGCCAGAGATCACGCCCCACATCCACCGAAAAGAGCCAGCGCGGCGCACCGCGCAGAGTCCGAGCCACGTCCACCCGCAGTAGATCGAAGATCCCGATCGCTCCCAGCCCGACCGACGGGAACCACCCGACGGGTTGCTGCGGCGTTCCCCGCTCCCCTGCGATCCACACCGCGTGCGCGAACGGCGCCAGCGTGAGCGTGGACGGGACCTTGCCGAACCGACCTAAATCCATTGGTACGAACGGGATAGGAGAACGCCATTCGATCCGCTGGCTCACGCCCGCACGGCCCGAGATCGAGTGGAATGCGTATCCCGGCGCCGTGACGGGCCCGCCGAATCGCACCTCGGACTGCCGCGGCGTTCGGCCGGCGGAGAGTCCCGCAGCCAGAGTCTGCAAGACCAGCTCTCCGGAGCCAAGCCTCGCCTGACGCTCCAAGTACAAGGACGCACGAAGGTGGCTCGTCGTCTCCCCGTCGCTGCTCCACTCCGTGCGAACGCCTGAGAGGCCTAGGCCGATCCGTAGCCGACCCCCGATGGGGCCAGGCGCGCCTCCCGTCTCCCATCGACCGCCGAGGGCCCAGATGTCCACCGAGTCGGCGGCGAGGGTCGGCTCGTAGCGACCACTCGACGGACGGGCGGACACCGCGAGGGGGCGCTGCGCCTCGCGCTGCAGCTCGAACGTCAGCCGCCCGCCGAGAAGGCCCGGACGCACCACGCGGAGCGTGCCGCCGAGCACGCCGTACGGGTCGGTCCAGTCCGACCCGAACTCCTGCGCCGCGATGGAGTTCCGGAGCCCGCTCACCTCCTGTGCATCCCCCGCTTCGCGGAACTCGTCCACGCCCGACAGGCTCACTGCGAGGCCGCCCGCGGCGCGCCACTCGAGGTTCCCCCGCCATCTCGGTTCGTCGTTCGCGGTGCCGTAGCGTCCCGCCAACGAGGTCGAGAATCCGCGGCCGAGCCGCTGTGTGATCCCTGCGCCGAACGCGAGGCCCTCGACGCGATTCACCCGGAGGATGTCCGAGAGGCCGCGGGCGGCCGGCGAGGTCGAGCGCGTCCGCGCCAGCGCGCCGGCCCGCACCAACGCCCGCGCCTCCTCCTGCACCCGCCGCACCTCCTCAGCGTCGAGCGCGCGCACCTCCTCGGGGAGGTTCTCGAGGATCGTGCCGTCGAACGCGTAGGCCCGCTGCGCGGCGCGCGGCGACTCGACGATCTCCGCCCCCGTGAAGGTGGACGCCGGCAATCCGACATTCGGCTGCACGCAGCAGATCTCCCAGCGCCCGCGGATGATCCCTCGCGCCGGGAAGTCCATCCAGCTCGCCGAGCGCCGGATCTCGATCTCCTGTCGCCGCGGCAGCCAGAACCTCCCGTCCACGAGTCCGTTCTCCAGGATGACCGAGACGTCCTCGAGCTGGCGATCCTTGAGCGCCGCGCGCGTGAACGAGAACGTCATGCGCACGACGCTGGCGGTCACCCGGTCGATGTGGACGGCGCCGACCGCGGCCGGCTGGCGGTCGTCCTTTGGCCGCACGCTCACCATCATGACGTCGATCGCGCGGTCGGCCGTGCGGATGGCCAGCGAGTCGCTGATCCGATAGTCGTAGACCGCGAGACCCGCGGCCGAGAGCGGATGCGCGACGTCGCGCACCTCGTCCCCGTCGCCGAGCCGGATGATCGCGGGGAAGTCGTTCTGCACGACGCCGAGATGGTCGCGGTGGTAGCGGATGTCGGTCGGCAGCAGGAGCGTATCACGGCGCCCGACCACGCGTTGCTTGCTCCGGTCCGGCGCGCCCCAATAGACTTCGACCATCAGTTCGTCCGACTTCACCACCGCCGGTGGGTCGGGGAAGCCCTCGCCGAGCTGCGCGAGGAAGGTCAGGTAGCCGTGCGCCCGGGCGGTGTAGTCGCGGAGGCCGGTGTCGGCGAGCTGGAGCGCCCTCCGCTCGATCGCCGCGAGGACGAGGGCGCGGGTGCGCGCATCGTTCCACTCCTGACCGTCCGCGGCGCGCGCGGCGCAGAGGATCACCATCAAGGCCGCGGTGCGGACCGCGCGCAGGGGACGCATGGACGGAAGATCGCGAGCGGGCGCGCAGGGGACAACGCCGTGAGCTTCGAGACCTTCCGCGCACGGCTGCGCGCCGGCGCGATCGCGGGCGCGCTCGTCCCCGTGTGGCGCGACCACCTGCTCGACACCGAGACGGCGGTGAGCGCGTTCCACAAGCTGCGCCAGCCCCCGTTCGCGTTCCTGCTCGAGTCGGCGCCGGCCGGAGGCGAGACCTGGTCGCGCTACACCTTCCTCGGCACGGCGCCCCGCGCCGCCTGGCGGCTCCGCGACGGCGTGGTCGAGGACTGGACCGCCGCCGCGGGATGGCACGGGGCGCGCACGCCGGACGACCCGTTCGCGGACCTGCGGACGATCCTGCGCGCGCACGAGCCGCTCGACACCCCGGAGCTCGGCGCGTTCTGGGGCGGCGCGGTCGGCTACTTCTCGTACGATGCGGTGCGACACATCGAACGGCTGGTGTCGCCGCCGCCGCGGACGATCGACGCACCCGACGCGCTCTTCCTGCTCACCGGCACGGTCGTGATCGTCGACAACCTGCGCGCCCAGGCGCGCGTCGTCACGACGGTCGTCGCCCCGGATCCAGAGGACGAGGCCGCGTGCCGGCTCGCCTGGGCCGAGGCGCAGCGCGAGATCGACGCGACGCTTGCGCGCCTCCGCGCGGGCCCCGCGCTCCCCGCGCTCGAGCTCGACGCCAACGCGCCGGCCGCCGTGGGACGCTCGAGCTGCGACCGCGAGCGCTTCATCGCCGACGTCGCCCGGATCAAGGAGCACATCCTCGCCGGGGACGTCTTCCAGGCGTTGCTCGCGCGACGGATCAGCGTGCCGCGCGACTTCGACGGCACCGCGCTCTATCGCGCGATCCGCGTGCTCAACCCCTCGCCTTACATGTTCCACCTCGTGCTCGGCGAGAATGACCTCGAGCTCGTGGGCAGCTCGCCCGAGCTTCTGGTGCGGGTCGCCGACGGGCGCGTGGTGGTGCGGCCGATCGCCGGCACGCGGCCGCGCGGCACGACCCCGACCGAGGACGATGCCCGTGCGGCCGAGCTCCTCGCCGACGAGAAGGAGCGGGCCGAGCACATCATGCTGGTGGACCTCGGCCGCAACGACGTGGGGCGGGTGGCGCGCTACGGCACGGTCGAGGTGACCGACCTGATGCGCATCGAGCGTTACTCGCACGTGCTCCACATCGTGAGCCAGGTCGAGGGGCGGCTGCGCGACGATCGGTCCGCGCTCGACGTGTTCAAGGCGGTCTTTCCCGCGGGCACGATGACCGGCGCCCCCAAGGTGCGGGCGATGGAGATCATCGATGCGCTCGAGCCCGAGCGCCGCGGCCCCTATGCGGGCGCGCTCGGCCACATCGGCTGGGGGGACCGGCGGATGGACCTCTGCATCACCATCCGGACCTGCGTGCTCGCGGGACGCGAGGCTTCGGTGCAAGCGGGGGCCGGCATCGTCGCCGACTCCGACCCGGCGGCCGAGTGGACGGAGACCGAGAACAAGGCGCGCGCGATGCTGACCGCGATCGGTCGCGTGTGCGCGCGGCCGGGACGGCCATCATATTTCGGGGATGAGTTTCCGTCTCGTCGGCGTGGACAATGCGTTCAGCTTCGAACTGCGCGGCAACCAGCCGCTCAGCGTGGGACGCGCGGTCACCAACGACTGCCCCGTCGTCGACCCGACCATCTCGCGCAAGCACGCCGAACTGAAGCTTGTCCCGGGCGGCGTCGAGGTCACGGACGCGGGGTCCAGCAACGGCACCTTCGTGAACGGCGTGCAGATCGCGCACTCCGTGATCGTCGCGGGCGACCAGATCACCTTCGGCAAGGTGGTCTTCCGGCTCGAGCCGCTGGCCTCGCTCACGCCGGTCGCGCCGACCCCCGTGGTCCCCGGAGCCCCCGCCGCCGCGCCGACCGCGGCCACACAGGCGGCGGCCGCGGCGCCGGCCGCGCCCGCGACGCCACGCGCCGGC
>JANNLH010000177.1:0-5060 GCA_031396725.1 Gemmatimonadaceae bacterium | reverse complement strand
GACCATCGCCGTCAGGACCGAGTCGAGGAGCTTGGGCTCCGCTTCACGCCAGAGGCGTCCGGCCCACCGGAACCGGTCGGTCTCGTCCTGATAGTTGTAGTCGCTCGGGAAGTGCTGCCGCTTGTCGGGGATCGCCGCATCCGGGATCCCGTACCAGTGCTCGATCGTCGTCGTGCCGCCGGCGATGTCGTCCCACACTGTCGTCTCCTCGACGCCGACGTGGTGCGCCGTGCGCAGCCCGACCTTCTTCGCCTCGTCGAGCGCGGCCATCAGGACGTCGCGGTCCGTGCCGGCGAACTTGATCCCGTCGGCCCCGTCGGCCTTGAGTTGGCGCACCCGCGCGCGCGCGGCCGCCTCCGTGCGCGCACCCCCGAACCGCAGGTACGCATAGATCCGCGGCGACACCGCCGTCCCCGCACGCTCGGCCGCCCGAGCCGCGAGCAGCGGCACGTTGTTGTCCGCCCCGACCTCGCGGATCGCCGTGATGCCGGACGCGAGCCAGAGCTTCAGCGTGTAGTCGTAGGGCTGCGGATATCCGGCGCGATTCGTCTGCAGGTGCGCGTGCGCATTGATCAGCCCCGGTAGCACGAACTTCCCCGTCGCATCGATCTCGGCGTCCGCCTGCGGACGCCGAGCGGTCCCCGCGCGCACCTGCGCCGCGTCGAGCCAGGCGATCTGCGCGATCGTGTCGCCGACGATGATGATGTCCGCGGGTCCACGGGCCGGCGTGCCGTTGCCGTCGACGATCGTCGCGTTGCGGATCGCGAGGCGCGGCACGCGTGTGGCGTGGGTCGCCGCCGGCGCCTGGGCCGTCGCCGCCGTGGTGAACAAAGGCCCGGCCAGCAGGCCGAGCAGGGAAAGGAGCCGAGTACGCGGAAGAGCGGTCACGAACGAACACTCCTGAGAGCGTGAGTGGGGCCGCGTACGTTACGCACAGTGGGGCCGGGACGCTATCGCGCCCCGGCCCCACTTTCGACTTTCTGCTTCCTACTTCCGACTGCGGAGCTTCAGGCCGCGACCTCTGCCGGCACCACCGCGACCGCCTCCGCCTCGATGTGCAGCTTCACTTCGTCCGAGACCATCAGCCCGCCGAACTCGAGCGCCATGTTCCAGACGAGCCCCCACTCCTGCCGGGAGATCTTGCCCGTGGCGGCGATCGACGTGCGCTGGTTGCCCCAGGGATCCTTCACGGTCTCAGACATCTCACCCTTGAGGATGACCTGCTTGGTCACGTCGCGGATCGTGAGGTCGCCGACGATCACGAGGTCCGAGCCGGCGCCGGTGATCTTCGTGGACTTGAAGGTGAGCGTCGGATACTTCTCGACGTCGAAGAAGTCGGGCGACTTGAGGTGCGCGTCGCGCTGGTCGTTGTTGGTGTAGACGCTCGCCGTGTCGATCTCCATCTCGAGCGAGGTGGGGACGCCGGCGTCATCTGTTTCGCCGCTGGCGGTGGCCGTCTTGAACGAGCCCTTGACGGTCGAGATCGCCATGTGCTTCACCGAGAAGTCGATGTTGGCGTGGGTGGGGTCGATGTTCCAAAGCATGGTAGGGGAGCTCCTTGACTGCTGGTGTGAGGTGTGAGGTGTGAGGTACTGCGTTCTCAGCGAAGGGGGCCCAGGTCGGCGGTGATCGCCTCTCTTTGCTCTTCGAGCCAAGCGGGCAACTTCAATGCGCTGCCCAGTGATGCTGCCGGCTCATCCGCTGAGAATCCGGGTCCATCCGTGGCGATCTCGAGCAGCTGCCCATCCGGCGCCGGGAAGTAGATCGACGTGAAGTACTGCCGATCCATCACCGGCGAGACTTGCAGCCCGAGAGAGAGCAAATGGTCTCGCCAGGCCAACTGTTCCTCGCCGTCCTTCGCACGGAAGGCGACGTGGTGCGTCTGGCCGATCCCGCCGCGCGCCCTGGGATGCTTCGGCGTCCAGCCGAAGAGCGTCCACGAGCTGTGCGGCAGCACGCGGGTGCCGTCGTAGTTCGCCCAAAACCAGTGCGGCGTGTCCGGGTCGTCCTGGTTGATCGTCTTCTTGATCAGGCGTAGCCCAAGTGCCTGCTCGTAGAAGTCGCTCGCGCGCTCGATGTCGTCCGTCATTCCGGTGATGTGGTGCAGGCCGAGGAGCGCCATGTCCGGGGTGATCGAAGGCACCGGCTCCGGGTGCGTGGTCGCGGCGATCATCGCCTCGTCACGTCCGCCCGGGAGCTGCGAGTCCTTCTGCTGCATGATCGCGCGTCCGAGCGCCTCGATCGGCTCGTCGATCGCGTAGCCGGGTCCTGCCGTGGCGATCTCCAGCACCTGTCCATCCGGGTCACGGAAGTACAGCGAATTGAAGTAGCCGCGGGGCATCGGTCCGCTGACGGCGACGCCGAGGTCCTGGAAGCGCCGCTTCCACTTGAGCAGCCCATCGTAGGTCGGTACCCCGAAGGCGAGGTGATGCACGCCGCCGACGCCATACCGGCCCCGCGGAGCGGTGGGCCACTCGAAGAAGGTGACGATCGTTCCCGGCGCGCCCGTCTCGTCCCCGAAGTACAGGTGGTACGAGCTGGGGTCGTCGAAGTTGACCGTCTGCTTGACGAGCTGGAGCCCGAGTACCTCGTGATAGAACGCCAGCGTGCGGCGCGCGTCCGAGGCGACGAGGGTGATGTGGTGGAACCCGAGGGTGGAGAGCTTGGACACTTGAACCTCTACTTGTTAATGTCTCACTACTAAGACAATAGGCCCGCGAGAGGTTCCCGTCAAGGGGGGTCGGAGTCCTGCCCCTTCTAAATGCTCGAGTCGCCCGGGAGTTCCAGGGCGGCGGCTTCGGTGCCGAGAGTCTTGAGGAGCTCGATGATCTCGCGCTGGTCGGCCAGGCCGAGGCCGGCGGTGGCACGCCGGATCGCCTCCGCGTGGTCGGGGAAGATGCGGGCGATGAGGGCGTGGCCGTCGTCCGTGAGCTCGGCGTAGCGGGCGCGGCGGTCGGTCTCGCACAGCGCGCGTCGGACGAGGCCGCGCTTCTCGAGTTTGTCGACGAGGAAGGTGATGCCGCCGCTGGAGACGAGGATGCGGCGCTGGACGTCGCCGAGCAGCATCCGGCCCTTGTGGTAGAGGGCTTCGAGGATGGCGAACTCGGTGAAGGTCAGGCCGTGGCGGGCGATGTCGGCCGCCGCGTGGGCGCGGAGGGCGTCGGCGGCGCGCGAGAGGACGACGTACAGCTTGAGGGCTGTGGCGGTGGGGGGGTCGCTAAGAACGGGAGCGGCGGACGACCTGGAATTCATCTTAGAAGAAAGGTAATCTATCTCAAGCGCGAATGCCCGACGCAGCGAGCATCACGCTCGCGCCTGGCGAACGGGTGCGTGCAACTGCAAGATGCGACCATGAACCGCGACCGAGACTGGCAGATCCGCGACGCGGCGATGCGACGCCTCGATCGACTTCGAGCGGAAGGACAAGGACTCGTATCCGCGGCGCGACTCGATGAGGGATTTGAGTTCGAAGGAGAGCGCATCGCCCTGTGGAACTCACGCCGTGGAATCTGGCGGCCCGCTCAGCTTCGCTGGCCGGGTGCTGCATTGACGATTGTGACTGCACCGCGCGTCGTTGGCCGCAAGCCCGCGTATGACGACGAGGTTGCCGCAGATGATCGAGGCTGGTTTGGCTACAAGTATGAGGGCACTGATCCTGCAGAGTGGACGAACCAAGCCGTACGACTTGCTGGTGAGCTACATCTGCCCATGATCTACTTGTACGGAGTGACCAAGGGGCTGTACGAGCCAATTTTCCCCGTGTTCGTAACGAACGATGACGCCGCGAATCTCACATTCGCGATTCAAGCCGACACTCCGTTCTCTGCATTGGAACCCAAGGAGACAACGTTGGCAGCATCAGCAGGGCGGCGCGAGTACCAAACCGTCGCCGTGAAGCGCCGACTGCATCAGCACCGATTCCGCGAGTTGGTTCTCGGCGCGTATGGAAGGAGATGCACGATGTGTCATTTGGGTCATAGCGTGCTACTGGACGCCGCACACATCATCCCCGACCATGATGACCGCGGACTCCCGCTGGTCTCGAATGGACTTGCGATGTGCAAGATTCACCACTCCGCATATGACGCGAATATTCTCGGCATCTCCGCAGACCTTGTCGTGCACGTCCGCGAGGAGATACTCAGCGAAATCGACGGCCCGATGCTGGAGCACGGCCTTAAGCGAATGCAGGGACTGACCATCAGAGTCCCGCGCGCGCTCGACTACCGCCCGAACTCGGATTTCCTGTCCGAGCGTTTCGCGCGCTTTATCGCCGCGTAGTAGCGCTTCTCCTGAACCAACTCTATTGTCGCGACAGCGATCAGGTTTCCTGACTCTGCGCAAGCAAGCGAGTAAGAGCGGCCCGGCTCGTCCTCGGATTCATCACTGTCACGCGCAGGACTCGCCGCCCTTCGAGGACGGTCGTCGTGATCCACCCCGCACCCGACCGATTGTACTCCTCCCTGAATTCGAGCATCCCCTCATCCGACATCCCCCGCATCCGCCAGCAGAGAATGTTCGACTCCGGCTCATGCACCGTCTCGAACACATCCGGCTGCTCCTTCAGCATCTCATAGAACGACCGGGTCACTCCGCAAAGGTGGTCGAAGAGCGCCCCGATTCCATCCGCTCCGAGCCGCTGTAACGCCACCCATAGCTTGAGCACATCCGCCCGCCGCGAGCACTGAAAGCTCCGCGTGCCCAGGTCCCGCGACAGCTCCTCCGCGTCGCCACCATGAAACAGATACGGCGCCTGCTGCCTGAACGCCCCCGCCAAGTCGCGCCCGTCTCGCGCCAGCAACATCCCCGCCGACAACGGCAACAACATCATCTTGTGCGGATCCCAGGCGATCGTCCGCGCCCAACGGATCCCCGCCACCCGGTTCCTGTGCTTGGAGGAGAGCAGCGCCGAAGCCCCGTGCGCCCCATCCACGTGCAGCCACACCCCGAACCGCTCGCAGATCTCCCCGATCGCCTCGAGATCGTCGAACGACCCCGTCGCCGTCGACCCCGCGGTCGCGATCACGGCCAGCACCTCGCGCTTCTCCTTGTGTAGCCGC
>JANNLH010000163.1:0-11155 GCA_031396725.1 Gemmatimonadaceae bacterium | reverse complement strand
GCCCGTGGATCAGGACCACCGGCGACTCGGCGAGTGCCTGCTCGAGCAGCTTGGTGGCGAACCGTGGGTAATGGGCGGCGGGGCTCATTACGGCCAAATGTAAGCTTCCGTGCGTCCAAGTGCAAGTTTGAGGTGCGGCCATTTGTAATGTTACACGACGAAACCGATCGTCGAGCGACCCCGTATCGAAAGCATTCGGCCAACTCTCCGCATCCCCGCGGTGTCCGACGGACATCCCCAGCTCAGGAGCGCGCGTGCTCGCAGCCTGGACCTCCGACCTCATGCACGCCTGGCGCTCACTCCGGCGCACGCCCGGCTTCCTCGCCACCACCGTCGTCACGCTCGCCCTCGCGATCGGCGCCGCCGTGGGGATGTTCGGCGTCGTCAATGCGGTACTGCTGCGCCCGCTGCCCTTCCCCGACGCCGACCGGCTCGCCGCGGTGTCCGGCACGGCGCCCGGCTCTGACTTGGCTGAGCGCTTCGGACTTGGGCCCGACTTCTATCATCACTACAAGGAGAACTCCAAGCTCCTCGACGGGATCTTCGTCTTCGCCGGCGGCACGTCCACCTTCCGCACGGCAGACCGCGTCGAACGCATCGGGATGGGCTACCCGTCGCACGATATGTGGCCCACGCTCGGCGTCGCCCCGCAACTCGGCCGCGTGCCGGTGGAGGCGGATGGCGAAGGGGTGATCGTGATCAGCGATCAGCTCTGGGCTGAGTGGTTCGGGCGCGACTCATCGGTGATCGGGCGATCGTACTTCGCCTCCGGCCAGATGCGGCAGATCATCGGCGTGATGCCCGCCGACTTCCGGTTCCCGAGTGACCAGACGCAGCTCTGGGTCGCGACGAACTTCGGGCTCGCGAACGTCCAGCCCGGTAATTTGGGATTGCCGGTGATCGTCCGGATGAAGCCCGGCGTCACGCGCGAGCAGCTCGCGACCGAGCTCACGCAGATCTCCAAGGGACTCCCCGAGCGCTTCGGCGGCCCGCCGACCTATGCGCGGATGATCGCGCAGCACATCGCGGTGGTGGACCCCATCCTCGACCGCATCATCGGGCCCACCACTCGCACATCGCTGTTGGTCCTCTTGGGCGCGGTGGGGATCGTGCTGCTGATCGCATGCGCCAACGTGACGAACCTCTTCCTCGTCCGTGTCGAGGGTCGGCATCGCGAGTTCGCGGTGCGCCGCGCGCTCGGCGCAACGCGCGGGCAGCTCGCGCGACTGCAGTTGGCCGAGGGCGCGTTCATCGCGTTCGTCGCCGGAGTCGCGGCGGTACTGCTGGCCGTGGTGACGCTCCCGCTCTTCCTGCGCGCGGCGCCTGAAGGGATCCCGCGGATCGGCGACGTCGGACTCGACTCGACGATGATCCTCACGACGTTCGCCCTGGTGATCGCAGTGGCGCTCATCTGCAGCGCCGTGCCCGCGCTCCGCGCGAGCGCCCCCGACCTCGGCCGCATCCGCGAAGGTGGCCGCGGGGGCACGGGACGCCGTCACTGGGGGCGCGATGCGCTCGTGGTCGGCCAGACCGCGCTCGCGCTGATGCTCCTGATTGGTTCGGCGCTGCTCGTGCGGAGCTTTCAGCAGTTGAGCGACGTGGACCCCGGATACGAAACGGCCGACATCTACACGTTCCAGTTCGCGCCTGACCAGCCGCACCTGGTGGACGGCCCGAGTTGGGGGCGGCTGCATCTCGACTTCATGGACCGCCTGCGCGCGCTCCCCGGCGTGACCGCGGTGGGTGTCGTCAACAATCTTCCGCTCGACGAGGGCACCGGCGGCGGCCGCTTCCTGACCGACGCGATGACGCCGGAGGACGGCGGAACGCTGCTCGACCAGAACTTCAGCGGCGGCGACCACTTCGAGGCGCTGGGGACCGCGCTCCTGCGGGGGAGGATCTTCTCCAATGACGAAGCGATCGTCCCCAACTCGAATGTCATCATCAGCAAGTCCGCGGCCGACCGTCTCTGGCCCAACCAGGACGCCGTGGGCCAGCGTCTCCGGCGGATCCCGCAGAACATCACGTTCACGGTGATCGGCGTGGTGGAGGACGTGAAGCAGACCGACTGGCGCGACGCCGGCGAGGCGGTGATCTACTTCCCGCTGACCGGCCCGACGGCGACCGCGTGGGGGATGGGCTCGCCAGCGTACGTGGTGAAGTCGGCGAACGCGGCGGCGATGACCACCCAGGTGCGCGAGCTCGTGCGGCAGGTGGCGCCCGAGGCGCCGGTGTACCGCGAGTTCACGATGGAGTTCCTCGCGCGCCGGTCGATGGTCCAGCTCTCGTTCACGATGCTGACGCTCGGCGTGATCTCGGTGCTGGCGCTGATCCTGGGCGCGGTGGGTCTCTACGGCGTGCTCTCGTATATCGTGGCCGAGCGGACGCGCGAGATCGGCGTGCGAATGGCGCTCGGCGCGACGGCGAGCAAGGTCCAGCGGATGGTCGTCACGCAGGGGGCGCAGGTGGTGCTGGTGGGCGTCGCGCTGGGGATCGGCGGGGCGCTGGCGTCGACGCGGGCGCTGGGGACGCTGCTGTTCGGGGTGGCGGCGGTGGATCCGATCGTGTTCGTGGGGGTGCCGGTGATTCTGTTGGCGGTGGGGATGGTGGCGAGTTGGCTGCCAGCGCGGCGGGCGAGTTTGGTGGATCCCATCGAGGCGTTGCGGGCGGAGTGAGGCTGAGCAGCGGCCAGGGTGTCCTTGCGTGGTATTACAGATGTGCTACATTGTAGTATCCCTGTACTACGAGGTCACGTGGTCCGCGAACTCACCCTGCGGCAGGTCGGCGGCTCGATCGGCGCAACGATTCCCAAGGACATGGCGGAACGACTCCACCTTGAAGTCGGCGACCGTGTCCTGGCGGTCGAGACCGATCGGGGCATCCTGCTGACGCCCTACGATCCCGACGTCGAGGCCGGCCTCGCGGTGGCCGCCCACGCGGCCAAGAAGTTCCGCAACGCCCTCCGCGAGCTCGCCAAGTAGCGGATGAAGGAGCCGCGGTGGGTGCCCGGGATCGTCGTGGAGGCTGTCCATCTGGATCAACTGCGTGAGCACGGCGGCCTGCCTGGCGTCCGCGACGAGCCCGCGCTGGAAGCGGCCCTCGCGCGCGCCCGGCAGAAGTGGCACTATGAACCGAAGTCCGATCTCGCTGCGCTCGCGGCGGCCTACGCGTTCGGGCTTTCGAAGGCCCACGCGTTCAATGACGGCAACAAGCGTACGGCGTTCCTCACCGCGGTGATCTTCCTCGGACTCAACAGGAAGGACCTCGACGCGACGGAATCAGAGGTCGTCCAGGCGATGGTCGCGCTCGCGGCGGGCTCGCTGTCCGAAGCTGATCTCGCGACGTGGATACGTGAGCGGCTGACTCGCTTGGAGTTGTAGGCCGTAACCGCGGCGACGAGCATAACGTCGCCGCCGAGCTGGACTCGGCGGCGACGCTTCGCTCACCCACCTACTTCGCGGCCGTGGTCGCGACCGCCACAGCGGCCTGCTTGATGATCGTGGCGACAGGAGCCGGACGCGAGACGTACAACGCGTGACTGCCCGGCGTCTCCGTCGTAGTGGCCTTGGCCCGGCGCGACATGCCGCGCTGCGCGTCGGGTGGGATCATCTTGTCCTCCGTCGCAACGAGGTACCAGCTCGGCTTCTGCTTCCACGAAGCCTGCGTCACCGCGCCGTTGAGCGCGTCCAGCCCCCACGGCACCTGCGACTCGGCCATGAACTGCGCCTGCTTCGCCTCGACATCCGCCGCGAACGCGGCAGCGAACTTGGCCTTGTCGAGGAACAGGAAGCCATCACTCGTCGGCGGAAGGATCGGCGGCACCGGGGCACCCGGCACCGGATCCTTGATCAGGGAGCCGACCGACTCGCCGTTGTCAGGCGCGAACGCGGCGATGTAGACGAGTCCGACCACCTTCGGATCGTTCCCGGCTTCGGTGATCACCACGCCCCCGTACGAGTGGCCGACAAGGATCACGGGACCGGTCTGCTGTGCGATCACGCTGCGAGTCGCGGCGACGTCGCCGGCGAGTGAGATCGTCGGATTCTGCACGATCGCGACGTTGTAGCCGTCCTTGCGCAGCAGCTGGTAGACACCTTCCCATCCCGATCCGTCCACGAATCCACCGTGGACGAGGACGATGGTCGGACGTCCTTCGGACCGCGCACTGCGGCCGGTCCCTCCGTTGGAGCCGGCACTCGGCTGTCCGTCAACCTGTGCGGCCTGCGCACCGAGGGCCAGTGCGACCGCCAACGCTCTCTTCGTCATATTCTCTCCCTGAAGGTCGTCCGCTGCCGACGCGAGCGGTCGGCGGACAGGCGACGTAAGTGGTGGCAACACGCTACCACTCGCGGCTCTCGCCTCGCGTCCCTCAGGTCAGTGGAGTTTGGCTACCTCGTTCGAGGACGCTAGATGAGACGGATGAAGCCGCGTCGGGCCGCCTGGGTGACGGCCTCGGTACGGTCCTTCGCGCCGAGTTTCTGGAGGATGTTCTTCACGTGGACCTTCACGGTCTCTTCGGTGCGGCCGATGCGTACGCCGATCGCTGCATTCGTGAGTCCTTCGGCGATCAACGACACGACCTCCGTCTCGCGGGGCGTGAGTGCGATGCGCGGCGTGTGCTCCGCCAGCGTTGCCGCGACGACGGGTGGGATGCCGCGCCGTCCCGCCATCACCGACTTGATCACCTTGAGCAGCTCAGCCGCGAGCATGTCCTTCAGCACGTATCCCATCGCGCCCGCATCCAGCGCCCGGTGGATGTCCTCATCCCCGTCGTAGGTCGTGAGTACGACGATGCGCGCGTCCGCGAACTCGGCGAGTATCGCACGGGTCGCCGCGAGCCCGCCCATCACCGGCATGCTCAGGTCCATCAGCACAAGGTCCGGCCGCGTCTCGCGGTACTTCTCCAGCGCCTCCTCGCCATTCGTCGCTTCCGCCACCACCTCGAGGCCGGGCTCCGTCGCCAGGAACGAGGAGACCCCTAGCCGGATGAGGTGATGGTCATCGGCGGTGAGGATCCGGATCGGCCTGGTCATGTGGCCAACGGTAGCTGGCGCCTGGACTCCCCGCATACCTCTAACGAGGGACCTGGCTCAACGGGGTGACGCTCTGAGCAAGAGCCTGCCACCGACCATTGCGGCGCGCCCAGACCGTCATCGACATTAGCTGCAGCGCGACGAGATCCGACCCTCGACCAACGGCGGGCCCGCATCGCCGATCAAGTGTCACCCGGTAAGCCAGTATCACCGTGTCGTCTGTCGGATGAACGATGTTGAACATGTCGAGTCTATGGCTCCGAGTGTCGCATCTGGTCACCAGGCCAGCCATCTCTGCTGCCGATGCGCGGGTGATCCCACCATCGCTCATGTACAGGATGGAGGGACTGGCGCCGACCGCACGCACGAACGCGGCAGAGTCCGCGTCCTTGAGCGCGTTCCACGCTGCCCACTCTCTCGCGATGAAGGTCGAGTCGGAGGGCGCTTGACCGGACGCGGTAGCGGCGGCGAGGAAGAGACTCACGGCCGTGAGGAGCGCGATGCGCATGTCTGCCTCTGGTGGTGGAGCGTTGCGTTCCATCCTGCGACCTCTAGATATATCCCGACACCTTCCTAGCGGCCAATGCTAGTCTGTCTTCTCTCGTTCGCGATCGCGACCTCACAGGCCGTCGCCACGAAGTCCGTGCCGATCGACGAGCTGGTGCGCACGACGTGGACGTGGAAGGACGGCGCTCCGACTGACATTCGCGATCTCGCGCAATCGAGGGACGGGTCGCTCTGGATAGGCGGCGACTCGGGACTCACGCGATTCGATGGTGCGCGCTTCGTTCAGTTCAAGCCCGCAAGCGGCGATACGATTCCGACGACTGGCGTGCGAAGCCTCACGGCTGCACGCGACGGAGGGCTCTGGATCGTGTGGCGCAACGGACAGGTCAGTCGATTGCGCGACGGTCGGCTGATCACGTTCGGCGAGCGCGAGGGCCTCTCCTCAGCTTTCGAGGTCGCCGAATCGGGCACCGGCGTCGTGGTGGCCGGTACCGCGACGGGCATCGCCCGCTTCGTCGACGGGCGGTGGGAGGATGTCAGCCGGGAATGGGGCTATCCGGACACCGAGGGCGTCGTCGTCTGGTTCGATCGCGGCGGAACGCTGTGGGCGGAGTCGGAAGCGCGCGTGCTGTATCTGCCCGCCGGCACTTCTCGGTTCGTCGATCCGCAGATGTCGCTGGTGTTCCAGCCCGGCGTCCGCGCCGACTTCGCGGAAGCGCCCGATGGCACGATCTGGATGGCCGAGTTCGGGCGATCCGCGCACACCGTAGCGCGCGTGGCTGCCAGGGACTCGATCACTGAAGTGATGGTCGGAGCGATGTCTCTGCTGATCGACCGGCGAGGGAGTCTCTGGGTCGGGTCGTCGGGCGACGGACTTCGACGCGTGACGGATCTCGGTCGCATCCGCGGTCGGAAGATCGCCCGGTCAGGCGAGGAGGCCGAGCAGTTCACTGAGAGGGATGGGCTGCTGTCGAACTATGTGGTGTCGTTGCTCGAGGACCGGGACGGTGGCATCTGGGTCGCAACGGGGGCCGGCTTGCAGCGGTTTCGCGAGGCGTCCTGGTATCAGACGACCTGGTCCCGTTACGCCCTCCTCCTGCTCCTGGGCCCGTTAGGCGCACTGGTCGGAGTGCTGGTGCAGCGTCGTCGTCATCTTCTGGCGCAGCAGACGCTGCGAAGCCGATACGATGCCACGCTCGCGGAACGTGCCCGAATCGCTCAGGACCTGCACGATACGCTGCTCCAGGGATTCACCGGCATCACCATCCAGCTGCGCGCGATCCAGCGCGTTCTCAGTCGAGAACCCGATGGGCGCTCGGCGGCGCTCGAGGCGGTGCTGACGTCCGCCGATAGCACGTTGCACGACGCACGCAATGCGATCTGGGACATGCGCGCGGTGGAGCTCGATGGGCGCGACCTTCCTGACGCACTCGAGGGGGCGATTCGCTCGATGGTGGCCGGGGACTCGACCTCCGTCGATTTTGTCGTCCGAGGCGATCGTCGTCCGCTGTCTCCATTGATCGAGACGACCGCGTTGCGCATCGGGCGCGAGGCCGTCATGAATGCGCTCAAGCACGCCGGCGCCGGGAAGATCGAGGTGCACCTCGAGTACGCACCTGGGGCTCTGGTCCTGCGGATCGTGGACGATGGCCGCGGCCTGGACCCGGGCGCGATCGAGACGGCATCGCGCGCCGGACACCTCGGGATCGCCGGAATGCGCACGCGCGCAGAGCGCGCCGAAGGCACGCTGAGCATCACGAGCGCTCCAGGGCGAGGGACGACCGTCGAGGTCTCCCTGCCGGCGCGCAACTAGGCCTTCGAGATTCTCAGGATCGGCTTGATCGTCGTGCCCTTCTTGGAGTCCTCGAACGCACGTTCGATGTCCTCGAACTCGTAGAACTTCACGAGCTTGTCGAACGGGAACTTGCCCGCCCGGTAGAGCGCGACGAGCTTCGGGATGAAGAGCTGCGGAACGGCGTCGCCCTGGATCACCCCGCGCACGACTCGCCCGTTGAGCAGCTGCGCCATATCGATAGACACCTGTGTGCCCTGGTGCGCGGCGCCGATGAGGGCGGCTGTCCCAGTCGGTGCGAGCGCCTCGACGGCCATCGCCAGCATCTTGGGGGAGCCGGTCAGGTCGACGATGTAGTCCGCCCCGCGACCCGTGATCTCCAGGATGCGCGCCTTCGTGTCCTCGGTGCGGCCATTCACGACGTGCGTGGCGCCGAGCTCCTTGGCGAGCGCGAGTCGCTCGTCGTTGATATCCACGGCGATGATCGGACTCGCCCCGGCGACCGCGGCGGCCATCACGGATGCGAGGCCCACCGCACCCGCGCCCAACACCACGATGCTCGCCCCGGTCGGCACCTTGAGCGAGTTGAGCACGGCGCCGGCACCGGTCTGCAGGCCGCACCCGAGTGCCCCGAGCAGCTCCAGTGGCACATCGCGCGGGACCTTGACGGTATTGCGCTCGTTAGCGAGCGCGTACGTCGCGAATGACGACTGCCCGAAGAAGTGCCCGTGCACGCCATCGTGATAGGCGTTGGAGCCGTCCAGTCGCGCCCCGCCGAAGGAGAGGCGGAGATTGTGCTCGCAGTATGCGGGATGCCCGCTCAGGCAGTGATCGCACCTGCCGCAGGACGGGAACGAGAGTACGACGTGATCACCGGCGACGACGCTCGTGACGTCGCTGCCGACCCGCTCGACCACGCCGGCGCCCTCGTGCCCGAGCACGAAGGGCAGCGGCGTATCGTAGCCCTGGGTCCTCACGTGTGCGTCTGTGTGGCACACACCTGTGCCGACGATGCGCACGACGATCTCGTCCGATCGCGGCTCATCCACCTCGACATCACGGAACACGAACGGCCCATCTTTCTGCTCGATGACCGCGGCTCGGATCTTCATCTGAGGCTCCTGTGGTGTGGACGTTCGGACCTACGCGCGCACGAGCTTGAGGCCGATCCCAGTCCCCAGTCCGAGCATATAGCCCAGCTGGATGTTCAGATAGCCGAGCGGCTCGAGGAGTCGTGCGTTGGCGAGCGGACCGGCATCAACGGCGGCGAAGCCGATTGCGGTGGCCAGCGCCTTCACAGCGTCCTTCGCGCCGGCGTCATCGCCGGCCACGAAGACGGCGAGCTGCTCCTCGCCGAGCTTGCCACTGTCCATCTGCTGCGCGAACTGCGTGTTGAACGCCTTCACCACGCGCGCCTCGGGGAGCTTCTTCTGCAGCTCTTCGGCGCCGCTGCTGGAGAAGCCGACGGCGAGCTGCATCTGGCCATCCAGTGCGTTCGTGACATCCACCACCGTCTTGCCGGTGACCGTGGTGCCGAGGCTCGCGACGACCTCGTCGACGGCGACGAAGGGCACGGCGAGGAACACGACATCGGCCCAGGTGGCCAGCGCGCGAATGCCTTCGTTGTCATTGTCCACGACGCGCACATCGCCGCCGCTCTTCTTCAGTCCGCGGGCGAGGGCGCTGCCGACGTTGCCTTCGCCGATGATGCCGATCTTCTGGGTGGTCATTGTAAGTCTCCTTTGGGTTCTTGATGCCGTTGACAAGCACAAGTGGGTGGTGCCTACTTCGCCAGCCCGAGCTGCTTCATGAACTCCTGGCCGTCCCAGAACAGCCACTCGTGATCCATCGTGCCGTTCGTCCAATGGCCGATGGTCGCCATCGGAAGGGCGAAGCGCTTGCCGGTCGGCTGGATGAACTTCCCCTCGCCGATGGGCATCGGCTTGGTGAACGTGCCCGTCATCACCCCCGTGACCGCTGTCCATTCGCCGGAGCCGAAGCGGATCGGGTGCACCTTGATCTCGATGTCGGGCGCGTACACGAAGAGCGCCTTCAGGTCCGCGATGTGCGCATCGATGCCCTTCGTCTCGTGCCCATCGGGCCAGGTGACGATGATGTCCTTCGCGTGGCTCTCGTGCAGGCGGTCCCACTTCTGATTGCTGAAGACGTCGAAGTCGAGCATGTCGAATGTCTTGAGGTTCCTTTCGACTGCCGGGGCCTGCCGCTCCATTGCCGGCGGTGGGAACTGCGGCTTGAGCACCACGGCCTGGTTCTGGGCGTAGGCTGCGCTCGGTGCGACCAGGGCGGTGACTACCGCCAGGGCCAGGATGGGGATGCGGCGGTTGGTGATCAGCGAGTCCAGCGAGAAGCGACCGGCTCCGCGGAACGCGACGGCGACGGCGGCACCCAACAGCGCCAACGGGAACTCGATCCCGTCGGGTCCGAGGAAGCCGCCTGCGAGATGCACGAGGCCGATGGCTCCGAGCATCGTGAGGGCAAGTCCGAGGCCAGCGAGGCGCGCCTGCAGGCCGATGATGAGGGCGAGACCGCCGAAGAACTCGACGAGCGCGGTGGCGGGTCCGGCGACCTGCGGGAACGGGACGCCCATCTGGGCGAAGGCGCCGGTGACGCCGGAGAAGCCATGGACGAAGAGCTTCTGCGCACCGTGCGCCGTGAAGATCGTGCCCGTGGTGGCGCGGAGGACGGCGATGGCGATGTCGGAGCGGAGCGCGGTCGTTGAGGCAGGCATGGGAATCCCGGTTCAGGAAGGAGAGAGGAACAACTCAGTTACAACAGTCAGTGTCACAACACGCATTAGGGCACAACGATCACGACTTGGAGCGAGCGGCGTCCAGCAACCGGACCAACGTGCGGAGATCGGCCGCGGAGAGGTGATCGAGCTGACTGCGATGCAGCTGGTCGACCTCGTGATCAAGATCGTTGACGAGGGTGAGGCCTTTCTTCGTAAGCATCGTGTTGACCAAGCGCCGGTCGTCGGTGCTGCGTGAACGCGTCACCAGGTCAGCCGCTTCCATCCGATCGAGCAGGCGCGTCACGTCCGGCATTCGCGTGATGAGCCGTTCGCCGACCTCATTCCGACAGAGCCCCTCGGCCCCCGCGCCTCGCAGGATACGAAGCACGTTGTACTGGGTCAGCGAGAGTCCGCGCGGCACGAGCACGCGATCGAGCGCATCGTGCAACGTTGCCTCGGTGCGGGCCAAGCTCACGAACACCTGCTGGTGCAGGCTCGGGGCGGAGTGCTTGTTCGTGCGGCGGTCGGCGGTGCTCATAAGACGTAATATGAGTGTTGCAACACCTATTGTCAAGGCCCTCCGATGCGATGTCCGGCCGCCAGGTCAGGCGTTCCGATTCCACGACCGGCAACGTCGTCGCCGGCGTCCACGTCTCGACCAGGCGTCGCTCGGGGGTCCACGAGATGTCGGCGGGGCTCGCACTCCGCGGTGTGGAAGTCGGGCGCGAGAGGCATAGTCATAGATTACGCTCGGAGAGGGACGCGGGGCAACTTACAGAAGACCGATTGCTGACCAACGTCAACGAGGCGGCGATGCTGGCTCCCAGCGACCACTTCGACGGAGAACGCTTCACGAACTCGGGCGAGGCCGCAGGGCAACCGTGGGCACTCCTGCCGCGCCTCCTCGCTGAACAACGGCGCTGGCAACGTTGGCCGGCGATCGTTCCGGTCGCGCCGCGGCTTCCCACACCTCGAGGCGATGCGGCGGCGAGCGTCACGTTCGTCGGCCATTCCACCTTCCTGATCCAGACCGCCCTGGGCAACGTGCTCACGGACCCGGTCTACTCGTCC
>JANNLH010000144.1:0-8356 GCA_031396725.1 Gemmatimonadaceae bacterium | reverse complement strand
GGATGGGGCGGGCGCGGTGGTGAGCCGGTTCGTGTACGCGACCGGGGTCAACGTGCCCGACTATCTCGTCCGCGGGGACTCGACCTATCGCCTCATCCGGGACCACCTGGGGAGCGTGCGGCTCGTGGTGAACGTGGCCTCAGGCACGGTCGCGCAGCGCATGAGCTATGACGAGTTCGGGGGGGAGACGGCGAACACGAGCCCCGGGTGGCAGCCCTTTGGCTACGCGGGCGGGCTCACGGATGCGGCCACCGGGCTCGTGCGGTTTGGCGCCCGGGACTACGACCCCCAAGCCGGGCGCTGGACGGCCAAGGATCCGATCGGGTTCGCGGGGGGTGCCCTCAGCGTCTACGAGTACGCCGCGAACGACCCCGTCAATCACTTCGATCCGCACGGCGCGTCCGCGCTGTCCGCCGTCATGAGCTTCGGGTCAGGCGTGATCGCTGGAGCTGTCGGAGCGGTTGTGGTCGCCGGTGGCGTGGTCGCTCTCGGTGCTATGTCTCCTGCCTTTGCGGTCGCGGCGATCGTGGGTCTTGCCGGCTATGGTGGCTGGCAACTGGGTATGGCCGGTCAACGGATTCTTGGGGGTTACGATCCATGGACCCGTTGCCCCGTACTTGGCGAGCAGAGACTAGATGAGGCGGCCTTCCTGGGCGGAACCCTGCTCGGGGGCGCGGCCGCTGGTCGCCTCGCCGGGTTCCGCGGTCCGGAGTACGGTAGGTGGCGAGAGAACGGGATTGAACGTGAAGGATATCACTTCCATTTAGGCAGGCGAAACGGACTGGACAAGCACCATCTTCCTCAGCAGGCAGGACGTTGGCTCCGCAATCTGCTTGGCATAATTCGCAGGGGGCTGACAGGATGACTATTCGCAGCCTCCCCGCGCTCGAGTACGATCTCTTCGCAGACGATGAATCGCGGCCATCGGAGGACATGGTGCGGGAGATTGTTCAGCTGTTCCTGACGCCCACGTATTTTTCTCGTGCCGTCATTCTCCGCAGCCCGTTTCTTCGAAATCGAGCGTTGCTGCACCTGCTAGGCGATCACCCGTTTCGTGTCGTTACAGGCGGCGCTGTGATAGACGTCGCCGATTGGGTTCGCGGATGCCATTCGCAAGGGCATCTCTCCGTGTGGTTCCTTCCCAAGGAATCCTCTCGCCTGGAGGCCGAGATCGAGAAGAAGTTTCGCCTTGGCCAGAGTCGGGAAGTCATTCTCGGTGGTCCCGACCTCAACGGTCCGCTGGGTGCAGGCCAACAGGACAGCCTCGAATCTCTTCTCGATTCGGGCGAGCTACGCGGTTCAGATGCTGCATTCTCCCTCTCCCACGACGGGGAGCGAATTTTCCGTGTTGCGATAAGCGTGCCTTGATTAATTTTCCGCCCACGCCGTCATCCGGAGTCTTGGTGTGTGTGGATCGTGTAGCGAGGAACGCGTGAAGCTCGGCGAACTGAATCGCGCCGCGTCCTCTTGAAGCTAGGTCCGTTGAGTGCGTGCGTCGTGGAACGGGCGCGTCGGTCGCGCCTGCGCAGCGACGCGGCTACTCAAGAAACCGTGTCTACGGGAAACCCGGGGCGCATCGCGCGCCGGCGATCGCGCTCGTCAAGAGTCTCCCCTCGAACCTCCAATCGTCGGCACCACTCAGCAGCACACCGCCGCCTGGCGGAACAGTCGCCATTTGAGCACGAGACGCCGAGCGGAGACGCGGCCGCAGAAGCCTCTGCGCAGGGGAGCTCCCCGAGACCTTGCAACGTACAGTCGAACAGGAAGTCGACGGTCGCTGCTTCGCCGTAGTCGGCGTCCTCCCCGGAGGCATGGCGCACGGCGCATCACCGAGGCTGATGTGCTCGCCAAGGCTCAGGAGCCGGCTCTGCGCGCGCTGGCGGATCAACTCGAGCGCGGGGAGGTGGCCCCGGAGTTCCTCTCCGTCAATATTCTCGCCGCGTGAGCGCCCGCAGCACCGCATCGCGTATCACCGGCCACGCCGCCGTCCGCGGCGACATCAGGTCGTGGTGCCCCAACCCATCAAGCACGATCACCTCGCCGCTCCCCCCGCGCTCACGCACGGAACGCAGCCAGTGCTCCCGCCCGGCCTCGGGCAGCACGCGGTCCGCGGTCCCGACGATCTGGAACTGCGGCACGGCGAACGGAAGGAGATCGACCGGCGATCCCGCGGCGTAGCGCTCGGGGACCTGTTCCGGCGTCCCACCCATCAACGCGTCGACGACGTCACCGCAGGAGTTCCGCTGATAGCCGCGGAAGTCCTTCAGGTCGCCTATGCCGGCGAGTCCGATCGCGGCGCGAAGTGGCAACGGCTCGGCCCGCGCGATGGGGCTCGACGCCGGCACGCGCGCCGCCCCCGCGAGCCAGAGTGCGAGATGCCCGCCGGCGGAGTGCCCGATGGCGACCACGCGCGATAGATCAAGCGGATGCGTCCGCGCGAGCACGCGCAGATGCTCGGCCGCCATCGCCACGTCGATGAATGTGCCGGGCCAACCGCCGCCCGGATTGTCGGTGCGACGATACTCAATGTTCCACGTTGCGACGCCCGCGTCACGGAGCGCGTCGGCAAGTGGGGTGCTGTTGCGGAGCGAGGCATAGCGCGCGACCCAGCAGCCGCCGTGGATCACGATCGCCACCGGGAAGGGTCCGCGTCCCGGCGGCAGGCGCAGCTCGCCGAACTGCAGCGAGTCGGGACCGTACGCGACGCGCGCGTCGGCGGGCTTGGACGGCAGCGTGTCGACATCGCTGGCGCGCAGCGAACGCTGCTGCGCGCCGACTGTCGTCGCGACCAGCGATGCACCAACGAGCAGCGTCCGCCCGATCACAGTGGTGGCGCCGCGGCCGCAGGTCCGCCAAGCGGCGCGGAGAACAGCAGCGCCGGTCGCTGCGGCTCCTGTGTGTGATAGATCTTGATCGTGTGCACGACGAACGGCTCATCAAGCCGCACCCTGAGCATCTTGCGCAGCTTCTCGGCCGTGAGCTCGGGATAGAGGTTCAGCGTGCAGTGCGGCGTGAAGGGGTAGCGCGATGGCGTGAAGGGCAAGCCGCACCCCTTGAGGCGCTCGTGCAGGTCGCGGATCGGCCCGTGCGGATCGAGGCGCAGCGACACGATGTTGCGGCCGACGAATCGTTCAGGTGTTCCGAACTGCAGTTCGAATGGCGTGGTCGCGGCCGCCACCGGCAGGATCTTCGCCTTCAACTCATGCAGTGGCAGGTCGTGCAGCAGCGGCCCCGCGCCCGACGATCCGATCAGCGTGATGTGCGGCGGCAGGTAGCGCGCCATCTTGATGTCGAACTCCTCCTGTAGCGCGTGCACCTTCGCCGCGAACTCGCCCTCAAGTTCGGTCGTGATGAAGATGCCGTTCACGGGAGGCACAGCATCACCCCCAGGCGCGAAGTCCCGTCCACTCCCGGCGCGACCACCGGCCGCAGGAACCACCGGTCCACCCAGTTG
Source organism: Gemmatimonadaceae bacterium (assembly GCA_031396725.1). Classification (GTDB taxonomy): domain Bacteria; phylum Gemmatimonadota; class Gemmatimonadetes; order Gemmatimonadales; family Gemmatimonadaceae; genus Pseudogemmatithrix. Next base: position 4,902 of record JANNLH010000144.1, on the reverse strand, counting down.
TCGGGCCGTGTCCGGTGCCAGCGCGTCACCACCCAGCCCGAGACCATCCCGATGCCCGCGCCCAGCAGGGCGTCGCTGAGCCAGTGTGCATCCTCGTGCAACCGATCGTAGAGCGTCGCGGCGCCGAGTCCGTAGGTCACGATGGCGGCCGTGCGCGCGTGGCGAGGTGCGCGGTGCGCGACCTCGCTGGTCACCGCGGCGGCGAAGGCGAAGGCCGCCGTCGTGTGCCCGGAGGGAAGGGACTGGAAGTCGTTGCCGTCGCGGATCCCGCGCCCCACCTCGAAGTCGTTGCGGTCGTGCGGGGCGACCCGCGGCCGCGCACGCCCGGCGACACCCTTGATGAAGCTCGTGATGAGGCCGCTGACCGTCACCGCCTCCACCGCCCGGAGTCCCACGGTCGCGACGTCGGCATCCCGCGCCAGGAGCCCGCCACCCCAGAGCACCGCACCCGTCGCGAGCGCCACGCCGCCGCCCCACGCATCGCCGACCTTCGCGGTGGCGTCGGCGAGACCGTTGTCCTGCACTGCCGGTCGGCGCACCCATGAGCGGACATCCGGATCGATCGCGTACGCCACGCCCGCGATCCCCGTCGCGATGCCCAGCCGCGCGAGATCGCCGCGGGTGACGATCGCCGGCGGTGTCCGCTCGGGCGCCCGTGATGCGACGCTGTCCGCCTGCGCCGCCAGGATCGCCTGCGGCAGCAGGATGAGGCCGACCAGGGTTCGGAGCGAGCGGAGAGTGCGCACCGGCCATAGTTTAGCAGGAAGTGCCACCAAGGGCGAAACGTCGTGATAGCGCGCAGGGCACTCCACCCCATCTCCTCCCGTTCCCGTTGGTGATCCGCGACTTCGCCTCCCACGAGGACCGCGCCCGCTGCGTCGAACTCCAGGAGCTGACCTGGGGCGCGGGCTTCACCGAGAAGGTCCCTGCCGCGATGCTGCTCGTCTCGCAGAAGCTCGGCGGCGTCACCGCCGGCGCCTTCGCCGAGGACGGCACGATGCTCGGTTTCGTGTTCGGCGTCACCGGCCTCAAGGACGGCACACTCGTCCACTGGTCCGACATGCTCGCGGTGCACCCGAGCGCGCAGGGGCTCCACCTCGGGGAACGCCTCAAGGAGCACCAGCGCGCCCACTGCGCGCGGCTTGGGATCGCGACCATCTACTGGACCTACGATCCCCTCGTCGCCCGCAACGCGCACCTCAACCTCAACCGGATGGGCGGCCGCGTCGACGAGTACGTCGTCGCGATGTACGGCGAGGGCACCAACTCGCCGTTGCAGGGCGACATGCCCACCGACCGCTTCGTGATCTCCTGGGCGGTCGATCCCGCGCTCGTCGCGGCGCCGCTCGATGCGATCCCGCCGGGCACGCCGCTCGCCGTCGGCCACGACGCCGAACCGCTCGCGCTGGCCGACGCCCCGTGCGTCGGCATCCGCGTCCCGCGCGACATCTCCGCGCTCGCCGCCGCCGACCTCGTGAGCGCGCGCCGCTGGCGCTACGCCACCCGTCGCGCCTTCACGCACTACCTCCCCAACGGCTACCAGGTGCGCGGTTTCGTCGCCGACGCCTCCGGCGGCACATACCTCCTCGAGCGCCCCGCATGATCCGCCTCGACCGCGTCGTCCTCCGCGAGATCCGCCTTCCGCTCCGCGAGCCCTTCCGCATCTCCTCCGGCGAGATGCGCGAGCGCCGGATCCTCCTGCTCGAGCTCTTCGACGCCGAAGGGGCGCGCACCTGGAGCGAGTGCGTGGTGGACGACGCGCCGAACTACTCCTCGGAGACGCACGACACCGCGTGGCCGACGATCGTGCGCTGGCTCGCGCCGCGGCTGCTCGCGCGCAGCATCGACGGCCCGGGCGAGGTGCACCGCATCCTCGAGCGCGACGTGCGCGGCCACCAGATGGCCAAGGCGGCGCTCGAGATGGGATGCTGGGCGCTGGCCGCGACCAAGGCCGGACAGCCGCTCGCCCGCTTCATCGGCGGGACGCGCAGCGAGATCGCGACCGGCATCTCGCTCGGTATCCAGCGTGACCCGGCCGCACTGGTCGAGAAGGCGCAGGCTGCGCTCGCTGCCGGCTACCGCAAGGTGAAGATCAAGATCGCGCCCGGACACGACGTCGAATGGGTCGCCGCCGTGCGCGCCGCGGTCGGTCCCGCGGCGCACCTGATGGCCGACGCCAACAACGCCTACACGCTCGACGACGCCGACCGCCTGGCCGCACTCGACGAACTCGGCCTGATGATGATCGAGCAGCCCCTCGCCTGGGACGACCTCGTGCGCCACGCCGTCTTGCAGCAGCGCCTGCGCACGCCGCTCTGTCTCGACGAGTCGATCACCTCGCTCGACCGCGCGCAGGACATGGTCACGCTCGGCGCCGGCCGCATCATCAACATCAAGCCCGGACGCGTCGGCGGCTTCACGCCCTCGATCGCGATCCACGACTTCTGCGCCGAGCACGGCATCCCGGTCTGGTGCGGCGGGATGCTCGAGAGCGGCGTCGGACGCGCCTACAACGTCGCGCTCGCCTCGCTCCCGAACTTCACGCTTCCCGGCGACCTCTCGCCGAGTGCACGCTATTGGACGCGCGACGTCGTGACGCCGGAGTGGACGATGAGCCCGGAGGGACTCGTCACCGTGCCGCTCACGAAGCCCGGCATCGGCGTCGAGGTGGACCGCGCGCGCGTCGAGGCGCTCACGGTCCGCGTCGAGGAGATCCGCGCGTGACGCAGACGCTCCTCTCCGAGGTCGATCGCGCGTTCCTCGTGGGGCTCCGCCGCGAGTTGCATCACGATCCCGAACTCTCGTGGCAGGAGCAGCGGACGCAGGCGCGGCTCCGCGGCGCGCTCATCGCGTGCGGCATCACCGATGTCGCCGAGGTGGCGGGCACGGGGCTCGTCGGGAGGATCCCGGGCCAGCGCGCGGGCGGCCCGGCGGTCGCCGTGCGCGGTGACATCGACGCCCTCCCGATCACCGAGGGCACGGGACTCGAGTTCGCGTCGCGCACGGCCGGCGTGATGCACGCCTGCGGGCACGACATGCACGCGACCTGGGCGGTGGGGGCCGGCATGCTCCTCGCGCGCGATCCCGCGGTCGGCGAGGTGCGGGTGGTATTGCAGCCGGCCGAGGAGGTGGGGGAGGGCGCGGCGAAGATGCTGGAGAGCGGCGCGCTGGATGGGGTCGCGGCGATCTTCGGCGCGCACGTCGATTGGCGGTATGCGGTCGGCGAGGTCGTGGCGGACGCGGGGCCGCTCGCGGCGTCGACCGATTCCTTCGAGATCCAGTTCAATGGACGCGGCGGGCACGGCGCGCGGCCGCAGGACGCGATCGACCCGATCGTCGGACTGAGCGCCTTCGTCTGCGACGTGCAGACGATCGTCTCGCGACGACTCGATCCCTCGCTGCCGGGCGTGATCTCGGTCGGCGTGGTACAGGCCGGGAGCGCCGCGAATGTGATCCCGGAGTCGGCGCGCTGCGCCGGCACGGTGCGCGCGACGACGCCGGCCTCCCGCACCTTGCTGCTCGATGAGCTCACGCGACTCGCGCACGCGGTGGCGGCGACCCACCGACTGACGGCGGAGGTCACCCTCAGCGAGGGTACGCCGCCGCTGGTGAACCCGCCGCGCGGCGCCGGCTGGGCGCAGCACGCCGCGCGCGAGCTGCTGGGCGAGGACTCGCTGCGCTCGCTCGCGCTGGCCAACATGGGAGGCGAGGACTTCGCCTTCTATCTGGAGAAGATGGACGGCTGCTTCATGCGGCTCGGCACCTGGAGCGAGGGCCGGAGCCGCGCCGGCGTCCACACGCCGAGGTTCGATCCGGACGAGGCGGCGCTTTTCGTGGGATCCGCGCTGCTGGCCGAATGCGCGCGCAAGGCGAGCGCAGCGCTGGCGGGGTAGCATCGAGCGGCACTCCCTTGCCACACACCGCCTGACCCTTCATATCACGGACATGCTCAACATCGACCTGACTGGAAAGCGCGCCCTCGTCGCCGGCGTCGCCGACGACGGCGGCTTCGGCTTCGCGATCGCGAAGGCCATGATCCGCGCGGGCGCCACGGTATGCGTCGCCACCTGGCCCCCCGCGCTCAACATCTTCCTCAACCTGCTCGAACGCGGGAAGATGGACGAGTCCCGCAAGCTCCCGGACGGGACGCTGCTCAACTTCGAGCGCATCTACCCGCTCGATGCGGTCTTCGACAAGCTCGAGGACGCGCCGGCGGAGATCCGCGAGAACAAACGCTACAAGGAGCTCGGCGACTTCTCCGTCGCGGGACTCGCCGCGCGGATGCGCGCCGACTTCGGCGACCAGCCGCTCGACATCCTCGTGCACTCGCTCGCCAACGGCCCCGAGGTCAAGAAGCCGCTGATCGAGACGAGCCGCAACGGCTACCTCGCGGCGATGAGCGCGAGCGCGTATTCGCTCGTCTCGATGGTGCGCGAGTTCGGGCCGCTGTTCAGACCGAACGCGGCGGTCGCGTCACTGACCTACATGGCGAGCGAGCGCGTGATCCCCGGCTACGGCGGCGGGATGAGCTCGGCCAAGGCCGCCCTCGAGAGCGACACGCGCGTGCTCGCCTTCGAGGCGGGCCGCAAGTACGGCGCGCGCGTGAACACCGTGAGCGCCGGCCCCTTCGCCTCCCGCGCCGCGAGCGCCATCGGCATCATCGGCACGATGGTCCGCTACTGCCAAGCCAACAGCGCACTCCCGCAGGCCCTCGACGCCGAGGAGGTCGGCCACGCGATGACCTTCCTCTGCTCACCACTCGCGAGCGGAGTCACGGGGACGACGCTGTATGTGGATAAGGGGTACCACTCGATGGGGATGGCGGTGGAAGGACTGCAGATGTGAGATGGGAGATGTGAGATGTAAGAAGGGCGCCCCGGAGACTTCGGAGCGCCCTTCTTA
>JANNLH010000141.1:0-10451 GCA_031396725.1 Gemmatimonadaceae bacterium | reverse complement strand
TCTTCCGTCCGCTCGTCCTCGCCGCGACCGTCGTGGTCGTGAGCGCCCCCTCCCCGGCCCCGACGCCGGCCGAGACGATGGGCTTCTTCATCACGAGCGCGGGCCCGGGCAACGGCGCCGACCTCGGCGGACTCGCCGGCGCGGACCGGGCCTGCCAGCTGCTGGCCGACGCCGCGGGGAGCACCGGGAAGACCTGGCGTGCGTACTTGAGCGCCGTCGCGAAGGATGGTCAGCCGGCGGTGCACGCGCGCGACCGCATCGGCGCGGGTCCGTGGTACAACGCGAAGGGCATCAAGGTCGCCGACAACGTCGCGCACCTGCACGGCGAGACCAACCTGCTCGGCAAGGAGCACAGCCTGAGCGAGAAGGGGCTGCCCGTGAATGGCCGCGGCGACACGCCGAACATGCACGACATCCTCACCGGCTCGATGCCGGACGGCACCGTCTCGTCGGACACCACCGACACGACCTGCAGCAACTGGACGAGCTCGGCGAGCGGCGTCGGGAGCGCGCTGGTGGGACATCACGACAAGCAGGGCGGCGGCGCGCGGCCGACGTCGTGGAACTCCGCGCACGGGTCGCGCGGGTGCAGCCAGCAGAACCTGGTCGGCACCGGCGGCAACGGGCTCTTCTACTGCTTCGCGCGGTGAGCTGAGGAGTCGGCGGCGCGCTCCAACAACATCGTGAACGCGAGCGCCCTCGACATCGGTCCGTCTTCCCGGTCCTGTCCCCCTCTGTGTCCTCTGTGCCCTCTGTGGTGAAAAGCATTTCACCACAGAGGGCACAGAGAACACAGAGGGAGCACGAGAAGGGGGGAACAGCAGGCGCGTATCTTATGACCGTGCTTACACCCCCGATCCACCCACTGAAGCGCCTGCTGGGGTTCGCCCGCCCCTATCGGCGCGACGCGGTCCTGGCGACCGTGTATTCCGTCCTCAACAAGTTCTTCGACGTCCTCCCGGAGCTGTTGATCGGCGTGGCGGTGGATGTCGTGGTGAACCGGCGGGACTCCTTTCTCGCACGCCGCGGGATCGAGGATCCGACTGACCAGCTCCTGCTGCTCGTCGCGATCACCGCGCTCGTCTGGGTGCTCGAGTCGTTCTTCGAGTACCAGTACGCCCTCAAGTGGCGCGGGCTCGCGCAGGACCTCCAGCACGACCTCCGGCAGGCGGCCTACACGCACATCCAGGCGCTGCCGCCGGCCTTCATCGAGCGGGAGCGCAGCGGGCGGCTGATGGCGCTGCTCAACGAGGACGTGAACCAGGTCGAGCGCTTCCTGAACACGGGCGCCAACGACCTGATCCAGGTCTTCTGCTCCTCATTGATGGTCGGGGCGGTCTTCTTCGCCGTCACCGCCGACCTCGCGGTGTTGGCATTGCTGCCGATCCCGCTCATCCTCTTCGGCGCGTTCTGGTTCCAGCGCCGACTCGCACCGCGCTACGCCGCCGTGCGCGAGTCGGCCGCCTCGCTCTCGGCGCGGCTCAGCAACAACCTGCTCGGGATGGCCACGATCCAGGCCTACACCGCCGAGCGCTTCGAGGCGCAGCACCTGGAGGCGGCCTCGGACGTCTTCCGCCAGAAGAACGCCGACGCCATCCGCTTCTCGGCCGCGATCACGCCGGTCATCCGGATGGCGATCCTCGCGGGCTTCATCGCGACGCTGCTCTACGGCGGCATCCTCGCGCTCCGCGGCGAGATCGGTGTCGGCAGCTACTCCGCGCTCGTCTACCTCACACAGCGGCTCCTCTGGCCGCTCACGCGCCTCGCCGACATGACCGACCTCTACAACCGGGCGATGGCGTCGGTGCACCGGATCATGGACCTGCTCGACACGCCGGCGCCGGCGGTACCGACCGCGCTGGTGCCGGGCGATCCGCACACGCCGACCGCGCTGCGCTTCGAGGACCTGCACTTCGCGTACGACGGGCGTCCCGCGATCAGCGGCGTGACCTTCGATGTGGCGCCCGGCACCACCGTCGCCCTCGTGGGCGCCACCGGCGGCGGCAAGAGCACGGTGCTCAAGCTCCTGATGCGCTTCATCGACGCGGAGCGCGGACGGATCCTGCTCGATGGCGCCGACATCACGGAGTTCTCCCCCGATTCCTTGCGGCGGCGGATCGGCTACGTGGCGCAGGATCCCTTCCTCACCGACGGGACGGTGGCCGAGAACATCGCGTATGGCGAGCGCGATCCCGACGGACGACGCGTCGAGGCCGCGGCGCGCGCGGCCGAGGTGCACGAGTTCGTCGCCCAGCTTCCGGAGGGCTACGCGAGCCGCGTCGGCGAACGGGGGACTCAGCTCTCGGGCGGACGGCGGCAGCGCATCGCCCTTGCGCGCGCGTTCTATCGGGAGCCCGCGATCCTCGTGCTCGACGAGGCGACCTCGGCGGTCGACAACGAGACCGAGGCCGCGATCCAGCGCTCACTCGCGCGCGTGGCGCGGCAGCGCGCCCTCACGACGCTCGTCGTGGCGCACCGGCTCTCGACCGTCCGCCACGCCGACGAGATCCTGGTGATGGACTCGGGGCGGATCGTCGAGCGCGGGACGCACGCGTCGCTGCTCGGCCGGGGCGGGGTGTACGCGGCACTCTGGCGGCTGCAGACGGGCCAGACGCCGGAGGAGCCGCTGGGCTAGCCCGCGGCGATCTTCCGGAGCGCAGCGACCAGCGTGTCGAGCTCCGCCGTCGATGTGAACAAGTGCGGCGTGATCCGCACCCCCGCCACGCCGGCCTCGCGCCGGTAGATCGCCACCGTGAAGATGCGGTGCTCGTCGAAGAGCCGCTTCGCGAGATCGGCCGGGAGCATCCCCTCCACCCCCACATTCGCGATCGCGCAGGTGCGCGAGGGCTCCGACGGCGTGTTCATCACGATGCGCGGCGTGCCGCGCACCTTCGACGTCCAGTACTCCTGCAGCCAGCGGAGCCGCGCTTCCTTGCGCGCCACGCCGATCGTCTCGTGGAACGCGATCGCGTCCTCGATCGCGAGGTCGGTGTGGCAGGGATGCGTGCCGGTGTGATTGAGCTTGCGGATGTCGTCGTCCGCAAAGCCGGCATCGCCGAAGAGGGGCCAGAGCTTGGCGATCCGGTCCTTCTTCACGTACAGGATGCCCGCGCCGATCGGCACGCCAAGCCACTTGTGGATCGAGGCGGCGTAATAGTCCACGCCGAGGTCCGGCACCTTGAAGTCCATCTGCGCGAAGGCGTGCGCGCCGTCCACCATCACCTCGACGCCCCGCGTGTGCGCCATCTCGGCCACCCGCCGCACCGGCAGCACCTGGCCGGTGATGTTCACCACGTGGCAGATCATCAGCAGCCGTGTCCGCGGAGTGATCGCCGCGGCGTACGCCTGCACCACCTCGTCGTCGGACGCCGGATGCAGCGGCACGTTGATGACCGTGTTGGTCATCCCGTAGCGGCGCGCCTGCAGCTTGAACTGGTCGAGCATCGCACCGTAGTCGTGCGACGCCATCACCGCCTCGTCACCGGGCTTCCAGTCGAAGCCGGCGATCACGGTGTCGAGCGATTCGGTCGTGTTGCGGGTGATGATGAGCTCATCGGGCCCGCACCCCGCGAGCGCGGCCAGGCGCGCCTGCACGCGCGCCTTGTCGGCCGTCATCACGGTGCGCATGTAGCGCGAATGCTCGTAATTCAGCCGGCGCACGTGGCCGATGAAGGCCTCGAGCACCGGCTGCGCCTGCATCGAGAAGTACCCGCTCTCGAGATTGATGTACGCCGGCGTGAGCCGGTAGCTCGCGCGGATCGACGCCCAGAACGCCTCGTCCGTCGCGAGCGAGGCGGGGGTGGCCGCGGCCAGCCGCGCGAGGAGATCCTCGCGCAGCAGGCCGCCGCCGAACATCACCCCGAGCGAGGTTCCGCCGAGGGTCCGGAGGAACTCCCGCTTCTGCATCAGTTGCTCACCGCGGCCAGGTCACGCACCGAGGCGCCGAGCATCCGCACCTTGCGCGAATCCTTCGACCCGCGGGCGTCGGCATCGACCGACGTCGCCAGGGACTCGAGCGCCGACCGGCGCGCCGCACCGGACGCCGACTCGGCGGTCGAGAGCGCCGTGCGGACCGTCACGATCCGGCCGGCCGCGAGGCCGCCGGTCCGCTCCAGCTGGTCCACGTACGCGCGCGCCAGCGCGAAGCTCGCGGGCCAGGTCATCTTCGGCTGGCCCTGCGCGTTGAGGTAGTCGTAGTGCACCGTCTTGGCCGCGTCGATCTCGTTCTGCGTGATGAACGCGCTCGGCGCCAGCTCGAAGATGTCGAGGCCGCGCGCGATCTCGGAGCTGACGATCACGCCGTTGTACCAGTAGACCGACCACGACCCGCCGGGGCCCTGCCGCGTCGCGTCCGAGGGGCCGCGGTCGTGGTACGCGATCTCGACCGCGTTGTTGACGTCGGTCCAGTCGAAGATCGAGATGCCGCCCTGGTACCACGACTGCACCATCACGTCGCGGCCGGGGATCGGGATCAGCGAGCCGTTGTGCGCGACGCAGTTCTCGAACGAGGTCTGGGGCGCCGGCATCTTGTAGTAGCTCTTGAACACCATCCGGTTGTCGTTCTCGATCGTGAAGAGCGCGTTGGCGCCCCAGACCATCGGATCCCCGACGCGGCACTTCGGCTGGCTGCCGCCGCCCCACTCGTCGGTGAAGAGGACCTTGGTGCCGTCGTTGTTGAACGTGGCCGAGTGCCAATAGGAGAAGTTCGAGTCGGCGACCGCGCTGATGCGCTTCGGGTTGGCCGGGTCCTTGATGTCGAGCAGGAGCCCGTAGCCCTCGCAGGCACCACCCGCGAGGCCGATGCCCGGATAGACCGTGATGTCGTGGCACTGGGTCGGGCCGCCGGAGCGCCCCGGGCGCTGGGCGCCGCCGGGGTTGCCGAGGAACATCCGCGCGAGGATCCCCGGCAGTGCGGCGCGGAGCGCGGCACTGTCGGCACTCGTCGCGGCGGCAACACCCGCGCCGCCGCGCGCCTTCACCACGCTGTCGAGCAGCGGACGGACCACCTGCGCCGTGAGCACGCGTTCACTCCCCTGCATCACGCCCGTGAAGCCACCCGCCGCCTTGGCACGCGCGACGGCCTCCTCGCGCGCCTTGATGTCCGCCGGCCCTTCGCCGTGACGCGGCGGGGCGGTGAGGTCGTTGAAGATGCGCGGCGAACTCACGATCGCGGCCTTGGCCGGATCCTTCACCGGCACCTTGATCACCTCGATCCGGAAGAGCGCCGAGTTCGGGTTCTGGTCCGGGGTCTCGCGGACACAGCCCGGCAGCTCGCTCGGCGAGCGGATGCCGGCCGAGCCGGAGATGTAGACGTAGACGTTCTCCTTGTCGTTCGGATCCTCCAGCACCGTGTGCGTGTGCGAGCCGCGGCAGGTCTGCACATTGCCGACGTTCTTCGGATTCTCGATGTCGGTGATGTCGAAGATGCGGAGCCCGCGGAGCCGGATGTTGCTGACGGTGTCGCGCACGCCCTCGGTGCCGCAGTCGATGCGGCCGGTGAGGCCCTCACCCGAGATGAAGAGCAGGTTCTTGTAGACCGAGACATCGCTCTGCGAGGCCGGGCAGACGTAGGCGGTCTTGAGCGTCGGGCGGTTGGGATTCGAGATGTCCCAGATCACCCAGCCATTGTAGTTGCCCTGGATCGCGTACTTGCCGGTGAAGGCGAGGTCGGAGTTCGTGATGCCGCGGAAGCGTTCCGGCGGCTGGGTCTTGGAGAGGACGCGGAGATTCCAGACCGCCTCCGCCGCGTCGAACATCCCCGCGCGCAGTCCGACGCGCGGGTCGGGGCTCGGCTTGGTGGCGAGCGCGGCGGGCGAGAGGCCGCTGCCGAGCGACGACGTGCTGGCCGCGGGGGCGCAGGCGGCGGCGAACACCAGGCCGAGGAGGAACAGGAGACTCGTCGGCGCGAGGCGCGCGCGCCTCGGCGATCGTGCGTGATGCGGGAATGCCATTGCAGGTTCCTCGGTGGGGACGACGTGGGACGCGTACTTGCGAAGGCTACGGCTTGCCGAAGACCAACTCGGCGAGCATCAACTCCATGCGGGCGATCTCGGTCTCCTGGTCCACGTTCACATCGGTGGCGAAGCGGAACACGGTCTCGTCCTGGCCGGCGCCGTGCGAGCCGAAGAGCGCTTGGACCATCTCGAGCGCGCCGCGGTGGTGCTGCAGCATGAACTGCAGGAAGAGACGGTCGAAGTCAGGGCCGCGGGCGGCCTGGAGCGCCGCGAGCTGCTCCGGCGTGAGCATGCCGGGCATCAGCTCGTGCGCGCCGTGGTGCTCGTGTCCTGCCCCGCCGGCAGCCGGTCTCGCCGCGCGTGGGTCGGGCACCGGGAGGTTCCGATCGGCGAGCCAGACCTGCATCGTGACGATCTCGTCCCGTTGCGCATTGATGATGCGATCGGCCAGCCGGCGCACGGCGGGACTCGCACCGCGCGTCGGCGCGAGATGCGCCATCACGATCGCCTGCGCGTGATGTCCGATCATCCCGGTCATGAACCGGATGTCGGCCGTCGTATATGGGTGTTGGGCGCTGTCGGCACGGGCCTGCGCGATCGCGGCGGGCGTCGATGTGCCGACGGGGGCCGGCACCGGCACCGGGGACGGCTCCGGTACGGGCGCTGATGCGCCGGACACGCCGGATGCGGAGCGGCAGGCCGAGAGAAGGAGCGCGGCCGCGAGCGCGGCCGCGTGGAGGCGGGGGAGGTGCATACCTGTTCAAGGTACGCGCTCCGCCAGCGAACCGTTATCGCCCGTCCGCCGGACGCTGCCCCACCGCGATCCGCACGCCCTGCAGCCCCCCGGCCGCCGGTCCCCCGCGGAAGCGCGCATCGCCGAAGACAACCACCGTGTCGCTCGCCTCGACCTCGAGGCGCACGAACGGCATCCGCGCCCAGGTGAGATAGTCGGTCCCGTCCTCGGTGCGCGCCGCGCGTACGACGGCCGACGATGCCCAGTCGCCGCGCGCGATCACCGGGCCGTCGAGCCGGACGCGCGTGACGCTGAACCACTCGAACGACCCGACCCGGTACTCGGTGCGCGTCGCGACGATCAACTGGCCCACGAACGGATTCCCCAGCGCCGGCTGGAACAGGACCTCCTCGATCTCCGCGAGCCCCTGTCCCTCCGCCACGCGGCGCGCGATCGACTCCGCGGCCGCACTCGCCGCCACCATCCCGAGGATGTACACCACCACGAGGCCACCGACGAGCCGCACGCGCCACGCGGTCCGGTGCGGCAGCCAGAGCGCGGTCGCGAGCGCGAGCCAGATCCAGGGGTCGACGATGAAGAGCGCGTCGCCGTGGAACCAGCGATCCCGGAAGGGCATGAGCAGGCGGATCCCATAGGTGTTGAGCCAGTCGAGCATCGGATGGCTCAGGACACCGATCAAGGCGAGCAGCAGCACCATCCGCTCGTCGATCGGCGCAGCCTTGGGGTCCCGTCGGAGCCGCACCCAGCGGTCCCAGAGCACGATCAGCACGGTCACCGCGAAGGGAAGAAGCACGAGCGCGATCGGCCCGTGCGTCCAGCCGCGGCGGAAGGCGAGCGCCGGATACGACCCGGCGGCCATCGCGAGAATGTCGATGTCCGGCGCATTGGCCGCGATCATCAGCGTCGCGGCCGCCAGTGGCGTGCGCCGGTCGAGTCCGGCGCGGGCCATCGCGGCGCCGGCCAGCGTGTGCGTGATCGGATCCATCCGGTGATCGCCTCCGGGGGTCGCGGAAAGATAGCGACGGGCTGGCGGCCGGCCGCACGCCCCGCCCGGCAGCTACCCGCGCGTGGTGCGCGGTGCTCCGCGATTGACGCACTCGCGCGCACCGGGCACCTTCCGCAGGGATCCACCCTCCGGAGACACCGATGCGCCGCCCGATCGACCGCTTGCTGCTCGTCCCGTTCCTGCTGCTGTCCCTGCTCGTGCCCGCGGCGCAGATCGCAGCGCAGGTCACGGCGTCAGCAGCGCCGCAAGCGGCGCCTTGGCCCCAGCACTCGCGCGAGCGCCCCATGGCGCCGGTCGCCGCGGCGCCGGCGATGACCGCGCCGATCCCCGCTCCAGCGGGCGCGACGGTCCTCTTCGACGGCGGCGACCTCTCGCAGTGGAGCAAGGCTGATGGCTCCGCCGCGGGTTGGCGGATCGTGCCGGGAGGCGCGATGGAGGTCGTCGCGGGCGCCGGCGGGATCCGGACCCGCGACAGCTTCGGCGACGTGCACCTCCACGTCGAGTGGGCATCCCCGAGTCCTGCGAAGGGCACGGACCAGGATCGCGGCAACAGCGGCGTCTTCCTGATGGGGCGCTACGAGGTGCAGGTGCTCGATTCGCACCAGAGCGCGACGTACGCCGACGGCCAGGCGGGCTCGATCTACGGTCAGTTCCCGCCGCGCGTCAACGTGAGCCGGCCGCCGGGCGAATGGCAGAGCTTCGACATCGAGTTTCGCCGCCCCCGCTTCGATGCCGCCGGCGCCCTCGTCTCGCCCGCGCGCATGACGGTGCGGCACAACGGTGTCGTGGTGCACGCCGACGTCGCGCTCGTCGGGCCGACGTCGCACCGCGTGCGCGCGCCTTATGCAGCGCACGAGGACGCGCTGCCGATCTCGCTGCAGGACCACGGGCATCCGGTCCGATTCCGGAACATCTGGCTCAGGCGCCTCGATCCCGTGCCGCCGGCGCCGGCCGCGGACGATCCGCGCAATGTCGCGGCCATCGTCGCGCGCGGCGCCGCGCTCTCGGGGGCCCGGCAGTTCCGACTCGCCCTCGATACTTACTCGCGCGGTCTTGAGGCGAATCCGGACAACGCGCTGCTGCTGCGCTGGCGCGGCCACCGGTCGATCTCCGTGCGCGACTTCGATCGCGCCGAGGCCGACCTCGCGCGCGCGGCGCGGCTCGACCCGGCGATCTACGGCATCTGGTACCACTTGGGCGTGCTGCGATTCGTACGCGGCGACTTCAACGGCGCGGCCGAGGCCTTCCGGCGCGGCCAGCCCATCGCCCCGGACGCCGGGGAACTCGCCGGCTCGACCGACTGGCTCTGGATGTCCCTGCAACGCGCCGGCCGCGCGGAAGAGGCGCGCGCGATGCTCGCCGCGCGCCCCGACTCCCTTCCGGTGAACAACGCCTACACGCAGCGCCTCAAGCTCTACCGCGGCGAGATCACGCCCGAGCAGGTGTTCACGCCGGCCGACACCACCGACGTCGCGATTGCGACGCTGAGCTTCGGCATCGGCAACTGGCACCTGGTGCGCGGCGACCGCGTGCAGGCGCGCGCGTGGTTCGAGCGCGCCATCTGGTCGGGCGGCTGGCCCGCCTTCGGCGCGATCGTCGCGGAAGCCGAACTGGATCGCCTCCGCCGCTGAAGTCGTTCGACTTTCAACTTTCTACTTTCTACTTTCTACTTTCTCACTTCCTACGCCCAGAGAAACCCCGGCCGATCCTCCCCCGTGATCCCCCGGATCACCCGCTCATACACGCGCGCCCCCCGATCCCCGTTCGTGAACACCACCATCGCCTTCTTCGCGAGCGGGTCGGCGAAGACGTAGTGCTTGAATCCGGGGTTGTCGCCCCACTGCCACGCGGCGCGGCGCGCGCCGATGTCCTCGAGCCCGACGCCGAGTCCCCACTGCACCGCCTCGTTGCAGCGGACGTGCGGCGTCATCATCAGCTCGACGATCGCCGCCGGCGCGCCCCCGGCCTCCCGCGCGGTCACGAAATGGCGGAGGAATCGCCCGAAGTCCGCGGGTGTGGTGAGCAGGCTCGCGGCGGCATTCGGCGAGAGGAAGTTCGGGAGCACCGGCAGGTTCGGCTCGGCGGCCCGGATCGCCGCTTCGGCGTCCTCGACGCGCGAGTCCTCTGGCGAGAGCGAGCGCGCCGCCATCGCGCGCCGCAATTCGAGGAGCGTCGCGCGCCCGAACGGCGTGGAGGGCTCGCCGCGACCCGTATGCCCGGAGGCCTGGAACGGCTCGAACTCGGCGAGCGCCACGAGACTCGTGCGGCGCATCCCGAGCGGACCCAGCACGCGCTCGCGCACGAGCGCCGGCATCGCCTTGCCGGTGAGCGTCTCGACGACGCGCTGCAGGAAGAAGAATCCCTCGCCGGAGTACGACCAGCGCGCGCCCGGCTCGAAGTCCGCGGTGAGCGGTTGCGTCGCGTTGTTGCGCCAGTTGCGCCAGCCGCCGCTGTGGCTCAGCAGGCGACGCGCGGTGATGGCGCCGGCGCGCGGGTCGTCGGGGTTCGGCAGCGCGAGGTAGTCGCGCACCGGTCGGTCGAGGTCGAGCAGGCCTTCGCGCACCAGCCCGAGCAGCGTCCAGGCGAACACCATCTTCGTGAGCGACGCGGCCGCGTAGATCGTCTCCTCCGTCACGCGCTCCGGCTCACCCGCCCGCCGGATCCCGAGCACGCGGGTCGTGACGCGGTCGCCGTCCACCATCGCGGCGGCGAACGAAGGGACGTTGGCCTGCCGCAG
>JANNLH010000064.1:0-30819 GCA_031396725.1 Gemmatimonadaceae bacterium | reverse complement strand
GTTCGGGCTCCCAGCGATCGGTTCGACGGCGCTCCCACTCCGTGACGGGCTCTGACGGCCCCTGACGCGAGAATCGAGCTGCCGCCGCCCCGAGGACTTACCACCAACCTTGGTAGACATACAAGACGCGGAGGGACGGAGAACGGCGGGGAGACGGCAACTGCCTTTGAGGAGGGTGTGGCGGACAGAAATGTCCGCCACACCCCCTTTCACCGCAGTTGCAGTGGCAGTCTCCGTCCTTCCTCCGTTCCTCCGTGTCTCCGTGGTGAATCAGCGCGATCGGTGAACATTTCCGGCTGACCATGCGTACTACTCCTGACGACGCGAGACCCGGCTGCCTCGGCGGCCGGGTCTCGCGTGTCACTTGGGGTGTAGCTCAATGGCAGAGCGCTCGACTGTTAATCGAGTGGTTGGAGGTTCGAGTCCTCCCGCCCCAGTTCCACGATGGACGATGAAGGATGAAGGACTCGTTCATCCTTCATCGTCCATCCTTCATCTCTTCGGCGGGCCGTGCGACGCGAAGACCGCCGTCGCGCCCTCGCTCGTGAAGGTCAGCACGTCATAGCGGTCGTAGTTCGCAGGTGAGCCCTGTTCCATCCCCGGCGAACCGACGGGCATGCCCGGCACGGCGAGGCCGCGCACCTTGGGCTTCTGCGTGAGCAGCCGCTTCACGTCGGCCGCGGGGACGTGGCCTTCGACCACGTAGCTCCCGACCACCACCGTGTGGCAGGACTGCAGTCGCCCGGGGATGCCCATCTCCCGCTTCACGCCGGCCAGGTCCTCGGTGTCGACGGTGCGCACCGTGAAGCCCGCGCCGCGCGCGTGCTCGACCCAGCCCTTGCAGCAGCCGCACGAGGCGCTCTTGTAGACGGTCATCGGCGGCAGCGCACCCTGGGCGCCCAGCGTGCGGAAGGCGGCGGCCGCGATGGTCGCGCCGAGTGTCGTGCGGAGGAAATCGCGTCGTTCCATCAGTGCTCTCCTGACTTTCGTTGATGCTCGTTGATGCTCGTTGATGCTGGTTGATCCTGCGGGTTCAGCGCGCCACGCCGGCGAGCGCGGCGACGATCAGCAGGGCGAACTGCGGCCCCTTGTAGCTGTCGGGTGTCTCCTCGTACCACTCCTCGGTCCCGTGCGCGCCGAAGCTGCGGCCACCGCCGTCGATCGTGATCGCCGGGATGCCGAGCGAGATCGGGAGGTTGGCATCGGTGCTCGAGGCGCTGGTGCGCGGCGTCCACCCGACGCTGCGCGCGGCGGCCATCGCCGTCTGCACAATCGGGGCGTCGTCGGCCTGGCCGCCGGTCGGGCGGATGCCGATGGTGTCGTACTTCACCGTCACCGGTGCGCGCGAGTTGGGCCAGCGCGCGATCTCCTCCTTGACTGCCGCATCGACCGCAGCCCGGATGCGCGTGTCGATGTCCTTCAACGCGTCGGCGGACTCGGAGCGCATGTCCACGTCCATCTGCGCCAGCGGCGTGATGGTGTTCACGCTCGTGCCGCCGCGCACGATGCCGACGTTGTACGTGACACGGGGACGCGCCGGCACGGGGAGGTCCGCGATCTTCGCGATCGCGCGGCCCATCGCGTGCATCGGGTTCGCCATCCCGAACGCGCCGTAGCTGTGCCCGCCCGGACCCTCGAACGAGATCGTGTAGCGATGGCTGCCCACAGCACGGGAGACGATGCTGGCCTCGCCGGCGCCGTCGACCGAGATGAAGTAGTCGATCTTCCCCGGGAACTCCTTCGTCAGGAGATGCCGGACACCGCGCAGGTTCCCGGGCCCCTCCTCACCGACGTTGCCGACGAGGTAGACGCGCCCCTTCGGCGTGAGCCCGGTCTCCTTGAAGACCTTGGCGAGCGTCAGCACGACGGCCAGCCCGCGGCAGTCGTCGCCGATGCCGGGGCCGGCGATCCGGTTGCCGGTGCGCGTCGTCTTGACGTTCGTCTCCTCGGGGAACACCGTATCGAGGTGCCCCGCGATCATCACGGTCGGGCCGTCGCCGGCGCCGAGCTCGGCGATCACATTCCCCTCAGCGTCGATGCGCGCATTGGCGTATCCGAATGAGCGGAGCCGGCGCTCGAACTCCTCGGCCCGCTTCTGCTCCTTGAAGGGTGGCGCGGGGACCTCGCAGATGGAGACCTGCTGCTCGAGCGTCCACGCCTGCTGGGCCTGGACGGCCGCGAGCGCCCGGCGGACGGCCGGGTCGTCGGAGGGCAGGGTCGAGCCCTGCGCGGCAAGGAGCCCGGGCAGGACGAGCACGCCGAGGAGCAGGGCCGCGCGGTGAAGAACGAAGGCAGTAGGCATATTCGGAATGTACCCCAGCCCGCCCATGACCGACCATCCCTGGTTCCGCCAGTACGACCCCGGCGTACCCCACACGATCGGGACCTACCCGGACCGGACCCTGCTCGACTACGTCGAGGACGGGACCCGGGAACGTCCGGACGCGCCGGCGCTGCTCTTCAAGGGGCGCCGGGTCTCGTGGCGCGAGCTCACGGCGGACAGCGATGCCTTCGCCTGCGCCCTGGCCGCGATGGGGGTCGCGCGCGGCGATCGCGTCGGCTGCGTATTGCCCAACTGCCCGCAGTTCTTCGTCGCCGAGCTCGCCTGCTGGAAACTCGGGGCGATCTTCGTGCCGCTCAATCCGATCTACACCGCCGACGAACTCGTCGGGCCGCTGAACACCACCGGTTGCACCGTCGTCATCACGCTCACGGCGTTCTACGACCGCGTGAAGACGGTGCAACCGCGCACCGCGGTGCGGCGCGTCGTGCTCACGAACATCAAGGAGTGGTTCCCACTCGCGCTGCGGGTGCTCTTCACGCTCTTCGTCGAGCGGAAGGCGGGGCACCGCGCGGTCGCGCGCGACGGCGATCCCTGGATGCGCGCGCTGGTGGCGCGGCACCGGGGCGAGCGTCCGGCGGCCGCGCGGCCGGGGCAGCACGACGACGCCCTGCTGCTGATGAGCGGCGGCACCACCGGCACGCCGAAGGCCGTGCGCGTGCATCACGGTGCCCTCGTGCGCACGGGACTCCAGGCGCGCGCCTGGCTCGGCACCACCCTGCCGGAGTGGGAGGGCACCTACTGCCTGCCGCTGCCGATGTTCCATTCGTACGGCGCCTGCGGCGTACAGACGGTCTGCTTCATCGGGCACAACCCGATCGCACTGATCCCCAACCCGCGCGACTTCGACGACCTCGTGCGCACGATCGAACGCACGAAGCCGGCGGTCTTTTGCGGCGTGCCGACGCTCTACAGCGCGCTGCTCGATCACAAGAAGGTCGTGGCCGGTGAGGTGGACTTCCGCTCGATCAAGGTCTGCTTCTCCGGGGCGGCGCCGCTGATGGCCGAGACGGTGCGTCGCTTCGAGACCGCGACGGGCGCGCGGATCACCGAGGGCTATGCGATGACCGAGTCCTGCCTTGCGGCCACGCTCACGCCGCTCAAGGGCCGGTACAAGCCGGGCTCGGTCGGCGTGCCGGGTCCCGACGTCGCGGTGCGGATTGTCGACGCCGACGATCCGACGCGTGAGCTCGCGGCGGGGGAGGTCGGGGAGATCCTGCTCACGGGCCCGCAGATCATGCGCGGCTACTGGGGCGCGCCGGCGCTGACGGACGAGATCCTGCACACGCACCCCGACGGGAGCGCCTGGCTCCACACCGCCGACCTCGGCTACCTCGACGACGAGGGCTCGCTCTTTCTCGTGGACCGGAAGAAGGACCTGATCAAGATGGGCGGCATGCAGGTCTGGCCCCGCGAGATCGAGGAGTGCCTTTCACAGCATCCGGCGGTGGCCGAATGCGGCGTCCGCGGCTTTCCGGACGAGCAGCGGGGCGAGGTGGCGGTGGCCTTCGTGGTGCGGCGCGTCGGGCAGACGGTCACGGCGGGCGACCTGCGGGCCTGGTGCAAGGGCCGGCTCGCGCCCTTCAAGACGCCGGCGCGCGTCGTGTTCAAGGACCAGCTGCCGAAGTCGATGGTCGGCAAGGTGCTGCGGCGATTCCTGACCGAGGACGGCGCGGTGACCACGTGAGGCGACTGTTCCTCTCCGCGCTGCTCGCGCTCGGCGCGAGCGGCGCGAATGCCTGCGCGCGGGTCCCGCGACCGGCGGAGGCGGCATCGTCAGCGGCCCAGCGCGTGCTGCTGGTCTCGCTCGACGGGTACCGTTGGGACTACGTGGATCGCCCGGCGGCCGTGCGTATGCGTGAGTTGGCCGCGCGCGGCGTGCGCGCCGAGCGGATGATCCCGGCCTTCCCGTCGAAGACCTTCCCCAATCACTACACGATCGTCACCGGACTCACCCCCGAGCACCACGGCATCGTGGCCAACGCGATGCGCGACCCCGAGCTCGGGCGCTTCCGAATGAACGACGCGGCCGCGCAGCGCGAACCGCGATGGTGGGGTGGTGAACCGATCTGGGTCACGGCGGAGAAGCAGGGCCGCCGCGCGGCGGCGCTTTTCTGGCCGGGCTCCGAAGCCCCCATCGGCGGCGTCGCGCCGACCTGGTGGTCGCCCTACCAGGACGACCTCCCGCACGCGGACCGCATTGCGCGCGTGCTCGAGTGGCTCGCGCTGCCGCGCGACTCGGCGCCCGCGTTCATCGCGATGTACTTCTCCGACACCGACAACGCCGACCACGCCTACGGTCCGGAGGCGGTCGAGACGGACTCGGCGATCGCGCGCGTGGACCGTGCGATCGGTACGCTCGTCGACGGCATCGCGCGGCTCGGGTTGACCGATGAGGTGAACCTGATCGTCGTCGCCGACCACGGGATGACCGCGACCGCGCGCGATCGCATCATCGTGCTCGACGACTACCTGGACCTCGGGACGGTGGAGGTCGTGGACTGGACGCCGGTGGCGGCGATCCAGTTGCGCACGGGCGACGACGAGGCCGTGTACCGGGCGCTGCGCGGAGCGCACCCGCAGCTGCAGGTCTACCGGAAGGGCGAGGTGCCGGCGCGCTTCCACTTCAACGCGCACCCCCGCATCACCCCGATCGTGGCCGTCGCCGCCGAGGGTTGGACGATCGCCTCGCGCGCGCAGGTCGCGCGCTGGGATTCCACCCGGTGGACCTCCGGCGGCGCGCACGGCTACGATCCGGAGCTCCTGTCGATGGGCGCCGTCTTCGTCGCCGCCGGCCCGGGGATCGCCGTGGGCAAGCGCGTCCCGGCGTTCCGGAATGTGCATGTGTACGCGTTGATGGCGGAGCTGCTCGCGCTGGAGCCTGCGGCGACCGATGGCAGGCTCGAGGCGACGCGCGAAGTAAGAAGGAGAAAGTAGGAAGCAGGAAGTAGGAAGTAGGAAGTAGAAAGTGGGAAGCGCGGCGCGGGATCCGCCGCCCCGTGCTTCCTGCCTCTACTGCCCACTTTCCACTTCCTACTTCCTACTTCCTACTTCCTACTTCCTACTTCCTACTGCATCACCTCGATCTCCCGCAGCTCGATCCGTCCCCCCAGCGCCAGGTGCGGGCAATCCTCGCTCAGCTTCGTCGCCTCGGCGTAGTCCTTCGCCTCGATCAGGAAGTAGCCGCCGACGAGTTCCTTCGCCTCCGCGTACGGGCCGTCGCGCACGACGAACTTGCCGTTCGGCGTCGTGAGGTGCTTGCCTCCCTCGTCCTTGAGCTTCTCGCCCCCGGCCAGCTTGCCGGCCTGTCCCATCTTCGCGCTCCACGCCTGGTAGCGCGCGATGATCTTCTGCATCTCGTCGGGTGACATCTTCGCGAGCGTCGGCATGTGGTCGTGCAGGATCATCATGAACTTCGGCATCGGTGGGTCCTCGGCGGATCGTGGTCGGGCGCCAGCGGGTCCGGCACCCTGCGGCCTATGACGGACGGGGATCTCCGGATTCGACATCGAGGACGACCGGAGGGTTCGCCAGGGCGGCCATCCGCCCTTCGATGAACCGCCGGACCGGGCCCGACCGGGCGAGCAGCAGGGCCTCCTGCCACGAGGCGATGGCCTCGTACGGGGAGCCGAGCGCCTCGAACAGTTCGGCGCGGACGCCGTGGTAGGTGTGGTACCGACGGAGTGCCCCGCCTTCGGCGAAGCGCTCGAGTTCCCGCATCGCTGTCGCCGCGCCCGCCACCTCTCGCAGCGCGACGACGCGGTTCAGCGCCACCACCGGGGAGCGGGTCAGCGCGAGCAGCCGGTCGTAGGCGCCGAGGATGCGCGGCCAGTCGGTCTCGGCGGCCGACGTCGCCACCGCATGACAGCCCGCGATCTCGGCTTCGAGGTGGTAGCTCGTCACCTCGTCTCCCGCCGCCGAACGTTCGATGTGTTGCATCCCCCGCGCGACGAGGCCCTCGTCCCAGCGCGAACGGTCCTGGTCGGCCAACCGCACCAGCGCGCCGTCGGCGTCGGTGCGCGCGTCGAGCCGCGCGCCGTGGAAGCAGAAGAGCGCCGCGAGCGCGTGCACGCGCGGCGCCGTCGTCGAAGGGTCGGCCGCGAGCAGTTCGACGAGCCGGAGCGCCTCGCGGCAGAGGTCGCGGCGCAGCAGCTCCGCTCCCTCGTGTGCCGTGTGCCCCTCATTGAACATCAGGTAGAGCACCTCGAGCACGGCGTCGAGCCGTGCGGGCAGCGCGTCCGCCGCGGGCATCTCGAAGGTCGCCCCCGCATCGCGCAGCGCGCGCTTGGCGCGGGACAGGCGCTGGGCCACGCTCGCATCCTCGGAGAGGAAGGCGCGGGCGATCTCGCCGGTGCTGAGACCGCTGACGGTGCGCAGCGTGAGCGCGACGCGCGAATCGGCCGAGATCGCGGGATGGCAGCAGAGCAGCATCATCCGGAGTTGCTCGTCGTCGAACGCATCGCCGGCCTCGACCGCGGCACGCGACACGAGCGCCTCGCGCTCCTCGAGTTCGGCCGCGATCTCCGGCACACGCTCGTCGAACGACCGGTCGCGTCGGAGCACGTCGAGCGCCTTCCGGCGGGCGACCTGCAGCAGCCAGGCGGAAGGGGATGCGGGGACGCCCGACCGCGGCCAGTGCTGCAGCGCCGCGATGAAGGCGTCCTGCGTCACGTCCTCCGCGAGCGCGAGGTGCGCGGGACCGAGCACTCGCGTGAGCAACGCCACGAGCCGGCCGGACTCCGAGCGGAAGAGATGCTCGACGAGCGGGGGAACTTCGTTCACCGACGCGCGAGCAGCGGGCTCAGAACTCCCGGCGCTTCATCTCCTTGAACATCTTCTCGCGTTCCTGGTCCTGATCGTCGGTCACGCGCTGGGGTGCGGTCGCGTCGTACGTCTTTGCCTCGAGATTCCGCGGCTTGGCCTGCTTCTGCATCTTCTTGACCAGGTTCTGGATCGACTTGTCGTCCAGTCGAGACATCGGGGCCCTCCGGTGCGAAAGAGGAACGCGCTTGGCCGCTCGGGCGGCGTACTCAATGGTACCCCCCGACACCGGAATCGCACCATCCCCCCGCGGCGGGACCCACGCCTCCCCCTCCCGGGGGGCTATCGCGGGACCGGGCGCAGACCCATAGTAGGACGCATCACTCCCTAGTGATCGTGGAGGGGTCCCGTGGAGGTCAACCGGAAGCCGGACGACGACGAGATCGACGTCTACGGTGTCTCGCATCAGGGCAAGGTCCGCCGGAACAACCAGGATCATTTCCTGCTGGCGTCGATCCACAAGCGCGTCAACATCCTCTCGACCAGCCTCTCCGAGACCCAGCGCCTGCCGCTGGGCGACGAGCGTCTGGCGTTCCTTGCGATGGTCGCCGACGGCGTCGGCGGTGGCGAGGCCGGGGAGCAGGCGAGCACCACGACCGTCGAGATCGCCACGCAGTACATCGCCAGCAGCACGAACTGCTACTACCAGGGCGACGCCAGCGACGCCGTGTTCGTGAACACGCTGCAGGATGCCGCCACCCAGTGCCACCAGGCGGTCCTCGAGCGCGCGAAGATCGCGGCGCCCGGCAAGAGCATGGCCACCACGCTGACGCTCTTCATGGGCGTCTGGCCCCTCTACTACGTGCTGCAGGTCGGCGATTCGCGCTACTACCTCTACCGCGACGGCGTGCTCACGCAGTTGAGCCGCGACCAGACCGTCGCGCAGGAACTCGTCGACAAGGGCGTCCTCACGCGCGCCGCCGCCGAGCGGTCGCAGCTCTCGAACGTGCTCTCGAGCGCGATCGGCGGGGACGAGGCGGTGCCGGTCGTGACACGGCTCCGCGCCGACTGGGGCAATGTCCACCTGCTCTGCACGGACGGGCTGACCAAGCACGTCTCCGACGCGCGGATCGCCGAGTGCCTGCGCGGGATGACGTCGTCCAAGCAGGTCTGCGACCAGCTGCTGCAGGAGGCACTCGACGCCGGCGGCACCGACAACATCACGCTGATCGTCGGGCGCGTGGTCGCGAAGCCGCCTGCTGCGCGGACCGCTACGCGCTGACCTCGGTCGTGGGCGCGGCCTTGCCGCGCCAGAACCAGCGCACGACGAGGAAGACCAGCGCGACCGGTATCGCCACCTTCAGCAGGGCGATCCCGACGGTCAGCAGCACACCCACGAGCGAGAGCAGGGCGCCGCCGAACAGGAAGACGACGAAGAGCGGCAGCCCGACCACCGCGAGCAGCAGCAGCACCGGCGCAGCGAGCACGAGCAGCACCATCAGCAGGGGCAGCCCGACCCACTTGAGCAGGAACCCGACCGGGAGCAGCCAGGCCAGCCAGCCGAGCGAACGCAGCGCGGTCTTGGCCAGGATGCCCTGGATCAACAGTGTCTTCAGCATGGCCCACATTCGAGACGCTCCCGGGCGTGATGGTGGCGATTCCTTCCCTACGCCCCCCCGGGGGTGGGGTTTCGCCCGGACGCCGGGCCCTCCAGCCGTGGGATCAACACGCGGGTGACCCAGGTATGGCCGGGTGCGAGCTTGAGGGCCTCGTCGAGGGCGGCGCGGGCCTCCGCCCGGCGGTCCTGCTGCTCCAGCGCGATCGCGAGCCAGATCCAGGCGTCGGCGTGTCCCCAGCTCGGGGCCGGAGAGACGGGGCGGTCGCTCGCGTACAGGCCGAGTGCGCGCCGCAACTCGGGCTCCCCCTTGGACGGGCCGCCGCCGAACGCGCGAGGGGCGTTGAGGCGCGTGATGCCGTTCAGCAGCGCCACCCGCGGATCGCCCGGCGCGAGCTTGATCGCCTCGTCGAGCTGCTTGAAGGCGCGCGGTCCGGCGCGCATCGCCGTCAGCATGCCGCCGACGCCGGCCATCTGCCCCGTGACGGCACCCCGGAGCGCGAGCGCGCTCCCGCCGCCGCCGAGCTCCACCGCGCGCGCGAGCGCGCGTTCTGCTTCCTCCAACAGCGGCTTGGCCTGCTTGACCCGCTCCTCGGCGACGAGCGCGCTCGCGCGGCGGTGGAGTGCGTAGCCGAGATCGTAGAGCAGCGCCGCGTCGCGCGGGGCCGCAGCGGCTGCGGTGCGCAGCCGGGCGATCACGGTATCGAGCGCGGGCCAATCGGCGCGGACGACCGCACGCTCGATGCCGGGCCGCAGCGAGTCGAGGAGCGCCGCGGTGCCGTCCTGCGCGTGCGACGCGCGGCCTGCTCCGACGAGCAGCAGGCCGCTGAGGACGATGGTCGACGTGCGACGGAACGCGGTGTGCGGGATGAGAACTCCCTGACGACGGATGGAGCGGCTACATCGCCGGCTTGCGCGGTGAACGCTTGAACTCCGCGTCGGCGTTCCAGGTCGGCCACTCCCTCGAGTTGGCGAGCGCGCGCGTGAACTCGAGCACGATCCCGCTCAGCTGCACCGCGCCCTTCAGATCCCACGACTCGTCGAACTGGTCGCCCGGCTGGTGATAGCGCTTGGTGGTGTAGTCCTCCGCCTGCTGGTTCCCCCACTCGCGCGGCCGCCCGACGAAGTCGTCCCCCTCGCCGATGCTCACGCTCGGGACCCCGACCTTGGCGAGCGAGAAGTGGTCCGAGCGGTAGAAGAATCCGCGCTCCGGGAATGCATCCGGCGAGAGACCCATCCCGCGCGGCTTGATCAGCGCGGCGAGCGAGGGACCGAGGGAGCTCTTGGTGTCGCCGAGCACGGTCAGGTCGCGCGTCTCGCCGAGCACGTTGCCGCCGTCCACGTTGAGGTTGGCGACGATGTCCTCGGTCGGCACGAGCGGATTCAAGCCCAGGAACTCCGAGCCGAGCAGCCCGCTCTCCTCCGCCGTCACGAAGGCGACGAGCACCGAGCGCTTGGGGCGAGCGCCCTGCGCGAGCTGGCGGGCGATCGCGAGCAGATCCGCGGTGCCCGACGCGTTGTCGAGCGCGCCGTTGTAGATCGAGTCGCCATTGACGACTGGCCCGATCCCCAAGTGATCCCAGTGCGCCGAGAGGAGGATGTGCTCGCGCTTCGCCTCGGCGTCGGTCCCCTCGATCACGCCGACGACGTTGTTGCTCGACAGGTTGGCGATGGTGTTCGTGAATCCGATGTCGAGCGTGATCCCCGTGTCGACGGGGCGGAACGCGCGCGACTCGGCGTCGCGGCGGAGCTTGGCGAGGTCGAGCCCGGCCTGCTTGAGCAGCGACTCGGCGCTACCCTCGGTGATCCAGCCGCGGAAGCCGAGCGGGGCGGGGAGCTTGGGATCGCGCGGGAGCATCCGCTGCTCCTTGGCCCAGCTGCCGACGACCGTCGCCCAGCCGTAGCCGGCGCGCTCGGTGTTGTGGACGATCAGCATCCCGGCCGCGCCGCGCCGCTCGGCCTCCTCGAACTTGTAGGTCCAGCGGCCATAGTAGGTCATCGCCTTGCCGCCGAAGAGCGTCGGCTCCGCGGCCGGCGCCGGCGCGTCGTTCACGAGGACGAGCAGGATCTTGCCGCGCACGTCCACGTTCTTGAAGTCGTCCCAGCGATACTCGGGGGCGGTGGAGCCGTACCCGACGAAGACGACCGGTGCCCGGGCCCCGCTCGCGGCGACGGTCGCGCCGGCCCAGACCACGATGTCCTCGGGGTAGCGGAGCTGGGCGGTGGCCTTGCCGCTGGCCGCGGCACGCATCGTCGCGCGCTCCGACGCGACGATGTCGATCGGCACGCGCTGGAAGTAGCTGCCGTTGTTGGCGGGTGCGACGCCGTAGCTGCGCAGCTGGCTTGCGAGATACTCCTCGGTGAGCGCGCCGCCGCGGGTCGCGGGGCCGCGGCCTTCGAGCAGGTCGCTCGAGAGGAAGCGGATGTGCGCAGAGAGCTCGTCGGCGGTGATGGGCGCGGGCTCCCGCTGCTGCGCCGCGAGATCCGTCGCGATCGCTGAGAGCAGCAGGACGACGGGCGAGAGAACGGAAAGCGCGGAGCGTCGGGTCATCGGGCCGTCGGAGTGCGGGTGATGGTGCGGAGATACCAGGCGAGGGCAAGCGACGTCGCGAGGACGATGCCGGCGCCCAGCGGCAGTCCGCCGCGCTCCTCGGCGCTGAGCCCGAGGAGCGGACCGACCGCGATGATCATCGTACCCGTGACGATGCCGTAGAGTACCGTCGGGGCCGGCGTCCATGGCTGGCGCTGCCAGCTGCCGATCGCCGCCAGGAGTGCGGTGCCGCCCGAGGCGAGCTGGAGGAGGGTCAAGGCGCGCGGATTCTGGTCGATCCCCAGGAGGTCGCGCGCCGCCTGCAGCCAGGCATTGAGACAGACGATCAGGAGCATCGCGGCCGCGATGCGGGATCCGAGCTGGCCGCGCAGTTCATGTCGCGGGGATGCGTCCATCGGGGTCCTCCGGCCGGGGGATCGGCACGCCGCTCGCATGCGTGCGCATCGCGAACGAGCCCTGTTCTGTTGCGACTCAATCTACGCGAGACGAGAATTGCCGGGATCGTTCCTTCCTCGTCCCACCTCCCCGGACCACCAGACCCGATGCGCGCGCACCGGTTTCTCTCCCTCCTCGCACTCCTGGCGCTCGTCGCCCCGGACGCCCGCGCACAGCAGCGCGCCGCCACCGCCGAGGGGACGCCGCCCTATCGCGATGCGAGGCTGCCGATCGGCACGCGCGTGCGCGACCTCGTCGCGCGGATGACACCGGAGGAGATGTTCTGGCAGCTCTTCATGATCCCCGGGAGCCTCGACGATCCGGCGCACGACTATTCGAAGGGGATCTTCGGGCTGCAGATCAACGCCGATCCGCGGGTGCCGCCGGCCCAGGCCGCGCGGGCGCACGCCGCGCGCATCAACACGATCCAGCGCCACTTCGTCGAGCGCACGCGGCTCGGCATCCCGATCATCCCCTTCGACGAGGCCCTGCACGGCTTGATGCGCGAGGGCGCGATCGTGTACCCGCAGGCGATCGCGATGGCGGCGACCTTCGACAGCGCGCTGATGGCCCGGGCCAGCGCAGCGGTCGCGCGCGAGACGCGGAGCCGCGGCATCCGGCAGGTGCTGTCGCCGGTGGTGAACATCGCGACCGACGTGCGCTGGGGGCGCGTCGAGGAGACCTACGGCGAGGATCCCTACCTCACTGGCGTGATGGGGCGCACCTTCGTGCGCGCGTTCGAGCGCGCCGGGATCGTCACGACGCCCAAGCACTTCGTCGCCAACGTCGGCGAGGGCGGGCGCGACAGCTACCCGATCGACGTGAGCGCCCGAATGCTCGCCGAGCGTCACTTCCCGCCCTTCCGGAGCCTCGTGCAGGACGCCGGGGCGCGCTCGGTGATGACCTCCTACAACTCGGTCGACGGGCTGCCGGCGACGCAGAACGGTCCGCTGCTCAACGGCACGCTCAAGCGCGACTGGGGATTCCGCGGGTTCGTGATCTCCGACGCCGCTGCGACCGGCGGCGCGACGGTGCTCCACCACACCGAGGCGAGCACGGCGACGGCGACACAACGCGCCTTCGCGGCGGGGCTCGACGTCGTCTTCCAGTCGGAGTACCCGCAGCACCGGCCCTATCTCGAGGCCTTCCGGCGCGGGCTCGTCCCCGACTCCGTGCGCGATGCCGCGGTCGCGCGCGTGCTGCGGGCGAAGTTCGAGCTCGGGCTCTTCGAGCGCCCCTATGTCGACGTTGATTCGGCCGCCTACTGGAGCGCGCACGCCGAGCATCGCGCCCTCGCGCGCGAGGTCGCGCGCAAGTCGCTCGTGCTGCTGCGCAACGCCGACGGCGCCTTGCCGCTGCGGAAGGACCTGCGCGCGATCGCGGTGATCGGCGCGGATGCGGCGGAGGCGCGGCTCGGCGGCTACAGTGGTCCCGGGATCCGTCCGACCACCATCCTCGACGGGATCCGCGCGGCGGTGGGCACCGACCGCGTGCGCTTCGCGCCCGGTCCCGGCCGGCTCGCCCCGGATCACGCAGTGGTTCCGGCCGAGCAGCTGTCGCACGCACCCGGTGCCGATGCGGCGAGCGCGCCCGGGCTGCGCGGTGAGTATTTCGCCAACAACGGGCTTGAGGGCACGCCGCATCTCGTGCGCACCGATGCGCGCGTCGACTTCGGCTGGACGCTCAACTCACCGGCCCGCGGGATTCCGTTCGACTGGTACTCGGTGCGGTGGACCGGCGTCGTCACGGCGCCCGAGGCCGGAGTACGGCGCCTGGGCGTCGAAGGGAACGACGGGTACCGGCTCTGGGTGGACGGCCGCCTCGTACTCGACAACTGGGAGAAGCGTTCGTACCGTGCGCGCTTCGCGGAGGTCGCCTTCGCACCCGGGAGCCGGCACGACCTGCGGCTCGAGTTCTTCGAGAGCACCGGCAACGCACGCGTGAAGCTGGTCTGGGACGTCCTTCCCGCCGGCGTGCGTGGCGCCGCGGAGCGACGGGCCGCGATCGACAGTGCGACGCGGGTCGCCGCGGCGAGCGACGTCGCGATCGTCGTGGCCGGCGTGGAGGAAGGGGAGTTCCGTGATCGCGCGCAGCTCGCGCTCCCCGGTGCGCAGGAGGAGCTGATCCGCGCGGTCGCGGCGACGGGCAAGCCGGTGGTCGTCGTGCTGATCGGCGGGAGTGCGATCACGATGTCGCGCTGGATCGACTCGGTCGGCGCGGTGCTGCACGCGTGGTATCCGGGGGAGGAAGGGGGCAACGCCGTCGCCGACGTGCTCTTCGGAGACGAGAGCCCCGGCGGTCGCCTGCCGGTCACCTTCCCGCTGAGCGAGGGCCAGCTGCCGCTCACCTATGACCACAAACCGACCGGCCGCGGCGACGACTACGTGGACCTCACCGGCCAGCCGCTCTTCCCGTTCGGCTACGGGCTGAGCTACACGTCCTTCGGGTACTCCGACCTTCGCATCACGCCGGACTCGATCGGCGCGGCCGGCAGCGCGATCGTGCGCGCGACGATCACCAACACCGGCGCGCAAGCGGGCGACGAGGTGGTCCAACTGTATGTGCGCGACGTGCTTGCCTCGGTGGCGCGGCCGGTGATGCAGCTCGAGGGCTTCACGCGCATCCATCTCCGGCCCGGCGAACGCCGCGAGGTCGCATTCACGCTCTCGGTGGAGCATCTTCGGATGCTGGACGAGCGTATGCGCTGGATCGTGGAGCCAGGGGTATTCCGGGTGATGGTCGGCGCGTCGTCGAAGGACATCCGGCTCAGGGGACAACTCGTGGTGAGGGAACGATGACCGATCGGATCGACAGAAGGCGCTTCCTCGGCGCGGCCGCCCTCGCGGCGGCGAGCGTCCCGCTCCTCGGCGCCGCGGGGAACGGCCTGTTCGTCCAGCAGGGACAGGGCCGTGCCCAGCAGGCCGTGCCGCGGCGCCCGCGCCCCTCGCGCGCCCAGCTCGCCTGGCAGCGCGACGAGCTCGCGATGTTCATCCACTTCGGCGTGAACACCTTCACCGACCGCGAATGGGGCGACGGCAAGGAGAGCCCGTCGATCTTCGACCCCTCGGCGCTCGACGCGCGGCAGTGGGCGCGCACCGCGCGCGCCGCGGGCTTCAAGGCGATGGTCCTCACCGCCAAGCATCACGACGGGTTCTGTCTCTGGCCGACCGCGACCACCGCGCACTCGGTGAAGAGCAGTCCGTGGCGCGGCGGACGCGGTGACGTCGTGCGCGAGTTCGTGAACGCGTGCCGGGCTGAAAAACTCAAGCCCGGGCTCTACCTCTCGCCCTGGGACCGCAACGCGAGCGTCTACGGCGACTCGCCGCGCTACAACGACTTCTACATCGCGCAACTGACCGAACTGCTCACGAACTACGGCGACATCCATGAGGTCTGGTTCGACGGCGCCAACGGCGAGGGGCCGAACGGCAAGCGGCAGGTCTACGACTGGAGCCGCATCTGGAACACGGTGAAGGAACTCCAGCCCGACTCGGTGATCTTCTCGGACGCCGGTCCCGACGTGCGCTGGATCGGCAACGAGCGTGGCGTCGCCGGGGAGACCAACTGGTCGATCGTCGATCCGCGCATCGTGACGGTGCCGGGGATGACGGGCGACGAGGTGATGCGCTCGCTGACGCAGGGTGACCGCGCGGGCTTCATCTGGCGTCCGGGCGAGACCGACACCTCGATCCGGCCCGGCTGGTTCCACCATCCGGCCGAGGACACGAAGGTGAAGGGTGTCGAGGAGCTGGTCGAGATCTACTTCACGAGCGTCGGACGCAACTCGAAGCTCCTGCTGAACGTGCCGCCCTCACGCACGGGGCTGGTGCACGAGACGGACGTCGCGCGCCTGACCGGGATGCGCGCGCGGCTCGACGCGGTCTTCGCCGACGACCTCGCGCGCGACGGCGAGGCCAAGTGGGTCTCGACCAGCGGAACGACCGCGGTCGGCACGCTCGAGTTCGCGCGCGAGCAGCGCGCCGGCATCCTCGACCTGCGCGAGGACATCTGGCAGGGGCAGCGCGTGGCGAAGTACGCCGTCGAGGCGCTCGTCGGCGGCGCGTGGCGTCCGCTCGTGCGCGGCACGACGATCGGGTGCCGCAAGCTCGACCGTTTCACGCCGGTCGCGATGCGCGCGGTCCGCGTGACCATCGAGGACACGATCGAGACGCCGCTCTCGGTCTCGATCGGGCTCTACGCGGGCGCGTGAAGCCCAGCGAAGGTGCGCATTAGGAGTCGATGACGGGTATTGCGGAGTCCGGCCCCGGGCCGCACCGTCGGGGCCGAACCCCACTCGTGCGGAGTCTGTCGATGCGCCTCGGTCCCCTGCATCACCTGCGTTCGTTCCTGTTGCTCCTCGCACCGGTCGTCGGAGCCGCACAGCCCGCGTGGCGGGTGGATCGCACGCCGGTGGTCACGGTGAACGCGAGCGCACCGAACGGCGACGTCCAGTTCCAGATCGTCAGCTGGGCCACTCGGCTCGCCAACGGCGAGATCGCCATCGCCGATGGTGCGGACGGCGCCATCCGGATCGCCGACCCGAAGGGGGTCGTGACGCGCACGCTGGGCCGGAAGGGGAGTGGGCCCGGGGAGTTCAGTCTCCTTACCTGGGTCGGACGCTGTGGCGCGGACTCGCTCTACGCCTGGGATGCGCGGTCGGCGCGCGTCTCGGTGTTCGATGCCAAGGGTGCGTACACGCGGCAGTTCGCGGTCGTTCCGGCATCGACGAGCTTCACGGTCGCCTGCTCGGCCAATGGCGCGCTCGCGTTCTTCACGAGCCTGCAGCCGCGCCGCGACGCGTCGCCTCCCACGATGCGGCAGACCGAGGACGGACGGCAGTATCAGGTCGGCACGCTGCGCGCGAACGTCCTCGTCGTGAACGCCGCCGGCGCGACCACGCGGGAGATCATGGACGTGACCTTCGGCGAGATGTTGATGGGACAGCTCACGCCCGGCGGCGGCCGCGGGGGGATGCCGCGTCCGCTCGGTCATCTCAGCGGCTTCGCGTTCGTCGGGGACGATCTCGCGGTAGGCACCACCGATTCGGCCGCCATCGCGATCTACGGGGCGGCCGGTGATCCGAAGCTCCGCTTCACCGTGCCGCCGGTGTCCGGAGTCCCGACCATGGCGCAGTACGAGCGGGCCATCGTGCCCGCCATCGCCATCGCACCGCCGCAGATGCACGCGCAGCTCACCGACTTCGCCAAGCTCGTGACGCGCCCCGAGCGATTCCCGGCGTTCAGTCGGGTGCTCGGCAGCAGCGATGGTCTCGTCTGGCTCGTCGTCTCGCCGGACGGCGAACCGGTAACGAAGCTGCGCGCGCACCGGATCACGGGCGAGGTCGTCGCCACGCTCGAGATCCCGGCTGCCGTCGCGGTCTTCGAGATCGGGTCAGACTACGTACTGGGCCGCATCGAGAATGCCGACGGCGAGCAGGGCGTGGTGGTCTACCGCTACGCGCGCCGCTGAGCGCTCTACTTCACTCGAACGCGAAAACTCGCGAGATAGGGCACATCGTCCTCGCTCATCTCAGCACTGATGAGGTCGCCGTTGGCGAGGAACGCGACGGGATTCGTGTGCCCGATCGATACCGTGCCGACGTATCCCGTACGAACATCGTAGATATCGGCAAGGCGCCTTTCGCGAGGCAGTGAGAAGCGCGTCGCCCATACGCGACCGTCCGGCGCGAGCGTGATGCTGCTGTACGCCGGCATCTCGCTCGCAACGCCCGATGCCCGCAGGATCATCTCTGCGGGGACGGTGCACGGAGGCATTCCCGCGAAACGAAGCGTGGTCCCCTCACCCAACTGACGTCGCGCCTCTGCGAGACCTGCCCGGCGTCGCACCGCGTCGGGACGCCCCATCCGCCACGTGCGCGGGCCGTCATACACTGTGACCGCGAACGGCCCTTGCGTTGTCGCGACCCGGGTACCGTGCACTGCGAACAGGAGCTGGGGAGAGAACACCGGCGGAGACAGGTAATCGGTGATCGAGCACACCGGGGGTGTGCTGTGCGACGGTGCCACCGCCATGGTCGCCAGTCGCCGTCTCTGGTTGCCCTCGAGCAACTCCAGTCGCGCAGTATCTCGTCTCGGGATGAGGGCGACGACCTTCGTCCCATCAATGACTCGGGGTTCCTGCGCCATGACCCCTGCCGGCAGCCTCGGGACGGGTACCACAGCGCCACGATGGTCGAATGCTGCCCAGCGAAGGTTCTCCGCATCGTACACCACGATGAGACCGTCGCGGGACACCGAGATACTGCCGGCGCTGGCGAACTCGCCGGGACCGTTGCCGCGGCGGCCGAAGGTTCCGGTGTACCTGCCGCTCGAATCGAGGACCGCGATCGTGAGTCGCACGGGATCAAGGACGTAGAGCCGTCCCGCGTGATCGGCCGCGATGTTCCCGACGCGCAGGGACGTGAACTCCAGTGAGTCACTCGCAGCGCGACCGGCCTCCCAGCGCTTCTCGAGTCGCCATGGGAGCATACGATCCTGCTGCGCCTCCGCTGCGCTCGGTTCCAGTCCGATCGCCGCCAGACACATCGCCGCGGACAGGGCGATCGGTGCACGGCGCGTCGCCGACCGCTCACGCACCGTCAGGCTCCCAGGCGACGGTGTCGCCGATCGTCACGACGCCGTCGTCGAGCACCTCACCGAAGGCACCGCCGCGCCACTCGGGGTCCATCGCGCTGCGCAGTCCCGGCAACGCCTCGTCCATCCGCTCGCAGGGCCGCGTCTCGCCGCGGATGCGCACGCGCACGCCGCCAAGCCGCAGCACGCGCCCGCGCGTGCCCGCGAGGTCGACACCGCTCACCATCACGTTCGCGCGGCGGGCCGCCGGATCCACGTCGGCGCCGAGCGCGTCCATCATCGCACGCCATTGTTCGAGCGAGATGATCGTCACCTGCCGCGTGCTGCTGCGGCAGGTGTTCCCGTCGATCCCCTTGCCGGCGACGAAGGTCGCCTCGCGGGCTGCATCCATCACGCCGCGATGCGCGCGCTTGGTCCAGAGTCCTTCGACGCGTCCGGCGCCGGAGGAGGTCACGCTCACCGCCCCGCCTTCCACGCCTTGTACTCCTCCGGCATGCAGGTCGCGCAGGGTCGATAGCCGGCCGCGCGCGCCGTCGCCTCGTCCTTGAAGAACACCCGCTGCTGCGCGTAACTCCCACCCATGTGCAGCGCCCGCCGCGCGGCCTTGCAGTCCATGCGCCCATAGATGCGCCGCTTGCGATGACCCCCGAACGCTCCGGGGGTCTCGCTCGTGGTGAGGGTCCCGTCGGCGGCGACCAGGCGGTACAGCTGCGGTGCCTTACTCATCCATCTTGGGCTTCTGCGTCTCGCGCGTGGTCGGGTACGCGATGCCGAGCTGGTCGAGCAGCGACTTATGCTTCTTCGCGTCGTAGTAGTACTTCTGCAGCTCAGGCTTGTAGCGCGCCATGATGTTCGCGTTCATCCAGATCGGCGGCTGGTCGGTCGCCGAGATGAAGGCGGTGTACTTGGTCTCCTTCGTCTGCACGTCCTTGAAGTAGGTCCACGCGTCGGCCACGACCTGCGGCTTCATCAGGATGTCGAGGATCGTCAGCGCCTGCACCTTGGCGCCGGCCACCGCGCCCTTGTGGGCGATCGGCGTCGCCGAGGCGATGGAGCTCGACCAGTTGTGCCCCGGGAGCCCCGGGATGTTCGACGGATAGCGCAGCGTCACCGTCGGCACGTTCCACGACACGTCGCCGATGTCGTCCGAGCCGCCGCCCATCCGCTGGCTTTCGGCCACCGGCCCGCCGAGGTTGAACGTCGTCGCGGTCGTCAGGCCGATCTCGCGCCCGCCGAGCTCCTTCTGCAGCCCCTTCGCCATCGAGATGTCGGCGTCGTCCCACGTCGGCTGGCCGACGCGCTTGATGTTCTCGAACGTCACCTCGGCGATCGTCTTGTTGAAGTGCGCGCTCCACCCCGAGCCGACGACCATCACGGTGTCCAGCTCGACATTGGCCATCATCGCCGCGCCGCGGGCGATGCGCTTCCCCTTCTCGAAGAGCGCCATCGTGCGCTCGTAGTCGCGCTCGCGGAAGTAGAACCAGATGGTCGCCGTGCTGGGCACGACGTTCGGCTGGTCGCCGCCGTCCTGGATCACGTAGTGCGAACGCGTCGGGAGCTCGTTGTGCTCGCGCTGGTACTCCCAGCCCGTGCCCATCAGCATCGCGGCGTCGAGCGCCGAGCGGCCGCGCCACGGGGCACCGGCGGCGTGCGCGCTCTGGCCCTTGAACTTGAAGAGCGCCGAGATCAGCGCCGTCTGGCCGCTCTGGCCCCATTGCACGCCGAGGTCGCTCGAGACGTGCGTGAAGAGCGCGACGTCGGCGTCTTTGAAGAGTCCCTCGCGCACGAGGAACGCCTTGCCCGCCATCTGCTCTTCGGCGATGCCCGGCCAGAGCACCAGCGTGCCGGGGATCTTCTCCCGCGTCATGATCTCCTTCACCACCAGCGCGGCGGCGATGTTGACCGCCTGGCCGGTGTTGTGGCCTTCGCCGTGGCCCGGCGCGCCCTGGATCTGCGGCTCGAAGAAGCCCACTCCAGGCTTGTTGTTCGACTGCGGGATGCCGTCCACGTCGGAGCCGAGCGTGATCACCGGCTTGCCCGAGCCCCAGCGCGCGATCCACGCGCTCGGCATGCCGGCGTAGCCGATCGTGATGTCGAAGCCAGCTTGCTTGAGGATGCCGGTGAGATACTTCTGCGTCTCGAACTCCTGGAAGCCGAGTTCACTGAAGGAGAACTGATGGTCGATGATCTCCTGGATCAGCTTGGCGCGGGCGTCGATCTTCGTCAGCGCCTCGGCCTTCAGGCGCTCGAGCTTGGCGGAGTCGGGGGCGGCCTGGGCCGAGAGGACGCCGGCTCCGACCGTGAGGAGCGAGAGGGTCGCCAGCGCGAGCAGGGACGCCCGGCCGCGGCGGAAGGTTGGGATCATCGAGCGGTTCCTCGAAGGGTGGGGTGCGAGCGGGTGCACATGGCTACGCGGGGCGCGCCGGCGGGGTTGAGCAGGGCGGCGCGCGCCGCCATCCATAGAGCAACATAAGCTCCGACCGGTGCGTACTCACAAGATGCGACTTTCCGTCCTCTCCCGCCGCTTCCACCGGTGGGGCGCGATCGCCGTGGGGCTCCCGCTCATCCTGGTCATCGGATCGGGGATCCTGCTGCAGGTCAAGAAGCAGGTGCCTTGGGTGCAGCCGGCGGAGCAGCGGACCGACGAGCGCACACCGGCTGTGGATTGGGCGCTGATGCTCGAGGCGGCCAAGCGGGTCCCCGGCGCCGGGGTCACGAGCTGGGCCGACATCGATCGCGTGGACGTCCGCCCCGGGAAGGGACTCCTGAAGGTGATCACGAAGTCGCGGTGGGAGGTGCAGCTCGCGCTCGCCGACGGCCGGCTGCTGCAGGTCGAGTACCGCCGCTCCGACCTGATCGAGACCCTGCACGACGGGTCGTTCTTCGGCGATCCGGCGAAGCTCTGGATCTTCCTGCCGTCGGGGATCGTGCTCTTCGTGCTCTGGCTGACCGGGCTCTATCTCTGGTTGCTGCCGTACCGCACGAAGCGGCGGCGGCGGAAATTGCTCGAGCGGCGGACGGGAGACGAGAGACGGGAGACGGGAGACGGGAGCTAAACCTCTCACCTCAACGGGCGCGGGCGCCTAGTTTGGAGAAGGTCCCCACCACCGAGCAACCCGTGTTCCGCATCAGTCTCGTCGCAGCCGTACTCCTTCCCGCACTCCTCTCCGCGCAGGCGCGTCCTCGCGCCGCCGCTCCGTACGTCCCCGGATCCACCTGGGAGCACCGCGCCCCGTCCGCGATGGGCGTCGACAGCGTGGGGCTCGCGGAGGCGATCGCGTTCGCGGTGGCACGCGAGGCCCGCGCGCCGCGCGACATGGAGGAGAGCCACTACCGCACCTTCGGCCGGGAGCCGTTCGGCCAGGGGATCGGGCCCTTCAAGCCGCGCGGCGAACCGAGTGGCGTCATCCTGCGCGGCGGGTACGTGATCGCGAGCTGGGGCGAGCCCGACCGCGTGGACATGACGCACTCGGTGACCAAGAGCTTCCTCTCGGCGACGCTCGGCCTCGCGCTCGACCGCGGACTCATCCGCAGCGTGCGCGACACCGTCTGGAAGTCGCAGGCACCGACCTATGCGCTGCGGCTCGAGGCGCCGGCAGACCCGGCGGCGCGCTACGGCACGCCGATGTTCCTCGATCCGTGGGGCACGCCGCACAACCGCACGATCACCTGGGACGACCTGCTGCGGCAGACGAGCGACTGGGAAGGGACACTCTGGGGGAAGCCCGAATGGGCCGACCGTCCGTCGCAGAACGCGGCCGAGTGGACGACGCGCGCGCGGAAGGCGCCGGGGACGGCGTACGAGTACAACGACGTGCGCGTGAACGCGCTCGCGCTCGCGGCGACGAATCTCTGGCGGCGGCCGCTGCCCGAGGTGCTGCAGGAGCACCTGATGGGTCCGATCGGCGCCTCGCGCAGCTGGCGCTGGTACGGCTACGACAATTCGTGGATCACGCTCGACGGCCGTCCGGTGCAGGTCGTGAGCGGCGGCGGGCACTGGGGCGGCGGGATGTTCATCAATGCGTGGGACATGGCGCGCTTCGGCCTGCTCACCGAGCGGCGCGGCGTCTGGGGCGACCAGCGCATCCTCTCCGAGGAGTGGGTGAAGCTCTCGCTCACGCCGACCGTCCCGCAGCCGACCTACGGCTACATGAACTGGTTCCTGAACACGGACAGGAAGTGGATGCCGAGTGCGCCGGCGAGCGCCTTCGGGCATGTGGGGAACGGGACGAACCTGGTGTTCGTGGCGCCGGAGCAGGATCTCGTGATCGTGGTGCGGTGGATCGAGAACAACGCGATCGACGAGTTCCTGGGGAAGGCGCTGGGGGCGATCACGCGGTGAATCTGCCCGTTCAGGGGGATCTCGCGTCGGTCGTGCACGTCAACGAGCCCTGGCCGCTGACGCTGTGGGCAGGGGTGAAGCAAGCCACGGTGGCGACGCTGGGCTACTGGGGGATGATGTCGATCATCGCACCGGGCGAGATGCGACCCGGGGGTCTCCTGATGTTCGGGGCGATGATGGGCGCGATGGCGATCGCGACGCGCCGCTCGGGGCGGGTGATGCCGCCGAGCGTGCTGCGGATCGGCGGGACGATCGTTGGTCTGCTCGGACTCTTCGTTGCGGGCACCGGCATCGTCGAACGTGAACCGACGGCGATCACGATGGGACTCGTCTTCGGCATCCTGGGCGCGCTCGGACTCGTGCTGAGCTATCGCGTGGGGCGGAAGGTGCCTCGCACGGCCGTCACGACCGCGGCGGGTGCGACCGCGTTCGCCCGCATCCCGCGCGCCGAACTGGCGCGCCGCGTCGCACTCGTGCGCGAGGCGCACGCGCGTGACCTGCGCACCTTGCGCCGAGTGATGCTACCGGGCCTGCTTGGATTCGGCGCCCTGGTGTTCGCCGTCGATTCCGCGGTCCTCTGGACGCCACCCGAGTGGGTCTGGGGGATCGTCTTCGCGGCGTTCTGGGCGTTCGTGCTCGGGATGACCACGTGGGCGTCCCGTCGCGACCGCGCGACCAGCGCGCGCCTCGGACTCCTCTGCCCGAGTTGTGGCAAGCCGATGTTCGGCGCGGCCGGCAGTCAGCGCCTGATGAAGTTGATCGAAGAGGTCGGACTCTGTCCGCAATGTGGTGAACGCATCATGGAGGAGGATCCCGCGTGAAACGGACCCCGTGGACGACGGCGCTGAGGGCGCCGCTCGCGCTCGCTGCGCTCACCGCTCTCACCGCGTGCACGCGCGCCGGCACCGCGGCGGCGCCGGCACTCAGCGCGGAGGTCGAGCGCTGGGACCTGCTCATCCGCCGCGGCATGATCGTGGACGGCACCGGCGCTGCGGGATACATCGGCGACGTCGCAGTGCGCGGTGACCGCGTCGTCGCGCTCTCTCGCACTCCGCTCGACGTCTCGCGCGCCAAGCGCATCATCGAGGCCACCGGCCTCGTGATCGCGCCGGGGTTCATCGACCTGCACGCGCACCTTGAGCCGTTGCTGCGTCTTCCCGACGCGAAGAGCCACGTCACGCAGGGCGTGACCCTCGCGCTCGGCGGTCCCGACGGCAGCGGCCCCTTCCCGCTCGCCGCGTATCTCGACACGGCACAGAAGAGCGGGCTCGGGATGAATGTCGCGTACCTCGTCGGCCACAACACGGTGCGCCGCGCGGTGATGGGGACCGCGGACCGCGCGCCGACGCCGGACGAACTCGCACGCATGATCGCGATGATCCGCCAGGGGATGGGAGACGGTGCATTCGGGATCAGCACCGGCCTTCGCTACGTGCCGGGCTTCTATTCGAAGACGGACGAGGTCGTCGCGCTCTCGCGCGCGGCGGCGGATTCGGGCGGCATTTACACCTCGCACCTGCGCGAGGAGGGGCTCGGCCTCCTCGAGGGCGTGGGCGAGGCGATCAGGATCGCGCGTGATGCGCGCATCCCGGTCGTGCTGACGCACCACAAGGCGGTGGGCCAGCCGATGTGGGGCAAGAGCGTCGAGACCTTGCGGATGGTGGACGAGGCCCGCGCCGCGGGCCTCGACGTGATGATCGACCAGTATCCGTATACCGCGAGCTCGACCGGACTCGCGGTGCTGATCCCGCCCTGGGCGCTGGCCGGGGGTACGGCCGCGCTGCGCACGCGCGCGGCCGACCCGGTGCTGCGCGACAGCATCGAGCGCGGGATCGTCGAGTACCTGCGGACCGACCGCGGCGGGGGCGACACGCGCCGGGTGCAGTTCGGTCGCGTGACGTGGGACACGACGCTCGAGGGGAAGACGCTGCGCGACTGGGCCGAACGGCGCGGTGTCGGTCCGTCACTCGAGGCGGCGGCGAAGCTCGTGGTCGAGGGTGAGCTGAACGGCGGCGCGTCGATGATCTATCACGTCATGGACGAGGGCGACGTGCGGCGGATCATGCGCCATCCGCAGACGATGATCGCGAGCGACGGCTCTCTCACCTTCCCGGGCAACGGCGTCCCGCACCCGCGCGCGTACGGCACCTTCCCGCGCGTGCTCGGCCACTATGTGCGCGAGGAGCGCGTACTCACGCTCCCGCAGGCCGTGCACAAGATGACGGGG
The DNA here is from genome assembly GCA_031396725.1 of Gemmatimonadaceae bacterium. GTDB lineage: Bacteria > Gemmatimonadota > Gemmatimonadetes > Gemmatimonadales > Gemmatimonadaceae > Pseudogemmatithrix. Next base: position 5,954 of record JANNLH010000064.1, on the reverse strand, counting down.
ATGCCAGCCGCGCGGCTGGGACTCGCCGGCCAGCGCGGCTGCGTCGCGGTCGGCTGCTACGCCGACATCACGCTCTTCGATGCCGCGGAGGTCGGGAGCCCAGCGACCTTCACCGCGCCGCACCAGTACGCGGAGGGCATCCCGTTCGTGATCGTGAACGGGGTGGTGGTGGTCGACAACGGAGTCTTTGGCGCCGCGCGACCGGGGCGGGGGCTGAGGAAAAGTAGGAAGTAAGAAGTAGGAGGTAGAAAGTCGAAAGGACGAACGCTTCTACTTTCGACTTTCTACTTCCTACTTTCGTATTCCCCTGTGAACAACCCCCCACCGAACATCACTGTCTGGTAGGGGGCTGCTCGTTCCCGCTGGTGGTGATCGGATACCCAGTTCGGCGCCGCCGAAGCGGCTGGGTCCGTCTCCTTTCCCGCATTGGACGGCCAATGCGAGTGCCGTTCTTCTCTGAACAGCTACGGTCTCCGCCAGCGACCTCGAGACCGGCTTCCCGGATTCGAACTGCCGAGTAGCGTCCCTCCGACAGCGTCCTGCGAGAGGGTTCCGTTCGTGCTCCAGCCGCCGCACGAACGCATCGTGATTATTCAACTGGGCACAGATGGCCGCAATAATGGAATCCCTCACACGTCGTAGCGGATTCGAGGTGCCGTGTCGCTCGCGCAACAGCGTTCACCATGAAGGCACGAAGGGTCGAAGAACGGCGAAGAAGAAGCATTGTCGGAACAGCGGTGCGACAGCAGGTGGCACACCTCCCACCTCCCACCTCCCACCTCACACCTCAGAACTCGATGCTGAACCCGATGCTCGGCAGCAGCCCCAACGCCTCGTCTCGCTTCACCCTCGACGTGCGCGGATCCCAGTTCAGGCCACTGACGTTCTTGTGGCCGTAGACGTTCTGGATGTCCAGGTATCCCACGAGCTGTACGCGCCGCAAACTCCAGCGGCGATCGACGCGCACGTCGAGTGCGTGGAACACCGGAAGGCGCTCGCCCTCGTTCCACTGCGAGAAATCCCGGCGCCCCGCGTCCGGTCCGCTGGTGATGAACGGAGTGGTCGGCAGGCCCGAGGCCACGCGCACCTTTCCACTCAACTCCCACCGCGCGTTCGGGCGCCAGCCGAGCACGGCATTTCCGATGACGCGCGTATCGAAGCTGCCCGGGCGACGTCGCCCGTCCGCGCCGTCGAACGTCGTGCGGCTCAGGCTCACGCTCGCAAGTCCGAAGATCGGCACGTCGCTCAGCTGCTTCTGCGCCAGGAACTCCGCCCCCATTGAACGTCCGGTCGCGACGGCAGCGAGTGGTTCGAGCCCGAATGGGATGTCACTCGTGACGTCGTCGAACCCGCTGGGCGCGAGCACGGCCTCGGGTCGGAACAGGCGCCGCGGATAGCCCGCGTAGCGCTTGGCGAACAGCTCCACCTGCAGCTTCACGTCGTCGCGCGGAAGATGCTCGAGGCCGAGCACCACCTGGTCGGCGCGGAACGGCGGCAGCCCGCGGTTCGCGGGATCGCCGACGAGCCAGATGTACGACGGCGCCTGCCAGTAGCGCCCGGCGCTCGCCGTGAGCGTCGTCGCGTCGCGCAAGGCATATCGTGCGCCGAGCCGCGGACTCGTGCGCACGGCGCCATCGAGGAATCCGTAGCGATCCACGCGCACGCCGGTCGTCGTTCGGAGCTTGGGTGTCGCCTGCCACGCCGCCTGCGCGTACACCGCCTGGCGGTCCGCCCGGAACGCGGTGTCGACCGCCAGTGGCTGCGGCGTCCCCGAGGCATCGGTCCGCAATGCGCCCGGCAGGAGCAGGTCGTAGCGCAGCGTGCTCGCAAGTTTCGCGACCGCGCCGCCGGAGAGCTCGAGCCGTGGCGCCGCCTGCACCGAGAGGTCGGCGCGCAGGCTCGACTCGCCTTCGGTGGAGAAGGCGCGGAAGATCGTGTTCGGCGGGTCGAGCGAGTCGTTCTGGATGGTGCGGAACCGCGTCCACGTGCGGCCCAGCGTCACGTCGATCACGCCGCGATCGAGCAGCCGCCGCCAGGTGAGTCCCGAGAAGTACTGTCGCTGCGAGGGAGCGGCCACGCGCGAGTTGTCATAGCGTTGCTCGGCGTCGTCGTTGGTGAACGTCACCGTGCCGTCCGCGCCGATCGCGAGCAATGAGAGCGTCTGCCGCGCACCGATGCGCTGCACGACCTTAAGCTGGCCGTCCGAGTACGCGGGGATGAATCCGAAGCCGGCCGCCTTGAAGAGCAGGTCGAGGTAGGAGCGCCGGAGACTCAGGTAGAACGATCCTCCGTCGCCGAGCGGCCCCTCGGCCACCGCGAATCCACCGGTGGCCGAGAGCGTGAACTCGCCAGCGAAGCGTTCGCGATTTCCCTCGCGCAGCGTGATCGACGTGACCGACGCGGTGCGGTCGCCATAGCGCGGCGAGAATCCCCCGGTGGAGAAAGTTGCGCGCTCGACGGCATCGACGTTGATCAGTGAGAGCGGGCCGCCGGTGGAACCCTGCGTGCCGAAGTGATTGATGTTCGGCACCTCGATGCCATCGACGAGGAAGAGGTTCTCGAATGGCGCACCGCCGCGGACCGCGAGGTCGTTGCGTCCGGGCTGCGTGACTGCGACTCCCGGGAATAGCGCGACCGCGCGTACGACGTCCTCCTGCACCCCCGGGGCGCGTCGCACCGCCTCGGCGCCGAGCGACTGCGTGCTGGTCGTGCCCTCGATGAGCGGTTCGAAGTACGAGGCGCGGACCTCGACCTGCGACAGGTCGAGCGCCGTGGGCGCGAGACGCACGATCACCGTCGCCGGCTTCCCGCTGCCGACCGCGAGATCGGGCACTACGAGCGGCGTGTAGCCGATCGCGCGGACGCGGATGCGCCAGATCCCCGGTGTCACGCCGGCGATCGTGAACTGGCCGCGCTCGTCGGCGACTGCGCGCCGCTCGACCCCGAGCAACTCGACCCCGAGCAACTCGACCTGCGCCCCGGGGATCGGCGATCCGGAACCGGCGGCGAGCACCGTACCGGAGATGAGGCCGGCCGCCGCCTCCTGGGCGACGGCCGGCCGGGCCAGCGGGAAGGCACCGATCACCAGACCGAGGAGGGACGAACGCAGTGCGCCGAGTCGCATCCCCGATCAACGCCACCAGCTACATCTTTGGTTTCGGCGGCTTCACCCACTGGTCGAGCCAGGCGAGCATCTCGAAGAGTGTATGCCCCACGCTCTCGCGCGCCGCGTATCCGTGGGACTCCGCCGGCAGCTGCACATAGCGCGCCGTGCCACCGTTGCCCTTCAGTGCCGCGTACATCCGCTCCGACTGGATCGGATACGTCCCCGTGTTGTTGTCCGCCATCCCGTGGATCATCAGGATCGGCGTCTTGATCCGGTCGGCATAGGTGAAGGGTGACATCTGCTCGTAGAGGTCGGGCGCCTGCCAGTAGCTGCGCTCCTCGCCCTGGAAGCCGAACGGCGTCAGCGTGCGGTTGTACGCGCCCGATCGCGCGATGCCGGCGCGGAAGATCTTCGTGTGCGCGAGCAGGTTCGCCGTCATGAACGCGCCGTACGAGTGGCCGCCCACGGCGATGCGGTCGCGGTCGCCCACGCCCATCTCGACGAGCTTGTCCACGGCCGCTTCGGCGCTCGACACCAGTTGCTCGACGTAGGTGTCGTTCGACTCCTTGCCGCCCATCGCCACGATCGGCATCGTCGGGTCGTCCATCACCCCGTAGCCCTGCAGCAGCGCGAAGAGGTGCGACGAGCCGCCGGGACGCGTGAAGCGGTGCGGTGAACCGATCACCTGCGACGCCGCATCCGCCGAGCCGAACTCGCGCGGGTACGCCCAGAGCAGGAACGGCAGCGCGCCGTCGCGCGCCTTGTCGTAGCCCGGGGGCAGGAAGACGGTCGCCTGCAGCTGTACGCCGTCCTTCCGCTTGTACTGCACGACCTCGCGCGTGACACCGGCGAACTGCGGCGCGGGGTCCCGGAACTGCGTCAGCTGCTGCGGTGCGATGCGGCGCACGAGGTCGCGCGCGAAGTAGTTCGGCGGCTCGCTCACCGACTCGCGCCGCGTGAGGATCCGCTGGCCGCGCTCGTCGAGCAGGTCGATCACGGTCTCGTAGTGGGGCGCCGTCGAGCGGAAGAGCCGCTCGGTCTTGCCGCTCGCGAGCTCGATCCGGTCGAGGAAGGGCCGGTCGCCTTCGGCCGAGGCGCCGTTCCCCTTGAGGAATGCCGACTTGCCGTCGGCCGTGAACGCGAGGACCGTCCGCCCGCGCGCGTCACGCGCGGTGTGGAAGTCGCCCGGATCGCCGTAGCGGTCCTCGCTGGAGCGCTCCCAGAGCAGACGCGGCGCGGCCTTCCCACTCGGGTCGATCACCCAGACGCGCGCCTTCCGCTGCTTCGAGTTCCCCTCCCGCGCGATCGCGAGGTCGGCGCGCCCCCAGGTGATCCCCCGCGCGCGCCACTCGGTCTCGAGCAGCGTGGTCGGCGCCGCGGTGAATGGCGATGCCAAGGCGAGGATGCGGTCGCGCTTCGCCGCCTCGCGGGTCGGGTCGCCGCCATCGAGGGCCTCGGTCCAGACGAGGGTCGCGGCGGCATCGCTGCGCCACGCCGGGTTGCGCGGCCCGGGCTGGGCGCCGTCGCCACCCCAGGCAACCCGCTCGATCAGCGGGCGCGTCGCGATCGACCGCGCGACGGTGCCATCGGGCGCCCAGACCTCGATCCTGGTGGGGAAGAAGTTGAGCGGCACCGAGTACGAGAACGGGCGCGCCAGCGACGTGACGAGGAGCCAGCGGCCATCCGGGCTCGTCGTGGCCGCGCTGATGATCGCCGGCGCGCCGATCTCCGTCAACTGTCCCGCGAGCGTGACGCGCGCGAGTTGGCTCGTCGCGTAGTGCTCGAAGATGGCCTCGTCGTGCGGATTCTTGAGGAGGTCCTGATACGTGGCCGCCCGGTCGGCGCGTCCGGTGAGCGCCTCCTGCACGATCGGTCCCTCGGGCGTCGTCGGCGCCTTCGGCTCCGACCCGCGACCGCCCGGCACCAGCGTGCAGACGAGCGCCTCGTTGTCGGACCAGTCGCAGGGTGCGCCCAGCACCGCGTTGAGGCGGCGCGACGTGACCTCGCGCGCGGTCAGCGTCGCGAGCTCCGCCACCCAGAGCGTGAGCGCGTCGTCGGTGCTCACGACGAACGAGATCCGCTTGCCGTCGGGGGACCAGCTCGGCGTGCTGATGCCCGCGCCACGGGGCAGTGTCATCGCGACCGGCCGCGCCGCGCCCCCTTGCATCGGCTGTACCGAGAGACCGCGCGACGGGTTCTGGCGCGACGGCCCGCTGGTGCGCGGATCGAGCCGGATGCCGGCGACCCGGTACTCGGGCGCGGAGATCTCGGCGATCGACGGGAGGCCCGGCCGCTCGAGCAGCACGATCAACTGCCGGTCCGGACTCAGGAGCGCCGTCGGCGTCGCCGGGGCATCGAGGATCTGTGCGACCGCGGTCGGCGGCTGCCGGTAGGTCGACTGGGCCGCGAGCGGCGCGACAAGCGGCGCCAGCGAGAGGAGTGCGAGGAGCCGCAGGGTCGGATGGAGGTGCTGGCGAACGGGCATCAGGCGGAGCTCCTTCAGTGTGGGGGCCGGAATGGGAGCGCTCCGGCGGCGGGGGCACGCAACACCATATAGTGGCCGGAGTTCCGACCGCCGACCACCCCCGGCCGGGCCCCCGGACCCGGTACATCGCCAACCGCGCAGACGCCCTAGGGTGACGAAGTCCTATGGCGTGTCCCGCGTCCGGCTCACAATTTCCCCGGATATTCCCCCGCCGCCACCTCAGTTGAAGGAGTCAGCGATGTCCAGGACCCGTACCGGGCGCCGAAACGGGGCGCGGGGCGCCCATCACCGAACACACCCGGCCGCGGGTGCGGGGGCCCCCCGCCCGGCCCCCCCGCGCCCCGCCCGCCGCACACGCCGCGC
>JANNLH010000027.1:0-14761 GCA_031396725.1 Gemmatimonadaceae bacterium | reverse complement strand
GCCGGCCCGCCTCGCTCGCCGGCGCGCCCGCGACCTGCGCCGCGCTCCCGATCTCGGCCACGCGCCCCTCATCGAGTACTAGGATCCGGTCGCAGCGCTCCGACACCACGTCAAGGTCGTGCGAGATCAATAGCAGTGACGTGCCCGACGCGGCACGGAGCGTGTCGAGGAGGTCGAGCACTTGCGCCTGGATCGTCGCGTCGAGTGCGGTGGTGGGCTCATCGGCCACGAGGAGTGCCGGCTCGAGCAGGACCGCCGCGGCGATCAGCAGGCGCTGCCGCATCCCACCCGAGAACTCGTGCGGGTAGCGCGCGGCGGCGCGCGCGGCATCCCCGATCCCGACCCGCGAGATCATGGCGAGCGCGCGCTCGCGCGCCTCGGCGGCCTCCGCGATGCCGTGGGCGAGCAGCCCCTCGGTGAGCTGTTCGCCGATCGTCATCGCGGGGTCGAGCGCCTGCAGCGGCTCCTGGAACACCATCCCGATGCGCCGGCCGCGCCGCGCCCGCATCGCCCGCGCGTCCAGGGTGAGCAGGTCCTCGCCGTCGAGCTGCACGGTCGCGCCGGCGGCGACCCGTGCTCCCTCCGGCAGCAGTCGCAGCAGCGCCGCGCCGAGCGTGGACTTGCCCGCGCCCGAGGAGCCGACGACGCCGAGACTCTCACCGCGCGCCATGGTGAACGCGACCTCGTGGAGCACCGCGCGCGAGCCCGCGGCGTCCGCGGCGTCCGCGAGGGTGACCCCCAGCGACCGGACGACGAGGAGTGGCGTGGTCACGGCGCGCCGCGGGCCGTGCCGATGCGCTCGGCGACGAGGTGTGCCGAGAGCACCGTCCCGACGATCGCGACGGTGGGGAAGACCACCATCCACCAGTGCCGCACGATCCCCGATTCCGCCGCGGTGATGATGTTCCCCCAGCTCGGGTCCGGCGGTTGCACACCGAGTCCGAGGAACGAGAGCCCGGCTTCGAGCGGGATCGCTGCGGCGAACGCCACCGTGCCCGCCGCGACGAGCGTCGGCAGGAGCCCCGGGAGGAGATGACGCCGGACGAGGCGCGGCGCGGGCACGCCGAGCGCTCGCGCGGCGCGCAGGTGCTCGGTGGCGAGCAGCCGCAGTGTCTCGTTGCGGGCGAGGCGCGCGGTCGACATCCAGCCGGTCGCGCCGATCAGGAGCGCGAACGCGGCCGGAGGCAGCGGACCCGTTGTGGCGACGACGAGCAGCAGCGTCAGGACGCGAGGGACTGCGAGCATCGCATCGGTGCAGCGCATCAGGACCGCATCCACGACCCGGCCTCCGAGGGCCGCGACGACCCCGACCAGCGTGCCGATCGAGATCGCGACGAGGACGGCGAGGGTGGCGATGCCGAGCGACACACGCGCGCGCCGTGCAGAATGCGGCTCAGCAGGTCGCGCGCGAGCGGATCGGTGCCGAGCGGGTGGGCGAGGCTCGGCGGCCGCGCCTTGAGGGCGGAGTCGAACATCTCGGTCGGCGCGTGCGGGGCGAGCAGCGGGGCCAGGATCGCGATCGCGAGCACGACCGCGAGCAGCAGGAGCCCGACGCTCGCCGGGGAGTGCCGCCGCGCGCTCATCGGTCGCTCATCGGTCGCTCATCGGTCGCGCCGCAGCCGCGGGTCCGCCCAGAGTACCGCGAGGTCGGCCAGCAGCGATCCGGTCACCACCGCGAGGCTGCTGACCAGCACGCAGCCGACGACGAGGTGATAGTCGGCCGACAGCACCGCGTCGACGGTCAGCCTTCCCATGCCGGGCCAGCCGAAGACGGTCTCGACGAGGACCGCGCCGCCGAGGAGCGACGGGATGAGCACGCCGGCGAGCGTCAGCACCGGCACGAGCGCGTTCCGCAGCGCGTGGCGGAAGAAGATCCGCCACTCCCCGAGCCCCTTGGCCCGGGCGGCGCGCACGAACTCGCGCTCGCGCACCGCCGCCATCGCCGCGCGCTGGTGTCGCGCGACCACCGCCGTGAGGATCGTCGCCAGCGCGAGCGCCGGCAGGGCGAGATGATGCAGTCGGTCGAGGAGCCCGCGCAGGCCGCTCGGTGCGAAGTCGTCGCGCATCCCGCCCACCGGGAAGAGGTCGAGCGCGAGCGCGGGACCGAGCACCAGCAGGAGCGCGAGCACGAACTCCGGCACCGCCAGCACCACCAGCCCGGCGCGATCAGCGGCGCGCGCGAGTGCCGACCCTGGCCTCCATCCTTCCCACGCGCCGAGCGCGATCCCGCCGAACAGTCCGAACAGGAGCGCCGAGCCCATCAGGACGAGCGTGTTCGGCAGCGCGGTCGCCAGCACCTGGCGCACCGGCGCCGAACGCGAGAGCGACCAGCCGAGGTCCCCGCGGACGGCGTTCACGACGAAGAGTCCGTACTGGACGTGGAGGGGGCCCGCGAAGCCGAACTGGCCGCGTAGGCGGTCGCGCACGTCGGGGGGAGCTTCGGGCGACTCCGCGACCGCGGCGAAGGGATCGCGGGGGGAGAGGCGGATCAGCGCAAAGGTGGCCGTGACCACCAGCAGCACGACGAGCGCCGCCTGCGCGAGCCGCCCGAGGATCGCCCGCGACACCGGCTCGCCCTCAGGGGGTCGCGGGCCGTTCGTCGCGCGGAAGGCGCTGCGCAGGATCGATCGTCCAGTCGCCGAGCGTCAGCCACCACGCATCGGAGCGCCACGCCGGGATCCGGAGCCGCCGGTGCGCGGCGGCGATGTTCCGCGCCTCGTAGAGCCAGACGGCCGGCGCGTCGTCGATGATGAGTTGGAAGGCGCGGCGGAGGTGCGCCTTGCGGGAGGGGAGGTCGGTGGCGCCGAGTCCCTCGACGACGGCGCGGTCGAACTCCGGGTTCTCGTAGGTGCTGATGTTCTGTCGCGAGCCGGAGACCGCGGCGCTGGCCCACGTGCCGCGCAGCCCGCTCGGACTCGGCGTCGACCGCCAGGTCCACATGATCGCATCGAACCGTCCCGCGTCGCGCTCCGCGAGCATCGTCTGGAAGTCGAGCGCGCGCAGCGTCATCTCGACGCCGGCGCGCCGGAGCTGTTCCTGGATCACCGTCGCCGCCTGCATCCGGGTCGGGCTCGAGGTCGGGACGTGCACCGCGAACGCGAGTCGCTGCGTGCCGCGCCGCCGGACGCCGTCCCCGCCGCGGGCCGTCCAGCCGAGTGCGTCGAGCGCCCGGGCGGCAGCGGCGGAGTCGAACGGGATCTGCGTGACCGTCGTGTCCGCGGTCTGCTGCGCGCGGACGAAGGGACCGACGCCGTCGAAGGCCAGGGAGTCGAACGTCGCGCGGCGCACTGCGCTGCGGTCGATCGCCATCGTCAATGCCCGGCGCAGCTCGCGGTCGCCGAAGAGCGGATGGGCCCGCTTGGGGTCGCGCGGGTCGCGCAGATTGAAGGCGAGAAAGCCGTACTCGTAGCCGGGGCCAGTGATCACGCGCACGTGCGGGTACGGGGTGGCCTCGGCCACGATGTTCGGCGGCAGCGGCTCCCAGAAGTCGGTCTCCCCCGCCCAGACGCGCGCGTAGCCTGCGGCCGGCGCGCTGATGACGAAGAGCACCCGGTCGAGCTGCGGGCGTCCGCGGTAGTGGTCCTCGACCGCGGCGATCTCGAGGCGCTCCTTCGGCGTCCAGGACACGAAGCGGAACCGTCCGCTGCCGACCGGCTTGAGCGCCTCCTCGTGCGTGCGGAACGCCGCCCCCGGCGCGATCGCACCGAGGCGGTGCTCGGGGAGCGGGACGATCAGGGTCGCGTGGTAGAACTGCTCCACGCCGCGGCGGGCGAAGTGCATCGCGGCGGTCAGGGAGTCGAGCACGACCACGGAGTCGATGTTGCCGAGATTGGCGACCACCGGCGAGGCGTTCGCCGTGTCGCGGATGACGCGGAACGCGAACGCGAGGTCGCCGGCGCGCACCGGGGCGCCGTCGTGCCAGCGGGCGCGCGGGTCGAGCGCGAAGGTGATCGTCAGCGAGTCCGGACTCCAGCGCCAGCTCTGCGCCAGCCGCGGCAGGAAGCCGGCGTCGCCGATGACGTTCAGCCCGGGACCGATGTCGGCGAGCCGATCGAACATCAGCTCGCCGACGGTGCGGCCTTGGATGCTCTGGTAGAAGGGTGGCAGGAGCGCATCGGCATCAGCGCCCGCACCCACGACAATCGTGCCGCCGCCGGATCCGGAGGCGCCGTCGGTCGGCCCGCAGGCCGCGGTGAGCAGGGCGAGGGCGGCAAGGCGGAGAGGGCGGCGCATCGGTCTTTGTGCTCGTGGTTTTGAAGGCGGGGGGACCACTCGGACCGGCGGCTCAGCGTCGCCAGGTCCAGGCGGGATCGGCGAAGCGCGCGCGATGCTCGGCGACGGCCGCGACGATCCCGGAATCAGACTCGATTGGCGAGGGAGAGGTCACGCCCGCGCGCGCGCAGGCATCGCCGAGTGCGGCGAGGAGCGCGTCCTGGACCTCGCGCGGCGCGACCGCACGGCCGGTCGCCGACCGGAGGGTCGCGACGGGCGCGAGCTCAAAGGCTGGCCCGTCGGCCACGCCGAGGCGCAGCGCCGCGATGGAGGACTGGTCGTCCTCCAGCAGGATGGAGCCGTGCTGCAGGAAGGCCCCCTCCTCGCGCAGCTGCGCGCTCCCGACGAGCTTCGCGCCACCCACCGTGAGTTCGCCGGCCGAGGGTTCGCCGAAGCAGGCGGCGCCCTCGGGACGAAGGGCGCGCGCCTGGGCGGTCGCCCGCGGGGCCTCGGCGGCGTGCACACCGAGCCGCGCGAGGGCGTCGCGCAGCAGGGCGTTGATCGCCCGGTAGCTCTCGCCGAGGGTCGCCCCGGCGGCGGGAGCGGTGACGCTGTACGTCACCTCGCGATGGTGGAGCAGGGCGCGTCCACCGGTCGGCCGCCGGACGGCGTCAACACCACGTGCGGCGAGCTCCGCCGCGTCGAAAAGCCCTCGCGTGCGCTCGTTCCGGCCGAACGAGAGCGTGGGCCGGGCCCAGGCGTAGATGCGCAGCGTGGCCTCGCCGGTGCGCCGCGCGTGGTCGAGCAGCGCCGCGTCCACCGCCATGTTGGTCGCGCCGTCGGCATGGCCGTCGGCACAGCCGTCGGCGGAGCCGAAGGCTGCGACGTGGTCGTGCAGCCAGCGCCAGCGCGCCGCGATCACCGCGTGAGCGCGAAGTAGATCACGTAGAACCAGCTGAAGATGCCGTGGATGATCGCCCAGAGGATCGAGTGATGCACGCTCCACGAGATCGCGATCGCCAGGGCGGAGCCGAAGCTCACGCCGACCTTGGTCACTTCGACGCGGGTGGACATGAATGAGACGGGAGAGGGGAGACGGGAGAGGGGAGTCCGCAGGGGCGGATTTCGGGCACCTCACCCCAATGTACCTGCGCCGGTCGGCATGAGTAACTTTGGGGGCGCCCGCTGCCAGCGGGCCGCGCCGATCCCCCTTGGTTCGCACCGGTCATCGAGAGTGCGGGGCCTGTGGCCCCTGAGGAGTTCCCCCCGTGACGACGTCCGTTCATCCCCGGCCCGACGACTTCATCCCGCGCCATATCGGTCCTTCCGAGGCTGATGTGCAGGCGATGCTGAAGGCGTTGGGTTACCAGTCACTCGACGCGTTCATCGACGATACGATCCCCGAGACGATCCGCTTCCGGCGCGCCCTCGCGCTGCCGCGGGCCAAGGCCGAGCAGGAGGCGCTCGCCGACTTCCGGCAGGAGATGTCCGCCAACGAGGTGCGCCGCTCGTTCATCGGCATGGGCTATTACGACACGCACACGCCCGCCGTCATCCAGCGCAACATCCTCGAGAATCCGGGCTGGTACACGGCCTACACGCCCTACCAGGCGGAGATCGCGCAGGGGCGCCTGGAGGCGCTGCTCAACTACCAGACGGTGGTGAGCGACCTCACCGGCCTGCCGATCGCGAACGCGTCGCTGCTCGACGAGGGCACGGCGGCCGCCGAGGCGATGCACATGGTCCACGGGATCGTCGGCGAGGGGCGTGACACCTTCCTCGTGGCGAGTGACTGCCATCCGCAGACCATCGAGGTGGTGACGGCGCGCGCCGAGGCGCGCGGGGTGACGGTGAAGGTCGTCGCGCCGGCGAAGATGAAGCCGACCAAGACCACGGCCGGGGTGCTGCTCCAGTATCCGAACACCTTCGGCGCGGTCGAGGACTACCGCGAGCTCACCGAGCGCGTGCACGCGGCCGGCGGCCTCGTGATCGTCGCGACGGACCTGCTCGCGCTGACGCTGCTGGCCTCACCCGGCGAGTGGGGCGCGGACGTCGCGGTCGGCAACTCGCAGCGCTTCGGCGTGCCGTATGGCTACGGCGGCCCGCACGCGGCGTTCTTCGCGACCAAGGACGACTACAAGCGCCAGATCGCCGGCCGCATCATCGGCGTTTCGCGCGATTCCTCCGGCAAGCCGGCGCTGCGGATGGCGCTGCAGACGCGCGAGCAGCACATCCGGCGCGAGAAGGCGACGTCGAACGTCTGCACGGCGCAGGTGCTGCTCGCGGTGATGGCCGGGATGTACGCCGTCTGGCACGGCCCCGAGGGGCTCAAGCGGATCGCGGGGCGCGTGCACCATCGCGCCGAGCTCTTCGCGGCCGGCCTCCGCGCGCTCGGCAAGACGCCGACGGCGGACCTCTTCTTCGACACGGTCACGGTGCCGGTCGGCGGTGAGCTGCGGAAGATCGTCAAGGCCGCCGCCAAGCGCGGGATCAACCTGCGCGTGGCCGAGAAGAAGATGCTCGGCGTCTCGATGGGCGAGAACACGACGGTCGCGGACGTCAGTGACCTGCTGGACGCGTTCAATGGCGGCGTGGCGCACGGGCTGGATCTCGCGGCGCTGGCCAAGGGGATCGACGCGCGCTACGACGAGCGCTTCGCGCGTGCGACGCCGTATCTCACGCATCCGGTCTTCTCGTCGTACCACAGCGAGACCGAGATGCTGCGCTACATGCGGAAGCTCGAGTCGCGCGACCTCTCGCTGACGCATTCGATGATCCCGCTCGGCAGCTGCACGATGAAGCTGAACGCGAGCGCCGAGATGTTCCCGGTGACCTGGCGCGAGGTGGGCGGGCTGCATCCGTTCGCGCCGGTCGAGCAGGCCAAGGGCTACGCGTCGATGTTCACGCGGCTCGAGGCGGCGCTGGCGGAGATCACCGGGTTCGCGGCGGTGTCGCTGCAGCCGAACGCGGGGTCGCAGGGTGAGTATTCCGGGCTGCTCGTGATCCGCGCGTACCATCGCGCGCGTGGTCAGGGGCACCGGACGGTGTGTCTGATCCCGCAGTCGGCGCACGGGACGAATCCGGCGAGCGCGGTGATGGCCGGCATGCAGGTGGTGGTCGTCCGCACGGACGCGAACGGCAACATCGACGTGGCGGACCTGCGCGCCAAGGCCGAGGAGCATTCGTCGGCCCTCGCGGCGCTGATGGTGACGTATCCGAGCACGCACGGCGTGTTCGAGGAGAGCATCAAGGACATCTGCGCCATCATCCACGAACACGGTGGGCAGGTCTACCTCGACGGCGCGAACATGAACGCGATGGTGGGGCTCTGCCGTCCGGGGGACATCGGCGCGGACGTCTGCCACCTGAATCTGCACAAGACCTTCTGCATTCCTCACGGCGGCGGCGGACCCGGGATGGGTCCGATCGGCGTGGTGGCGCACCTCGCGCCCTTCCTGCCCGGCAATCCGGTGGTGACCACCGGTGGCGCGCAGGCGATCGGCGCGGTCTCGGCGGCGCCCTGGGGGAGCGCAAGCATCCTTCCCATCTCGATGATGTACATCGACCTGATGGGGGGCGAGGGGCTCGCGCAGGCGACCCGGATCGCGATCCTCAATGCGAACTACGTCGCGCACCAGCTCCGCGGGCAGTACGACGTGCTCTACAAGGGGAAGAACGGGCGGGTCGCGCACGAATGCATCCTCGACACGCGGCCGCTGAAGGCATCGGCGGGGGTCGAGGTCGAGGACATCGCCAAGCGCCTGATGGACTACGGCTTCCACGCGCCGACGGTGAGCTTCCCGGTGGCGGGGACACTGATGATCGAGCCGACGGAGTCGGAGTCGAAGGCGGAGCTCGACCGGTTCTGCGAGGCGATGATCGCGATCCGCGGCGAGGCGGCGGACATCGAGCGCGGGGTGCTGGGGAAGGAGGACAATCCGCTGCACCACGCGCCGCACACGATGGAGGTGGTGGTGAGCGACGGCTGGTCGCGCGGCTATTCGCGGGAGCGGGCGGCGTTCCCCCTGCCCTGGGTGCGGGAGCGGAAGTTCTGGCCGACCGTCGGTCGCGTCGAGTCGGCGTATGGGGATCGCAATCTCGTGTGCTCGTGCCCGCCGATCGAGGAATACGTCCCGGCTTGAGTCGGGTCCGGTGTGGCGAGCCGACGGGCATTCACCACAGAGGGCACAGAGAGCACAGAGAACGGCAACGGCCTTTGAACAGGGGGCGCGGCGGAGAGATCTCTCCGCCACGCCCCCTTTCAATTGTCGTTGCAGTTCCGTTGTAGTCGTTCCTCTGTGCTCTCTGTGTCCTCTGTGGTGACCCGCCGTTCAGGGCGGCGCACCGATCTCAGCTACTGCCCGAGATGCTTCGCGTACGCCCCGGCATCGAGGAGCCCGGCCAGCGCTGCCGGATCGATCTTCATCCTGATCATCCACCCGTCCCCGTAGGGATCGGTGTTCACCAGCGCCGGCTCCCCATCGAGCTTCGGATTGACCTCGACGATCTTGCCCGCGAGGGGCGAGAAGAGCTCCGAGACGGCCTTCACCGCCTCGATCGTGCCGAAGACGTCGTGCGCGGCGAAGGTCTTGCCGGCCGCCGGAAGTTCGAGATAGACGATGTCGCCGAGCTCACCCTGCGCGAAGTCTGTGATGCCGATGGCGACCACCGTCGGATCGGCGGTCTTCTTCACGTACTCGTGATCGGTCGTGTAAAGGAGGTCCTGCGGGATCGACGACACGCGCGGCTCCGACGTGGACGGGGGGTGGAAGGCGTCGCGCACGAGCGTGCACGACGAGTGCGAAGGCTACCCCGGGCGAGAGCGAGGGTCAAGCTGAGGCCGATCCCGCCTCGAGCGTCTCCCAGAGGGCCTCGACGCGCGCGTCGAGATCCTCGAGCGTCCCGTCGTTCTCGATCACGTGATGGGCCCGCGCGCGCTTCCGGTCGGCGGGCCACTGCGCGGCGATCATCGCGTCGGCCTCCGTTGGTGCGAGGCCGCGGTCGCGGATCAAGCGCGAGCGCCGCATCGCCTCGGGGGCATCGATGAGGACGATCGTCTCGACCGTGTCCTCCAGCCCGGCCTCGAAGAGCAGCGGGATGTCGCAGACCACGATCGGCTCCCCCCGCCGCCGCGCGGTCTCGACCGCGGCGTTTCGGAGCCGCGCGACCGCCGGATGCACGATCGCATCGAGGGCGGCGCGCTCGGCCGGGTCGGCGAAGACGATCCGGCGCAATGCGCCGCGGTCGAGCGCGCCGTCCGGCCGGAGCACGCCGGCTCCCCACCGGTGCGCGATCGCCGCGAGCGCGGGGGTGCCGGGGGCGACCGCCTCGCGCGCCAGCAGGTCGGCATCGATGATCGGGGCCCCGAGCGCGGCCAAGCGGGCCGCGACGGCCGACTTCCCGGCGGCGATGTTCCCGGTCAGTCCGACGATGCGCATAGCGAATCGTACGCCGACGATTACTTTCGCGTAATGCCCCGGGACCCGCGCCGCGCCGCGTTCACGCTGATCGAGATCCTGATGGTGATGGCCCTCATCGGCATCGTCGCCGGGTTCGCCGTCTCGCGCGTGAGCTTCGTCGGCTACCGGATGGACGCAAACATCCGGCTGCTGCAGAACGTGATCATCGGGGCGCAGCAGACGGCGATCCAGAAGAACACGATGGTGCAGGTGATGTTCGACGCGAACGCGCACCGCGCGCGGATCCTGCAGGACTTCAACGCGAACGGCGTGATGGACGCGAGCGACTCGGTCCGCTACCGGCCGCTCGCCGACGGCGCGCAGTTCCAGGCGCCGACGACGACCCTGGACGGCGCCGCCGCCGCGTACATGACCGGACCGGGCGTGGTGGAGACGGGGAATCCGCTCCAGCTCGCGATCCGCATCTCACCCAACGGCGCGCTCTCGGGGGACGCGGTGGTGTACCTCGGCTCCGGGCGCCGGCTCGACGGGGACCGCCGGGCGCTGACGATCGTCGGCGCGACGGCCCGCACGGGATTCTGGAGCAACGCCACGGGGACGTGGCGGCAGCGGGACAACTAGCGGACTGCCGACCGGGTCACTGTCACGTCACTTGGGCTGCGACGCCGCGACATCGCTCCGGCGGCGGTGCGGCGTGTCCCCGGCCGCTGCCTCGCGCGCGGACAGGAAGAGCTCGGCGACCCACGCCGCGCCGCCCTTCGCGCGGATCTCCTGCGGTGTCGCGCCGACGTAGCGCTGGCAGGTGTTGCGGAACGCCGACCCCGACGGGAAGTCGAGCAGCCGCGCGATGCCGTCGGCGGTGCGCTGCCCGTCCTCGAGCATCTGCGCGGCGACGATGAGCCGGCCCCAGGTGATCAGCTTCTGGGGGGGCGGGAAGTGCGCGGCCTCGAGCGCGGAGAGGAGGGCGCGCTTGGAGCCGCCGCAGATCTCGGCGAGCCGGTGGGACGTGAGCCGCAGGTGCGCGCGCGTGACCGCGACCATGACGGCGTCGCGGGCCAGCGCTGGCAGGCCGGTCAACCGGGCGCGGATCAACTGGGCCACGCCGCGGGCCTCGGCGCGCTCGAGCACCGCGCGGAATGCGGCGGGCGTGTCATCCTGCCCCGCGATCAGGAGCCCGTCGATGCCGGCACGCCCCGCATCGAAGAGGTCGCGGGCGCGGTCCGGCTGGACGGCGACGTAGGCGACCAGCGTCAGCCGCTCGGCGCGCATCTTGAGGCGGCGGATCACGTCGAAGTGGGCCTGTCCCTCGGCGAAGAGGTCGATGATCGCCAGCGAGACCGACTCCTGATTGCAGGCCGCCTCGAGGGCCGCCCAGTCGCGACAATGCAGCACCGTGTGCTCGCCGGTGGTGGCGGCGTTGACGCGCTGCAGGGCGCGCGGATCGGCGAGCATCGTGGCGATGGTGGCCAACGGCGGGGGGGAGAAGGTGGATGGCGGGGCGTCCCGTCCGGGACGTCCCGCGGCCCGACAGGTCACTGACGCGCGAGCCCCGCCCCGTGTCACCTTGTGACAGCCGCGGCGGCGGCCTCGTCCTTGCTCATACTAGATGTCTATGCACCGCCCTCGCCCCCTTCGCCGCATGCGCACCCCCCGGTCTCCCGTGCGTCCCGGGATGACGATCATCGAAGTCCTGTTCGCGATCGTGATCCTCTCGGGCGTCATGCTGAGCCTGTCGCGATTCGGGCAGAGCTTCACGCGTGCGACCGCGGACGCGGCCAACCTGACGCTGGCGAGCGACCTCGCGACTGCGCGCCTCGAGGCCATCAAGGGGCACGCGAACTACCGGACGCTGGTCACGACCTTCAACGGGACGTCGGAGACGTCGGGCAGTGCGCTGGCGAACCCGTCGATGCAGGGGTACACCGGGTTCACCCGTACGACGCAGGCGGTGCGGACGCAGAATGCGACGAGCGACTACGTCACGGTGACGGTGACCGTCTCCGCGGCGGTGTTGAAGCGCCCCGTGGGGAAGACCGTCCGGATCGCCCGGTTCCGATGAATCGCCCCGGACGCACCGGCTTCACGCTGGTGGAGATCGTGGTCGCGATGACGCTGACACTCGCCGTCTTCGCGATCACGCTGCCCTTCCTGCGCGTGCAGACCCGCGCGCTCGGCGCGAGCGCGGGCCGCCTCGACGCGGACCAGGTCGCCCGGTATGCGCAGCGGGCGATCGATCGCGACCTGCGGCTGGCGGCGTCCGATCCCGGTCAGCCGCTCCTGGTGATGGCGGGACCGCGGGCGATCGCGTTCAACGCGAACCTCACGGCACCCGACACGTCCGACCCAGGGGCCGCGGAGATCGAGGCGGGCGCGGCGACGACCCTGACCGAGTCCTGGCGGCTGGCGAACGCGAGGGCGCTCCCGGTGACCGGGCGCTCGTATCCCCCGGCGGACTACACAAGCGCTGCGGGCGGAATCAGCCGGCACGAGACGATCAGCTACTTCCTGCATCCCGACACCATCTCGGGCCGCAGCGACCTCTACGTGCTGTACCGCCGGGTGAACGCGCGCGACTCGGTGCAGATCGTGCGGTCGATCCACGTGCCGGCGGACTCGGCGTTCTTCAGTTACTTCCGTCCGGTCGCGGGGACGCTCACGCGCATCGCCGCCTCGCGGCTGCCGCTGTACTGGGATTCCACGGCGATCGACTCGGTGCGCGCGGTCGGACTCCGGTCCGCGGGCTACTATCGGAACCGGACGACGGGCGAGGAGTCGATCCGCACGGTGCATTGGCGGACCGTGCTGCCCAATGCGCGAGCACGGCTGAGTGGAGGCTGCGGTGCGGCCCCCGCGCCGCCGACGGCAGTCGATCGCACGAAGACAAGTTCGTCCTCGGGATACCGCGTCCGGGTCGCGTGGGACGGAGGGTTGGACGACGGCGCTGGCGCGAACGACATCGTGCACTATCTCGTGGGCGTGCGCTACGACGCCGAGACCGTCTGGCGCGTGCTCGCGGCCGTACCGGCCAGGGGGGCGCCGACCTACCGCTGGGACCACCACCTGCCGACGTTGGCGGGCTCCGTGAAGTACGGCGTACGGAGCGTCGACTGCGGGGGCGCGCTGTCCGCTTGGGCGACGCACACCTCCACGCTCACGCTCCCATGAGCGCGCGCCTCGTGCGTCGCCGGCGCGGGTCGGCGCTGATCCTCGTCCTGCTGATGACACTCGCGGTCGCGGGGCTTGCGATCGCCGCGATCTTCCTCTCGTCGAGCGCCGGCACGCTCTCGCGGTTCTACGACCGTGAGCGCGAGTACCGGCTCGCCGCGGAGTCGGCGCTGGAGGCCGTACGGTCGCGCCTGATGGTCGACACCACGATCGCCATTCCGGACACCGGGGTGGTCCAGCTGCTCGCCGGGCACACCATCAGCGACGCGTCCGGGACGGTCATTCCGCGCGTGTCGGTCAATGTGTACGCCGCGACGACCGGCGACACCACCGGCCTCGAGGTGCCTCAGGTGACGCTCATCGCGGCGGCGTACGACGCGAACGGCACACGCCACGTCCGGCGCCTCGACCTCCGCCGCGAGAGCTTCTCGCGCTACAGCCTGTTCGCCGATCGTTTTGGGTCCACCCTCACGTTCAACTTCGGCGTGATCCCCGGGCGCGCGCACACGAACGAGACATGGCGGTCCGGATCTGGAGCCTCTTACCGCGATACCCTGACGGCGGTGGCGGGACTCACCGGTACCGCGGACTACCTCTCGGACACGGTGTCGGGCGTGCCGGTCGTCCGATACCCGGCCGATTCCACGTTCCCTCGGCTCGACACCCTCGCGCTGGCCGCGAACCTGGCCTTCACCCCGGCGACCGGCAGCGGATCGGGGTGGCGGAAGGGGAGTCGCCTCGCCCTGATCGTCTTCGATGCGGACGGCGACGGCGTCCGGGAGGCCGACGAAGGGTTCGCCCGCGTCTTCGACCTGGCCGACGGTCACGACACGACCAGGCTGAATGTCGGGCTCCCCGCCGTCGACTACTACGGTTTCTGGTCCGGGCTCGCGGTGCGGTGGAGCGATCCGGTCGTGCAGAACCAGTGCGGCGCCTTCTACCTGCGCGCAGGGCGCTGGCACTTCATCCCCGTCGCCACCCATCGCGCGAACTGGGCGAAGAACCTCATCCAGGCGACCGGGTCGGGGAACTTCCCGCCTGAGACGAGCCCGGGAGTTGGGGCGATGGACGACTACGATTACGGCTCCACGTTCTACGTACTCAGCCAGAGCACGGCACGATGCTTCCCCGCCGGGAGCCCATTCCTGGTGTCGACCGAGCGCATGACCAACTCGGCCGGCGTCGTGACGGGTGGTGTCGCGGACACGGTGCCGTTCGGGGTCGTCACGCCGGGCGGCGGCTGGCCGGCGGATGCACCGTACGGCTATGGCGGCAACGAGACCACCTTCACGGTGCGCTCACGCACCTGTCGCGTCTCGACGGGCGGGAACTCCGGGCGATGCGACGGCGGCACGCTCTCCACGCTCGGGACCTGGCGCGTCTTCCCGGGCACGGCGGTCAGCGGCATCGCCTCGACGATCCGCCAGGCGCCGGAGCTGCCCTACCTCTGGCCCCTCGCGCCATCGCGCAACGCGGCGTCGCGCCGCGTGATGCGCGCGTCGGCCGGACCGCTCTACGTCAGCGGGGAGGTCGCGGGCAGTCTTCTGCTGAAGGTCGATGGTCCGGTGCGGATCCTCGAGCGCGTGACGCGCGCGACCCGACGGGACGATCCGTCGTCCGCGTCGTGCGACGGACAGTTCGGTGTGCTCGCACAAGGCGACATCCTCGTCGCGAACAATGCACTGACGAGAGGCCGTCGATTCATCGAGAGCAACGGCAGCTTCAGCAGCTTCTCGCGGCATCTCGGGCCGGAGACCGATGTCGGGGTCGACGCGCAGTTGATGAGCCTCACCGGGACGGTCGGTGTGGAGGGTGCGTCGGGGTCGGGCATCGTCGCGCAGTCCTGTCCGCACGGCGAGACGGCCAACTCCAGCGGCGGGTGCCTGCGGATCACCGGCAGCCTGGTGATGCGGACCTTCACGCAACTGCAGACCGGCGGCACCGCGGGCCTGCGCTACGCCGGC
>JANNLH010000018.1:0-60312 GCA_031396725.1 Gemmatimonadaceae bacterium | reverse complement strand
AGCGGCTGTTCGGGCTCCCAGCGATCGGTTCGACGGCGCTCCCACTCCGTGACGGGCTCTGACGGCCCCTGACGCGAGAATCGAGCTGCCGCCGCCCCGAGGACTTACCACCAACCTTGGTAGACATACAAGACGCGGAGGGGCGGAGGAAAGACGGAGAAGAACTTTGGGGGTACTGCGTGCGCCGCCGAAGTCCGGGCGTGGCGATCGCAGTACCCCCAAGCAGCCTCCGTCCTTCCTCCGTCCCTCCGCGTCTCTGGGGTGAACGCTTCCGCGTTGCCCCCTTCGCCCGTCTTCACGCCTTCGTGACTTCGTGGTGAAGCTCACAAGGACTTCTTCGTCTCCTCGACCGCTTCCGCCGCGCGCTGGACGTCGCGCGCCAGCGCGCGCATCTCCTGCGTCAGCGGCCCCTGATCGGCGAGCCGCGACTCGACGCCCGAGCTCCGGAGTCGCATCAGGTCGAGCTTCATCGTGTCGAGCACCATCAGCGCGTGGTCCATCTGCTGCGCCAGCGCCGTACGGCGCTCGGCGAGGTCGCTGAGCGTCGCGAACTGCCGCTCGAGCAGCTCGAGCCGTCGCGTGCGCTCCGGCGCGTCGGCCGGCATCGCCTGCGTCTCGTCCACGCGCACGCGGAGCCGCGCCAGCGCGTCGGACGACGCTTCGGTGTCGAGCGCGTGCAAGGCGGCGGCGAGCGTGCGCACGCGCTCCACGAGCGACTCGACCGTCGGCAGGATCTCCGGCAGCAGCGCCTTCTCCCCGTCCCCCAGCCGCGCCAGCACCGACCGGATCTGCGCGCGCGCATCGTACGCGTCGCGGATCGAGCGCCCGTGCGGCCCCTCGAGCACGTCGCGCGGCACGCTGTCGAGCACCGCCTCGGCCACGCTCGAGGCCGCCGGCGCGGGGAGCCGGGCCTCGATGCGCCGCAGCGGCTGGTCCGAGCCGCTGTGCAACGGACGGACCGGGCGCCGGAAGACGTCGCGCAGCGGGATCCCGTCCGCCCAGAGGCCGCCGAACCCATTGGCCACGCCGAGGAAGATGCCGAGCGCGGGGAAGAGGAACCACGGGAACTGCGGACTGGTGATCAGGTTGATCGCGGCGAGGAATCCGATCGTCCCAAGTCCGCCGGCGAGCTTGCGGCGGAGCCGCGCGATGCGCTCGTCCGGCGAGTGGCGATTCGCGAGCTCCATCTGCTTGAGCTCGATCGCGGCGTCGCGGAACTCCTGTCGGACGACGCGGCCGCCCCCCTTCCCCTCGCGCCAGCGCCGCTGCTCCTCGCGCCACTGCCGCAGGATCTCCTTGCCGTGCTCGCGCGTCGTCGGATTGAACATCCAGTCCTTCGGCAGCGGCGGGAAGGGCGGCGCCGGGAGCGGTGTGTGCTGGCGCAGCCGCTCGATCGGGTCGATCTGCTCGGAGATGTGCCCGGGGATCGTCCCGACCGTCGCGGGCTGCGACCGCCGCGGCGCCGGCTCGACCGGCGCATCGTCGGAGAGTGCGACGCGGAACGCCTCGGCGTCCCGCCACCGCTCGCCGCGACCCTTCGCGAGCGCCTTCTCGATCGCCTGGACGAGATTCGCCGGGAGATCGTCGCGCATCTGGCCGAGCGGGCGCGGACGCTCGCTCAGGTGCTTCATCAGCATCGCCGGTGTGTTGGTGGCCTGGAAGGGCAGCTCCCCCGCGAGCATCTGGTAGCCGACGATGCCGAGCGCATAGATGTCGGCGCGGCCATCGACCTCGCGTTCCCCCATCGCCTGCTCGGGACTCATGTACGCGGGCGTGCCGACCGCGATGCCGGTCACGGTGAGCCGCTGGTCCCCCTCGGCCGCGCGCGCGATGCCGAAGTCGGTGACGATCGCGCGCGCCGTCCCCTGCTCGATCAGGATGTTGTCGGGCTTGATGTCGCGGTGCACGACGCCGTGCTGGTGGGCATAGTGCAGCGCGTCGGCGACCTCGCGCAGGACGCGGCGCACCACCTCGAGCGGCGGGCGCGGCTCGCGGGCGAGCTGCGCCGAGAGCGGCTCCCCTTCGACGAGCCCCATCGCGAAGTAGACGATGCCGCCGGCCTCGTCGACCGAGTAGATCGGCACGATGTGCGGGTGCGAGAGCCGCGCGGCCATCTCGGCCTCGCGCAGGAAGCGCGACTTCACCTCCTCCCGGAACGCGAGCTCGGGCGGGAGGACCTTGAGGGCGACCTTTCGGCGCAACCGTGTATCGCGCGCGCGGTAGACCACGGCCATCCCGCCGCGTCCGATCTCGGCCTCGATCTCGTAGAGTCCCGCGACGGCGGAGACACACCGCGCGAACAGCGCGTCGTCAGCCACGTGGCGAGGGGCGGTCCAGTCGCGCCATCTGGTCGCCGGCATAGACCGCGACGTCGACCTCGCGGGCGAGCGCCATCGCCTGGCCGGCGATGGTGGTCATGTGCTGCCAACTCTGGCTCCCGGCGCGCAGCTTCAGCATGTCGAACTTCATGTTCTGCAGCGCCAGCGAGCAGCTCTCGAGCCGGGCCGCCATCTCGGTCCGCTTCCGCAGCAGTTCGCTCACGGAACGCCGGCTGCGCTTCAGCATCGCGAGGCGGCGCACGCGCGCCTCGCTCGCATCGCGGTCGAGCGGGTTCGCCTGCGACTCCAGCACCCCGATCTCCTTCTCGATCGCGTCCACCGACGACGCCCCGCCCGTCTCGCGCTCGAGCGTCGTGAGCGCCGTCGCGAGCGACATCACCGTGTCGGAGAGGGTGCGCGCGGACTCCACCACCTGCGGCAGGCGCTCCTTCTCCGCCGGCGGGAGCTGGTTCACGAGCCGGATCACCTCGTCCCGGTCCATGATCGCCTGGCGCGCGCTGGCCGAGTGCGGGCCGGAGCCGAGCGCCGCGGCATCCTTGGCCGAGAGCACCGGCATCCCGTTGACCGACTCCGCGCCCGTGCTGAGCCGGCGCCGGCGGGTGCGCTCGCGCACCTCCGCCCGTTTCTCGCGGTTGAAGATCGCGCGCGCATCGTCGATCGTCTCGGCCGCGACGTCCACGATCATCTTGTCGCGCGGCTGCTTGAACACGTCGCGCCAGTCGAAGCCGTCGCTCCAGAGCCGGGCGTACTTGTACGCGATGCCGATCCCCCAGAACGCCGAGATGAAGAGCAGGCTCGGGCCGCCGATGACGTCGACGAAGAAGAGCGCGCCGGTCACGAACAGGAACGGGGCGATCGCCTTGCGGAAGTCCTTCACCGGCTGCGCCTGCCAGCGCTGGCGCTCCTCCATCGTCGGCTCGTCGCCGCCGTACACCTCGGGCTGCTGCGGCTGCCACCCCGCCGGCGCCTGCGGATACGCATTCCCGGCGCGCGCCGGCAGGTTGGGGACCACGCCCGTCTCGAGCGCGCGCACGAACGAGCGCGCGTCGGGGAAGCGGTCCTCGGGACGCTTCTCGAGGCAGAGCATCACGGCGCGCGCGAGATCGGCCGGCACCTGCGCGCGCTGGTCGATCGGCACCGGACGCTCGGACAGGTGCTTCACCAGCAGCGCCGGCGTGCTCGTCGCGTTGAACGGCAGCTCCCCGCAGAGCATCTGGTACGCCACGATGCCGAGCGAGTAGAGGTCGGTGCGCCCGTCGATATCGCGGTCGCCGGCCGACTGCTCGGGTGACATGAACGCCGGGGTGCCGATCGCGATGCCGGTGGCGGTGAGCTTCGAGTCGCCGCCCTCGCTGACCGCGCGCGCGATGCCGAAGTCGGTCACCATCGTGCGCCCGGTCGCGGCGTCGATGAGGATGTTGTCCGGCTTGATGTCGCGGTGCACTGTGTTCTGCGAGTGCGCGTACGCGAGCGCGTCGCCGACCTCGCGCAGGATGCGCCGCGTCTCATCGGCGGGGATCCGTCCCTGCCGTGCGATGCGCGTGCCGAGATTCTCCCCCTCGACCAGCGCCATCACGAAGTAGACGAGCCCCTCGCGTTCGTCGACGCCGTAGATCGGCACGATGTGCGGATGGCTCAGCTGCGCCGCCATCTCCGCCTCGCGCAGGAAGCGCATCCGGATCTCCGACCGGAAGGCGAGCTCCGGCGGCAGCAGCTTGATCGCCACCGGCCGCTTGAGGCGCTTGTCGCGCCCCTTGTAGACGATACCCATCCCGCCGCGGCCGATCTCCTTCTCGACCTCGTATTGCGCCTCGAGCGAGCGCACCACGTGCGAGCGCAACTCGGCGTCCGACTGACTGATGCGGGGTTCGTTCACGAGGGGGGACTGGAGGGGAGGCGGAGCGCCCCAAAATACCACACGGCGCCCGTCATCACCACAGACGCCGCACGCGGACGTTCGTCTCGCCGCCGTGGCAGACCCTACGTCAGGACGGCGGGAGAAAGTTGCAATCCCCGCCAACATGTCGTAAGTCAGGGCGGAATACTCCTTGCCACTCCGAGGGTATCACTCGCATCGCCCTCCCGTCGTACAGGAACCCGTCATGAGCGCTCGTCAGACCCTTCCCGTCCTTCCCCTGCGGGGGACGGTCATCTTCCCCGGCCTCACCGCACCGATCGCCGCCGGACGGCCGGGGACCCTGCGCGCGATCGAATCCGCGCTGAAGGGTGATCGGCTGGTCTTCGCGGTCGCGCAGCGCGACAACGCCGAGGAGCCGGCCCCCGAGATCCTGTACTCGATGGGCGTCATCGCCCGCATCGGCCAGATCCAGCGCGGCCTGGGCGGTGTGCAGCTGCTGTTGCACGGCGAGCAGCGCGCCACCTCGCTCCAATACTCGACCACCGAAGGCTACCTCTCCGCGGTCGTGATGGCCTCGGAGGAGATGTCCCCGCTCGACGAGCAGGACGCCGCCTTCACCGCGCTCCACAAGGAGATCCGCGAGCGCGCCGCCGAGCTGGGCGAGCGTCGCGGCCTCCCCGAGGAGGTCGTGCACCAGGTGCTCGATTCGGTCACGGAGCCGGGCAAGTTCGCCGATCTCGTCGCCGGCTACATCGAGCTCTCGGTCCCCGAGAAGCAGGGCCTCCTCGAGACCCTCTCGGTCGAGGAGCGGCTCCGCAAGGTGCTCGTGCACGTGCAGCGGCAGATCTCCCTCCTCGAGGCCCAGGACGAGATCAAGTCGCAGGTGCAGGAGGAGCTCGGCGAGCGCCAGCGCGAGATGTTCCTGCGCGAGCAGATGAAGGCGATCCAGAAGGAGCTCGGCGACGACGACCAGACGAAGGAGATCGAGGAGCTGCGCGAGAAGCTGAACGCCCTCGAGCTCCCGAAGGAGGCGCGCACCGAGGTCGAGCGCGAGCTCGGGCGCCTCGAGCGCTCCGGCCGCGAGTCGATGGAGGCGCAGGTCATCCGCACCTATCTCGAGTGGATCGCCGAGCTCCCGTGGAACAAGCGCTCCGACGACCAGCTCGACCTCACGCACGCGCACACCGTGCTCGAGGAGGACCACTACGGCCTCAAGGACGTGAAGGACCGCGTCCTCGAGTTCCTCGCCGTCCGCCAGCTCCGCGCGCAGCAGCTCGCGGAGGAGATGGACCGCACCGGCGAGTTCCCGGTCGCGAAGCTCAAGGAACCGAAGGAGGACGCCACCGCCACCGTCGCCCCGAAGAAGAACGGCGAGGACAACGCCCGCGCGATCACCGACAAGCGCGAGGCCAAGGCGCGCGCGATGGCCAAGGGCCCGATCCTGCTCTTCTCGGGCCCGCCGGGGGTCGGCAAGACCTCGATCGCCAAGTCGATCGCCCGTTCGCTCGGCCGCGAGTACGTCCGCGTGGCCCTCGGCGGCGCACGCGACGAGGCCGACATCCGCGGCCATCGCCGCACCTACGTCGGCGCGATGCCCGGCCGCATCATCCAGGGGATGAAGCAGGCCGGCACCAAGAACCCCGTCTTCCTGCTCGACGAGGTCGACAAGCTCGGCGTCTCCTTCCAGGGCGACCCGTCCAGCGCACTCCTCGAGGTGCTCGACCCCGCCCAGAACGACACCTTCACCGACCACTACCTCGGGATCCCCTTCGATCTCTCCGAGGTGCTCTTCATCGCGACCGCCAACTTCATCCAGAACATCCCCGGCCCGCTGCTCGACCGCATGGAGGTCGTGGAGTTCGCCGGCTACACCGAGCGCGAGAAGGCCGAGATCGCCAAGACCTACCTGATCCCGCGCCAGCTCGAGGAGAACGGCCTCGGCGACAAGAAGGTGGCCTTCGACGACGAGGCCATCATGTCGCTCGTCAGCAAGTACACGCGCGAGAGCGGCGTGCGGCAGCTCGAGCGCGAGATCGGCAAGGTCGCGCGCAAGGTCGCGCGCCGCATCGCCACCGAGCACAAGGAGAACCCGATCCTCGACGGCGTCATCTCGGCCGAGGAGGTCCGCGACCTGCTCGGCCGGCCGAAGGTGCACCCCGAGAAGGCGATCGCCGCGCACGAGGTCGGCACCGCCACCGGCATGTACTACACGCCGATGGGCGGCGACATCATGTTCGTCGAGGCCTCCGTCCGTCCGCTCACGAGCCCGACCGCCAGCGACGGCAACGGCGGCGGCGCCCCGGTGGCGCTGATCCTCACCGGCCAGCTCGGCGACGTGATGAAGGAGTCGGCGCGCGCCGCCTTCACCTACGTGACCAAGAACGCCGAACGGCTCGGCATCCCGCGCTCGCGCCTCGGCACGGTCGAGACGCACATCCACGTGCCGGCCGGCGCGATCCCGAAGGACGGCCCCTCGGCCGGCGTCGCGATCTCGATGGCGCTCGCGAGCGAGATGAGCGGACGGCCGGTGCGGCGCGAGTTCGCGATGACCGGCGAGATCACGCTGCGCGGCCGCGTGCTGCCGATCGGCGGCGTGAAGGAGAAGGTGCTCGGCGCCCTCCGCGCGGGGATCACCGACGTGATCCTGCCGCGGGACAACGAGGCCGACGTCGAGGACGTCCCCGAGGAGGCGCGCAAGGTGCTGCGCTTCCACTTCGTGGAGTCCCTCGAACAGGTGCTCGCGCTCACGCTCGTGCCCGAGCCGGAGAAGGCGACCGGGGAACCGCTGGCCGTGGTCGCGTAGCACCAGCGGGAGTCCCCGCCCCACTCCGGAGGCTTCGTTGCGCGTCGCATCCCTGATGGCCGCCTCGCTCCTGCTCGCCCTGCCGCTCAGCGCGCAGGGCGAGCGCATGACCGTCCAGGTCATCGACTCGCTCGCCCAACCGATCCCCTTCGCCTGGGTCCAGCTGACGGGTGGCGTCATCCGCGTCGCCGACGACTCAGGACGCGCGGTCTTCAACTCCCCGCCCCGTGACTCGCTCCAGCTGCAGGTGCGGCGGATGGGGTTCCTCCCCTTCACCGGCTGGCTCCCGCGTACGGCCGCGGGGAACTACCTCGTGACCCTGGCGCCCGCGCCACGAGCGCTCGCGGTCTCGCGGATCGAGGAGCGGAGGAACACCCCGCTCGCCCGCGCCGGATTCTATGACCGGCTCGACCGCGCGCAGAACAGCGCCACGGTCGCCCGGTTCATCACCCCGGAGGAGCTCGACTTCCGGAACCCGGCCAAGCTCACGCAGGTGCTGATGGGCGAGCAGACGATCCGCGTCCGCTTCTTCAACCAGCGTGCGCTGCTCGAGGGCCGCGGCAGCCGCTGCGGACTCGCGGTGGTCCTCGACGGGCGCCTGATGACGGGGATGCTCGAGGAGCTCGTGAACGTCGACCTGAATCCGGCGCTCCGACGCGACCTCGAGCGCGCGACCTCCGCCGCCGCGCAGGACTCGGTGCGCCGGATCCACGCGGGGACGATGACGAGCGTCGACGAGCTGATCAATGCGGGCTCGGTCGCGGCGGTCGAGATCTACCCGTCCCCGGCCAGTGTCCCGGCCGAGCTGCAGCGGCTCGCTGGCTCGCAGTCGTGCGGCGTCGTCGCGATCTGGAGCGGCGGCCGGCGCTGATCCCTGGTCCGCTCCGCTCGCACCCGGGATGACCGCGGCGGGTCCTCCCGGGTAGAATTCGAGTGTAGCGTACCCACAACGGGATCCGACCTGATGCCCCGCACGACCGCCCGCGCCCGCCATCTTCTCGTCGCTTGCGCCACGCTCCTCCTCGCGGCCGCCAACGCCGGCGCTCAGGAGGACCGCGCCGTGGTGCGCGTGACCGACGTGCAGGGCAGGGTGATCCCGTTCGCGTTCGTGCAGATCGAGAACGGCGCCTCCCGCGTGGCCGACTCCACCGGCCGGGCCGAGTTCCGGATGAAGGTGCCCGATCGCCTGCGGCTGCAGGTGCGCCGGATGGGGTTCAGCCCGTTCATCGGATTCGCGGTGAAGGACACCGTCACCGGCGAGTTCGTCGCCGACCTGATCCCGCTGCCGCGGGCGCTGAACGCCGTGACCGTCGAGGGGCGGCGCGACACGCCGCTCGCGCGGAAGGGGTTCTACGACCGGATGGAACGCGTGCAGAAGGGGGCGCAGGCGGCACGATTCATCACGCCGGAAGAGCTCGACCTGCGCAATCCGCTGAACGTCTCGTCGATCCTCGGCGGCGACCGCTACGTGAAGATCCAGAACTACCAGGGCCGCTCGATCCTGATGAGCACGCGCAACCCGAACTGCGCGATGGAGATCATCCTCGACGGCCAGCGCCTGCTTGGCACGCTCGAGGAGGCGATGGGGCTCCGCGGCAACAAGCCGAACATCAACACGCTGCTCTCGATCGATGAGATCATCGGCATCCAGTCGATCGCCGCGATCGAGGTCTACGGCAGCATCGCCTCCGCCCCGGTCGAGCTCCAGCGTGCGGCTGGAAGCTCGATGGGGTGCGGGTTGGTGGCGCTCTGGACGGGCAGCCGGCGCTAGGGACCGCGCCGGCCGGCACGCGACTTCGGGGTCATCACGGGGTGGTGCCGGTCGCGTCGAAGTAGACGAAGGTGAACACGACGGCGTTGATGTAGACCTTGAGCCGATTGTGGCCGGCGCCAAGGGTCCACGTGGCCGTGGCCAGACCCGACGCGTCGCTCAGCACGCTCGCCGGCGTCACGCTTCCGGACCCCTCGAGCGCGACGAAGTGCACGCGCACCCCGGCCACGGGATTGCCGTACGGATCCGTGACCCGCACCCGCGGCGCGACCGGCGCCGCTGCTCCTGCCGGCGCCGTCTGCCCTTCGCCCTGGACTTTCACCAGGTCGGTCGGCACGCCAAGCCGCTCCGGCGCCCTCGCCACCGCGTCGAAGGTCACCGACGCCGGCGAGAACGTCACGCCGGCCAGAGCGTCGCCGCCGATGCCCGGCACCGCCGTCACCTGATTCGCCCCGATCACGCCGAGCTTCCAGCAGACGGCCGAGCGGCCGAACAGGTCCGTGGCGCCGACGATCGTCGCCGCGAAGCTCCCGCACGCGCTGCTCGCCGAGTTGGCGACGAGCCCGCCGCCGAGCGTCGCATTCCAGGTGACCGGCACGCCGCTGAACAGGGTGCCGAGCCGCGTGGTGATGCGCACGAAGGGGCGGCACACCTCGGCGACCGGGAGACCGGCCTCGCCCGTGATCCCGTTGGCGCACGATTCGACCGGCGCGACCGAGTTCGCCGAGAACGGATCGACCAGCATCGGCATCCGGATGAACTCCGTCACCGTCCCGCCGACGCCGCCGCCCGCGCGCAGGACCGGATCGACCGGCGCGAAGGGGCTGAACTCGGTGACCGTGCCGCCGACGCCGCCGCCGCGCGCCGCTTGGAAGACACGCGCGTGCAGCTTCGCCGGCAGCACGAAGTCCGCCAGCCCGCGCAGAAGGCGCACACCCGCCGACCCGACGGGCGCAACGCCGGTCGCGTTCTCGCAGTCCAGGAATCCGGCGTCGGCGGCCGGCGTGATCTCGGTCCCGGTCTCGAGCCCGTGCCCGAGCCGCAGGCGATCGCGCACCTCCTGCGGGATGACGCCGCTCGCGCAGATGCCGACGACGGCCGGCTTGGTGAGCGGCGCGTCCGTCTCCGACGACTTCGTGATAAGCACGAAGCCGGGATACTGGTCGAGCTTCGTGTCGAGCGGGCCGCCGCCGGGCGGATAGATCGTCGGGAGCTGCTGGAACTCGATCAGCGTCGGCTCGCTCACCGGGTTCGCATCGAAGCGGATGGCCGACTGGATGTCCACCGCGTACTTCACCTGCGGCAGGTCGGACGGGAAGATCAGGTGCGAGTTCGACGGATCGTTCAGGCCGATGTCGATGCCCGCGTAGCAGTAGACCTTGTTGACGAACGCGGTCACGACCGCGTCGGGCGCCGGCGTCTGGTCCGCCTGGTGCTTCTTGAGCGTGAAGTCCACGAGGTCGTGCGCGTGCTTCGCGGCCTGATCTAGCTGCCGCTTCTTCACGGCCTGGTCGAGGGTCTTGATCTTGCCGAGCGCCGACGACGCGTTCGGCGTGCCGGGTCCGAATACCTGCTTCGCCAGGGTGTTCAGTTCCTGCACCGTCGTGCAGGTGCCGGCGACGATGGAGCCGCGTTCGCGGACCTCGGTGACGGCGACCGGGGCGGACGGAACGTCCACGCAAGCGCCGACGATGAAGGAAGCGGTGAGGACGGCGGCGAAGCGGATCGGGCGGCGCATTGGGACCTCGGCTGGGGGGCTCCGTGCCGCGTCATCCGGCGGTCGACCACCCCGCTGACGCGTTCTCCCGGAACCGGCAAGAGAACTTGGTCATGCAAGCTCGGTGCCGCAATGTTAGTCAGCGTTCAGTTCTCGGACTGTCGGTCCAGCCCTGTTCAGCGAGGCGCCCCGACGGCGCGCGCGAATCCGGAGCTCGGGTCCTCGGCCAGCCGCCGGAACATCCAGGTCGGGTCGGCCCGCAAGGAGGCCTGGTGCGTCGCCGGATCGGTCGCGATGTAGGCGTCCAGCAGGCGGATGGCGTCCCGCTTGTCGCCGAGGACCGTGTAGACGTAGGCGCCGAAGTAGGCGAGGTCGCGCGGGGAGTCGATGACGGCATCCCCCTCGGAGCGCCTGGCCAGCGCCCGCGCACTATCGGCCAATGTTCGGGATGCGGAGGGCGTGAGCCCTGCGCCGACCGACTTCCTGGCGAGCGCCGCCGCAACCCAGATGTGGCCCGTGAGCAACGTCTTGGTGTTGCCAGAATCCGTCGCCGCGAGCGAGTCTGCGAGGCGCCACGCGCGATCGACGTCCACCGAGTCGGCGTGGAAGCGCGTCGGGATCGACTGCAGGTAGAGCCGGCAGCGGAGGGCGCGCGCATTCCCCGCGAATCGTCGCTCGAGCTCGGCGCAGTACTGCTCCGCGGCATCGAATCGGCCGAGGTCGAAGGCCGCGTTGAAGAGTCGCTGGCGGATCCCCACGACGTTCGACTGGAACTCATCCGCGTCGAGCGCCTTCGCCGCGGCCGTGAGCACGTTGTCGTTGGTCTTGTCCGGCAGCCGGTAGTACATGTGCGACAGCGTCGCGTACGCCCCCGCCTGGCGTGGGTTGAGGTCCACCGCGCCCTCGAGATCCTGCTGCGCCGCCCGCAGCTCGCGCATCCGCGTCGATTCATCGACGTGCAACCCGCTGATCACGCCCCAGTAGCGCGCGGTGCCGCGCATCTCGAGGGCATCCGGATCCTCCGGGTCGAGCGCGATCGCGCGGTCGGCGTGGCCGATCGCCCGCGTCACCCAGGGCCGGATGGCGGCCGGATCCGTCCCGACGAGCCGCGAGCGCTGGTAGGCGAGCGCCGCGCGGCGCGTCACCGGCTCGCTCCAGCGCCGGTCGAGCGCCTCGGCGCGCGCGAAGCTCGAGTCCGCCGCCTCGAACGCCGCCTGCGCCGCCCCGGTCGTGTCGCGCGCCGCCTGCAGCGCCTGGGCCCGCCGCAGCAGCTGCGCGCCGTCCTGCGCCGCGATCCAGGCGGCGTTGCTCGCCGTCCGCGCCCGCTGGTCCTGCAGCGAGATCTGCACGCCGATGGCGCCGCGGATCAGCTCCGAGGCGGCGCTCGAGATCGCCTCCTGCGCAAGCACGATGCTGTCGCGCGCGACGGTGAAGCTGCTGTCGCTCACCGGCACACCCGTGCGCCTCGAGAGCGTGAGACTCACCCGCACGCGCGCATTCTCCGGGGCGAGCGACCCGTGCACCACGTACCCCGCGCGCAGCGCGCGCGCGATGCTGTCGATCCCGACCGTCGCGCCGCGATAGGGCTCGACGCCGCCGCGCGAGATCACCTCGAGCGTGGTGACGCGCCCGAGCGTGCGAATGAGGCCTTCCGTCAGCCCGTCCGCCACCGGCCGCAGCGATGAGTCGCGGCTGGCGTCCTGGAAGTAGAGCACCGCGACACGACGCGCATCGGGATCGTTCGCGGGCGCGGTCGGCCCACTGTTCATCGCGAAGAAGAGCCCCGCGGCGGCGGCGACCGTGACGCCGGTGCCGACCCACGCCACCGGCCGCTTCCAGACCGGCACCGCCGGCAGGAGCATCTCGTCCGGGATCCCCTGCAGTCCGTACTGCGACTGCCGCGCGATCGTCGAGCCGCGCATCATCTGCGATCCGCGCATCGCGGTCGAGCCGCGCATCACTCGCATCGTCCCGGTCGCCCCGAGTGGCATCCCGAGGAGCTCGGCGAACTGTTGCGCATTCTGCGGCCGGTCGATCGGCTGCTTGTTGAGCGAGATGAAGATCGCCTGCTCGAGCTCCACCGGGACCGCCTGCCGCACCACGCGCACGCTCGGCACCTGTTCCATCAGGTGCTTCGCCATGATCGCCATCGCGTTGGGCCCGGTGAAGGGCGGCTCGCCGCTCAGCATCTCGTAGAGCATGCAGCCGAGGCTGTAGATGTCGGCCGCCGGTCCCAC
Source organism: Gemmatimonadaceae bacterium (assembly GCA_031396725.1). Lineage (GTDB taxonomy): Bacteria > Gemmatimonadota > Gemmatimonadetes > Gemmatimonadales > Gemmatimonadaceae > Pseudogemmatithrix. Next base: position 47,587 of record JANNLH010000018.1, on the reverse strand, counting down.
GGTGTCACCGGTCGACTGCTCCGGCGCCATATACACCGGCGTACCGACCGCCATCCCGGTCTGCGTGAGCTTCGCCTTGCCCGCCTCCGACGCCGCGCTCGCGATGCCGAAATCGGCGACCAGGATGTGGTCCCCCGAGAGCAGGACGTTCTCGGGCTTGATGTCGCGGTGCACGATCCCGTTCGCGTGCGCGTAGCCGAGCGCGCTCGCGACCTGCAGCACGATCCCGACCGCGTCCTCGATCGGGAGCATCTTCTCACGGTCGATCCGGTCGCGCAGCGACTCGCCGCGCACGAACGGCATCACGTAGTAGAGGAGCCCGTCCGCCGTCCCGGAGTCGTAGAGGCCGAGGATGTTCGGGTGCTGCAGCTTGGCGGCGAGGCGGATCTCGCGCTCGAAGCGCTCGGCGCCGATCGAGGCGGAGAGGTCGGGGTGCAGGACCTTGATCGCCACCTCGCGATCGTGCTTGACGTCGCGCGCGAGGTAGACCGTCGCCATCCCGCCCTTGCCGAGCTCGCGCTCGATCACGTAGCGGTCGCCGATCTGCTCGCGCAGGCGGCGCATCACCGGCGTGACCTCGGCGAGCTCGCCGATCGGCGTGCCCTTGAACTCGACCGTGAAGTTCAGTCCGCAGCGCGCACAGAAGAGGGCATCCGCATCGGCAACGGTGCCGCAATTCGCGCAGGTGGTCGGCAGGTGCTGCTCCTCAGGCGTGCGTGGACGCGCGGGATGCGCGTGACTCAGGCCAAAGTTGCCCCGCGCGCACACATGCGGCAAGGCGTGTCGTTCGTCTGATCGCCGCTTAGTGCGGCGGCGGCTTGATCGGCGCCACCTTCCCCTTGCTGTCGATCGTCTGCGTCGGGCCGAAGGCGGAGTCGCGGCCGATGAACGAGGCGCGGCGCACGGAGTCCGCCCGCAGCGAATCCACGGCGGTGCTGTCGGCGGACCCCGACGCGCCGGCGCCCGGCTTGGGCCCACAGGCGGCCGACGCGAGAAGCAGCGCCGCGCCGAGCGCGCGGCGCATCAACGGTCCGGGATCGGCGTCAGACGTCCGACGCGGTCCACCGTGTGCGTCGGCTTGATCGGCGCGGGCATCCGGAGGTCCGAGGTGGACATGTCGCGCAGGTAGGCCATCAGCCCCGGCGGCGGCACGGTGTAGTTGTCGGCCGCCAGACCGTTGGCCTCGTACCCGATGTCCGCGAGCGACTGGATGGTGAAGGCCGCGAACGGGTTGACGCCGGGGCTCAGGAACCCGGTCATCAGCTCGCCCTGGAACGTCGACTCCTTCCAATGCGAGTTGATGGTCCCGCCGCCGCAATTGGTCGTCGGCGGCAGATCGAGGCAGTTCTCGGCCGGTACCGCGACCGCACAGGCGTTCGCGCCGCCGTTGACGTTGATGCAGGCGTCGCGCGCGAGCGCACCATCGAACCGGACCGTGGAGAGATTCGGGTCGCGCAACAGTCCCTTCGTCGCCCAGAGCGTCCCGATCCCGATCACGTGCAGCATCTCGTGCAGGATCACCGACTCGAGACGGCCCTGGGCCGCGAGGTTGGCGAGGTCGGCGTTGTCGAACCGCATGCTCCCCACGGCCGTCAGCTGGTCGCTGTTGCGGATCAGGCAGGGACCGGCACTGCCAAGGACGCCTCCCGGGCCGTCGATCGAGTCCACGCGGGCGAAGATCAGCACGTCGTCCACGGTCTCGTTGATCGGCGTCGTGAGCGATCCCGCCAGGCACGACGGGATCGTATTGGTGATCGGGATGTCCCCGAGCTCCCCCACGACAGCGGCCTCGATCCGCCGCACCGCATTGGTGAACGCGGTCGCGATCGCCCCAGTGGGTTCGGGTCCGATGTACCGCAGCGCCACTCGGTACGCCGTCAGGATGTTCGCCGTGATGACCGCGGTCCGACCATTGACGATCGCGGTGATCTGCTGCGGACCGCCCACCCGTCCGAGCCGCCACGCAGGGGCCGCGGCGTCGCCGTTGGCGTCGGACGCCGTCTGCGTCGACCCCAGCGTACCGCCGCCCTGATCGACCGTCCACAGCACGAGCTGGCTCGGCACCCGGTTCCCGAACTGGTCGACCATGCGCACCACCGGCGACGCCGGCACGAAATCGCCCGCCAGCGCACTCTGGTTGTTCCCCGACACCGTCGTCAGCGTCGCGACCGCACCCGGCGTCGCCTGCACCGTGAAGGTCGCGGGCGGAAGACCGATCGTGGTCACGGTCACCACCTGCGCAGTCGCCGCCGTTCCCATCGTCCATGTGCCGATCGCGGTCGACCCGGCGGTCGTGACCGTCGGCGCACCCGCGAGCGCGCCGCCGCCCCCCGTCACCGCCACGGTCACCGGGAATCCGCTGATCGCGGTCCCCGTCGAATCGCGCACGGCGAATGCCGGGGCCGTCGCCAGCGCCGTCCCGACCGTCGCGTTCGCCGGTGCGGCGACCTCGACCGTCAGGATCGCCGGTACCACGCCCGTGAACGCCTCGAACCGCGCACTCAACGCGTTCAGCGTGGCCAGCACCGCCTGCTCACCGGCCGGGCCAGCCCCGAGCGTCCAGGTCGGCGCGGTCGCCAGGCCCTGCGCGTCCGTCACCGACGTGGCCGCGGCGAGATTGCCCCCGCCCGCAGCGACGGCCCACGACACCACCGCCCCCGCCACCGGATTCGTGAACGCGTCGCGCACACGCACGCGCGGCGCGATCGTCGCCGGCGAGCCGCCGACCCCGAACTGATTGTCCCCCTGCACGATCTGGAGCTCCGCCGGCGCGCCCGCCTGCGCCTGCACCGTGAAGACCAGCGGCGTCAGGCCCGCCACTGTCACCGTCACCGACTGGGCGCCCGCCGTCGTGCCGAGCGTCCACGTCCCGATGCCGGTGGGACCGGCCAACGACACGGTCGGCGCACCGACCAGCGCGCCCCCGCCCGCCGTCACCGCGACCGTCACCGGCACGTCCCGCAGCGCCACGCCGGCCGCCGAGCGCACCTCGAATGTCGGAGCCGCCACGGCCGTCGCGACCGCCGCGCTCGCGAGAGGATTGGCCGACACGGCGACGACCGCGGCCGGCGCCGGCGGCGGGTCGTTTCCACCGTCGCCGCCGCAGGCGGCGACGATCAGGAGTGTGAGGGCGGCGGCGGATCGGTTCCAACGGATCACGGAAGGGCTCCGGCTCAGGCGGGGAGGTGCGGGGATATGCGGACGGTCGGAACGACTCAGCGGTTCGACGGCAAGGTGACGAGCGTACCGGCCGCGGAGATACCGAATCTAGGGCGCAGAGGCGCCGGCAGCGCGATCGGCGCGGGTCCGTCCTCCGGCTCGGCGAGCCGGAGCCCGCTCGCGAGCGTGAAGGGATCCGCCGGACTCGTGCTGACCTCGTAGCCCATGTCGGCCAGCGACTGGATGCTCATCGCCGAGAGCGGCGACGACCCCGCGCCGAGGAATGGCGTCATCAGCTCGTTCGTGAAGGTCGATTCGCGCCAATGCGAGTACGCGGACCCCTCGCCGTCGGCACTGTGCACCGGCACGTTCGCGGCGCAGGTGGTGGTGCCGAGCGCGACGCTCACGCAGGCGGTCCGCGCCAGCGGTCCGGTGAAGCGAGCGTCCGCCGTGCCGTCGCCCGCCAGCAGGCCGTTGTCCGCCCAGATCGTGCCCAGGCCGACCACGTGCAGCATCTCGTGGAGCACCAGGGCGTCCACACGCGATGCCGAGAGGCCCGCGAGGTCCGCTTCATCCAAGCGCATCACGCCAAGCGCCGGCTGATTCTGCGACGTGGTGCGCACGAGGCAGGGACCGGCGTTGCCGAGCACCTGGCCTGCACCGTCGATCGGGATCACCGCCACATAGATCACGAGCCCCCGGATCACGTCGCGCTCGATGTCCGGGTATCCCGTGAGATTCGCGTCGCACTGCACCACGTTCGTGAAGTCGGCCGGCAGCGAGGTCGATGGCACCGCGGCGGTGACGATCGCGTCGATCCGCGTCCGCGCGCGGCTGAAGGCCTGCTGGATCGTCGCGTTCGGCGCCGTCCCCAGATAACGGATCACCAGGCTGTAGTCGGACCCGGGATCGGTCGGTCCGCCTCCGCCGCCGCATCCGACGAAGAGGAGCGGGAGCAGACACGCACTGCGGGTGATGTATGAAAGGTGCACGTAGGTCGGGACCGGGGGTCGATGGTTCACGGAAGAATTAAGAGGCGCGACCCTCGGCGCCACAGGACCTGCGTCACACTGTTCGCTGCGGCCGGTCAGAAGAACGCGAGCGGCCCGACCCGGAAGAGCCGGCGCGCGTCGATCCGGAGCGCCCCGGGCTCGGTGCCGGCCACGAAGTACTCGGCGTAGCGCCGCTCCGGCGGCGTCGCCTCCTCGGCGAGCATGCCGGTCTCGCGGTCGAGCTCGGCCCGCACCACCCCGCGCGGCGCCGGCCACTCCGCGGCCACCAGCCCGCCCCACCGCGACAGCATCTGGCCGAAGATAGGCGCCGCGAGCGTGCCGCCCGCCGCGCCCGGGGTGATCGACTTCGGCCGGTCGAACCCGAGCCATACCCCGGCCACCAGCTGCGGCGTCATCCCGATGAACCAGACGTCGGTGTTGTTATCGGTCGTTCCGGTCTTTCCCGCCACCGGCACGTCCCACGGGATGTAGCGGCGGACGGCCGTCGCCGTGCCGCGGTCCACCGCGTCGCGCATCAGTTCGCGCGTGACGAACGCCACCGCGCTGTCCATCGCCTGCGCGCGGTACTGCGTCGCCTGCCCGAACACCGCGCGACCGGCGGGGTCCTCGATCCGCTGGATGAAACGCGGCTCCACCGAGTGGCCGAGATTCGCGAACGCGGTGAACGCCGCCACGATGTCGATCGGCCGCACCGCCGAGGCGCCGACCGCGCTCGAGGGGTAGGGGGCGATCGCGGCCTTGAGCCCCATCCGACCGGCGAGCGCGATCACCGAGTCGGCGCCCAGCTGCTGCCAGAGCTGCACCGCCACCGGGTTCCGCGACCGCGAGAGCGCCTCGCGCATCGTGATCGGGCCGAGGAACTCCCCGTCCGCATTCTTCGGGCGATACACCTGCGCGTCGTATGCGACCTCGATCGCCTCGTCGCGCAGGATCGCGTTCGGCGGGAGCGAGTCCATGAGCGCGCGCGCGTAGACGATCGGCTTGAAGGTCGAGCCCGGCTGCCGCACCGCGTTCACGGCCCGATTGAAGGGCGACTCGGCGTAGTTCCGCCCGCCGACGAGCGCGCGCACGTCGCCGCTCGCTGGATCCATCGCGACGATCGCTCCCTGCAGGTAGTCGGTGGACCCGCGCGTCTTCTTGGCGAACGTCTGGTGCCGGTACCCCGGCCGCGCCTCGACCTCCGCGGTGCCCTCGACGAGCGCGACGATCGCCGCGCGCTGGAGACCGGGGTCGAGCGTGGTGTGGATCCGGTAGCCGCCCTCCGTCACCGGGATCCCCGCGCGCTCGGCCTGGGTGCGCACGACGTCCACGAAGTAGGGCGACGCGACCGACATGCCGAGATCGGGCGCCGTGCGCAGCGGTTCGGCCGTCGCCGAACGCGCCTGCGCCGCGCTGATGAAGCCCTGCTCGCGCATCAGCTCGATGATCGCGTCGCGCCGGTTGCGGTTGCGGTCGGGGTACCGGATGGGGTCGTAGATGTTCGGGCCCTTGGGGAGCGCCGCGAGGGCTGCGGCCTCCGCGATGCTCAACCGGGAGGCCGGCTTGCCGAAGTAGTGCCGCGCCGCGGACTCGATGCCGAACCACCCGCGGCCGAAGCTGATCTGGTTGAGATAGGCCTCGAGGATCTCGGCCTTGCTGTAGCGCTTCTCCATCTCGCGCGCCGCCGTCTGCTCGCGCAGCTTGCGCCCGATCGTCCGGTCGGACCGGTCGATGATGTCGGGGTGCATGTTCCCGACGAGCTGCTGCGTGATCGTGCTGGCCCCGCGGCTCGCCCCGAGGATGTTGTCCTTGATGGCGGAGGCGATGCCGACGACGTCCACGCCGTCGTGCTGGTAGAAGCGCCGGTCCTCGACCGCGACGAACGCCTGCGGCACGTACCGCGGCAGCGAGGCGATCGGCACGTTGGTGCGCCACTGCCGGCCGATCTCGCCGATCAGCGAGCCGTCGCGGGCGAGGACGAGCGACGACTGCGCGGGCCGCACGATGCGCCAGGGCTCGGACGCCGGCTGCGGCGCCGGCGACTGGGCGGCGAGCGACGTCGCGAGCGTCGCGAGCAGGACGGGGAGGAAGGAGCGGAGGCGCATCGCCCGGATTCTACACCCGAGGCACCCCCTCGCATCCACCCCCCCGGAGCGCGACCTTTCAGGCATGTCCCGATTGACCCTCGCCATCGCCCAATTCCGGCCCCGGAAGGGTGCCCTCGAGGCCAACCTCGACCGGATCGGCCAGCTCCTCGCCCAGGCCGCCGCGCTCGATCCCAGGCCCCAGGTGGTCGTCTTCGCCGAGACCGTGCTCTCCGGCTACTTCGTCGAAGGGGGCGTGCGCGAGATGGCGATGACGCACGACGCCCTCCTCGAGGCCCTCGACACGCGCTACCGCGCCCACGTCACCGACGGCGCACCGCTCGACGTGATCGTCGGCTTCTACGAGTCGTTCGAGGGGACGCTGCACAACAGCGCGGCCTGCATCGCACTCCGCCACGACGCGCCGGCCCGGCTGCTGCACGTCCACCGCAAGAACTTCCTCCCCACCTACGCGCTCTTCGACGAGGAGCGCTTCGTCGAGCGCGGCTACGGCATCCGCGCGTTCGACACCTCCTGGGGCCGCGCCGCGATGCTCGTCTGCGAGGACGCGTGGCACTCGCTCTCGGGGACCATCGCGGCGCTCGACGGCGCGCAGCTGGTCTTCGTGGTGGCCGCCGCACCTGCGCGAGGGCCCGCGCCGCGCGGCGACGCCGTGCCGGGGCCGGGGAGCGTCGAGCGCTGGGAGCGGCTCATCCGCGACATCGCCGAGGAGCAGGGCGTCTTCTGCGTGCTGGCGAACCTCGTCGGCAGCGAGGGCGGCCGGATGTTCCAGGGGGGCTCGCTCATCGCGGGCCCGCGTGGCGACGTGCGCGCGCGCGCGCCCGTGTTCGACGAGGCGATGCTCACCGCGACCCTCGACACCGGCGACCTGGCGCGCGTGCGCGCCGACCTGCCGATGCTCTCCGACTTGAAGGCGGCCCTGCCCTTCCTGCGCACGGAACTCGACCGCGCCCTCGCCGGCCCGGTGGCACCGGCCGTGAGCGCGCCGGCCGCGGCGGAGCACGACGATCACCCGCCGATCCGCGTGACGGCCCAGCGGCAGGCGGTGCGGTCGGCCAAGCGGCACGGCACCAAGCCCCGGTCCGGCGCCGCGCACGCCGCGGCCCTTCCCGTCGTCATCGGCGGCGCCCACGCCCTCGGTACGCCGCCCTCCCTCGAGATCGATCCGGCGCTGGTCGAGCGCTGGCTCGTGCAGTTCCTGCGCGACGAGTTCGCACGCCGCGGCTTCAGCAAGGCCGTGCTCGGCGTCTCGGGGGGCGTCGACTCCGCCGTCGTGGCGACGCTGGCCGCGCGCGCGCTCGGCGCCGAGAACGTCCTCGGCGTGCGGCTCCCCTACCGCACCTCGAGCAAGGACTCGCTCACGCACGCGCAGCAGCTGATCGACGAGCTGAGCATCGAGGGTCGCACGCTCGACATCAGTGGCGCGGTCGACGGCTACCTCGCGCATGAGCCCGACGCGAACGACGCCCGCCGCGGCAACGTGATGGCGCGCACCCGCATGATCGCGCTCTTCGACCTCGCGGCGAAGCACCGCGCCCTGCCGCTCGGCACCGGCAACAAGAGCGAGCGGCTGCTCGGCTACTTCACCTGGCACGCCGACGACTCGCCGCCGGTGAACCCGGTCGGCGACCTCTTCAAGACGCAGGTCTGGGCGCTGGCCAAGTGGCTCGGCGTGCCGGCCGAGATCGTCGGCAAGCCGGCCAGCGCGGACTTGGTGGCCGGGCAGACGGACGAAGGGGACTTCGGTGTCTCCTACGCCGTCGCGGACGAGGTGCTCAACTGGATCCTGCACGGCTGGTCGGCGGCCGACCTGGTCGCCCGCGGTCTGGACGCCGAGGCGATCGCCCGCGTGACCCGGCGGCTCGACTCGACGCATTGGAAGCGGAAGCTGCCGACCGTGGCGATGCTGAGCGGGGCGGCGATCGGGGAGTCGTATCTCAGACCGGTGGACTACTAGAAAGTAGAAAGTAGAAAGTAGAAAATAGAAGGTAGAAGGTCGGAAGCAGAGGGTAGGTGGCGGGCGGTTGGCACTTCCGACTTTCTACTTTCTACTTTCTACTTGCCGCGGCCACCGCAAGAATCGGGTGGAACCCCGCGTCCGGCTCCGCTAGATACCCTGTGCACAGTCACCGGAGCACGCGATGAGAGATGAGACCCTGACCGCCGACTACTCCCGCGTCGAGAAGGCCATCCGCTTCCTCGACCGGCCAACGAACGAGAGCCCCGCGCCCAGCCTCGCGCAGGTGGCGGAGCACGTCGGGCTCAGCGAGACGCACTTCCAGAAGCTCTTCACGCGCTGGGCGGGGATCAGCCCCAAGCGATTCGTACAGCACCGCACGGCCGAGGTCGTGAAACGGCTGCTGCGCGAGCGGCGGCCGGTGCTCGACGCGAGCCTCGAGGCGGGGCTCTCGGGACCCGGGCGACTGCACGACCTCCTCGTGAACGCCGAGGCGGTGACGCCCGGGGAGTACCAGCGCGGCGGGGCCGGTGTGACGCTGCGCTATGGTTTCCACCCGACACCCTTCGGCGAGTGCCTGATCGCGGTGACGACGCGCGGGGTCTGCCACCTGGCGTTCGTGCATCCGGTGACGCGCCGCGAGGCACTGGAGCGACTCGAGCGCGATTGGCCGCTGGCGGAGCGTATCGCGGACCAGGGCGCGACGCGCGCGGCGGCCGCGAAGGCATTCCCGCCGCCGGGGAGCACGCGGGCGCCCTCGCTCGCCCTGCACGTGAAGGGCACGAACTTCCAGCTGAAGGTCTGGCGCGCCCTGCTCGAGATCCCGGCGGGCAGCGTGACGACCTACGGAGACATCGCCGCGGCGATCGGGGAGCCGGGCGCCTCGCGCGCCGTCGGCACGGCGGTCGGGAGCAATCCGGTGAGCTACCTGATCCCCTGTCACCGGGTGATCCGGTCCACCGGGGAGCTCGGGGGCTACGCCTGGGGTCCGGACCGGAAGCGCGTGATGCTCGCGCTCGAGACGTCGCGCGGGATCCCGCGCGAGACGTCGCGCGAGATCCCGCGTGCCGCGCCGGCTACGCGGCCTTCGCGAACGCCAGCGATACCGCGCGCCGCGCGCCGCGCTTCAGCTGGCGGTGCACCGCGCGCGCGAAGCGCATGAAGTTCTGGCCGGCGACCGGATAGAGCGCGAAGAACTCGGCCGGGAGCAGCGATCCCTTGAGCTGGTTGCAGGGCTGGCAGGCCGAGACGAGGTTGCCCGGATAGTGGCTGCCGCCGCGCGAGAGCGGGATCACGTGATCCAGGGTGGCGTTCTCGAGTCCGAGGGCGGAGCCACAATAGACACATCGACGTCCACAGTCCCGAAAGGTCTCACGCTTGACCTGGCGCTTGTGCTGCTGGTGCAGCACGCGGCGAGCGTGGCGGGATAGCCCGCGCGGGGAGCGGGCGAGAGCGACGTGGTGGACGAACCGATGTGACATCGGACCTCGCCGGAAATGACGACACCCCGCGTCGGGGCAGGATGCCCGAGCGGGGTGTGGTCGATGAGGAGGAGGCGCCAGACCGCGGTCGCGGTGAGCGATCGCGGCAGCTGGGACTGGAACGACTGTTCGAGCATGCTCGTCACAGGCCTCCCGTGCGGGGCGACGCATACCGAGTGCGTCGTCCGTCAGGTTGAAGACGCGCCTATGAGTGCAGCGTCACGTGAAAGCGCGCAAGGCAATTGCGAAAAGTCGCACTTATGTGATGTGCCGCACGTGGTTCCGGGCCGCTCCGCGACCGCTGGCGGGGGCTAGCGCCGGCTGCCCGTCCAGAATGCGACCAGCGCGCAGGGCACTTGTCCGGCATTCTGTAGCAGTTCCGCGGGGACCGAACTCGCGTTGGAATAGACTTCGATAGCGGAGATCGCAGCCGTGCTCATGACCTCGTCGACCGTCGTGCGCGTCGCGAGGAAGAGCGCGACGCCCTTCTCGCCGCCGCCGAGGCGGCCGACCTCGCGTTGCCCATCATGGGTGAACAGGTCCTCGGCCATCCCAAGCATCTTCCGACCGTCGATCAGCACCGTCACGGGACAGCTGCCGGAGCGCCCGGTCAGGATCGCCTTGCCGCTGAAGGACTGGAGCTTGAGCGACGGGAGTCCGTGCAGCATCTGCGAGATGCGCGACGGGCTCCGGACCTCGAGCTCCTCCGGCGTGATGAACACGCCCACCACCGCCCCTCGCCGCACGCGCTCCATCCGGTCGTAGAATCCCGCCCGGGCGAGCGGCGTGTTGAGCCGCTCCGCGATCGTCACCGTCCTCAGGCTCCGCGGGGCCGGCACAAGCAGCACCACGAACTCGCGGCCGACGTCGGTCACCCGTGGGTTCGTCACCCAGCCGCCGAACGGCAAGTAGCCGATCCGCCGAACGACGACCTTCATCGAGTCGCGGAGCGTGAGACGGAACTCCGCGATCCCCGAGTCGGACGCAACGCGCGACGCGCCGTTCTCCGGTTGCACCACCGCGTACGGGATCGGCGTACCGAGCGAATCCACGACACGGACGCGGACCGCGACCGGCTGCGCCTGCGGCTGCGCCTGCGCGCCGAGGGAGGGCGCGGCAGTGAGCAGCAAAGCGCACGGGAGGAGCCGCCGCATCGTGGACTCCAGCCGCAGTCAGGGCACGCGGCGCAGGATGATGTTGGCGCTCGACTGGAACTCCTTCCCGTCCTTGTCGAGCTGCCGCAAGGCGGAATCGCCGAGCTGCCGGAACCGGCGCGGCATCCCCTGGTTCGGTGAGAGGTACACGATCCGGCCGGCCGATGGATCGACCGCATCCGCCATCGAGGACCAGACACCGCGCGAGGTGTAGTTCCGGTCACCTTCCTTCGTGCCCTTGTACGTCTCGGCGACCAGGAACGAATCGCCGGGGAAGAGCGTGAGCGTGGTCGCGATCCCCGCGCAGTCAGCGCAGGGGAGCTCGCCGGTGTACTGCGGTGGCCCGGCGTTCGACGATGCGTCGCGCGAGGCGCCACCGGAACAGGCGACGACCAGGGCCGAGAGCAACGCGCTGGCGAGCAGCGCGCGTGGCCGTACGGATGGCGGCATCAGCTCACTCCTCGAGTGGGGGATGCGTCCCAAGGTGGGCCGTGGGCGCGCGACGGTCAACGCCTGGGGAAGGGCGCCAGCCGCCGCGTCGCATCGAGATTCGTGATATGGAGGTTCACGCCCTTCCCGATGCGGAAGCCAAATCCGCCCTCGACCTCAAGCGCCGCGCGCGGCCACGCACCGATGCGCTCGCTGTTCACGAAGAACCGCACCGAGTCGAGCTCGGCGCGCACCGTCACGTAGTTCTTCGCCGTCGCCCCCGACGGCTTGGGCTTCACGGCCGGATGCGCGGCCCAGGGCAGCAACATCGTCGTCATTCCCGCCTCGTGATGCAGCACCGCCGCGCTCCCGTCGCCGCGCACCACGAACGCCGTCCAGCGCGCCGCCGCGCCGTCGAGGGAATGTCCGCCGACGAAGACACCGTACTCGCCCTCGCTCGCATCGGGGAAGAGGATCATCTCCCCCTCGACGACGAAGCGGCCGTCGACGCGCTCGCGCGGATCGAAGAGCGTGCCGCCGGGACCCATGGTGATGTGCCAGCCGGGCGCCATGTGCACGAACTCGAACGCAGCGTCGCCGACCTTGCCGCTGTTCCCCTTCTGCGGGCTCGCGGGTTGGTCAGTGCGCCAAGACCATCCGAGCGGGGTGAGCGGGGCGGCGGCTGGCTGCTGGGCGGCTCCGAGGGACGGCAGGATGACCGCGGCGAGCAGCATGATGTGACGGGACACGAGATGCTCCGGTGTACGGGTCGGTTTCTTCGGCTTATGTGCGGCGCGGAGGCCCGCGTCGTCAAGACGGGGTACTCCTGCAGATGTGAGATGGGAGATGTGAGGTGTAAGGAACGACGCCGCCCGGCGAGCCCCTTACCGCTCACATCTCCCATCTCACATCTGCAGTTCCGTGCTAGTTTAAGAGGTCGCCGGAACCCGCCCCACCCAGAATCCCAAGACCATGGCCACCTCCGCCAAGGCCCGCCCCACCCACGGCCTGACCAAGGACCAGCTCGTCGCGGCCTACCGCACGATGCTCCTCTCTCGCCGCCGCCTCGACGACAAGGAGATCCAGCTCAAGCGGCAGAACAAGATCTTCTTCCAGATCTCCGGTGCCGGCCACGAAGCGGTCCTCATCGCGGCGGGCCTGGTCCTCAAGCCGTCCTACGACTGGTTCTACATGTACTACCGCGATCGCGCCCTCTGCCTGCAGCTCGGCATGACCCCGGCCGAGATGCTCTACTCGGCCGTCGGCGCGGCGATCGACCCCAACTCCGGCGGCCGCCAGATGCCGTCGCACTGGGGGCACAAGAAGCTCAACATCACCTCGACCTCCTCCCCGACCGGCACGCAGTTCCTGCAGGCCGTCGGCTCGGCCGAGGCGTCGCTGCGCGCCCAGGCGCTCGGCATCACCGAAGGATTCGGGAAGGACGAGGTCGTCCTCGTCACGACCGGCGACGGCACGACCTCCGAGGGCGAGTTCTGGGAGTCCCTCAACTCGGCCTGCAACCTCAAGGCGCCGGTCGTCTATCTCGTCGAGGACAACGGCTACGCGATCTCCGTTCCGGTCGAGGTGAACACCGCCGGCGGCTCGATCTCGAAGCTCGTCGCCTCCTTCCCGGGCCTGTTCATCCAGGAAGTGGACGGCTGCGACCTGCTGGCCTCTTACGAGGTGATGCAGAAGGCCGTCGCCTACGCGCGGGAACGGAAGGGTCCGGCACTGGTGCACGCCAAGGTGATCCGCCCCTACTCGCACTCCCTCTCCGACGACGAGGTGATGTACCGCCCCGAGGCCGAGCGGAACGCCGACGCGGCGCGCGACCCGCTGACGACCTACCCCAAGTGGCTGGTCGAGGAGGGCTACGCGACCGAGGCCGACCTCGCGCGGATCCAGGCGGAGGTCGACGCCGAGGTGCTCGCTGCGACCGACGACGCGCTGGCGCAGCCGCAGCCGGATCCCTCGACGGTGCCGTTCGGCGTCTACTCCCCCGACGTGGACCCGACGAGCGAGCAGTTCGACACCGAGGACGACCCGCAGTTCTCCGGCGAGCCGACGACGATGGTGGACCTGCTCAACGCCGCGATGAAGGACGAGATGCGGCGCGACGAGCGCATCGTCGTGTTCGGCGAGGACGTCGCCGACGTCTCGCGCGAGGAGTACCTCGGCAAGGTCAAGGGCAAGGGCGGCGTCTTCAAGGTGACGTGGGGGCTGCAGAAGGAGTTCGGCGGCACGCGTGTCTACAACTCGCCCCTCGCCGAGGCCAACATCATCGGCCGGGCGATCGGCATGGCGCTGCGCGGCTTCAAGCCGGTGGTCGAGATCCAGTTCTTCGACTACATCTGGCCCGCCTACATGCAGCTCCGCGACGAGCTCGCGACGATGCGGTGGCGCTCCAACAACCACTTCGCATCGCCGATGGTCGTGCGCACCACGTACGGCGGCTACATCCGCGGCGCGATCTACCACTCGCAGACGGGCGCATCGCTCTTCACGCACTGCCCCGGTCTTCGCGTGGTCTGCCCGAGCAACGCGCTCGACGCCAACGGCCTGATGCGCACCGCGATCCGCTGCGAGGACCCGGTGATCTTCCTCGAGCACAAGCACCTCTACCGGCAGACGTACAACAAGGGCGCGTATCCGGGCCCGAACTTCATGATCCCGTTCGGCAAGGCGAAGATCGTGAAGGAGGGCACCGACATCACGGTGGTCACCTACGGCGCGACGGTGCAGCGCGCGCTCGTGGCGGCCAAGCAGGTCGAGGAGGAGCGCGGGCTCTCGGTCGAGGTGATCGACCTCCGCACGCTCTTGCCCTGGGACCAGGAGGCGGTCTACGCCTCGGTCAAGAAGACGGGCCGCGTGATCGTCGCCTACGAGGATTCGATCTCGTGGGGCTACGGCGCCGAGATCGCGGCGCGCATCGCGGACGACTGCTTCGCCTGGCTCGATGCGCCGGTCAAGCGCGTCGCGAGCACCGACACGTTCGTGGGGTATGCGCCGTCGCTCGAGGACGCGATCCTGCCGCAGGTCTCGACCTTCGTCGCCGCGTACGGCGAGATCGCGGCGTTCTGATGCGGCGCGCGATCGCCCCCACGCTGGTGGCCATGCTGGTGGCCGCACTCCTGGCGCTCGGCGCGTGCGGTGAGCGCGTCGCCGGACCAGGCGCCGACGACGTGGCGGTCCTCGCGGTGCAGCCGCGCTGGCCGGCGGCGGTGATGGCCAACGCCGTATTCGGCGCCGGCATCGACACCGTCGAGATCACCGTGTCGCGGCAGAACGAGCAGACCGCGGCGAGTCGGGTGGTGCCCTTCCCGAGCGGACAGGACGGCCTGCGCTTCAGCATCAACGTCCCGCTCACGCAGCGCACCGAGACCCTCTACGTCTCGATCGACCTGCGGCAGGCCGGCACCACGATGTTCTACGGCAACGGACAGGTGGTGCTCAGCTCGGGCGCCCTCCCGCGGGCGCCGGAGCTCCCGCTGTTCTATTCCGGACCCGGTTCCGACGCGGCCTTCGTGAGTCTGACCCCGCGGGTCGGCTTCGTACAGCCCGGGGATACGGTCCAGTTCTCCGCCGTCGCGCAGAACGGCCAGCAGCAGATCGTGGCCGCGCCGATCGCGTGGAGCCTCAGCGACTCGTCGCTGGCGCGGATCGGCGCCACCGGGCGCTTCATCAGCCGCGGTGGCCTCGGCACGGTGCGCGTGCGCGCGACCACACCGACCGGCGTGGCGGACAGCATCACCGTGACGATCAGCCCTCAGGTGCCGTAGCCGACGGGAAGGTCGCTCCACCGGCGTCCACCACCTCGGCCTCCGGCGCGCGCTTCCGGAGCGCGGCACTCGCGCCCACCGCGATCACGCGCTCCCCCTCGCACAGCATCGCGTCCGCCCAGGGCCGCCGAGGGTCACCGGTCGCGATGCGCGCGTTGACGATCAACCGCTGCCGCGGCGCCACCACCGGTTCAGGGGCGGCGCTCAGCCGCGGCGCTCGAGCGCGTCGCGCACGTCGAGCAGGATCTCGAAATAGAGCTGCTCGCGCCGGTACGCGAAGTCGAGCGATGCCATCTGCGCCTCGTCCTCGGATTCCTTCGCCCGTTTGAAGGCGTCGCCGTACATGTCGTCGAGGTTGGCGAGGATGCGTTCACGGGAACGGGACATCGGGATCTTCTCCAGGGCAGCAAAGGTCAGGCGGGGCGGCTCGAAAGCGGCCGGCTCCCGCGGAGGAGTCGGTTCGAGGAGATACTTGCTCGCCGCGCCCAGCAGGCGGCGACGGGCGTCGTTGGGGAAGGGCATGGCCAAGGGAAGGTAATGAAGTAGAAAGTAGAAAGTAGAAAGTAGAAAGTTGAAAGTACTTACTACTTACTACTTTCTACTTTCTACTTTCTACTTTCTTCCGCTTCACCTTATTCCCCGCTCCGCCAGAAGCCGCGCCACCGCCGCGTCGTCCTCGGCGAACGGCAGCAGCGACGCCACGACCTCTTCCTGCGTCCGTCCCTCGACCGCCATCAGCGCGGGCGGGATGTCCGCGGTCTCGCGAGCCGTCCCGACGCGCCGGTCCACCTCGATCACCGCACAGACGGCCGAGCCTCCCGGCGGAGTGACGCGCCGGATGCGCACGATCGGGCCCTGCGGGAGCGCGCGTTCGTAGAGGATGGACACGGACTGCAGGTGGGAGGTTGGAGGTGGGAGGTCTACGGCCACTAATCTCACCTCCGACCCCCTCGCCGCAACCTCCGGCCACCGTTGCGGCCCGCGAGGCCTCAGGCTCCCAGTCGGTGGAACACCGCCTCGCTCACCTCGCGGCCGTCGCGCAGGTGCTCGACCACGATCCGTTCCATCAGGGCGGGGGTCACGCCGCCATACCAGACGCCGTCCGGGTAGACCGCGACGATCGGACCGCCCGCGCAGACGCCGAGGCAGGGGGCCTCGCTGCGCTTCACGCGCTTGGGGCCGAACAACAGGCCCTCGCGCTGGAGCAGCTGGGCCAGCAGCGAGTAGAGGGCGCGGCCGCGCCGGTCGGTCGAGCAGTAGCTCCCCGTGCAGACCAGGACGTGGCGCGAGTACGGCTCCATCCAGGGCTGGAGCTCCTCCGGTGTCGGCACGGCCGCTCAGTCCTTCTTCTTGTTGTCGCCCGGCGGCGCCACGTACCGCAGCGACTCCACTGGCTCGCCGCCCACGATGTGCTCGGCCAGGATCCGCTCGGCCCCGTCCTCGTCGACGCCGCAATACCAGACGTCCTCCGGATAGACCACGACCATCGGGCCGTGCCCGCACTGGTTCATGCAGCCCGACTGGTTGATCCGCACGCGTCCCTTGAGGCCGGCGGCTTTCGCGCCCTCCTTGAGCCGCGTGTAGACCTCGGGGCCGCCCTGCGTCGCGCAGGTCTTGCCGGTGGTGCAGATGAAGACGTGGTGCTCGTACTGACCCATGCGTGGTGCCGGGAGGAAGTGGGGGCGGACCGCGCGCGTCGCGCGCGCGGTCTCCCATAGATTAGTCGGATGCCCATCCCGGACGACTTCTTCGCCCTCGACCTGCGCGTCGGGACGGTCCTGCGGGCCGAGCCGTTCGCCGAGGCCCGGAAGCCGTCGATCAAGCTCGAGATCGACTTCGGAGATGAACTCGGCGTGCGCCATTCCAGTGCCCAGCTCACCGTCCACTACCGTCCGGAGCAGCTCGTCGGTCGGCAGGTGGTGGCGGTCACGAACATCGGTACCCGACGGATCGCCGGCTTCACGAGCGAGGTGCTCGTGCTGGGCGCCATGCCCGATGCGACCGAGGTCGTGCTGCTCCATCCCGACCAGCCGGTCGCCAACGGAACGAAGATCGGCTAGTCCGGCCCACCCACGAGGGACCCCACCGTGCGCCTGCCCAACCTCGCCCCCGCGCTGACGATCGCCGCGCTGATGCTCACCTCGCCCACGCGGCCAGCATCGGCGCAGGCCGGACAACAGCCGGCGCAGCCGGCGACACTCGTCCTGACCCGTGCGAACGTCGTCGACGGCGTCTCGGCGACGATCATCCGGAACGCGACGATCGTCGTCCGCGGTGCGCGGATCGTGAGCATCGTGGCGGACGGGCCCGTCCCGTCCGGGGCGCGCGTGCTGGACCTCGCCGGCCGCTGGGTCGCCCCTGGGCTGATCGACGCCCACACGCACATCGCGACGCTCGCCAATGCGCGGCGCGCGCTCTTCTCCGGCGTCACGACCGTGCGCAGCGCGAGCGTGCCGGCGTTCCAGGACGTCGTGATGCGCGACCTGGCGCGCGCCGGGCAGATCGTCGCCCCCGATGTGCTCGCCACCGGCGTCTTCGTCTCGCCGAATCTCGGCGAGACCGTGCTGGCCGATGCCCGGCTCGGCCCGCTGGCGGGCGGCGTGCACACGCCGGAGCAGTTGCGCGCGCTGGTGCGCGTGAACCTCGACCGCGGCGTGGACTGGATCAAGACGCGCGGCACCGAGCGCGCCGGGCTCCCCGACACCGACCCGCGCAAGCAGGTCTACGACGAACGCGAGTTGCGCGCGATCGTCGAAGAGGCGGCGACGCGGGGCATCCCGGTGATGGCGCACGCGCACGGCGACGAGGGGGCCTACGCCGCCGTCGCGGCGGGGGTGAAGAGCATCGAGCACGGCACCTATCTCTCCGATTCGACGCTTCGCCTCATGAAGCAGAAGGGGACCTGGCTCGTGCCGACGCTTTCGACGATCGTGGACCTGACGCAGCCGGGCGGGGACTACGACGATCCGGTGCTGGTGCTCCGCGGCCAGCACATGGCGCCGCGGATCGAGGACACCATCCGCCGGGCGCACGCGATGGGGGTGCGCATCGCGACCGGGGCCGACACCGACTACGGCCCCGAGGGCGTGACGCGCATCAGCCACGAGGTGATGCGATTCCACGGGCTGGGACTCACGCCGCTCGAGGCGCTCGTCTCGGCGACCAGCGGCGCGGCGGAGCTGCTGGGGATCGGCGCGCGCACGGGGCGGCTCGGCGCGGGGCTCGAGGCAGACCTGATCGTCCTCGAGGAGAACCCGCTCGCGAACCCGGCCGCGCTCCAGGACGTTCTGATGGTGATGACCGACGGCCGGCTGGTGATGGATCGGCTGCCCTTCGGCCGCGCGCCGCGCACCGACTGAACACGGCGATTCACCCGCTAGCTTTCGAGACCATGACGACACCGACCACCGCCGACCCCGGCGCCAGAGACGGCAAGGGCTACGCGCATCCCGACAAGCTCGTGAGCACCGCGTGGCTCGCCGAGCACCTCCGTGATGCGTCGCTGCGGATCCTCGAGAGCGACGAGGATGTGCTGCTCTACGACCTGGGGCACATCCCCGGCGCGCAGAAGATCGACTGGCACGCCGACCTGAACGACGCCGTCGAGCGCGACTACGTGACGAGCGCGCGCTTCCAGGAACTCCTGCGTGCCCGCGGCATCGACGAGACGACGCCGGTGATCCTCTACGGCGACAAGAACAACTGGTGGGCGGCGTACGCGCTCTGGGTGTTCGAGCTCTTCGGCTTCACGAACGTGCGGCTGCTCGACGGCGGGCGCGCCAAGTGGGAGGCCGAGGGACGCCCGATGGTCACCGAGGTGCCGCGCTTCGCGCCGACGGCCTACGTCGCGAAGCCGCGCGACGATGGCCGCATTCGCGCCTTCCTGCCCGAGGTGCTCGCGCACCAGAAGGCGCAGGGGGCGATGATCGACGTGCGCTCCGCGCCGGAGTACACCGGCGAGCGCACGCACATGGCCGACTACCCACAAGAGGGGACGCTGCGCGGCGGGCACATCCCCGGCGCGCGCAGCGTGCCCTGGGCTCGCGCGGCGGCCGCCGACGGCTCGTTCAAGGCAGCCGCGGAACTGCGCGCGATCTACGAGGGAGAAGCCGGACTCGCGCCGACGCAGGACGTGGTGACGTATTGCCGCATCGGCGAGCGTTCGTCGCACACCTGGTTCGTGCTGACCTACCTGCTGGGCTACAGGAACGTGAAGAACTACGACGGCAGCTGGACCGAGTGGGGCAACGCCGTCCGGACACCGATCAGGACGGGGAGCGAGCCGTGAGCGAGGGGAAGCCGAAGCGGCAGAATCACGTGGTGGTGCGCTGGGACGGCGACCACCGTTTCGACGCCTCGCGTCTGGGGAGCGAGCGCGTGATCCGCATCGACGCCGATGCGCTGACGGGCCCCGGCCCGGTCGACACCCTCTTGAGCGCGTTGGCCTCCTGCACCTCGGTGGACGTCGTGGACATCCTCGAGAAGCGGCGGACGCCGGTGACGGGGCTGACGGTCGAGGTGAGCGGCGACCGCGCCGACGCGACCCCGGCCAAGCTGACGCGGATCGTGCTGAGCTATCGGATGCGCGGCGTCGGGATCGAGCGGGTCCACGCCGAGCGCGCGATCGAGCTCGCGGTGACGAAGTACTGCTCGGTGCGGGATTCGCTGGATCCGGCGATCCCGGTGGAGTGGAAGCTGGAGCTAGAAGAAAGTAGAAAGTAGAAAGTAGAAAGGAGGAGCGGACCGCCCTTCCTACTTTCTACTTTCGACTTGTCAGTATCCGTCCTTCGTCCAGAAGATGATCATCCCGCACCGCCGGTCGAGCCCCGAGAACTGCGCCGGCACCGTGGCCGGGCCCGAGTAGACCTCGATCCCTGCGATCTCGCGCGGATTCGGCAGCATCTCGAGCGGGAAGCGCGCCGGCATCGGGACGCCGTCCACCACGATCTGCATCGCGCACGCGCCGGCGCCGTCACCGAAGATCGAGCCGCCCTCGCGCTTGCTGATCGCGACGAGGTCCGAGATGCCCGAGGCGTTCGGCGTCGGGGCGAGGGCGACCGACGGGGCCATCCGCAGGTAATCCGCGCTGACCGGCAGGTTGCGGCGCTCGATCTGTTCCTGTGTGATGAAGAAGCCCTGGCCCTGGCGCCGCCGCGCCTCGAACTCCAGCATCCGGAGCGATCTTCGTTCCTCGGTGATGACCACCTTGTCGAGCGACTGCGCCACCGGTTCCATCGTGTAGCTCAGTCGCACGGTGTCGGCGCGCGCGACCTCGATGATCGCCGAGATGGGGCGGAAGCCGATGCGCCGCACGATGAGCAAGTACTGCCCGGCCGGCACGTCGACGAAGCGGAAACGTCCCGCACTGCTGGTCTGCAGGCGGATGTCGGTCCGCAGGATCGAGACCTCGGCCATCGCGACCGGCCGGAGTGAGGTGTCGGTGACCGCGCCGTCGATCACGCCGAGCGTGGATTCGAGGCGCGGCGCGGTCGGCGCGGTGCCGCGCACGGGGTTCACGCGTTGCGCCATCAACGGCGTCGCGAGCGAGGTCGCGAGCGAGGTCGCGGCGAGCACGAAGAGAGCGGTCGCGGGCAGAACGGTGTTCGGACGCAAGAGCATGCTCGGATGGTATCTCGACGACAGACGGGCGTCTATGCCGATGCAAGGGGGTGACTTACGCCCTGACCGTTCGGTCAGACACTGAGGCTTGCGTTTGTACGGGATTTGATGCCTTTTCGTTCCCTAGCCAGCGCCGGTCTCACGGCCCTCACCGCATCCCCACAGGAGCGTGACGAGGGACTGTGACTCAGGGTACTGCGCTGTACACACTCACCAATCTGGAGGCCATGTGGGAACGAGGAAACTCGTCTCGGCGATCCTCGCACTGTTCCTCACTGTCGTGGGCACGACGGCGAGCGCACAGGGCACGCGAGAGATCACCGGCAAGATCACGCAGGTCGGCGGCGCGCCGCTCGTCGACGCGAACGTCAGTGTCCTCGGGCAGGCGCTCGGCGCCCGCTCGAATGGGGAAGGCGAGTATCGCCTCCGCGTGCCGCAGGGTGAGGTCACGATCCTCGTCCGCGCCATCGGCTACAAGCGCCAGACGACGCGTGTCGGCGCCTCGCAGTCGACGGCCGACTTCTCGCTCGAGAAGGACGTGCTGCAGCTCGAAGGCGTGACCGTCACCGGTCAGGCGACGACGATGGACAAGCGCAACGCCTCGACGGCGGTCGCGCTCGTCAACACGGACGAACTGAACCGTGTGCCGGCGCGCTCGATCGAGAACCAGCTCTCCGGCAAGGTCCTCGGCGCCCGCATCTTCGAGAACAACGGAGCCCCGGGCGGCGGCGCGCAGATCCAGATCCGCGGCGCCACGTCGATCCTCGGGCAGGGTGACCCGCTCTACGTCATCGACGGCGTCATCGTCTCGAACGCGACGATCCCGAACGGCCTCAACTCGATCTCGCGTGCCGGTGGCGGCATCGGTGGCGGGCAGGACAACGCCGTCAACCGTCTCGCCGACCTGAACCCGAGCGACATCGAGAGCATCGAGGTGCTCAAGTCGGCGGCGGCCTCGGCCATCTACGGCTCGCGCGCCACCAACGGCGTCGTCGTCATCACCACCAAGCGCGGCCGCTCCGGCGCGCCGAGCTGGAGCGTGGTGCAGCGCATCGGCACCGCGGCGCTCGCGCGGAAGATCGGCTTCCGCAAGTTCGCCGACATCAGCGAGCTCGTGCCGGCGGACGATCCGCTCACGTCGGGCAACGAGTCGATCACCTGGGTGGGCAACGCGGCGGCCATCCCGGTCGCGCAGGCGCTCTGCAACCCGACCTGCACCAACTACGACTACGAGCAGCAGCTCTACGGGCGCACCGATCCGACTTGGGAGACGCTCCTCAGCACGCGTGGCGGCGCCGGCAACACGCGCTACTTCGCGTCGGTCTCGGACAAGCAGGAAGCGGGCATCATGCTCAACACGGGCGCCCGCCGCACCGCCGGTCGCTTCAACCTCGACCAGACCATCGGCACGAAGCTGAACCTCTCGGGCGGGCTCGGCGTGACGCGCAACTTCCTGCAGCGCGGCATCTCGAACAACAACAACGCCGGCATCTCGCCGACCTATGACCTGGGCTACATCCCCCACGTCATCGACCTGCGCAAGCGCGCCGACGGCACCTACCCGGTGAATCCGTTCTACGCCGGCGGCTCCTCGGTCTCCAACCCGTTCGCGAACTCCTACGAGATCGTGAACGACGAGGAGGTCTGGCGCCAGACCGGCAACTTCCGCGCGGCCTACGAGATCTTCTCGCGCGCACAGCACAACATCAACATCTCGTACAACGGCGGCGTCGACCGCTACCAGCAGGAAGGCCTGGCGTATTCGCCGCCCTTCCTGCAGTTCGAGCCGAACGACGGCCAGTCCGGCACGGCCTCGCTCGCCTCCTCGCAGGTGTTCCAGTTCAACCAGAGCGTGAACGCGGTCTGGACCTGGACCCCGGCGCTGGCGTGGATCGGCAATCTCACGACCTCGTTCGGCGGCACGTCGGAAGAGCAGACGCAGCGCACGTACCGCACGCTCGCGCGCGGCCTGCTGCCGACGCTCCCGGTGACACAGGGCGGCAACGTGACGGCGGTCGAGGACAACCGCCAGACCGTGCGCGACCAGTCGCTCTACCTCAACGAGCAGGCGCTCTTCCTCGACGAGAAGCTCTCCGTCGCGGCCGGCCTCCGCGCCGACCGTTCGTCGGTGAACGGCGACCGTGAGAAGTACTACATCTTCCCGAAGTACTCGGCCTCGTATCGCTTCACCGAGCCGACCTGGGCGACCCAGTACACGGACGAGATCAAGATCCGCGCTGCCTGGGGCCAGTCGGGCAACCGGCCGCGCTTCGGCGACCGCGACCTGCTCTACAACAACGGCGGACTCATCGGCGGCCTCGGCTCGCTGGTCTCGGCCGGCACGGTCGGCAACCCGCAGATCAAGCCCGAGGTGATGACGGAGACGGAGATCGGACTCGACCTCTCGTTCCTCAGCCAGCGCCTCAATTTCGAGATCACGAACTACAACCGCTCGATCAGCGACCTGCTGCTGACCTATCCGCTCCCGCCGTCATCCGGCCTGGTGCAGAAGATCATCAACGGCGGCGAGCTTTCCGTGAAGGGCTGGGAGTTCGGCATCACCGCCGTTCCCCTCCAGCGCGGGGAGTTCACCTGGACGTCGCGCGTCAACTTCCAGGCGAACAAGCAGATGGTGGAGAACATCCCGGTGCCGTCGTTCGCCGTGCCCGGTTCGTTCGGTTCGACGTACGGCCGCAATCGCATCGTCAGCGGCCAGCGCTCGACCTGGGTGTGGGCCAACGCCCCGCTCGGCGTCGCCGGCGCGGTCCGCGACACCATCGTCGGTGACGCCAACCCGTCACACCAGACGCAGTTCTCGAACGACCTCTCGTGGAAGAGCTGGACCGTCACCACGCTGCTCGACTGGCGCAATGGCGGCACCGTCTCGAACATGACGATGAACCTGTGGGACGAGGGCGGCAACTCGCGCGATTACAACCGGGCCAGCGGCACGCCCGGCGTGAGCGTGTCCGATGAGCGCTACGCCGCGTTCTCGAGTGGCGACAGCCGCGTGTACATGCAGCCGGGGACGTACCTCAAGCTGCGCGAGGTGACGCTCAGCTGGCAGGCGCCCAGCGACTTCACCAACAAGTTCCTGCGCGGCGCGAAGGACCTGCGACTCAGCCTCTCGGGCCGCAACCTCTTCGTGAAGACCGATTACTGGTCCTACGACCCGGAGT
This sequence comes from Gemmatimonadaceae bacterium, assembly GCA_031396725.1. Taxonomy (GTDB): domain Bacteria; phylum Gemmatimonadota; class Gemmatimonadetes; order Gemmatimonadales; family Gemmatimonadaceae; genus Pseudogemmatithrix. The sequence goes on along the minus strand of JANNLH010000018.1, from coordinate 23,733 downwards.
TCAACAACTTCGGCAACACGAACTTCAACCGGTTCATCGACCTCGCCCCCTTCCCGACGAGCCGCCAGTTCTTCTTCAGCGTCGACATCGGCTACTGAGCCGATGAAGACCATGACGAACCAGCGACTCACGACTTCCATGAGGAAACCAATGAAGAAGGGACTTCTTATCGGCTTGGCGGCCGCGACCGTGCTCGGCACGGCGTGCAGCGCCGACCGACTCACGGTGCCCAACCCGAATACGGCGACGCAGGATGCCGCGCAGGGTGCACAGGGAGCGCTGCAGCTCCAGGTAACCGGCATCTTCCGCCAGTTGCGCGGTGGACGCGGGGCCCAGATCACCGCCACCGCACGCTTTGGCCGTGAGGGCTACATCTACACCCCGAATGAGGGGCGCAACACGTCGCACTACCTGATCGGACTGTCGGGGCAGAACCGTCTCGATCCCGCCGGCTTCGCCGTCGGCATCTTCGGCGGCCCCTACGGGAACATCCGTGACATCTTCGTCACGCAGGCCGCGATCGCCGGCAACGCCAACCTGACCGCGGCGCAGAAGAGCGCCGCGTCGGGCGCGCTGAGGACGGTCGAGGCGCTCGAGCTCCTGTACGTGATCTCGTCGCGCGACACGCTCGGGGCGGTCGTCCAGCTCCAGCCCGACCCGCAGGTGCTCGCGCCGTTCGTCACGCGCGACTCCACCTACCGCTACATCCTGAACACCCTGGATGCGGCGCATGCGGAGCTCCTCGCGGGTGGCGCGGCCTTCCCCTTCACCCTCCACTCGGGCTTCGCCGGATTCAACACCCCGGCGACCTTCGCGCACTTCAATCGCGCGATCACCGCACGGGCGGCGGCGTACTATGCCACCTCCGGCGGTGGTGCCACGGCGTGGACGCGGGCGGCAGCAGCGCTCGCGGCCGCGAATGCGGGCTTTGCCCACACCACGGCCACGTCGGCGGCGAACATGAACGTCGGCGTGTACCACGTGTACTCGCTCTCGACCGGCGACGCCGCCAACGGCATCGACCGGATCGGGAACCAGGACTTCCTGGTCCACCCGAGCTATGCGCCGAATGCGATCGGCACACCGGAACTCACCGGCACCGGCGCCCAGCTCAAGGCCGACAACACGCCCGACAATCGCTACCTCTCGAAGATCTCGGTCCTCGCCACGGCGCGTAACGCGCCGACGGGGCTCGGCATCCCGACGAATCTCGCGATGAACGTGTACCCGACCCAGTCCTCCTCGGTGCCGATCATCCGCACCGAAGAGCTGGTCCTGCTCGACGCCGAGATCCGGCTCGGGCTGGCGGATGCGGCCGGCGCCATCGCCGCCCTCAACCGCGTGCGCACGAACATCGGCGGCCTCCCGGCCACGACGGTCACCGCGGCCTCGCCGACGGCCGACATCATCACCGCGATCCTCTACGAGAAGCGCTTCTCGCTGCTCGCCGAGGGTCACCGCTGGATCGATCACCGGCGCTATGGCCGGCTGAACCTGCTCCCGCTCGACATCACCACCGGCGTCAACGCGCACTTCGTCGCTCGTGTGATGCCACTCCCGCAGGCCGAGTGCCTCTCCCGTGTCGGACAGACGGGTGCGCTCGCCGGGCCGGGGTGCTAGAACTGCAGAGGTGAGAAGTGAGAAGTGAGATGTGAGGAAGGGCCCGGCGAGGTTGCCGGGCCCTTCTGCTTTCTCCTTTCGCCTTCCCCCTCCGTTCTCCCCCCTCACCCCTTCCCTCGCTCTTTGCTCCTCGCTACCGCCCGATCTCCCGCAGCAAATGCGCCAGCTCCGGCACCAATATCCGCGTCGTCGCGAGCTCCACCGCCGCCTTCGACCCCGGCAGCACCACCACCAGCGTCCGATTGGCACTGCCGGCCAGCGCGCGTGAGAGGATCGCCGACGTGCCGACCTGGTCCTGGTAGCTGAACAGCCGGAACAGCTCGCCGAACCCGGGGATCTCCTTGTCCAGCAGCGGCCGTACGGCCTCGACGCTGCGGTCGCGTGAGCCGAGTCCCGTGCCGCCGGTGATGATCACCGCGTCCACGTCCTCGCGCTTCGTCCACGCCTCGACCAGCGCGCGCACGCGCGGCTCATCGTTGGGGAGGAGGTCGGTGACGGAGATCGTGTGCCCGGCCGCGGTCAGCAGCGCGCGCAGCAGCGGGCCCGATTCGTCGCTCACGAGCGTGCGCGAGTCGCTCACCGTGAGCACGCCGCACCGCGCCGCACCGCGCTGTGCCGCCTCGGCGCGATGCGTCGCGGTGCCGTTCGGGACCTTCTCGCTCACCCGGTCCAGCCGTCCGCCCTGAGCGCCTGCACGACCCGTTCGCGCAGCGCCCCGGAAGCCACGCCCGTCTGGCGCGCCGTCCGCACGGCCTTCAGGAATCGCTCCTCGAAGTCGGCGTGCGCGAAGCACTCGGGACAGCCCGTGATGTGCGTGCGCACCTTCAGCTCGCGCTCGGGGGTCAACTCGCCGTCGAGCAGGTCGAAGAGCCGCGTCATCGCGCCGCGGCAGTCGAGCACGGCATCCTCACGATCGGGGGCGTTCATCATGCCTCACTCCGGGGTGCACTGCCTGTAGTGCCTCTGGCCGCCGGCGACACGAAGCCGGCGTCCTGCGCGTGCTTGGCGAGCCGCTCCTGCAGCAGCTTCCGCCCGCGGAAGAGTCGCGACCGCACGGTGCCGACCGGGATGCCGAGCACCTCCGCCGCGCCTTCGTACGATTGGTCCTCGAGATCCACCAGCACCACCGCGTCGCGATAGCCCTCCGGGATCTCGGCGAGCGCCTCACGGATCGCCGGCCCGAGGTCCGCGCGGTCGAGGATCGGATCCAGCCCGCGCACGACCCATCCCTCCAGCGCCTGCGCCGCGTCCACCGCCTCCGCGCCGTCGGCGTCGAGCGTCACCTCGCGCTGTCCGCGCTCGCGCGACCGCAGGAACACGTTGCGGGCGATCGTGAAGAGCCATCGGCGCACGTCGGTGCCCGTCTGGAACGTGTGCCAGCTCCGGAAGGCCCGCAGGTACGTCTCCTGCACCACATCCTCGGCGTCCGCCTCGTCGCGCGTCAGCGACCGCGCGAACCGGTACACGTCGTCGAGTGCCGTCAGCGCGAGGGCGCTGAACTCGGCGTGGGGCTCGGGCGGGGCGGGAGCGTCGGACATCATGGTAACGTGCCACCAATCCCTTGCCGCCGCAAAGGTTCCCGGGGAGCTTTCACGCATGAGCATCGCACACCTGCGCGAGGAGTACCGCCGCGAACGGCTCGACGAGCGCGACGTCGACGCCGATCCCTTCATCCAGTTCCGGCGCTGGTTCCACCAGGCGCGCGAGGCCGACGCGCTCGAGCCCAACGCGATGGCGCTGGCCACCGCCGCCGCCGATGGCACGCCCAACTGCCGGATGGTGCTCCTCAAGGACCTCGAGGATCACGGTTTCGTCTTCTACACGGACTATCGCAGCCACAAGGGCGGCGAGCTCGAGGCCAACGCGCGGGCCACCCTTTGCTTCTGGTGGGGCCCCCTCGAGCGGCAGGTGCGCATCGGCGGGAGCGTGGAGCGCGTCTCCGCCGCGGACTCGGCCGCGTACTTCCGCACGCGGCCGCACGGGAGCCGACTCGGCGCGTGGACCTCGGTCCAGAGCCAGGTGATCGCGAGCCGCGAGGCGCTCGAGGCGCGCTACGCCGAGCTGCAGGCGCAGTATCCGGACGAGGTCGACGTTCCGCTGCCGCCGCACTGGGGCGGATTCCGCGTGATCCCCGAGTGGCTCGAGTTCTGGCAAGGGCGGCCGAGTCGGCTGCACGACCGGCTGCGCTACCGGCGCACGCTCACCGGATGGGTCCTCGAGCGGCTCAGCCCCTGATCACTTCCGATCACTTCAGCGCCGCGAGCGCGTCCTTTGCGAGCGTGAACTTCGGGTCGAGACGCAGCGCCTCCTCATAGGCCAGCCGCGCGTCCGGCGTGCGCCCGCTCTTCTCGAGGATCATCCCGAGCCGGAAGTGCACCGCCGCGCGCCCGGGGCGGCCGTCCGACGCCTCCCACTCCGGCGCGGCGAGCAGACCGCGCAGCTCGCGTTCACCGCGCGGCAGCTGATCGCCCGTGACGGCGGCGAGCCGGCCCACCTGGAAGCGGACCGCGATGTTGTCGGGGTGGCGCGCGAGGAACGCGTCGAGCGTTGCGAACGCGTCGGCCCGGCGGCCCCACGCGGCCTGCCGCTGCGCGAGGCCGATCGCGACGAGCGCGCTGTCCGGCGCGGCCGCGAGGGCGGCCCGCAGTGCCCGCTCCGCGCCGACGGTGTCCCGGGCGTGCCAGGCGATGTTGGCGGCGGCCTGATGTCCACGCAGCGGGTTCAGCTTTGCGATCTCGCGCTGCTGCTCACGCGCCTTCGCCTCGCTCCCGCCCATGATCCCCGGCGCCTGCAGGTAGAACTGGATCAGTCCGTCCCGGGCGTCGATCAGCGTCGGGTCGAGCGCGACGGCCCGCTCGAACTCGGCCTTGATGCGGCGCGCCATGAACGGCTGCTTGAGCTTGCTCGCTTCGGTCGCCTGCGTGCCCACAGCGCGCGCGAGCCAGAGGTGGTACTCGGCCACGCCAGTCTCAGCCTTGATCGCGCGCTCGAACTGCTTCTCGGCCTCGCCCGCCTTGTTCTCGCGCATCAGCCGGACACCTGCGTCGAACGCGGTGCGCCCCGCCTGCGCCGGCAGCAGGCCGGGGACCAGGAGGACGAGCACCAAGAGGAAGGACGGGCGCATGGACATCGCGCGCGAAACCTACCTCATTTTTGCGAGCGCGACCTGGGCGGGGCGGAGTGTCGGCTCCAGCTTCAGGGCCTCCTCGTACGAGGTCCGGGCGTCCGGATGCTGGCCGCGCTTCTCGAGGATCATGCCGAGCCGGTAGAGCACCGCGGCGCGCGTCGGTTCCTCGATCGACGCCTCCCACTCGGGCTCCGCGAGCAGTCCGCGCAGCTCCGCCTCACCGCGGGGCAGTTCCTCACCACTCGTCGCGGAGAGGCGACCGAGCGCGAAGCGGACGCTGATGTCGCGGGGATGGCGTGCGAGGAACTCGCCGAGCGTCGCGAAGGCATCGTCCGTCCGCCCCCAGGCGACCTGTCGCAACGCGAGGCCGAGCACCGGGCGCGCGCTGTCGGGCGCAGCGGCGAGCGCCTCCCGGAACGCCGCCTCAGTCGCGACGGTATCCCGGCCCTGCCACGCGATCCACGCCGAGGCCTGATGCCCGCGCATCGCATCGAGCCGCGCGATCGCACGCTGCTGCTCGCGCGCCTTGGCGGGACTGCCGCCCATGATCCGCGGGGCGATCAGATAGAAGAAGACGAGCCCGTCGCGCGGGTCGATCATCATCGGGTCCAGCGCCACCGCGCGTTCGAACTCCGCCTTGATGCGGCGCGCGAGGAACGGGAGCTTGAGCTTGCTCGCGCGCGCGGCCTGCATCCCCACCGACCGACCGAGCCAGTAGTGGTATTGAGCGACGCCGGGCTCCGCCTGCACCGCCGCCTCGAACCGGGCCTCCGCGCCGCGGGGCTGCTCGAGGACCATCAGGCGCATCCCCTCGTCGAATCGTGCACGCCCGGCTTGCGCGTCCACCGGCGACGGGGCCAACGCGGGGAGCATCAGGAACAACGGAACGACCAGCGAGCGGTGCTGCATCGGACGCCTGCAATCGTGGCGGGGGGAGGTACCCCTTACCGTACTCGCTCCGAGACCGTCAGTTCCCCGAGCAGCTTCAGGTAGCTGTCGTATCGTCCGCGGTCGAGCGCGCCCGACCGTACGCCGGCGATCACCGCGCACTCCGGCTCGCTGTCGTGCTTGCAGTCCTGGAAGCGGCATTCGCCCAGCATCGGTCGGAACTCGGGGAAGCACTGGTCGAGCGACTCCGAGGGCAGTCCCCACATCCCGACCTCGCGGAGCCCCGGCGTATCGACGAGATAGCCATCGCCGTCCGGGATCGGGATGAGCTTGGCGCCGACGGTGGTGTGGCGTCCCTTGTTGACGGAGGCCGAGATCTCCTGCGTGCGCAATGCGAGTCCCGGGTGCAGCGCGTTGAGCAGCGACGACTTGCCGACGCCCGACGGTCCAGTGAACGCCGTGATGCGCCCGCGCAGCACCGCACGCATCTCCTCGAGTCCGTCGCCGCGCTTGGTGCTCGTACGATGCACCGGATAACCGGCGCGCTCGTACGGCGCGGCGAGCGCCGCGACCGCGCCGGGCGCGGTGCCGAGGTCGACCTTGTTGAGCACGAGGTGCGCGTGCAGGTCGTTCGCCTCGCAGACGACGAGGAAGCGGTCGATCATGCGGATGTGCGGCTCGGGATTGGCGACCGAGAAGACGACGAGCACCTGGTCCACGTTGGCGGCGAGCACGCGCTCACCGTGCTTGCGTCCCGGTTCGCGCCGCGCGAGTACCGAGGTGCGCGGCGCGATCGTCGTGATGCGCCACCCCTGACCCGGTGCTTCCTCCTCCATCGACACGTGATCGCCGACGGCCAGCTTGAGCGTGCCGCGGTCCTCCTGCTTGAGCCGTCCGGCGAGCGCCGCATCGCACTCGCTGCCGTCGGCGGTGCGCACGCGCCAGACGCCGCCGGTCCCCTCGATGATGATGCCCGCGGTCCCGCTCATCCCCGCGCCCGGATGAGCGACTCGAGGACGCGTTGCACGTCGGGGATCGGCATCGCGCCGAGCGACGCCACGGCCGCGGCCCTGTCCTCGCCCCACGCGAGGAACTCGCTCTCGAGATGTCCCGCGACGCCCTGCTCTCCCATCCGCTTCCACTGCAGGAAGAGGAAGTACGCCCCGAATGCCGGCTTGCCGCCGCGCGCGGGCGGCGCCGCCTCGCAGTCGGCCAGGATCTCCACGCTGTACGACATCCCGTCGCTCCCCTCGAGCGCGGCAGGTCGCGCGTGCACCGCCGCGTACCCGCCGATGGTCGACTCGTCGCCCTTGCTCGGATCGGGCGGGAGGAACCGGCTCATCGGCGGATCGGCACCATCGCCCGCCGCACCGGATGCGCACGGCCGACCTCGAGCTGCGCGTCGAACGCGTTCCAGGTCGTGAGGCCGTCGTCGCTCTGCGGCTCCAGCATGATCGCCGCCACGAGCGCCATCGCCTGCTTGCCGCTCACCACCCAGCTTCCGGCGCCCGCCGTGCCGGCGGCGGACGACCAACGCCCCTCGAGCCGGACCTCCTGGTGCCCCTGGAAGGGTCGCGGCGCCTTCACCAGCGAGTCCACGGTGAAGGTCTCGACGGTCCCGCGCCACGCACGGGCCAGCCGCGTCGCCGTCACGCCGTGCGCGCGCAGCCGCTCGATGATCGGCGTCATCGACGAGTCGAGCACCCAGGCCTCCGGCAGCACCTGTGTCAGCGTCGCGTCGAACCGGTCGTAGACCGGCATCGGCACCGGCGCGAACTGCTTCGTGCGCTTGAAGCCGCGCCGTACGCCGGTCTCGTGCCGCACCGTATCCCCCATCGGGATCAGCGGCTCGACGAGGACCGGCATCGTGAACGGCGACGTCGTCATCGCGGCGCGGATCGGCACCGGCGTCGCCTTGCCCGCGACGAGTGCGGCCGAGCCCGCGCGCGTACGCGCCAGCACCGTCGCACCCTGCTCACCGACGAACGAGAGCAGCTCGCCGACGAACGCATACGTGGCCTTCACGCGCCGCTCGAACGGATCGTGCGAGTAGGCCTCACTGAGCACACTGATGCGGCCGCGGAGTCCGTAGTAGTTGGTGCCGAAGCGGGGCTTGTGCTCGTACGTCAGCCAGCCGCCCTTCAGCAGCGACGCCGGATCCTCGCGCCCGTTGGCCGGTCCGCTGAAGTTGCCGTAGTCGAACGTCTCGAACCCGCGGCGCTCGCGCGTGCGTCGGCGCAACTCGGGGAGCAGCGTGTCGCGCGTCCAGGGCCCGCTCGGCGCCAACCCGCCGACCATCGCGGCCGGATGCAGCGAGGGCGAGTAGGTGAGTGCATAGCCGTGGTACGAGCCGTCGGTGGTGTGGAGGTCAACGAAGACGTCCGGATCCCACGCCGTGAACATCGCCAGCGACGCCCGCGTCTCCGGCGCCTCGTTCTTGATGTAGTCGCGGTTGAGGTCGAGCCCGGCCGCATTCGGACGCTGGCCGACGCGCGCCGGGCCGTCCTGCTCACCGCGCTGCCGCTCCTGCGGTCCCCAGACCTCGTTGCCGTCGGCGTTGTAGATCGGCACCGCGATCAGCACGACCGAGTCGAGCGCATTCGCCCCCGCGCCGAGCACCAGGTCGCGCAGCAGTGCCTGCAGCGATTCCTTCCCCTCGACCTCGCCGCCGTGGATGTTGCCCTGCACGTACACGATCGGCTTCCCCGAGCGCTTTGCCTCCGCGGCCGTGCGCACGAGCGGCCGCGACGCCACCACATACGGCTGCGCGCGCCCCTCGGTCGTCGTCCCGATCGTCCCGCGCACCATCTTCCCCGGCGCCGCCTTCTCGAGCGCATCGAGGAACACGACCACGTCCGCGAACGTCGACGTCTCAGCGTAGTTCGTCCGCTCCGCCCGCGTCTGCTGCGCCTCGAGGATGGAGGATGAAGGATGAAGGATGAACGTGAACAGCGCGCACACGTTGAATGCCGCCCGGGCCCCGGTCCTTCTTCCTTCATCCTTCATCATCCATCCGCAGTTCATACCGGCTTCCCCTCAAGTGGATAGAAGCGTCGCCCCGCCCTCGCCATCTCCTTCAGCATCACGCAGGGCGCGAATCGCCCCGGATGCTTCGCATCGAGCTCCTCGAGCTGCCGTACCACCTCGCCCACCCCGACCGCATCGATGTGCCGGAACGGCCCGCCTCTGAAGGGCGGGAACCCGATCCCGAACACCGCGCCAACGTCACCGTCGCGCGCCGACCGCACGATCCCTTCCTCGAGACAACGCGCGGCCTCGTTCACCATCGCGAGCGAGAGCCGGCGCTGGATCTCCGCGCGCGGCATCTCGGCGCGGCGCGAGCCGTCGCCGAAGAGCGCGTACACCGACTCGTCCACGCCCTCGCGCTTCCCCTTCTCGTCGTACGAGTAGAAACCCGAGTTCCCCTTGCGGCCCAGCCGGCCGGCGCCCAGCACCCTCTGCAGCGCCTCACTCGGCTGCATCCGGCCGCCGAACGCCTCGGCCATGATCGCCCCCGACTTGCCGGCGATGTCGAGCCCGACCTCGTCGATCAGCTGGATCGGCCCGACCGGGAACCCGAACGCGCTCATCGCCTTGTCGATCGCGTCCACGGCGATCCCCTCGTCGAGCAGCTTCCCCGCCTCGTTCACGTAGGGCGCGAGGATCCGGTTCACGAAGAACCCCGGCGCGTCGTTCACGACGATCACCGTCTTGCCGATCCGGCGGCCGTACTCGACCACCGTCGTGACCACCTCACCCGCCGTCTGCGGCGTCACGATCACTTCGATCAGCGGCATCTTGTGCACGGGGGAGACGAAGTGCATCCCGATCACGCGCTCGGGCCGCTTCGCCGCCGTGGCGATCCGCGCGATCGGGATGGTGCTCGTGTTCGTCGCGAAGATCGCCGAAGGCGCGAGCCTGGGCTCCAGCTCCCTGAGCACGGCCTGCTTGACGGCGAGGTCCTCGAAGACCGCCTCGATCACGAGCGGCACGCGGCCGAAGCCCGAGTACTCGACCGTGCCCGAGACGAGCCCGAACTGGTCCTCGAACTGCTGGCGCGTGATCTGCCGCTTGATGAGCCGGTCCTTGAGCACGTCCCGCACCGCGGCGATGCCCTTGGCGACGCGATCCGGCGCGGTGTCCTTGAAGCGCACCGGGATCTCCTGCATCGCGCTCACCGCCGCGATCCCCGCGCCCATGAATCCGGTGCCGAGCACGCCGATGCGGGGCACCGGCAGCGGCGCCGGCGCCGTGCCCGCGACCCCCGAATCCTTCTTGAGCGCCGTCGTCGCGTAGAACAGGAACATCAGCTCGCGACAGACGGGCGTCATCGCCATCTCGCCGAAGAGCCGCGCCTCCTCGGCGAATCCCGCCTCCTCGGACGACGACGAGTAGCCCGCGGCCACCGCCTCGAGCGCCGCGAAGAGCGCCGGGTAGTGCCCCTTCGACTTCTTCGCGGTCATCTCGCGCGCCTGGCGGAACACCACCGCGCGGCCGATCGGGTTGTCGTCGAGCAGGAGTTCCTTCGCGCCGTGGCGGCGGTTGTCGCGCTGCCGGGCGAGCGAGCCGGCGGCGAGCTCCTTCGCGCGCTCGATCGCGATCGCGCGCAGGATGCTCGGGTGCACCAGCTCGTCCACGAGCCCCGTCTGCAGCGCCTTCTTCGCCCGGACGTTCTTCCCGGTGAGGATCATGTCGAGCGCCGCCTGCAGGCCGACGCGCTTCGGCAGCCGCTGCGTGCCGCCGGCGCCGGGGATCAGCCCCAGCTGCACCTCGGGGAGCGCGAGCACGGTCTTCGGCGAATCGCCGGCGACGCGGTACGCACACGCGAGTGCGAACTCGAGTCCGCCGCCGAGACAGGCGCCGTTGATCGCCGCGACCACCGGCACACGCCCCTTCTCGATGCGCTGCATCATCGCGTGGCCGAACGCGCTCGCCTTCGACGCGTCGGCCGCCGTGCGGAACTCCAGGAACTGGTCGATGTCGGCGCCGGCGATGAAGTTGCCGGCCTTGCCGCTGAACAGCACCGCGCCCCGGATCGCCGTGTCCTTCTCGATCCGGTCGATGTGCCGCGTGAACTCCTCGATCACGGCCGGCGAGAACTTGTTCACCGACTCGCCCGGCAGGTCGAACGTCAGGACGGCGACGCCCTCGACGATCTCCAGCGTGACCGCGTCCCGTGTTCCGCTCATGCGCGCTCCACGACCATCGCGAAGCCGAGCCCGCCGGCCGCGCAGACGGTCATCAGGCCGAACTGCCCGCCGCGGCGCGCGAGTTCGTTCACCAGCGTCGTCGTGATGCGCGCGCCGGTCGCCCCGAACGGGTGGCCGATCGCGATCGACCCGCCCATCACGTTGAGCCGCGCACGGTCCACCGCGCCGACCGGCGAGCTGAAGCCGGCCCGCTCCGCCCAGTACTGGCTCTCGAAGCCCCGGAGGTTCGAGAGCACCTGGGCGGCGAACGCCTCGTGCATCTCCACGAGGTCGATGTCCTTGAGCGCGAGCCCGGCGCGCTTGAGCGCGACCGGCGCCGCCAGCACCGGCGCCTGCAGCAGCTGCTCGCCGGGATCGATCGCCGCGTACGCATACGACCGGATGTACGCCTTCGGGTGGTAGCCGAGCGCCTTCGCCACATCCTCGCGCATCAACAGCACGGCCGCGCCGCCGTCGGTGAGCGGCGAGGCGTTGCCCGCCGTGACGGTGCCGTAGCGCTTGTCGAACACCGGCTTGAGTGCGGCCAGTTGCTCCGACGTCGAGTCACTGCGGATGCCGTTGTCGCTCGTCATCGCCGACTCGAACTTGGGCGGCAGCATCACCGGCACGATCTCGGCCGTGAGCCGGCCGTCCTGCGTCCCCGCGTGCGCGTGGCGGTGCGACGCCAGCGCGAGCGCATCCTGCTCCTCGCGCGGCACGCCATTCAGCTTCGCCATCTTCTCGGCCGACTGCCCCATCGTCTCGCCGGTCGTCGGCTCCGAGATGGCCGGCGTGATCGGGATGAAGTCCTTGGCGCGGATCTTCGAGAAGGCCTGCACGCGCTGGCCGAGGGTCTTGGCCTTGCTCGCCGCGACGAGCGCGTCCGAGAATCCGCGCGAGTGCAGGATCGGCACGTTCGACAGCGACTCCGCCCCGCCGGCGATCGCCACCTGCGCGTGGCCCAGCGCGATCTGGTCGGCAGCATCGGTGATCGCCTGGTTGGCGGAGGCGCAGGCGCGCGAGACGCTCCACGCCTGCACGCCCTTGGGCAGCAGCGGCATCAGCGCCACCTCGCGCGCGATGTTGGGCGCGAGCACGGAGGGGATGACCGTGCCGAACGTCAGCAGGTCGAGTGCCGCCGGATCGATGTCGGTCCGGTGCACCAGCTCGCTCACGGCGATCTTGCCGAGCTCGATCGCGCTCAGGGAGCGGAGGGAGGTGCCGGCCTTGGCGAAGGGGGTGCGGACGCCCGCGATGATCGCGACGCGCCGCCCGGGCTCGTAGATGGACATGCCCTAAAGGTAGCGGTAAGCTCCCCCGATGTCCGCACACATCCCGCCGCGCCGGGCCCAGCGACTGCTGGCCCTCGCCGACCGGCATTTCGACCTGCTGGTCGTGGGCGGCGGCATCACCGGCGCGGGCATCGCGCGCGATGCGGCGCGGCGTGGACTCGTCGTCGCGCTGGTCGAGCGCGACGATTTCGCCGCCGGCACGTCGAGCCGCTCCTCGCGCCTCATCCACGGCGGCGTGCGCTACCTCGAGCACGGGTACCTGCACCTGGTCTTCGAGGCCAGTCGCGAACGACGCCTCCTGCTGCAACTGGCCCCGCACCTCGTGCGCCCCCTGCGCTTCACCTGGCCCGTCTACCGCGGCTCGCGCGTGCCCCGCTGGAAGCTCGGCGCCGGACTCGCGCTCTACGACGCGCTCTCACTCTTCCGCAACGTCGGCCGGCATCACCGGCTCGGCGCCACGGGCGTGCTCGCGGCCGAACCGGCACTCGCCACCGAGGGCCTCCGCGGCGGCGCGACCTACTGGGACGCCGCGACCGACGACGCACGCCTCACGCTCGCCAACGTCCTCGACGCCTCCGCCACCAGCGCGACGGTCGTGAATCACGCCGAGGTCGCGCACCTCACCTTCGGCTCGGCGAACGGACCCGTCGACGGCGCGATCGTCCGCGATCGCCTCGGCGGGCAGGACATCCCCGTGCGCGCCCGCATCGTGCTGAACGCCGCGGGTCCGTGGACGGACGAGATCGCGCGGCTCGAGGATCCGACGGCCGGGCCCGCGGTCCGTGGCACGAAGGGCGTCCACGTCGCCGTCCCGACGGCGCGCGTCGGGAATGTCGGCGCGGTCACGATGCTCTCCCCCGACGACGGCCGCGTGCTCTTCACCCTGCCCGCCGGCGCGCACACGATCATCGGCACCACCGACACGCCCACCACCGTGCATCCGCACGAGGTCCGCGCGTCGCGCGCCGATGTCCGCTATCTGCTCGCCTCATGTAACCGCTTCTTCCCCGCGGCCCGGCTCACCGAAGCGGACGTCGTCGCCGCCTGGGCCGGCATCCGGCCGCTGGTCGCCACGGGGAACGCGGGCGATCCCTCGTCCGCCTCGCGGGAGCACGCGATCACGACCTCCCCGCGGGGCGTGCTCACCATCACCGGCGGCAAGCTCACGACCTACCGCGAGATGGCCGAGCAGTGCGTCGACGCGGCGGTCCAGCGGCTCGGATTGAAGCCCAGGAAGTGCGACACGCACACGGCACCGCTCCCGGGGAAGCGCCCGGCCGCGCGCGACGACGATCTCACGATCCTCCCCGAACTGCCCTGGCGGGAGGTGGACGTGGATCACGCGGTGCGCGCGGAGTTCGCCGAGTCGCTCGCCGACGTGCTCATGCGCCGCACGACGCTCGCCTTCGAGACGCGCGACCAGGGCCGCAGCGCGGCGCCCGCCGTGGCCGCGCGCATGGGCGCGCTGCTCGGATGGACCGAGGCCGGCATCCGGCACGCGGTCGAGGAGTACGAGCAGGAGGCGTCGCGGATCTTCGGCATCGATCCCTGAGCGACCGCGTTGACCATCACGGCCGCGCGCCGCAACTTTCGGCTTCCCCTCGCTCCGGACCACGCATTGCGCTCCCCGCTCCACGCATTCCCGCTCTCGGCAGCGTTCGCGGTCACGATCGCCTGCGCCGGCGGCACCGACTCCACGCCCCGCACCATCCGCGTCGAACCGATCACCGTGCCCACCGGCGCCGGTGCCGCCGAACCGAACCTCTCCGTCGCCGCCGACGGACGCGTGCTCCTGAGCTGGCTCGAGCCCGCCGCGGACTCGACCGTCGCCCTGCGACTCTCGACCCGCGGCGCCGACGGCACCTGGTCGACGCCGGCCGAGGTGATCCGCCGCAGCGATCTCTTCGTGAACTGGGCCGACTTTCCCTCGGTCGTCTCGCTCGCCGACGGTCGGCTGCTTGCGCACTGGCTGCAGCGGAACGGCAGCGGCAAGTACGCCTACGACGTGCGGCTCGCCGAGTCGCGCGACGGCGGCGCGACCTGGGGCGAGCGCGTGACACCGCACACGCCGGGGATCGAGGCCGAGCACGGCTTCGCCGCGCTGCTGCCCACCGCCGATTCCGGGGCGGCGATGGTCCTCCTCGACGGCGGCGCGGGGATCGAGGATGCGCACGGCCCTCAGATGCACCTGGGTTACGCCACCTGGGGGGCGACCGGCGGCGTCACCTCGCGCGCCCTGCTCGACCACAAGGTCTGCGACTGTTGCCAGACCGGCATCGCGATGACGACGCGCGGGCCGGTGGTGATCTACCGCGACCGCACCGACGACGGGATGCGCGACATGGCGGTGGTGCGGCACGTCGATGGCGCGTGGACGGAGCCCAAGGCCGTGCACGCCGACAACTGGAAGATCGACTTCTGTCCGGTGAACGGCCCCTCGATCTCGGCGATCGGCGACACCGTGGCCGTGACCTGGTTCGCCGCACCCGGCGACTCGGCGCGCGTGCAGGTCGCCTTCTCGACCGATGCGGGCGCGACCTTCTCGGCACCGCTGCGGATCGACGGCGGCACGCCGACGGGACGCGTCGACCTGGAGCTGCTCGACGGGGGCGCGGCGCTCGTGAGTTGGATCGAGCGCACCGGCGGTGACACCGCGCAGGTACTGGCGCGCGTGATCCGGCGCGACGGGACACTCGAGCCGCCGGCGGTGATCAGCGCCTCCAAGGCGACGCGCTCGAGCGGATTCCCGCGGATGGTGCGCACCGCCGGGGGCGTACTGATGGCCTGGACCATCCCGGGCTCGCCGAGCGAGGTGCGCGCGGCGCTGGTGCACGTGGGTAGGCCGTGAGCGGATCTCGGCGCACGGGCCGCGCGCTCGGCGCCGTGATCCTCATGGTGTTGGGCGCGTCCGCCTGTGGGGATCGCCCGGCGGGCACTCGCAGCACCGTGGCGATCGGCGCACCGGCCCCGGACTATGCGGCCGTCTCGCTCGACGGCGCGCCCGTCTCGCTCGCCGACCAGCGAGAGAACGGCCGCGTCGTGCTGGTCAACATCTGGGCGACCTGGTGCAAGCCCTGCCGCCAGGAGATCCCGGCGCTCGACACGCTCTACCGCCGTCACTCAGCCGCGGGACTCGTCATCGCAGGCGTGAGCATCGACGTGCAGGGCGAGCGGGACAAGATCGCCGCCTTCGCGCGCGACCTCGGCGCGTCCTACCCTCTTTGGCACGATCCCGACGACCGCGTCTCCACGACCTTTCTCGCGATCGGCGTGCCGGCGAGCTACCTGATCGGCCGCGACGGCACCCTGCGCTGGCGGCACGTGGGGCCCGTGACCGCGGGCGACCCCGCGCTCAACGCGGCGCTCGCGGCCGCACTTGCCGAGCCCGCGCCGTGAACGGACGTGCTTCGTGGCGGTTCACCACGGAGACACGGAGGGCTGGAGGAAGGACGGAGACGACTTAGGGGTACTGCGTGCGGAGCCGAAGACCGGGCCTGCGAACGCGGTTTCCGAACGTTGCCTCCGTTCTTCCTCCGTCCCTCCGTGTCTCTGCGGTGAATCCGTTGGCAGTTGGCTGCCGACGGACGACGTCAGTCCGCGTCATGGATCGTCACCAGCTCCACGATCTTGAGCTTCCGCGTGCGCGCCGGCAGCCGCAGCATCGTGATCTCGCCGATCTTCTTCCCCAGCAGCGCCCGGCCGATCGGCGACGACATCGTCACCTGGCCCTCATCGAAGTCCTCGGCGTCGCCGAAGATCATGTGGTAGCGCTCGCGGTCCTTCGTGTCCTGGTCCTCGACGACCACACGCGACCCCATCCCCACCGCGTCGGCGGCGATCTGCGACTCGTCGATCGACGAGAGCTTCGAGAGCCGCTGCGTGAGCTGGCCGAGCCGCGCCTGCACGAACTGCTGCCGCTCGAGCGCCGCCTTGTACTCCGAGTTCTCGCGCAGGTCGCCGAGCTCCACCGCCTTCCGGATCTCGTTGGGGAGCGTGACGTTCAATTCGAAGCGGAGCTTCTCCGCCTCGTCGGTCAGCTTCTGCTTGAGCGCCTCGATCATGCCGACGGCCATCGGACGGGGGTGCGGGGGTGTAGAAAATGCCGACGCCCGACCAGGGAGGCCGGGCGTCGGGCGTTCGTTCGACGAAGGGAATCTACGGTCCGGCACGGGAGCGAGCAATAACGGACCCGGCGGCGGGCGACCGCGTGCCTCCTTCCACGTGCCGCGGCTATCCTTCACCTCCGATGCTGCGGCTCGACTCCTTCGGTGACGTCACACGCCTCGCCTTCACGACCGTGGCCAGCCGCTCGGTCGGCCTTGGCGTCAGCGCCTGGTTCACCCGCGGGGCGCTCATCGACACCGGGTTCCCCCGGGTCGGGCCGGAGCTCGAGGCCTGGGCGCGCGAGGCGCGGCCCGTCGGCGCCGTCGTCACGCACTACCACGAGGACCACGCCGGCAACGTCGGCCGGCTCGCAGCGCTCGGCATTCCCGTGCAGATGCATCCCGAGACCGCCGCCCTCGTGCGCGCGCCGCATCCGATCGGGTGGTATCGCCGCTATACCTGGGGGAGCCCGCGGGCCCTTCGGGCGCCGGTCGAGCCCTTCACGCATCCCGGCCTCGAACTGCGTCCCGCGCGGGGACACTCCCCCGAGCACCACCTCGTCTGGGACGCTGAGCGCGGGACGATGTTCGGCGGCGACCTCTTCATCGGCGTGAAGGTGCGCATCGCCCATCCCGGCGAGGACATCCGCGCCCAGGTGACCGCACTCCGGGCGGCGGTCGCACTCGGGCCGGAGCGGTTCTTCGACGCGCACCGCGGGCCGCTCGAGCATCCCGTCGCCCTTCTCACGGCCAAGGCCGATTGGCTCGAGGAGATGATCGCGGCGATCGAGACGCGACACCGGCAAGGCTGGTCCGAGACCGCCATCCGCGACGCCGTGCTCGGTCGCGAGGATCTGACCGGCTGGATCAGCGCCGGCGACTACTCACGCCTCAACTTCGTGCGCAGTGTGCTCCGGGGCGTGCTCCCGGGCGCGCGAAGCTCAACGCCGGCCGAGCCATCGAAGTAATATCAGGGAGAGCCTGACCCTCGATCGCCGGACCCGTGACGGGGCCCGGCGGGTATCGGATCCCATGATGCGAAGGACCCCCGTGAACTCCCGCACACTCCGCGCCGCCGCTGCCCTCCTGCTCGCCCTCGCGGGCATCGCGGGCGCCGCGCCGCGCGCCGAGGCGCAGCAGAAGGCCGCGCTCCCCGCCGCCGCCGGCGCCGCGATCTCGATCGATTGGCGCGTCCTCGCGGGACTCGACTACGAGAAGGGCACCTCGACCGACACCCTCAAGAAGCTCGACGGCAAGCGGGTCCGCGTCCCCGGCTTCGTGGTGCCGCTCGACGACGGCGACGAGGAAGGGGCCGAATTCCTGCTCGTGCCCTATTACGGCGCCTGCGTGCACACGCCGCCGCCGCCGCCGAACCAGATGGCGTTCGTGCAGATGACCGGGAAGAAGGCCGTGAAGCTCGCGCTCTTCGATGCCGTCTGGATGGAGGGCACCCTGCGGATCACGAACTACGACAGCCCCTACGGCCAGGTCGGCTTCACGATCGAAGGCCTCTCGATGAAGCCGTACACGGGCAAGTGAGCGGGGCGCTGGCCGTCGCGCTGCGCGACGTCCGGTTCAGTTATCGCGCCGGCCGCGCGGTGCTCGACATCCCCGCACTCGACGTCGTGCGCGGCGAGCGGCTCTTCCTGCACGGACCCAGCGGCAGCGGCAAGACGACGCTCCTCGGCCTCCTCGCCGGTGTCCTCGTGCCCGACAAAGGCGCCGGCACGGTGCGTGTGCTCGACACCGACCTGGCCGCGCTCGGCTCCGGCGCGCGCGACCGTTTCCGCGCCGAGCACCTCGGCTATGTCTTCCAGATGTTCAACCTGATCCCGTACCTCTCGGTGCGGGACAACATCACGCTTCCCTGCCGCGTCTCGCGCGCGCGGCGCGCGCGGCTGGCTGGCGTCACCCCCGAGGCGCAGGCGGCCCAGCTGGCGGAGCGGCTCGAGCTGGCCGACCTGCTCGATGAACCCGTGACCGCGCTCAGCGTCGGGCAGCAGCAGCGCGTCGCGGTCGCGCGCGCGCTCATCGGCGCGCCCGAGCTCGTGGTCTGCGACGAGCCCACCTCTGCCCTCGACGCCGATCGGCGCGACCGATTCCTCGAGCTGCTCTTCGCGCGCTGCGAGGAGGCCGGGAGCGCGCTGGTGTTCGTCAGCCACGACCTCGCGCTCGCGCCGCGCTTCGCGCGCACGGTGGCGCTCGGCGAGGTCAACCGCGCCGCCCGCGTCGAGCCCTCGGCCGCCTGATGTTCCTCCCCTCGCTGGCCCTGCGCTCGCTGCGCAATCGCGCGCTGATCTCGACGCTCACCGTGCTGAGCATCGCGCTGTCGGTGACGCTCCTGGTCGGCATCGAGCATGTGCGGCGCGGCGTGCGCGAGAGCTTCGAGGGAACCATCCGCGGCACCGACCTCATCGTCGGTGCGCGCGGCGGCACGACGCAGGTGCTGCTCTCGACGGTCTTCGGGATGTCCACACCGTCGGGCACGGTCTCCTGGGAAACCTTCGAGCGCTGGTCGTCGCATCCCGCCGTGCGGTGGACGATCCCCTACGCGCTCGGCGACTCCCACCGCGGCTTCCGCGTGATCGGGACGACGGCGGCCTTCTTCGAGCGCTACCGCTTCCGCGACCGGACGGTGACCTTCGCCGCGGGGCGCGCGCCCGCGACCGACCGCGAGGTGGCGATCGGCCACGAAGTCGCGGGACGCCTCGGCTACGCGCTCGACGACTCGGTGACGCTCGTGCACGGGATCGCCGAGCTCTCGTTCGTCGAGCACGAGGCGCATCCCTTCACGGTGGTGGGGGTCATCGACCGCACCGTGACGCCGATCGACCGCGCGCTCTACGTGACGCTCGAAGGACTGACCGCGATGCACGACGCGGAGGCCGCCTCGGGCGGACTGATGATGGGACCGCCCCCGGCCGCGGGACGGGCGGGCGCCGCGGACGCGCCGCCGCCGATCACCGCGTTCTTCGTCGGCACCAAGAATCGGGTCGAGACGCTGACGCTGCAGGCGGAGATGAACGCGGACCGCACCGAGCCCCTCACGGCGATCGTGCCCGGCATCGCGCTCGGCCAGCTCTGGCTGACCATCGGCAGCGCCGAGTCGGGGCTGCGCGTCGTCGCCTCGCTGACGCTGCTGGTGGGCCTGATCGGGATGTGCGTCGCCCTCTACGCATCGCTCGAATCACGCCGCCGCGAGATGGCCATCCTGCGCGCGGTGGGGGCAGGGCCGCGGACGATCGTCGCGCTGCTGGTGCTCGAGTCCGCGATCCTGGCGACGCTTGGCGCGGTGGCCGGCGTCGTGCTCGTGTACGTGGGCATCTGGGCCGCGGCGGGTGCGGTCGAGGCGCGATTCGGGCTCGCCCTCACCACCCGGGCGCTCGGCGCGCTCGAGTGGGGCTATCTTGGGCTGGTGGTGAGCGCTGGCACGCTGGTGGGCGTAATACCGGCGTGGAAGGCGTATCGGAGCTCGCTCGCGGATGGACTCGCCGTACGACAGTAGAAAGTAGAAAGTAGAAAGTAGAAAGGACCCCCTCACGCTGAGACCAGGAGTTCGCACGTGCATCTTCGCTCACTCATCGCGCTCGTCCTCGTTGCGACACCGCTCGTCGCGCAGCCCGGCGGCGGGCGGGGCGGCCCGGCCACGGCGCAGAATCCGATGGCGCGGCCGATCGCTCCCGAGGACTATCCGGCGCACGTCCGCAAGGATGCGCCGACCGATCCCACGATCCAGAAGCTCTGGGACGAAGGGATGAACCGCTCGCAGGCGATGTCGCTTGCGCAGGTCCTCCTCGACCCGCTCGGCCAGCGCTTGACCGGCTCGCCGCAGTCGGACGCCGCGCAGGACTGGATGGTGAAGAGCTACGCCGCGATGGGGATCAGCGCCCGCAAGGAGCGCTACGGCACCTGGCTCGGCTGGAGCCGCGGCGTGACGCACGTCGACCTCGTGTCGCCGCGCGTGCGCTCGCTCGAGGCGACTGCGCTGGCGTGGAGCCCGAACACCGGCGGACGCCCGGTCGAGGGAGAGGTCGTCACCTACCCCGCCGACGTCACGACGCCCGAGCAGTTCGAGGCGTGGCTCCCCAACGTGAAGGGGAAGATCTTCCTGCTGAACCCGCCGCGCCTCTCCTGCCGCTCGCCGCAGCAGTGGGCCGAGTTCAGCACGCCCGAGGAGCTCTCGCGCGTGACCGCCGCGCAGGCCGAGATGCAGACCTCGTGGAACAACACCAACGTCGCGATGAGCGGTGGCCGAAGCGTCTGGCTCAAGCTGCGCGACGCCGGCGCGGTCGCCGTCTTCACCGCGCAGTGGTCGAACTACCCGGGCATCAACAAGGTGTTCGGCTCGCCGACGCAGACGCTGCCGGCGTTCGCGGTCGGCTGCGAGGACTACGGGCTGCTCTTCCGTCTCGCGCAGAACAAGCAGGCCCCGCGCGTCCGTGCGTTCACCGACAGCGAGCTGCTCGGCGAGCGCCCGGTGTTCAACGTGGTGGCCGAGATCAAGGGGCGCGAGAAGCCGAACGAGTACGTGGTGCTCTCGGCGCACTTCGATTCGTGGTCGGCCGCGTCCGGCGCGACCGACAACGGCACCGGCACGATCACGATGATGGAAGCGCTGCGCATCCTGAAGCAGGTCTATCCGAACCCGAAGCGCACGATCGTGGTGGGACACTGGAACGGCGAGGAGCAAGGCCTGAACGGCTCGCGTGCCTTCAGCGAGGACCATCCGGAGATCATCGCCGGACTGCAGGCGCTCTTCAATCAGGACAACGGCACGGGTCGCGTGGTGAGTCTCTCGGGCGGTCCCTTCCCGGGCACCGGTCCGCGGCTCGAGCGCTACCTCGGCCAGATCCCGAACGAGATCACGCGTTGGATCCGCTTCCAGGCGACGGGCGGCCAGGCGACGGGCGGCTCCGACCACGCGAGCTTCGTCTGCCACAAGACGCCGGCCTTCAGCCTCGGCGCGCTCGGATGGGACTATTCGTTCACCACTTGGCACACCGACCGCGACACCTTCGACAAGGTCGTCGAGGCGGACCTCAAGAACAACGCGACGCTCACGGCCATGCTGGCCTACCTCGCGAGCGAGGACCCGGAGAAAATGCCGCGCGAGATCATGAACCCGATGCCGGCCGGCCCGAACGGCCAGCCCGGGACCTGGCGGGAGTGTGCGAAGGCGCAGCGGCAGGTGCCGGCGGCAGTGAGGTAGGGAGCAGAAAGAAGAAAGTAGGAAGTAGGAAGTAGGAAGTTGGAGGTAGGGGGGTGGAGCGCCGGTACCCGGCCCCACCCCCCTTCCTACTTCCTACTTCCTACTTCCTACTTCCTACTTCCTACTTCCTACTTTCGACTTTCTGTGATCCGCGCCCTGTCGGCCCCTCCGCCCCGGCCATAGTTTGGGGCCGATGTTGCACCGCTCCTCCCTCTCGATGGGCACGCGCCGCCTGGTGCTGCTCGCCACCGGCTTCGTGCTCTCGCTGCTCAGTTGCGGCCGGGAGATCACGGGGCCGGACGGCCGCGTGCGCATGGCGCAGGGGATCACGTTCCTGGCCGAGTTCCCGGGCCCGCTCGCCAGCGTGGCCGACGGCGCGGGCTCGGTGGTGCCGTTCGACCGGATCCGCGTGGTGCTCCGCCGCTCCGACGGCGCGATCGCACTCGACCGGATCGTCCCGTTCGGCTCGGGGACCGACAGTGTCCGGCTCGACCTTTCCGTGCCGCTCTCGGCCGATGCGCCGGACACGGGTGAGCCGCTCGCCCTGAGCCTCTTCTACCTCAATGCGGCGGGGGACACCGTCTTCCGCGGCGGACCCGTGACCGTGAACGCGGTGCCCGCGGGGCGAGGCACTCCCGTGCCGCAGCCGGTCGCGGTGCCGCTTACCTATTCGGGACCGGGCGCCTCCGCCGTCGGCGTCTCGGTCCTCCCCGAGACGCTCACCGTGGTCGCGGGTTCGCCCTTCCTGTTCACGGCGACCGCGCGCGACGCGCAGCAAGCGGTCGTCGGCGCGGCACCCGTCGTCTTCACCTCGCTCGACACGACACGGGCACGGATCACGGCGCCGGGTGCCGGCGCCGGCACGGCGCGCGACCCGCGCGGCATCACCCGCATCCGCGTGGAGCTCGCCGCGGGCGGGCCGGCCGACACGGCCGTGCTCGTCGTCACGCCACGTCCCGCCTCGCTCGCGATCGTCTCGGGCGGCGCCCAGTCCGCCCCGGCCGGTGCGCTGCTCTCGGACTCCGTGCGCGTCCGTCTGCTCGCCACCGATGGACTCGGCATCGCCGACGTGCCGCTCTCGGTCACGACCGGGGCCGGCGCGGTCTCGCCGACGACCATCGTCACCGACGCGAACGGCCGCGCGGCCTTCGCGTGGACGCTGGGTGCACTCGTCGGCGCGCAGACCGCGACCGTCACCTCGGCGGGCGTTGCGAACCTCGTGGTCGGTGCGACGGCGGGCGACGCGCCGCTCGTGGCGACGCAGCTCGTGATCACGCAGCAACCGAACGCGCTCCAGGTGGTCGGCCTGAACGTGACGCCGGCGCTGCGCCTCGAGGCACGGGACGCCGGCGGCGTGCCGGTGCCGAGCTTCACCGACAGCGTGACGCTCGCCTTCGGCGTGAACCCCTCGGCGGCGACGCTCGGCGGGACGGTGCGGGTCGCCGCGGTGGCGGGTGTCGCGACCTTCGGCTCGTGGAACGTGAGCGCGCTCGGCGCCGGCTACACCGTCGTCGCCTCGGCGGCGGGACTCGCCAGCGCGACGAGCAACGCCTTCGACGTCGGCGCGGGCGGTCCGGCGGGCATCGCGCTCGTGCGCGGCGACGCGCAGACGGGCTTCGTCGCGCAACCGCTCGCCGCACCGATCACCGTGCGCGTGACCGACGCGCTCGCCGCACCGGTCGCGGGCGCCACCGTGACCTTCGCGGTGACCGCGGGCGCCGGCTCGCTCACCGGCGCCAGCGTGCAGACCAACGCCGCCGGCGAGGCGACGCTGGGCAGCTGGACGCTCGGCGCCACACCGGGCGCGAACGCAATCAGCGCGAGTGTCGACGGCGTCGCGCCGCTGGCCATCACCGCCACCGGTGTGCTGCCGCCACCGGCGATCGAGCTGTCGGTGTTCGGCTCGAACGTCGTCGGGTTCGAGCGTGCGGGGACGCTGAATGTGCGGTTGCTCCAGCCGGCACCGGCAGGCGGGCTCACCGTCACCGTCGTCAGCAACAACACGCCGCTGCTCACGATCGCGGCGCCGGGATCGGTCGACTTCGCTGCGGGCCAGACGCTGCGCACCATCGAAGTGAGCGGCATCGCGCTCGGCAATGCCGTCGTCGTCGGGAGCGCGCCGGGCTACACGCCGGACACGCTCGTCGTGCCGGTTTCGCTCAATCTGATCAGCCTGCCCCCGACGCTGAACGTGCCGCTCGCGCAGACACGATCGCTGCCGGTGCAGCTCTCGGCGCCCGCGCCGGCCGGCGGCGTCGCCGTCGCGCTCTCGAGCTCGAACCCGGCGGTGGCGCGGCTGCTCACG